>CAWBHC010000003.1:0-176803 GCA_963788595.1 uncultured Thermoleophilaceae bacterium
TCGACGAGCACGAGGCCGTCGACGGCGACATCTCCGCCGCCATCCGCTCGGCCCTCTAGCCGTCGATTACACCCTCCGCGTATGACCGCGGGGCGACGGTGGCGGTGACGATCGGCCGGCGCTCGCTGATCAACCATCTGGCCGGGGGCTCCGCGCGGCGCCCGAGGTGGGCGCGCGCCCAGCGCGCGCGAAGCCGCAGCGCACCTTGCGCGCGCTCACCCGGAAGTCGCCCGAGCCGCTCGCGACGATTCCGCAGCGCTTGGTGTTGTGGCTCGCGGAGGCGGGCGGCGCGGCGGCCGCGAGCAGCACGCACGCGATCAGGCTGAGCGCGACGACTCGCACGGGCGGAGCGTACCGGCGCTCCGCCCGTGCATCGCCGCCTAAGCGGAGCGGCGGCGAGCGGCCATCAGCCCCGCGACGCCCGCGACGAGGCCGAGCGCGCCCAGCACGAGGGCGACGATCGTGAGCCACTCGGGCGCGGAGTCGTCGTCGACGGGCGCGCCCGCCGTGTCGACCTCGGCGCTCGCCGGCTGGTGCTCGGCGGCCGGCTTCTCCTCGGCTGTGTGGCCGCCGCCGTGCTCGCCTTGCGCCGCCGTCAGCACGACCGCGGGCGCCGGATCCTCGAGATCATCCTCGCTCTCGCCCTCGGCGGGGATCTGGATCCAGCGGGTCTCGCCCTCGTCGCATTTCTGGATCGTCGGGAAGTAGACCGACTCGCCCTCCTCGCCGGCGGGCATCTTCAGGCTCAGGTAGACGAAGTCGAGCCGGTCCGCCGGCAGCGGCTGCTTGGCGGTGTAGGTCACCTCGCTGATGCCGCTCGTGATCTTCTCGCCGTGCAGCTCGACCGGGTCCTTCTTGCCCTCCTTGGTCTTGATCGTCCAGTTCGGGCTCACGGCGGGGGTGGCCGACGCCACGCTCGGCGGGATCTTCACCCGGAGCTGCGTCGTGGGCGACTCCTCGCAGCCGTGCGGGATCTGGAAGCTCACTGTCGCGTAACCGTCCGAGGGCGCCTCGGATGGATTGGTCGTGATGTGCGCGGCCGCGGGTGCGGCCAGCGAGAGCGACGCGAGGCCCGCGCCGAGGGCCGCTCTCCTGATGATCTTGCTCACTGGTTCTCCTTCGAAGTTCGGTTGGGTCAGGCGGGTGACGGACCCAGTGCGGGCGGGGCGCGCCCTGCGAGCGCCGCGCCGACGAGCCGGCCGCCGCGGGGAAGGAGGGCCGAGATGCGAGCTCGCCGCCGGGGCGGATCGCACGCGGGAAGCCGCTCGCCGCTGCGGCCGTCCGCGCCGGGCCGCGCGCACGAGCGCGTCGTCGCCCGGGTAGCGGCCGTACAGCAGCGGCACCAGGATCAGCAGCGCGGGCGCGAGGTAGATGAGGGCGTCGCCGACGCCGAGGGCGAGCATCCCCAGCGTCCAGACCGCCGTGAGAGCCGCCAGGACGATCATTCGACCGGCACCTCCACGAGCGCGCGACGCTCGACGAAGTCGGAGACGCGCGAGGAGATGGTCAGCCGCCAGTCGCCCGACGGCGACATCTGCGCCCGCCGGGCGACCCAGTGCCCCGGCCCCGCCTTGTCCACCCGCGGGTGGAGCGGGCCGATCTGCTTGGCGGGCAGCGTGAGCGCGACGTCCAGGTCGCGGAAGCGGTCGAACTGCGCGCCCGTGCGCGGATCGGTGAGGTAGATGTGGATCTCGTTCGATCCGACCGCGGCGGGATCGACCGTCAGCTCCATGCGCGCGGCTCCGAGCGTCGTGGTCGTCGAGAACGGACCGGCCGCGAGCGAGTCGGGCGGCGGGTAGCTCGTGAGCGCCGCGGTCACGGCGAGGACGGCGGCCAGCACGGCCATCTCGGTGCGTAGCGTCCGGCGCAGGATGCGCCCCTCGTCACCGGGCGAGCCGCCGCCGGCGGCAAGGCGGCGCAGCCGCGGCAGCGAGCGCCGCCGGTTGAGGGCGCCGAGCCCGATCAGCAGCGCGAGCAGGCCCGCCTTGATCAGGATCGCCCGGCCGAAGGCCGTGTCGATGAGGTCGGAGAACGAGGTGAGATGGAAGAGCGACTGGAGGACTCCGGTGGCAAGCAGGGCGGCGACGGAGCCGAGCGCGAGCGGTGAGAAGCGCACGAGCGATGCCGACAGCAGCACGGTGCGGTCGGATGGCTCGAGTGCGCGCGTGGCGGCGGGCAGCGCGAGCAGGATCAGGGCGAGCCCGCCGATCCAGATGCTCATCGCGAGCACGTGGAACACGTTCGCGGGGAAGAGGACAAGGCTCGGATCGCTGACCCCGGCGTGGCCCGCGAGCGCGGGCGAGAGCACGAGGAAGCCGAGCAGGATCGCCAGCGGCGCGAGCACGGCGACCCGGCCGCCGCGCGGGAGCGCCTGGCCGGCGGCACCGAGCGACGCGGGCTGCAGCGCAGGGACCGCCTGTCGCGACGGAAGCGCGAGGAGGAGCGCCCCGAGCAGCGTCCAGTCGAGCAGGCGCAGGCCCCAGACGGTGCCCGCGCGCGTTCCGAGGACGTCGCCGATCACGTCCGGATCGAGGGCGTCCCAGACCGTCGTGCCGCCGGCGCTGGCTCCCTGAAGGATGAGCCCGAGCAGCGCGGCGAGCGCGCCCGCGGCGACGGTCACGGCGCCCACACGGCGCGTCCTCGATGCGAAGGACTCCGACGCGAGCCGCCACGACTCGCCCGCGCCGGCGACGTCGCGCAGCGCGGGCAGCCAGACGGCGAGCAGGAACAGGACGCCGCCCACGGCGACGGCGATCGCGGCATAGGTCACGCCCTTCGCGGCGCCGAGCGCCACGTCTGTCACGGGCCCGGCCTCGCCGGAGCCGATCAGCTCCGAGACCGTCGCCGCCGGCGCCGCGCCTCCCTCGCCGACGCTGAAGACGAATCCTCCGGAGATCGGATGCGAGTCGGCCGAGACGACCCTGTAGGTGGCCGTGTAGCTGCCGTCGGGAAGGTCCGGGCGCAAGCGGATGGCGACGGTGTCGCCGCGGGGGTGCTCGGTGCCGCCGGCGTCGACACGGTCGCCGCGGGCGTCGAACACCCGCAGCGCGCCGAACGCCGACTCGACGGGCTCGTTGAAGCGGAACGTCACCCGTTCGGGCGCTCGCTCGACGCTCGCGCCGCGCTCGGGCGTGGTACCGACCACCACCGCGTGGGCGCCGGCCGTCGCCGGCAGCGCGAGCGCCGCCGCGAGCAGCGCGCACGCGACGGCGAGCTTTCTCACCAGGCCTCCGCCTTCTCCCGCTCGTCGCCGGTCCTGCGACGCCGCCGCACGAGCGCCACCAGCACGACGCCCGCGAGGATCGCGGCCAGCAGCGATATCCCCGCCGTCACCGGGAACCCGCCGTCGTCCTCTCCGAGCCAGGTGAGGCTGCCGCTGATCCTCGCGGCGTTTCCGTTCGCCGTCAGCGGCAGCTTCCAGTCGAAGACCTCGACGGGCTCGGATTCGTCCTTGCGAACACGCTCGGGCGGGGTCTTCGACATCCAGTGGATGCGGTGGTCGTGCCAGTCGTAGCGCCCGTTTCTTGCGACGACCCTCCATTCCGGCGCCGCCTGGGGATCGGCCGCTCCGGGAACCTCAACCTGGGCGAAGCGGTCCTCGTTCAGGTAGGCCGCGGGCGAGCGCGTGTTGACGGACACGGTGCCGTCCGGCTCGAAGCGCAGGTAGGGCTCGTCGCGGTAGCCCTCGACCACGATCGTCTCGCTGCCGTCGTTGCGCAGCTCGATGCGGTCATCGAAGTTGAGGACCGCCGCGCGGAGCCCCTCGACCGGGGGCGAGATCGCACGGACCTCTGATCTGTAGTTGGGGTTGCCCTCGTGGGCGAGGGCGGGTGGTGCGAGCACGCACAGCGCGGCGAGCGCCGCGGCGGCCACACCTCTTCGGCGAAGCACGGAGCCTCCTCGGCTCGGACGTGTGACGTCCGGGCTCCGCCTATGGCTCAGGCCGCCCGGACGCTAGGACGCGGCGGCGACGGGCGGGCCGCGCTCGGCGAGCGAGTGGGCGATCAGCCGCGCGCCACGCGGAACGAGCGCGGCGAAGCGTCGGCCGGCGGGCCGGAGAGCCGCCGGCCGCGGATGGCGCACGCCCGTGCATGGGCGGGAGCGCAGCCGCTCGAGCGTCTCCTCGCCCAGGTAGCGCCCGAGCACGAGCGGCAGCGCCACCACGAGCAGCGGCGCCGCGTACGCGAGCAGCTCCGGATGGCCGGCCAGGGCGAGCAACAGCGCGAGTGCCGCGGCAACGGCCGCCGAGAGCGCGAGAAGCCGCTGATCCCTGGCGGGCATGGCGTTTCAGGGTACACGTGAACACGGGAGCCGTTGACATACTTCGGCCGCTCGATGTCCAGGAACCAGCGAATCATGTTGGTCGTCGCGGCCGTCGCCGTGGCTGTGATCGCGTTCGTGATCGCGAGCCCCGGCTCGGACGACGACGACGGCGACCAGGCCGCCCAGACCACGACCACCCAGACGCAGACCGAGGTCGAGACGGAGACCGAGACCGAGGTCGAGACGCAGACCGAGACGACCCCGCCCGAGCCGCCCAAGCCGTCGGTGACCCGCATCCAGGTCCAGGGCGGCGAGGTGGTGGGCGGGTCGAAGCGGATCGAGGTCGAGCAGGGCGAGCCCGTGCGGATCGTGGTGGCCGCCGACGCCACCGACGAGATCCACCTGCACGGCTACGACCTCACCCGGACCGCGGCGCCGGGCGCGCCGGCCCGCTTCAACTTCAAGGCCAATCTCGAAGGGGTGTTCGAGATCGAGAGCCACACGGCTGAGGACGCCGGCCTGGATCCGCTCGTCGCGCAGCTGGTGGTGAATCCCTCCTGATCCGCCAGTGATCCAGATCGCCCACGGGCTCGTCGCCCGATCCGACCTGCCGATCCCCGAGTGGCTCTTCGGCTGGGCCGCGGCGATGGTGCTGGTGGTCTCGTTCGTCGCGCTCGCGGTCCTCTGGCCAGAGCCGAAGCTGGAGGACGAGGGCTGGCGGCCGCTCCCCGCTGGGTTCGGCAGGGTGCTCACGAGCAGGCCGGTCGAGATCGTCTGCGGGGCGATCGGCATCTTCCTCTTCGGGCTCGTCATCTACACGGGGCTCGAGGGCGTCCAGAGCTCGACCGCGAACTTCGCCCCCACCTTCATCTACGTGATCTTCTGGCTCGGGTTCGTGCCCGCGAGCGTGCTGCTCGGCGACGTCTTCCGGGCCTTCAACCCCTGGCGCGCGATCGGGCGCGGCGTGGCGTGGGTCGCAAAGACGGCCGCCCGCGGCGACCTGCCGGCACCGCTCGCCTACCCCGAGAAGCTCGGCCGCTGGCCCGCGGCGGCCGGGATCTTCGCGTTCGCCGCACTCGAGCTCGTCGCCTCGAACGGAGACCGCCCCGAGAACCTGGCGATCGCCGTGCTGATCTACTCGGCGGTCACGTTCATAGCCATGGCGCTCTACGGGGTCGAGCGTTGGTGCGACCGCGGCGAAGCGTTCTCCGTCTACTTCAACCTGTTCTCGCGCATCTCGGCGGTCGAGACGCGCGGCCGCGAGGTCGGCCTGCGCAAGCCGCTGTCGGGCCTTGCCGCTCTGCCGCCCGCCGCCGGGACGGTCCCGCTGCTGGCGGTGATGATCGGCTCCGTCACCTTCGACGGAGCGTCCGAGGCGGCGCCCTGGACCGACATCTCGCCGGACCTCGCGCAGTTCTTCCAGGACGTGGGGCTGAGCCCGCAGCACTCGCTCGAGCTCGCATTCCTGCTCGGCCTGATCCTGGCGATCGTGCTCGTGTTCAGCTTCTACCGGCTCGGCGTGCTCGGAGCCCGCAGCGTCGGCGGCGGCTTCAGCGCCAACCGGTTGGCCAACGCGTTCGTCCACTCGCTCGTCCCGATCGCGCTCGCCTACGTGGCGGCGCACTACTTCACGCTGCTGCTCTTCCAGGGCCAGGCGATGGCGTACCTCGCATCGGACCCGCTCGGCGACGGGAGCGACATCTTCGGCACCGCCGACAGCCAGATCGACTACACGATCATCGGCGGCGAGGCGACCTGGTACTTCCAGGTGGCCTTCGTCGTCATCGGCCACGTCGCGGCGCTCGTACTCGCCCACGATCGCGCGCTCGCGCTCTACGACGACCCCAAGCAGGCTGTTCGCTCGCAGTACTGGATGCTCGCGGTGATGGTCGGCTTCACGAGCCTCGCGCTCTGGCTGCTCTCCCAGTCGAACACCTGACGCCGCCCGGCCGAGGGCCGCTATCCTCGGCTCCCCACGCGGGCGTAGCTCAGATGGTTAGAGCGCCGGCCTGTCACGCCGGAGGTCGCGGGTTCGAGTCCCGTCGCTCGCGCTGGCCGGCTGCAAACCTGCGGCTGCCGCGCGCCGCTGCGGCCTCGCGTGCGGGTGCACGCGTCGGCCTTGCGGCGCGCGGCATCCTTGGTTTTCGCTCGGCCAGCGCGAGCGACTTCGTCGCTTGGGGTGCGCTGACGGCGAAGGAGCGTCCCCCGGCGAGCAGCACCGGGTTCGAGGTCACAGAAGCCATGCACTCGAAGCCGCTGGGCTGCGGGACTAGGGCGTTTCCGGCAGGCACTCGGGGGCGGCCATCCGGCGGGCTGTATGGGGAACATCCGCTGCCGGACGACCTTGCCCGCGCGAAGAGTCCACACGCTGAATATCTCCTCAGCGACCTCGACGCCGCTGGTCCGGCCGCGTCCTCGCTGCCAAGCCTGCGGCCAGGACCTGATCGCCGCAGTCGATCAACTCGCGCAGCTCGAACTGAAAGTCGTACCAGGTGCCGACCCAGGTGGCGAGCGATCGCCGGACACCGTCGTGCCCGCGCGAGAAGCCACTGTTGGAGACATCCAGTGGCCCGAACCACTCAACGTCTTCGTCGAAGTGCTCGAAGACCTGCGACATCGCCGGCCCAGTATCCGCCGCTCGCAGGGTCGCGTCCACGATGGCCGCTTACTACGGCTGGGGTCCCTCGCCGATCCCCCCGGCTCAGCCAGCGGCGGGAGCAGCCGCCAGCTGCGGCTCCACGGCCTCGGCTCCCTTCGCCCTTGCCAGCAACACCAGGCCGGACAGCGCCACCGCCAGAGCGATCAGCGAGATCGTGGTGCCGAGTGCGGTCTCGTGCAGCTGCTCGCTGAAGATGATGATGCCGAGGGGGATGCTCGACAGTGGATCGAAGGCCATGCTCGAGGCCACCGCGGCCGAGAGCGCCCCGGCCTGCAGCGCCGCCTGCTGGAGCCAGAACGCGGCGAGGCTCACGACGACCATCGCGTAGAGGTGCCAGTCCAGGACGACCTCGAGGAGTCCGTCGTCGAACCGGGACAGGGCGGCCTTCGTGAGCGCCGCCGCGAAGCCGAAGAGGATTCCGGCCGCCGTGCCCAGCAGCCCGGCGCGGAGCGCCGGGCTCCGCCCGCGCGCGAGCAGGAAGAGGGCGAGGGCGATCCCGATGCAGACGCCTCCCACGGCGAGCCAGACGCCCAGGGAGGCGTCGTCCGTGCCCTCGCTCGTCTTGCTCACGACAAGCAGGGCGGCGAGGCCGCCGGCCACGAGGCTCGCGCCGATCCACTCGATCCGGCGGATGTGGCGCTTGGTGACCACGCGCGCTATCGGGAGCGAGAACGCGATCGTCGCCACGAGCAGCGGCTGCACGATGACCATGCGGCCGATGGCGAGCGCCGCCGCCTGGGCGGCGAACCCGAGCCCCTGACACGCGAGGCCGAGGAGCCAGACGGGCTCCGAGAAAAGGCGCACGAGGAATCCGGCGCCCACGTCGTCCGTGGACTTCTGCGACGCGGCCTTCTCCTGCAGTACCAGCCCGAGCGCGAAGAAGAACGCGGCCACGAGGGCCAGAACGATGTCCACCGGGCGAGTCTACGTCCGGAAGACGCTCGCCAGCCGCTCGACCGCGATCTCGAGCTCGGGCTCGGTCAGGTGGCTGAACGACAGTCGCAGCGCGTTGTGCCCCGCACCGCCGACGAAGAACGGCGGGCCCGGCACGTAGGCCACGCCCGCCGCGAGCGCGGCCGGTCGCATCGCCATCGCGTCGAGCCCCTCGGGCAGGGTGAGCCAGGTCAGGAAGCCGCCTGCCGGCTCCGTCCAATCGACGCCGTCGGGCATGTGGCGACGAAGCGCGCCCGAGAGCGCCGCCCAGTGCGAGGCGTAGAGCGCCCTGGCAGCCGGGAGGTGGCGCTCGAAGCCCCCCGCGCGCCCGTACTCCTCGACCATCCGCTGTCCGAGTCCGCCCGCGCACTGGTCGGTGTTCTGCTTGGCGGCCGCGAGCTCGGCGACCACGTCGGACGGGCCGACCGCCCAGCCGAGCCGAACGCCCGGGAAGAAGCTCTTCGAAAAGGTCCCGGCCTGCAGCACGATGTCGGGAGCGAGCGACCACAGCGTGGGCAGCGACGTGCCGTCGAAGGACAGCTCGCGGTAGGCGACGTCCTCGAGGATCAGCAGCCCCTGCTCGCGGCACAGCTCGACCAGCCGCCGGCGGCGCTCGAGCGGCAGCGTGCGCCCGGTCGGGTTCTGGTACTCGGGGATCGTGTAGACGAACTTGGGGCGCAGCCCCTCCGACAGCCGCTCCTCCAGTAGGTCGACCCGCAGCCCGTCGTCGTCCATCGGAATCGCGACGGCCTCGGCCTCCGCGCGGCCGAGCGCCATCAGCGCGGCGAGGTAGGTGGGCGCTTCGACGACGACCGCGTCGCCTGGATCGATGAGCGCCTGGCACATCAGCGTGATGCACTCCATCCCGCCGCTCGTCACGATCAGCTCGGCGGTCTCGGGGCGCCTGCCCTGGAGCTGCTCCTGCCGGGCGACGAGGTACTCGCGCACGCTCGGGATCCCCTCGCAGGGCGTGTACTGCAGCGCGACGGCGGCGTCCTCGCGCAGCAGCCGCCCGGCGATCTCGTCGAGCTCGTCGGTCGGGAAGGTCGCCGGGTTGGGGAACCCGCCGGTCATGGACAGGACGCCGGGTGGGCTGCCGGCGAGGATCGTCGCGAGCTCGGTGCCGCCCGACACCTGTGTCCTGCGGGCGAATGCCTGCCGGAAGTCAGTGACGCTCATCGACCCTGAACGCCAGCGCGCTGCGTCTCGCCGCGGTCGAGCGCGGCGACGTGCTCGTCGTGATTCGTCAGGTCGTGCAGCGACTCGCCCCGATCCTGCGCCGCGAGGATCGCGCGCTCGCTGCGCCCGATCAGCTCGGCCGTCTCGAGCGCGGCGGCGATTCGCTCCTCGGTCGCGATCAGGAGGCCGTCGTCGTCACCGAAGACGATGTCTCCCGGCGACACCTCGACCCCGCCGCATTGCGACGGTGGCGCCCAGGGCCGCCCGCGACACGGTGCTGCCCGAGCGCGGCGTCGTCCCGCGCGCGAAGACGGGCAGCCCGATCTGGCGCAGGCCGCGCAGGTCGCGGCAGAAGCCGTCGGCGACGATCCCGGCGAGCCCGCGGCGGCGCGCCTCGGTGGCAAACAGCTCGCCGAACACGGCGCGCGAGCTGCCGCCCGTCGCGATCACGAGCACGTGGCCGGGCGCGGCCTCGGCCAGCGCGGCCATGACCGGGAGATGGTCGTCCTCGGCGAGCACCGTGAAGGCCGGGCCCGCCATGCGCACGTCGGGGATCATCGCGCGGATCGCGGGATCCACCACCGGCAGCGTCTTGTCGGCGTCCGACAGCGCGGAGACGTCGATCTGTAGCAGGCGTTCGGTCAGGCTCACCGAGCAGAGCGTGCCACAAGCGTGTCGGCCCTCGAAGCCCGAGCGGCGAACTCCGCTACGTCCGCCGCATAGCGCTGCGCATGGGTCATGTGCGGGAGATGCCCGCAGCCCTCGAGCTCGCGCGAGTGGGCGGTGGGAATCCTCCCCGCGACGTGGCGCGACACCTCCTGGAGCCAGCGAGGGCTCTCGCTTCCCCAGCTCACGAGCACGGGAACGCCGATGCGGGCGGCCGCCTCCCAGTCGAGACGGGACCAGGCCGGGTCCTCGGCGTCGCCGAGGAACCCCGGAGCGTTGCGGACGAGCTGCTCGTGGACCGGTGGCGGGAGCATGTCCCACGCGCCCGGCCCGAGCGCGACGTTCTCGACGAAGCTCCTCGCCCCGCCCTCGATGTCACCGGCCTGCAACTGGCCGAGCGCGGAGCGGAGCGCCGCATCCACCTCGTCGAGCAGCGGCCGCAGCGCCGGGCTCTCGGACGCCGCCTCGATCAGCGGCGGCTCGTGGATGCTCAGGCTGCAAAAGAGCTCAGGACGCCGCGAGCACAGCGCCAGGGCGGTCGATGCGCCGTAGGAGCTGCCGGCGACGTGGGCCGGAGCGCGGCCGCCCGTCTCGATCAGCTCCGCCAGGTCGTCCTCGTCCTGGCGCCGGCGGTGGGCGCCCGGCAGCCGGGTGCTCCGGCCGTATCCGCGCCGGTCGTACGCCACGACCCGGAAACGCTCGGCAAGGAGCGGCGCCACGGCGTCCCAGGCCGTGTGGTCGTCCCAGCTGCCGTGCACCAGCACGATCGTCTCGCCGGACCCGTGCTCTTCGCTGTAGAGATCGTCCATCTCGGTCACGCTACGCCCGGCCGACGGCTCTCGCATCGGGCGGAGCACCCAACCTCGCGGCTCGCGCGGGTGGGTGATTTCACCCAGATGCGAGGATCGCGGGCATGGGTGCCGACCAGGACACGTTCGCCGACGACTTCGACGGATCCGACCTCGACACGGAGGTCTGGGTGCCGCACTACCTGCCGATGTGGAGCTCCCGCGCGGAGAGCGCCGCGAGCTACACGGTGGCCGGACTCGGAGCTGCGACTGACGATCCCCCCGGAGCACGGTCTGTGGTGCGCGGCAGACCACGACCCGCTGCGGGTGTCCGGCATCCAGTCGGGCGTGTTCTCCGGCGAGGTCGGGAGCACGGCCGGGCAGCAGCCTTTCCGCGACGGACTCACCGTGCGCGAGTTCCAGCCGGCGCAGTGGGGCTGGACGCCGCACTACGGGCTGCTCGAGGTGCGGGCGCGAATGGAGCTCAGCCCGCGCTCGATGGCCGCGGTGTGGATGGTGGGGCTCGAGGACCGAGCCGGAGCGCTCCGCCGAGATCTGCATCTTCGAGGTCTTCGGCGACGCGCTCGCCGAGGACGGCGGACGCCCGACCGCGGCGGTGGGCATGGGCGTGCACCCCTTCCGCGACCCGGCGATCAGCGACGAGTTCGAGGCGCCGCGGGTGGCGATCGACGTCTCCGAGTTCCACGTCTACGGCGCCGACTGGCGCCCGGGACGGGTCGACTTCCTGATCGACGGCGAGCACGTGAAGAGCGTCGACCAGGCGCCCGACTACCCGATGCAGGCGATGGTGGCGGTCTTCGACTTCCCGGAGAAGGCCGAGTCGGCCCCGCGGGATCACGTGCCCGCGCTGGTGGTGGACCGGATCCGGGGCGGGCCTCCGTCCGCCGCGGCGAGCTGACTACCAGGGCTCGCCCTCGACCGGGTGCGTGCCGCCCACGACCCTGAGCTCTCCTGCGCCGACGGGCTCGCGGCACGCGGCGCAGACCGTCAGCGGATGGAACTCGGCGCCACAGTTGTGGCTGAAGACGACGGGCTCGGCGCCGGCCTCGCAGCGGCGGTCGCCCCACTCCTTCAGGGCGAGCACGATCGGCCGCAGCTCCTCGCCGGCCGCGGTCAGGTGGTACTCGTGGCGCTCAGGGCGCTCCGAGTAGAGGCGCCGCTCGATCAAGCCGATCGCCTCGAGCCTGCGCAGGCGCGAGCTGAGGACGTCGCGCGGGGCGCCGGTGAAGCCCGCGAGCTCCTGGAAGCGGCGGTAGCCGTAGCCGATCTCGCGGACGATCAGCAGTGAGTAGCGGTCGCCGACGATCGCCAGCGCGTCGGCGACGGAGCACACCCGCTTAGTAGGTTTGACTTTCGAACTCACCGTTACTACGTTCCCTGCTCAGTATGGAAATCAAACCATGGGAGACAGATTGAGCCCTGCCACCGACACGCCCATCGTCCTCGTCCACGGCTTCTGGGTCACCCCGCGCAGCTGGGAGAACTGGAAGGCCCGCTACGAGGCACGCGGCCACACGCGTCATCGCGCCCGCCTATCCCGGCTTCGAGGTCGAGGTCGAGGCGCTGAACGAGGATCCGACGCCGATCACGGAACGTGACCGTGCCCGAGATCATCGACCACTTCGAGGCCGAGATCGCAAAGCTCGACGCGCCGCCGGTCCTCATCGGTCACTCGGCGGGCGGGGCGTTCACGCAGATCCTGCTCGACCGCGGCAACGGCGTCGCGGGCGTGGCGCTCAACTCGGCGCCGACCGAGGGCGTGCCGGTCGTGCCCTTCTCGCAGCTCAAGTCGACCTTCCCGGTGCTGAAGAACCCGGCCAACCGCCACCGGGCGGTCGGCTTCACGCACGAGCAGTGGCAGTACGCCTTCACCAACACCTTCAGCGAGGAGGAGTCGCGCAGGCTGTACGAGCGCTACGCACATCCCCGCCTCGGGCGGCGATCCTCTTCGGCGGCGTGCTCGCCAACGTGAAGCCCGGCCACCAGGAGACCTGGGTCGACTACAAGAACGACGACCGGCGCGCCGCTGCTGTTCGTGTCGGGCAGCGAGGACCACATCATGCCGCCGAAGGTCCAGGCGTCGAACGCCAAGCACTACAAGTCCGACACGATCACCGAGGTCAAGGTGTACGACGGCTACGCGCACCTGCTTCCCGCCCAGGAGGGCTGGGAGGAGATCGCCGACTACGTCCTCGACTGGGCGCTCGAGCACGCGGTCGCTCCCGCGCCGCAGTCATAGCCCGCATCACGCACATCGGCGGGCCGACCGTCCTCCTCGAGATCGACGGGTGGCGGATCCTCACCGACCCGACCTTCGACGCCCCCGGGCGCCGCTACTCGTTCGGCTGGGGCACGGCGTCGCGCAAGCTCGACCGGCCCTGCGCTGACGGCGTCCGAGCTGCCGCCGCTCGACGCGGTGCTGCTGACCCACGACCACCACGGCGACAACCTCGACGAGGCGGGGCGGGCGCTGCTTCCCGGGGCGGGCGTGGTGGTCACGACCGCCTCGGGTGCCCGGCGGCTCGGCGGGGCGGCCCGCGGTCTCGAGCCCTGGGGCGACCACCCGGCTCGAGGCGGACGGGCGGCCCACGATCGAGGTCACGGCCACGCCGTGCCGTCACGGGCCGCCGTTCAGCCGGCCGGTGGCGGGCGACGTGATCGGCTTCGCGCTGCGCTGGGAGGGCCAGGAGCACGGCGTCCTCTGGATCTCGGGCGACACCGTCCTCTACGACGGTGTGCGCGAGGTCGCCGAGCGGCTCGACGTCGACACCGCGCTGCTCCACCTCGGCGCGCGTGCGCTTCCCGGTCACGGGCCCGCTCCGCTACAGCATGACCGCCGCCGAGGCCGTCGAGCTGTGCGGGCTCGTCCGCCCGCGCGTCGCCATCCCCATTCACTACGAGGGCTGGGCGCCACTTCAAGGAGGGCCGGGCGGAGATCGAGCGGGAGCTCGAGCGCGCTCCCGAGGAGATCCGGGCGAGCTTCCGCTGGCTCCCGATCGGGGAGGCGGCCGAGCTCGACGTCTGAGCGCGCGGCGGCGCCTCAGCAACCGGCGGGCTCGTCGTCCGCCGCGTCCGAGCTGCAGCGGTCGTTGCCCGTGTCACCTTCGAGGTGGTCGCGGCCCGGCCCGCCGTCGAGCCGGTCGTCGCCCGGCCCGCCCGCCAGGACGTCCGCGTCGTAGTGGCCGGCGAGCCGGTCGTCGCCGTCGTCGCCGTAGATCGTGTCGTCGCCGAGGTCCCCGTCGATGCGGTCGTCGCCCGCGTCGCCGTAGATGACGTCGTCGCCGTCGAGGCCGTCGATCCGGTCGTCGCCGCCGAGGCCGCAGATCACGTCGGGCGCCGTAGGTGCCCTCGCAGCCGGTCGTCGCGCGCCGTGCCCGCTGATCGTGCAGTCGCGCGGCTCGGCGTTGAACTCCTCCACGCCGAGCACGGGACGCAGCGCGCGCGCGCATCTCCGGCGTGACGAACGCCCGGCGCAGCACGTCGCCGCCGAGCTCGTTGCCGAGCGCGGCCATGATCATGCCCTGGTCGAGCGACAGGTAGGCGGGCGAGACGAGCGTCCGGTCTCGACGTTGACCGAGTCGGCGAAGCCCCACTTGCCGAACATGCCCGGTATCGCCTCGAGCCGGGCCAGGTTCGTCATCGTCTCGCGCGGCCGGTAGCGCAGCGCGAGGAACGCGGCGTGCGGTGTGACCACGCCGTTCGTGTACGCGCTCGCGCGGCGGGTCCGGCAGCGCGGGTCGCGACCCGGGCAGCCCGGGAAGCCGCGGTCGACGAGCGTGCCGGTCCTCGTTCGACGGGTTGCCGTTCGGGTCCATGCCCGATGGCGTCGACCCCGTAGACCGCGTAGCCGCCCTCGGGGATGTTCGAGGGCGAGAAGCCCCAGACGCCGTAGCCCGCGACGTTCAGGCCGTGGTCGATCTGCGCGTCCACCGTGAGCGGGTGGTTCTGGCGCCACGAGCCCGGCGCCCCAGCGCTCCTCGGGCACGAACAGCGCCGGCATCAGCGCCTCGAACATCGAGCCGCCCCAGCTCGGGACGCAGCCCGTGTCGACCGTACGGGTAGCTGCCCTCGTACACGTCGACGCCGTCGTAGCGTGCGGGAGAAGCCGGATGGGCGTGTCTCCTGCCACGACCAGTCGCAGGTGTCGGGGAAGGTGCGCCAGCGCCCGTAGTAGGTCTTGCGCGGGAGCTCGCCCTTCGCCGATCCCGATGTAGTCGGCGATGCGGCTCTCGGAGACGAGCGTGTCGTAGCAGCACGGGTCGCCGCGCCGGTCGTCGGGCACGTAGTGGAAGAGGATCCGGTTCACCTCGGGCACGGTAGTAGAGCAGAAGTCCATCGAGTCGTAGAGCGCTCCGGCGCGGGCGGCGAGCTCGGGGACGCTGTTGCGCACGACCTGGAGGCCGGTGGCGAGCCAGCCGTTGTCGACCGAGGACAGGATCGGAGTGAGCGGCTCGCCCGATCGGCGGCCAGGTCGTCAGCTTCTCGCCGTGCGGTGGTCGTACCAGTTGAAGTACTGGCCGCTCTCGTGTCGCTCCATGCGCTCGAGCGTGGCGAGAGTCGGCGTGATGCCGGCTCACGAGCTCGGCGCGGCCGATGATGCCGAGCCGCTCGGCCGCCACGGCGCTCCACATGTAGGCGCCGATGTTGGTCGTCGAGGTCTGCGGGACGCGCGTGCCGTCGGCGTTCAGGATGTCGGTGGGCAGGCCCGTCGCGTCGTCGGTCATCGCGACGAACGACGCCCACGTGGCCTCGGCGTAGCGCTCGAGCGTGGCACGGTCGCCTGGGGCGGCCTGCGCCGCTGGAACGGCGACGAGCGCCGCGATCACGATCAGCGCTGCGAATCGCCACCGCATCGCCCGGTCATTACCCGGGGCCATGCGGGTGTCAATCGCAACAAGCCCGGGTAAGCCCACCAGACCGGTCCGCTGAAGGGGAAGGGGAGATCCATGTCGAGGTTCGCGGTTGAGGGCGCTGCTCACGGTGGCGCTCGTGGTGCTCAGCGTTGCGATCGCGGGAGGCGTTGTCGCGGCCACCCAGTCGAGCGACGAGACGGCCCTCGAGCCCACCCGCGGACCCGCGGACCGCTCGATCGAGCGCAAGCGTGAACAACCTGCTCGCACGCATGACGCTCGACGAGAAGCTCCAGCAGATCCAGCTGCTCTCCGACGGCCAGGTCAACGAGGACGAGGGCGATGCGGGCGACGAGGCCGCCCGCAACGGCCTCGGCGGTGTCTTCAGCCTCGTCGACCCGCAGCGCATCAACGATCTCCAGCACATCGCGGTCGAGGAGTCGCGGCTCGGCATCCCGATCCTGTTCGCCTACGACACGATCCACGGCTATCGCACGATCTTCCCGATCCCGCTCGGCGCGGCCAGCAGCTTCGACCCGGACGTCGTCGCGGACGACCACCGCATCGGCGCGCGCGAGTCGGCCGCCGTGGGCCTGAAGCAGATCTACAGCCCGATGGTCGACGTCTCGCACGAGGCGCGCTGGGGCCGCATCGCCGAGGCCGGCGGCGAGGATCCCTACCTCAACTCCGTGCTCGCCGCAGCGCGCGTCAAGGCCGCCCAGGGCACCGACTACAGCGACCCGCGCAAGGTCGTGACGAGCCCGAAGCACCTGGCCGCCTACGGCCAGCCCGAGGGCGGGCGCGACTACAACACGACCGACATGTCGGAGCACCGGCTGCGCAACCTCTACCTGCCGCCGTTCAAGGCGGCCATCGACGCCGGCGCCGACACCACGATGTGCTCGTTCAACGCCATCAGCGGCGTGCCGGGCTGTGCCAATCCCGTACATCGAGACCGAGATCCTGAAGGGCGAGTGGGGCTTCGACGGCTTCGTCGAGAGCGACTACACGGCCGTGGCCGAGCTACGCGCGTGCCCGCCGGTCGAGCCCGACGAGGGTTCGTGTGGCCACGGCGTCGCGGAGGACGGCCCCTCGGCGGGGGCGCTCGCCCTGAACGCGGGGACCGACTCGGAGATGGTCAGCACGAACATCCGCGACTACGGCGAGCAGCTGCTCGCCGACGGCCGCATCTCGATGGACCGCATCGACGATGCGGTGCGCAGGATCCTGCGCGTCAAGTTCCGCGCCGGCCTCTTCGACGACCCCTACGTGAACGTCGACCGCGCCGATGACGCGCAGCTGCGCCCGGCCGCGCTGCGACAGGCACGCAGGGCCGTCGGCAGGTCGACAGTGCTGCTGAAGAACGACAACAACACGCTGCCCTTCGATCCCTCGCTGACGACGGCCGTGATCGGCCCGCTCGGCGACAACCAGCACGACATGCTCGGACCCTGGTGGGGCCGCGGCGTCGACACCGACGTCGTCAGCCTGCTCACCGGCATCCGCGAGCAGAGCCCGGGCGCGACCTTCGCCCAGGGCTGCACGCTCTCGAACGCCGAGCCGCCGACCGACGATCCCGAGGGCTGTGGCTCGGACGCCGGCTTCGCCGAGGCGGTCGCGACCGCCGAGGCGGCCGACCAGGTGGTGCTGGCCGTCGGCGAGTCGCGCGAGATGAGCGGCGAGGCCGCATCGCGCAGCAACATCGACCTGCCGGGCATGCAGGAGGAGCTGATCGAGAAGGTCGTCGCCACCGGCAAGCCGGTCGCGATCGTGCTCTTCAACGGGCGCCCGCTCGCGCTGGAGGACGTCGTGGACGACGCGCCCGCGATGCTCGAGGCCTGGTTCCCGGGCGTCCAGGCGGGCCACGGGGTGGCCGACGTCCTGTTCGGTGAGGTCAACCCGGGCGGCAAGCTGCCCGTCTCGTTCCCGCGCCGCGTGGGGCAGGTGCCGATCTACTACAACCACGAGCCCACCGGCCGTCCCTGCGACCCGAACTCGAAGTACAACTCGCGCTATCGCGACATCTCGTCGTGCGACCCGTTGTTCGAGTTCGGTCACGGGCTGAGCTACACGACGTTCGAGGTCTCGAACCTGCGCCTGAGCCGCAGCAGCGTGGGGCCGAACGGGAACCTCCAGGCGTCCGTTGACGTGTCCAACACCGGCCGCCGCCGCGGCGACGAGGTCGTGCAGCTCTACATCCACGATCCCGTCGCGAGCATCACGCAGCCCGTCCGCCGCCTACGCGGCTTCGAGCGCGTGTCGGTGGCGCGCGGCGAGACGCGCACCGTCACGTTCACGCTCGACAAGAGCGACTTCGGCTTCTACGACAACACCGGTGAGTTCGTCGTCGAGCCAGGTCGCATCGACGTCTACGCCGGGAACAGCTCGAGCGCGGACATGGTGCAGTCGTTCGAGGTGAGGTGAGCCTGGGCCTCAGTTGCGGCCGCGGCGATCGCGCACCTGGGTGACCACGAGCCAGCCGAGGAAGACGACCACGGGCACGAAATAGGCGATCGTGGTCAGCCAGTGGCCGGCGTGGGCGATCAGGGTCACGGCACTCATGTTCGCAGGGCGGGATTGCTGCGGTAGCGTGCGCGCCCTGCAGCTCGCCGGCTCCACAGTTCTGCTCACGGGCGCGTCCGGCGGACTCGGGCGCGCGATCGCGCGTGCGCTGCACGAGCGCGGCGCGCGGGTGCTCCTGAGCGGGCGGCGCGAGGACGCGCTGGAGGAGATCCGCGCGGAGCTCGGCGAGCCCGCGGAGGTGCAGGCGGCGGACCTCGCCGACGCCGACGCCGCCATCGCGCTGGCACAGCTGGCGGGAGCCGTCGACGTGCTGGTCGCCAACGCCGCCCTCCCGGCGAGCGGCTCGGTCGAGGACTTCACCCCCGAAGAGATCGACAGGGCGCTCGACGTGAACCTGCGGGCGCCGATGCAGCTCACGCGCGCGCTCGTCCCGGGCATGGTGGAGCGCGGCCGCGGCCACCTCGTGTTCATCTCGTCGCTCTCGGGCAAGGTGGCCCCACGCGGCTCGTCGATCTACTCGGCCACCAAGTTCGGGCTGCGCGGGTTCGCGTCGGGCGTGCGCGAGGACATGCACGGCACGGGCGTGGGCGTGACCGTGGTGTTCCCGAGCTTCATCGCCGGCGCGGGCATGTACGCCGAGACCGGTGTGCAGCTGCCGCGCGCAGTGTCGCTGCCCTCGCCCGAGGAGGTCGGTGCGGCGGTGGTGAGCGGGATCGAGGGGGAGCGTGACGAGATCGACGTGGCGCCGCTCAGCCTGCGTGCGGGGGTGCTCGCCGCGTCGATCGCGCCGAAGGCGACGGCCGCGCTCCAGCGGCGGCTCGGGTCCGACCGCATCGCCGCGGAGATGGCGGACGCCCAGCGCGACAAGCGCTAGGCCCCGTGGCCCTCCTCCCGACCACCGAGCCGGGCGTCCTGATCGTCGGCATCGACGACTCGCCGCCCCCGCCGATGGAGCTGGGAGAGCCGGGCGAAGCGGATTTCCGCGGCTACGAGGTCGACATCCTTGAGGCTGTGGCGGAGCGCCTGGGGGTGACGCTGCGCTACCGGCGGGCCGTCTGGAGCCAGATCATCGACGAGCTGAAGCGCGGCGCGATCGACGTCATCTGCACGGCCGCCACGTACACGCCCGAGCGCGCGGATGAGCTCGACTACGGGCGGCCGTACCTCGAGATGGCCCTCGCCGCGGTGGTGCGAGACGGCGACGAGGTCGCGGGGATCGACGCGCTGCGTGGCCGGACCTTCGCGGTGCGCAGCGCCACGACGGCCGAGGAGCACATCCGGGAGCAGCTCGGGCCGTCCGCGGTGCACACCTTCGAATACAACGCCGAGACGTACGACGCTCTGCTCGACGGCCGCGCCGACGTGGTCGTGGACGACTCGCCGATCGCCGGCTGGTTTGCCTCCGAGCGCGACGGCCTGCGGCTCGTGGGCGACCTGCCCGGGACGGGCTCGCACTACGCGATGGTCTTCGCAAAGGGCAGCCCCGTGCGGGCGCCTGTCGACGCCGAGATCGAGCGCCTTGACGCCAAGGGCGCGCTCGCCGAATGGCGGCGGGCCTGGCTCGGCGACTACATCAACGGCCGCTGAGCGGAGCTGTCCGGCTCGAGCTTGTCCTGCTTCGAGGTCGAGCGCCACGCGCACGATGCGCGCCTGCTCGCGCTTGTGCGCGGCCGAGTAGCCCTCGCCGGGGGCGGCGCGCAGCTGGCGGCCGACGTAGTCGTAGGAGAGCCGCTCGGGCAGGATGCCCGCCATCCGCCGGCGCATGAACGCGCGCGCGCCCATGTTGCGCGGCTCCTCCTGCACCCACACGACGCGCTCCAGGTTCGGGTAGCTCTCCATCAGCTCGACCAGCTCCGCCTCGGGGAACGGGTAGAGCAGCTCCACGCGCGCCACCGCGATGTGGTCCGCTGCTCGCGCTCCTCGTGCCCGGCGATGTCGTAGTAGACCTTGCCGGAGCAGAGCACGAGCTTCGTCACGCGCTCGCGGTCGCTTCCATCCGCGAAGCGCGGATCGTCGATCACGCGCTCGAACCCACCCTCGGCGAGCTCCGCCAGCGTCGAGGTGGCCGCCGGCAGGCGCAGCAGGCTCTTCGGCGTCATCAGGATCAGCGGCCGCGGCTTCGAGACGAGCGCCTGGCGGCGCAGCAGGTGGAAGTACTGCGCCGGCGTGGTGCAGTTGGCGACGCGGATGTTGCCCTCGGCCGCCGCCTGGAGGAAGCGCTCGAGGCGGGCGCTCGAGTGCTCGGGACCCGAGCCCTCGTAGCCGTGCGGCAGCAGCAGCGACAGCCGCGAGGTCTGGCCCCACTTGGCGAGGCCGGAGACGAGGAACTGGTCGATCGTCACCTGGGCCGAGTTCACGAAGTCGCCGAACTGCGCCTCCCAGAGGACGAGCGCGTCCGGCGCCTGCACCGAGTAGCCGTACTCGAAGCCCGACGCAGGCCTGCTCCGACAGCGGGCTGTTGTGGAGCTCGAAGGGCGCGTTGGCGTCGCGCAGGTGCTGGAGCGGGCACCAGCGCGTCGCCGGTCTCCGCGTCGTGCAGCACCGCGTGGCGCTGGCTGAAGGTGCCGCGCTCGGTGTCCTGGCCGGTCAGCCGCACCGGCACGCCGAGCGCGAGCAGCGACGCGAACGCGAGCGCCTCGGCGTGCGCCCAGTCGACCGTCGCGTCCTCCTCGAAGCACCGCCCGGCGGCGCTCGAGGAACGGCCTCAGCTTGCGGTGCACGCTGAAGTCGTCGGGCACGCGCAGGAGCTGCTCGTTGAGCGCGCGCAGCGTGTCCTCGGGGACCGTCGTGCGCGGCTCGCGGCTCATCGTCCGGTCGAGCTCGATCTCGCCGGTCTCGGGCGGCCCGCCCATCGAGCGCTTGAGCTCCTCGTGAGCCTCGCCGACCTTCGCGTAGGCCTCCTCGGCCATCCTCTCGGCGTCGTCGGCGCTGACGACGCCCTCGGCCTCGAGCCGCTCGGCGTAGAGCTTGCGCACCGGCGGGTGCTTCTTGATCAGCTCGTACATCTGCGGCTGCGTGTAGGCGGGCTCGTCGGTCTCGTTGTGGCCGAAGCGGCGGTAGCCGATCAGGTCGATCAGCGCGTCGCGGCCGAAGGTCTGGCGGAAGGCGATCGCGAGCCGCATGGCCGCGATGCAGGCCTCGACGTCGTCGGCGTTCACGTGGATGATCGGCACGTCGAAGCCCTTGGCCAGGTCGGAGGCGTAGCGCGTCGAGCGGCTCTCGTCCGGGTCGGTCGTGAAGCCGAGCTGGTTGTTGGCGATCACGTGGATCGTGCCGCCGGTGGTGTAGCCGGGCAGCGCCTGCAGGTTGAGCGTCTCGGCGACGATGCCCTGGCCCGGGAAGGCGGCGTCGCCGTGGATCAGCACCGGCACGACGGCGGTCGGGTCGTGCGTGAGCTCGCGCGCCTTGCGGCTCGTCTGGTCGGCGCGGGCGCGGCCCTCGATCACCGGGTTCACGTACTCGAGGTGGCTCGGGTTCGGGGAGAGCGTGACCGTCACGCCTCGTCCCGTGCTCGTCGCGTAGGTGCCGCTCGCGCCGTAGTGGTACTTGACGTCGCCGGTGCCGCCCTCGGGCGCGGCGGTGTCGACCGCCAGCGTCTGCTCGCCCTCGAACTCGGCCAGGATCGCCTCGTAGGGCCGGCCGACCGTGTGCGCGAGCACGTTCAGCCGGCCGCGGTGCGCCATGCCGAGCACGACCTCGCGCGCGCCCTCGGCGGAGGTGAGCTCGATCACCTCGTCGAGCATCGGCACGAGCGTGTCGAGGCCCTCGATCGAGAACTGCTTCTTGCCGAGGAAGGCCTTGTGCAGGTAGTTCTCGAGCGCCTCGACCTCCGACAGCCGCTGCAGCAGCCTTCGCTTCGCCTCGTCGGGGAGCGGCTCGCGGTAGCGGCCGCACTCGATCGCCTGCCGCAGCCAGACGCGCTGCTCGTGGTCGGAGATGTGCTCGATCTCGTAGGCGATCGTGCCGGTGTAGGTCTCGCGCAGGCCCGGGCAGGGCCTCGGCGAACGTGTCGCCCGGGACGGCCACGCGCAGCACCGAGGCGGGGATGCGCCGCATCAGCTCTTCCGTGAGGTTGACCGTGGCGGGGTCGAGCGCCGGGTCGCCGACCGGCGCCGAGCCGAGCGGGTCGAGCTGGGCGGCGAGGTGGCCGTGCATGCGGTGCGCCTTGACGAGCGAGGTGGCCGCCTGGACCGCCTGGAGCAGCGCGGCGTCCGCCACCGGCGCGGCCGCGGGCACGGCCGCCGCGGGCACCGGCTCGGCGGCCGTGACCGCCGCGGCGCTCGCCGGGCCCTCCGCCACGCCCGTCAGCCCGAGGGCCTCGAAGACGCCCTCGTAGAAGCCGTCCTCGCCCTGCAGCAGCTCGTCGATCCGGCGCAGGAACGCACCCGACTCCGCGCCCTGGATCACGCGGTGGTCGTAGGTGCTCGTCATCGTCATGACCTTCTGGACGCCGAGCTCGCGCAGCCGGTCCGGGTCGACCGCCGTCAGGCCGGGCGGGTAGCCGATCGCGCCGGTCGCGACGATCGTGCCCTGGCCGGGCATCAGGCGCGGCACGCTCGCCACCGTGCCGATCCCGCCGGGGTTCGTGAGCGTGATGTTCGCGCCCTGGTAGGCGTCCGGCGGGAGCGTGTTGTCGCGCGCGCCCGCCACGAGCTCGTCGTAACGGGCCGCGAAGGCGCCGAAGTCCATCTCGCTCGCGTCGTGGATCACGGGCACGATCAGCGAGCGCGTGCCGTCCTTGCGCTCCACGTCCACCGCGAGACCGAGGCTGAGGCTGCCGGGCGCGATGCGCTGGGGCTTGCCGTCCTCCTCGGCGTAGCGCGTGGCCCATCACGGGCATGTCGCGGGCCGCCTGGACGATCGCCCAGGCGATCAGGTGCGTGAAGGACAGCTTCTTGCCGCTCGCCTTGAGCTCCTTGCGCCGGCCGTCGAGCACGTCGACGGGGAGCGTGCGGAAGCTCGTCGCCGTCGGGATCGAGCGGCTCTCGTTCATGAACTTGACGAGCGTGGCCGCGGGCCCGCGGATCGGGCGTGGTCGCACCGGCCGCCGGCTCGGGCGCGGCCTTCGGGGCGGACGGCGCCCCGTTGCCCTCCACGGCGGCGAGCACGTCGTCCTTCGTCACCCGCCCGCGCGGGCCGGTGCCGGAGATCGAGTCGACGTCGACGCCGTGGGCGTTCGCCGTGCGCACCGCGACCGGGGTGGCGTTGGCGCCGTTGCCGGATCCGGAGGTCGCGGCCGGCGTGGCCGGCTCGGTGGGCTCCGCCGCCGGCTGGACGGGCCCGTTGCCTGAGGCCTCCGGAGCCGCGCCCGCGCCCGCCGCGATGCGGCACAGGATCGTGCCGACGCCCACCGTCTCGTCGGCCTCGACCAGGATCTCCTGCACGGTGCCGGCCACCGGCGACGGGAGCTCGGCGTCGACCTTGTCGGTGGAGATCTCGACGAGCGGGTCGTCGACGGCGACGCTGTCGCCCGGCTTGACGCGCCACTCGAGCACGGTGCCCTCGGCGACCGAGTCGCCCATCTCGGGGAAGGCGACGTCGACGAGCTCGGCCTCGCTGGGCTCGGCGTCCGTCGGCGCGGCCTCGGCCTCGTTCGCCGGCTCGTCGGTCGGCCGATCGGGCTCGTCCGCGGCCGGCGCGTCGCCGTCCGTGTCGATCTCTCCGAGCACCGCCCCGACCTCGACGGTCGAGTCGGGCTCGGCGAGGATCTTCACGAGCGTGCCCGCCGCCGGAGAGGGAACCTCGGCGTCGACCTTGTCGGTCGAGATCTCGACGAGCGGCTCGTCCTGCTCCACGCGATCGCCGACCTGCTTGAGCCACTCGAGGACGGTGCCCTCGGTGACCGACTCCCCCATCTGGGGCATGGTTATCTGCACGGTCGTCGCCCGTGTGGCCATCCGAGCCTCAACTGTACCCTCGGCGGGCTGGCCGCTTGCGGCAGCGATGGGTGGCAACGGGCGCCCGCCGGTACCGTGCCGCCGGTGAGCGAGCGGCGCCTCAAGTTCTGGGGCTGGGGCTTCGAGGACCAGCAGCCGCCGGCGGCCGAGGTCGAGCAGGCCGCGCGCGCGCGCGCGCGAGCATCTCGGCTTCGCGCCCGCCGAGGTCGAGCCGCCGCCGCGGCTCGAGGACCTCGAGCTGCCGCGGCCCGCGGCTCGCGCCGCCCGGCTCGCTCGCGGCGATCTGCCGGCAGCGACGACCTACGAGCGCGCCGCGCACGCCTACGGCAAGTCCTACCGCGACGTGGTGCGGGCCTTCCGCGGCCGCTTCGACCATCTCGCCCGACGTGGTCGCCCACCCGCGCGACGAGGCGCGAGCTCGAGGCGGTGCTCGACTGGTGCGAGGGCGCCGGCGCGGCCGCGATCCCGTTCGGCGGCGGCACGAGCGTGGTCGGCGGGGTCGAGCCGGCGGTGGGCGAGGGCTACGCCGGCGCGGTCACGATCGACCTGAAGCGGCTCGACCGCGTGCTCGAGGTCGATCCGATCTCGCGGGCCGCGCGCATCCAGGCCGGCGCCACGGGGCCGCGGCTCGAGGAGCAGCTGCGCGAGCACGGCCTGACGCTCCGCCACTACCCGCAGTCGTTCGAGTACTCGACGCTCGGCGGCTGGATCGCCACGCGGGCCGGCGGCCACTTCGCCACGCTCGGCACGCACATCGACGACCTCGTGGAGTCGGTGCGCGCGCTCACCCCGCGCGGGCGCTGGGAGAGCCGCCGCCTGCCCGGGTCGGGGGCCGGCCCGAGCCCTGACCGGCATGCTGATCGGCTCCGAGGGCATCCTCGGCGTGATCACCGAGGCCTGGGTGCGGGTGCGCGAGCGGCCGCGCTTCAGGGCCTCCGCCGGCGTGATCTTCGGATCGTTCGGCGCGGGCGCCGAGGCGGTGCGCGCGCTCGCCCAGTCCGGGCTGCATCCGTCGAACTGCCGGCTGCTCGACCCCGGCGAGGCGGGCGCTCACCGGGGCGGCGCCGGAGGGGCGGGCGCTGCTCGTGCTCGGCTTCGAGTCCGCCGACCACCCGCTCGAGGCGTGGATGGCCCGCGCCGCCGAGCTCTGCCGCGACCACGGCGGCGAGCTCCCGGACGAGCCGAGCGCGCGGCCGGCGCGACGGCCGCGGCCGACGCCTGGCGCGACGCCTTCCTCCAGATGCCCTACCTGCGCGACACGCTCGATCGCCGGCGGGGATCCTCGCCGAGACCTTCGAGACGGCGATCACCTGGGATCGCTTCGACGGCCTTCGTCGAGGGCGTCCGCGAGCGCGCGCTCGCCGCGCTCGGCGACGGCACGGTCACCTGCCGGCTCACGCACGCCTACCCGGACGGCGCGGCGCCCTACTTCACCGTGCTCGCCCCGGCCCGCCGCGGCGACGAGCTGGCGCAGTGGGACGAGGTCAAGGCGGCCGCCTCGGAGGCGATCCTCGCCGCGGGCGGGACGATCACGCACCACCACGCGGTCGGCCGCGACCACCGGCCCTGGTACGACCGCCAGCGCCCCGATCCGTTCGCCGCGGCGCTGCGGGCCGCCAAGGCCGCCGTCGACCCGGCCGGGATCCTCAACCCGGGCGTCCTGATCGGCCCTCCCTAGCCCGCAGCGGGCCGCTGCGAGTATTGCCGCCGTGACAGCACGGCGGCGAGAGCTGGCCCGCGCCGACCGGGTGCTGCCCGGACTCTGGCGGCTGCGCCTGCCGCTGCCCTGGCCGGGGGTGCCGCACGGGAACGCCTACGCGATCGCGGCGGGCAGCGGGGTCGTGCTGGTGGACACGGGCATCCACGAGCCCGGCTCGATGCGACAGCTCGAGCTGGCGCTCGACCAGGCCGGCCTGCGGCTCGAGCACGTCCGGCTCGTGGTCTGCACCCACGCCCACTCGGACCACTACGGCCAGGCCGCGCCGATCATGGAGGCGCGCGGGCTGCGAGCTGTGGATGCACCCGAACCACGGGCACATGACGAAGGCGGCCGCGGACCCGAACAAGACGTTCGAGCGCCGCCTCGAGATCGCCCGCCAGAGCGGTGTGCCGCGCGGCGGCGCTCGAGGAGTTCCGAGGAGGCTCGCCGGGGCCGCGACTACGGCATCGCCGAGATCGTGGAGCCCACGCGCGACCTGCTTCCCGGCGTCGAGGTCGAGACCGACCTCGGCACGCTGGCAGGTGTACGAGACGCCGGGCCACGCGCCGTCGCACGTGGTCCTCCACCAGCCCGAGCGCGGGCTGCTCCTGTCCGGCGACCACCTGCTCGGCCGCGTCTCGCTCTTCTACGACTACGGCTACACGCCCGACCCGGCCGGTGAGTTCCTGTCGAGCCTCGACGTCGTCGATCGAGCTCGACGTCCAGCTGATCCTCGCCGGCCACGGCCGCCCGGTCCGCGACGCGACGGCGCTGATCGAGGCGAACCGCCGCGCGGTGCACGAGCGCCTCGACCTGGTCCGCGCGGCGCTGTCGGACGGCCCGCGCCCGGCGTTCGAGATCGTGCCCGAGGTTGTCGGCTACGAGCTGCCGGCCCCGATGATGATCGCCTGGGGCCTGTCCGAGGTGCTCTCCTACCTGCACCACCTGGAGCTGACCGGCGAGGTGGAGCGCGTCGGCGACGGCGAAGACGGGGAGCTGTGGAGGCGGCGCGCCGGGCGCTAGACCGTCGCCCGCGCCCGCGTCCACGGATGCGCCGCCCGCAGCGCCGCCAGGATCGCCCGCGTTGCGGGCGAGCGGTTGAGCGTGTAGAAGTGGATGCCGGGCGCGCCCCGCGCCAGGAGATCGGAGCACTGGAGGGTCGCGTAAGCGACCCCGAGCTCTGCAACCGCTTCCGGGTCGTCGGCGCGCCCGTCGAGCTGCGCGGTCGAGCTCGCTCGGGGATGCGTGGCGCCGCACATCTCCGTGAAGCGCTTGATCTGGCCGTAGTTGGTGATCGGCATGATCCCCGGGATGATCGGCACGTCGATGCCGGCCGCGCGGGCGTCGCTCGACGAACTCGAAGTAGAGCTCGTTGTCGAAGAAGAGCTGGGTGATCAGGAAGCCGGCGCCGGCCTCCACCTTCTCGCGCGCGTAGCGCAGGTCGCTCGTCGCGGTCGGGCGCCTCGGGGTGCACCTCGGGGAAGCAGGCCGCGCCCGACGCAGAAGTCGAAGCGCTCGCGGATCAGCCGGATCAGCTCGATCGAGTAGGTGAGGCCGCCGGGGTGGGGCTTCCACTCGGTCTCGCCGCGCGGCGGGTCGCCGCGCAGCGCGAGCACGTTCTCGATGCCCGCCGCGTCGATCTCGCTCGAGGATCTCGGCGAGCCGCTCGGCCGGCTCGCCGACGCACGAGAGGTGCGCCATCGCCTCGATGCCGAGGTCCTGCTTGATCGACTTCGTGATGTCGACGGTGCGGTCGCGGGTCGTGCCGCCCGCGCCGTAGGTCACCGACACGTAGTCGGGCTGATCGTCCTTCAGGACCTCGAGCGTGCCCTCGAGCGTCCGCTGGCCCTCGTCGGTCTTGGGCGGGAAGAACTCGAACGAGAAGACGGGCCGCCGGCGTTCGAGCAGTTCGCTGATCCGCATAGGAGGAGGCTAACAACCTTGACAAACTTATGTCAAGGTTGTTCGGGAGGAATGATCTCGAGCCCGGTGGCGACGGTCTCGCGGCCGCCGAGCCGGTACTGCACGTCGACGGAGTCGTTCTTGCCGTACGAGCCCCAGAGCCCGAGGAAGATCGCCGTCCAGCGCCCCGCGCCGAGCCGCTCCTTCTCGAGCGGCTTCGAGAACAGCAGCTCCCCCTCGCGGACCTCGAAGTCCTCCCCCTCTCGCTGCTGCACCCCGTTGACGAACACACGGTAGGGCCGCTCCGCGCCGCGAGGAAGCGGGACCCGCCAGCGCCCGGAGGCGGCGCTCATCGGCCGTCGAGGGCGCGCCGAAGCGCGTCGTAGGGGCTCTCGCTTGCTCGCTGCTCAACGAGCCGGCGGCGCAGCTTGCCGGTGAAGGCCTCCGCGCGAGCCGTCGCCGCGCACGTCGAGCCCCGCCCGCAGCCTGCCGGGCCCGGACAGCTCGAGCCGCGCGACAACCTGCTGCACGGGCTCGATCTTGCGGATGAGAGTGCCGCCGCGCGGGCGTGAATCGGCCGCGCGCTCGAGCTCCCGGCCGCGCTCCTCGATCGCCCTCAGGGCCGCGTCCAGCTCGATGTAACGCTCGCGGTCCACCCGCGGACCCTCACGTATGGTCAGCGTGTACGGCACAGCCGGGAGCGTACTTTCAGTCAACGTCGCGCAGATGCGCGAGATCGAACGCCACGGCGAGCTGGTGAAAACCGGGATCTGGAAGCACCCCGTCACGGGCCCGGTAGCCGTCCGAGGCGTGAACGTCGAGGGTGACGACCAGGGCGACCGGAGCGTTCATGGCGGACCTGACAAGGCGGTCTACGCCTACGCGCGCGAGGACATCGACTGGTGGGAGAGTGAGCTCGGCCGCGCACTCCCGGACGGCGTCTTCGGCGAGAACCTCACCCTGAAGGGCGTCGATCCGTCGAAGGCGCTCGTCGGCGAGCGCTGGCGGATCGGCTCGGTCGTGCTCGAGGTCTCTGAGCCGCGCATCCCGTGCTGGAAGCTCGGCGTCCGCTTCGGCGACCCGCGGATGCTGAAGCGCTTCGCGAAGGCCCGGCGCAGCGGCACGTACCTGCGCATCGTCGAGGAGGGCTCGCTCGCGGCTGGCGACGATGTCGAGCTCGTCTCCCGGCCCGCCCACGACCTCACGATCGAGGCGTTCCTCCACGCTTACTTCGACGACCGCTCCCAGCTCCGGCGGCTGCTGATTCCCGAGGTCTCGGAGAGCTGGCGGGACTGGGTGCTCGAGAGGGCGGCCTAGCCGTCAGTCGGCGATGCCGGCTTCGGCGATCACGCGCTCGGGCGTGAGGCGCACGAGCAGCTCGCCGGGAACAGCGTTGCGGCGGCCGAACTCCTCCGCACGCTCCGCTCCCATATAGCGGCCTCCGATGCGCGTGGCCCACTGGAGCAGCTCGTCGAGGTCCTCGGACACGCGAGCCTGGCCGCGCACGTGCACGTAGGCGTAGGGCGCCACCTCCTCGTCGACGCACAGGGACAGCCGCCCGTCGCGCTGAATCCAGCGGCCCTTGACCGTGTCGGAGCCGGTGGTGAAGACGAGGTCGTCGCCGTCGAGCACGAACCAGACGGGCATCACGTGCGGCTGGCCGTCGCGCATGGTCACCGCGAGCTTGCCCGTTCGCCGGCCCTGTAGGAGGAAGGCCCGGATCTCGTCCGGGCTCATCGGCTCAGCCACCGATGGCGGACATCGTCCGCGGCGGCTGGCGGAAGCCCGGCTCGCCGACGCGGTGCTTCAGCTCCTTGCGCCAGACGGCGTCGCGGATCGCCTGCTCGAGCTCGGCGTCGCTCGCCCCGCCTCGAAGCAGCTCGCGCAGGTCCGTCTCGTGGATCGAGAAGAGGCAGGTGCGGAGCTTGCCCTCGGCGGTCAGACGCACGCGGTTGCAGTCGGAGCAGAACGGCTCCGACACCGGGTTGATGAAGCCGATCTCGCCCCGGCCGTCCGCGAAGCGGAACACGCGCGCCGTCGCGTGCGGCTCGCGCGGCACCTCCTCGAGCGGGTGCACGCGGTCGATGATCGCCCGGATCTCGTCGCCCGGCAGGACCTGGTCCGGCGACCAGGCGTGGTCGCCGTCGAGCGGCATGAACTCGATGAAGCGCACCTGGTAGCTCGTCGAGCGGGCGAACTCGGCGAACGGAAGGGCCTCCTCCTCGGTGAAGCCGCGCAGCGCCACGGCGTTGACCTTGATCGGGCGCACCTCCGGGTGGGCCCCGATCGCCTCGAGCCCGCGCAGCACCTGGGGAAGCGAGTCGCGCCGGGTGATCTGGAAGAAGCGGTCGCGCTGAAGCGAGTCGATCGAGACGTTGACGCGGGTGATGCCCGCGTCGACGAGCGCGGCCGCGTCGCGCTCGAGCAGGTAGCCGTTCGTCGTGAGCGACAGATCCTCGATGCCCTCGATCGGGGCGAGCATCGAGACGAGCCTCGGGAAGTCGCGGCGCACGAGCGGCTCGCCGCCGGTGAGGCGAAGATCCGTCACGCCCATGCGCGCCATCACTCGCACGATGCGCTCGATCTCCTCGAAGCGCAGGATCTCGCTGCGCTCGAGCCAGGGCAGCCCGTCGGCCGGCATGCAGTACTGGCAGCGGAAGTTGCAGCGGTCGGTGACCGAGACGCGCAGATCCGAGATGCGACGGCCGTGCCCGTCGTAGAGAGGCTCTAGGGTCACCCTGCCTAGGGTAACGCCGTGGACCTTCCAGAGATCGAGATCCGCGCGCCGACGCGCGGCAACCGCCGTCTCGAGCGCCTGTTCGACGCCGCGAACGCCGACATGCGGCTGCGCGCGTGGTGGTACATGCAGCAGCTGAACGCGGACCGGCGCGACATGTCGGACCACTCGGCGGTGCACATCCAGATCGTCGTCAACATCGCGCTGCGCCTGTTCCGGCTCCTGAACCGCGCCGGAGTCGAGCCGGCGATGGTGAGCGACCACGGCCTCGCCGCGCGCGACGCCGAGCTGGTGATCGCCGCGGCCTGCCTCTTCCACGACACGGGCATGTCGATCCACCGCACCGACCACGAGCAGTACAGCCTCTTCCTCACGGCCGACCGGCTGCCGCAGCTGCTCGAGGGCATCTACGAGGAGCCCGAGCTGACCGTGGTGATCTCGGAGGCGCTGCACGCCGTGATCGGCCACCGCCGCCGCGGCGACCCGATCACGATCGAGGCGGGCATCGTGCGGGTGGCGGACGCGCTCGACATGGCGAGCGGGCGCTCGCGCATCCCCTTCGAGACGCGCCGGCCGAACATCCACTCGATCTCGGCGGCTGCGATCGACGCGGTCAGGATCGAGCCGGGCGAGGAGAGGGCCGTGCGCGTCGAGATCGAGATGAACAACTCGTCGGGGCTCTTCCAGGTGGACGAGCTGCTCGCCACGAAGCTGCGCGGCTCGGGCATCGAGGAGCACATCGAGGTGGTCGCCGAGATCGACGCCGAGCACGAGAAGCGGCTCGTGCCGGTCTTCCGCATCTAGCCGGATGAGCCGCCCGTACGTCCACGGCTACGACGCTCGGGCCAACGAGCGCCTCAACGACCAGGCCCGCACGCTCGTCGACCTGCTCCACCACGACACGGCCTACCCGGCCGGCAGCACGGTGCTCGAGGCGGGCTGCGGCGTCGGCGCGCAGACGGTCACGCTGGCGCAGCGAAGCCCGGAGGCTCGCATCACGTCGATCGACGTCTCGGCGGATTCGCTGGCCGAGGCGCGCCGCCGCGTCGAGGCCGCAGGCACGGGCAATGTGGAGTTCGTGCAGGCGGACGTGTTCGCTCTGCCGTTCGAGCCGGAGTCGTTCGACCACGTCTTCGTGTGCTTCCTGCTCGAGCACCTCGCGCGGCCGGTCGAGGCGCTCGAGACGCTTGGGCGCGTTGCTCCGGCCGGGCGGCACCATCACCGTCATCGAGGGCGACCACGGGTCGGCCTACTTCCACCCCGACAGCGACGCCGCGCACGACGCGATCCGCTGCCAGGTGCGAGCTCCAGCGCGCGGCCGGCGGCGACGCCAACATCGGCCGCCGTGTCTATCCGCTGATGACCGAGGCCGGCTTCGACGGACGTCCAGGTGTCGCGCGCGCATGGTCTACGTCGACGCCACGCGCCCCGAGCTCGTCGACGGCTTCACGCGCAAGACCTTCACGGCGATGATCGAGGGCACCCGCGAGGACGCGCTCGCCGCCGGCCTGATCGAGCCGGAGCGCTTCGACGAGGGCGTCGCGGCGCTCTACCGGACCGCCGAGGCCGACGGCGTCTTCTGTTACACGTTCTTCAAGGGCGTGGGCGCGCGCGGGGCCGGCGCGGGCGCCGTCAGCACCTGACCCGAGCGCTCCGCCTCGCCGAAGCTCTCCATCCCCTCCCAGTTGCGGGCGATCATGAAGAGCGTGCGCCCGTCGTCGCCGCCGAGCGCGCAGGCGAAGCAGCCGCGGTCGAGCTCGATCGTCTCCAGCACCTCGCCGCCCTCGCGCACGCGCCGGCAGTGCCGGTTCGGCACGTCGCCGTACCAGACGGCGCCCTCGGCGTCGATGCAGATGCCGTCCGGGGCGGCGCCCTCGCCGAGCTCGGCCCAGACGCGCCGGTTCGACAGCTCGCCGTCGGGCTCGATGTCGAACGCCGTGAGCCTGGCGGCGTAGGACTCGGCCACGATCAGCGTCGAGCCGTCGGGCGTGATCGCCATCCCGTTGGGGAAGGCGACGCCGTCGGCCACCTGGCGGGCGGCGCCGTCCGGGCTCACGACGCGCGACGATCCCGGGCGCGAACTCGCCGCCCGCCATGTCGAAGCCGATGTTGTTCACGTACGCGTTTCCGCGGCCGTCGACGACGATCTCGTTCCAGGCGTGCTCGGACAGCCCGCTCAGGTCGGCGTGGGTCACGAGCGAGCCGTCCTCCTCGCGGCGCAGCAGCCGCCTGATCGCGCGCCGAGACGACGAGCAGCCGCCCGTCCGGGAGCCAGTCGATGCAGAACGGGAACGAGTCGATGCCGGCGACGACCTCGCTCGCGCCGTCGGTGTCGACGGCGATCAGCTCCTGCGCGCCCCAGTCGGCGAACCAGAGCCGGCCGTCGTGCCAGCGCGGCGACTCGCCGAAGGAGATGCCGCTCATGAGGACCTGTGGAGTCGTCATCTCCTCACCCCTCGAGCAGCGCCTTGAGCGCGCCGAGGCGCTCGCGCCAGTGGAGCTTCATCCGCTCGGCGGCCTCCGCGTCCGGGAGCCGCTCGTGCGCGAGCGCGACATGGCTCCTGTCCTCGCCCTTCGCCTCGAAGCCGACGTTGACCCGGGTCGTGCCGTCCTCCCAGTCGAAGCGCGCCGAGCGCCCCGGCTGCGAGGTGCGCTCGTGCAGCGCGCCGCCCGGCAGCCAGCGCTCCCGCAGCGACTCGTCGGTGAACGCCTCGAAGAGCCGCTCGACCGGCACGCCAACCGTCCTGCTCGCGCTGACCGAGTAGAGGCCGTCGCGGCCGCCGTGCGGCGGGCGCAGGCCGCGGGCCCGCTCGTAGCCGACCGTGATCGTCTGCGCCCACCAGCTGTCGACTTCGTGCTCGTCCGTCAGCTCGGCAGCTATCTCGCCGTGCTTGCGAGAGGCCATGTCCGCCGCGTCCAGCAACGCGTACCAGTCCTCGTAGCCCCGCCCGGTCGCCCCCCGGACGGCCTCGTCCGAGGTCAGCGCCGAGCCGGTGTCCTTGGTCTCCATGTCGATCTCCTTCACTTGGCTTTCGAGGGGACGTCGTAGCCGCCGGCGCGTTCTCGACATCCGTATGAGAAAAGATGCCGTCGACGAAAGGAGGCGCGCGTGAAGTACGTGATCCTGATCTACAGCAATCCGGTGTCGAGGGACATCTGGGAGCGGATGCCTGCCGACGAGCGAAGCGTCGGCCTCGAGGTCTACGAGGCGCTGAACGCCGAGCTCGAGGCGTCGGGCGAGCTGATCGTGACGGAGGCGCTCGCCGATCCGTCCGCTGCCAAGCGCGTGGCGGTGTCCGAGGGCCGGACGGTCACGACCGACGGGCCGTTCCCCGAGGCCAAGGAGCTGCTCGCCGGATTCTTCCTCGTCGACTGCGCGACCGCCGAGCGCGCAACCGAGATCGCCGCGCGCATCCCGGAGGCCGAGCTGGGGCTGGTCGAGCTGCGGTCCGTCAGGACGCTCGAGGACTTCGTGAGCTGAGGCGGCCGCTCAGGCTGCGGCCGGCGCGACCATCCGGGGGCTCGGTCGCTCCGCATCGAGCAGCGCGCGCACGACGTCCTCGTCGAAGCCGGCCGTGAACCCCTGTGCGCCGGGTCCCTCCCCGGCAAGGAGCGCCCCCACACGTGCCCAGGGCACCTCGAGCAGGATGCTTCGCTCGCGCGCTCGGCACTCGATGATTCCCGGCTCGAGCCCGAGCACGCCGAGATGGCCGACCGCCCGCCCGGGCCCGGCCAGCCGCACCCGCCGGCTCACGCCACCGCGACGGATGGTCGTCTCGATCGCTCCCCGCCCGACGATGTAGAGCGCGCCCGGAGCCTCCCCGGAGCCGAACAACAGCGCTCCGCGCGGCGCGTGCAGGCGCCGCAGGCCGTCGACCAGTGCCGCCACCTCGCCGGGGTCCACGCGCGAGAAGAAGAGCGTGCCTGCGAGATAGCCGGCCTCGCCGGGCTCCGGGGTGACCTCCTCGAGCGCTCCCGCCGGCGGCGCCTGCGGCGGGGCGTCGCCGCCGAGCCGGCCGGCGACCGCGGTGTAGCGCTCGCGCAGGCGATCCACCGCGAGCGCGCCGATGCGGCGCATCAGCGCGAGCGAGCCCGGCCGCAGGTCGGCGCGCAGGACGTCGAACGCCGCCCGGTCGAGCGCCCAGCCGCGCGCCTCCTCGAGCGCCGAGACGGTCGCCGTCCGGATGCCCGTGCCGAGCAGCGACATCTCGCCGACCACGGCACCCGGCCCGACGACGCCGAGCTCCACCTGCTCGTCCCCGACGCCGCAGCGGTGCGCCCGCAGCCGGCCCTCCTCGATCAGGTACATGCGATCGGCCTCGTCGCCCTCGTGGAAGAGCTCGGCGCCGGGATCGACGGCGAAGGCCCGCATCAGCCGGGCGAGGTGGTCGCGCTCGTCGGGCGGAACGCCGCCGAACAGCGGAGCGGATGCGAGCAGGGCCGCTGCGCTCACGCGGCGAGCTCGCGCGTCTCGAGTGCGATGAGCCCCTCGCCGGCGGAGGCCACGAGCATCGAGTACTCGGGCACCTCGACCCAGCCCGTGCGGTCCTTCGTGAGCGGCTCCGAGGCGATCAGGGCGGAATGCCCGTCCGGGTCGGGCGCGCACCACAGCGTCGTGAAGTCGAACTCGCGCTCGCCTGCGAAGAACGATCCGTCGTCCGGGTACCAGCCGTAGTCGAACACGAAGCGGGTCGCCACGAGCGAGCGTCCGTCCGTGATCACGAGGTTCACGGGCGACTGGGTGGCGATGCCGTGGCGCAGCCGGATGTCGCGCAGCAGCTCGAGCGTGCGCAGCGTCGCGTCGGCCAGCTCGTCCGGCTCGGCGGGCCCGAACGGGTCCTCGAGGAGCGACAGCAACAGCGCGTACACCCACTCGGTGTCGGTCGTGCCCTCGATCATCCCGGCGAGCTTGGGGTGGATGTGCTCGAGCAGGTCGTAGCGCATCTCGGCGAAGCGGAAGAGGTCGCCGTTCTGCGCGAGCGTCACCCGCGCGCCGGGGAACTTGAAGGGGTGCACGTTCTGGCTACCCACGCGCTCCGAGGGGTCGAACAGGACCCCGCGCACGTGCGCGACGACAGCCGTCGGGTGGATCTTCTCGGCCAGCGCCTTGAGGTTGCGGTCGTAGACCGGGACGCCGGCGGTGCGGTAGCTGTAGGGCTGTTCGGGCGAGCGCGAATCGCCGTCCCAGGCAACGAGGCCGAAGCCGCCGATGTTGATCAGCGACATCAGGTCGGGCGCGACGCTCTGCCGCACGAGCGAGTTGTCGGCCCCGAAGAGCAGCTCGTCCAGCGGGCGTGGGCGTCCCATGTAGGCCAGAACACGGCACACCCTCTCCACCCTAGGTGGCGACAGGCGCTCTTACATTGGCCCTGGTGTCGAAACCCGCTTAGACAGCTGGCCAAACCGCGCTAGCGCGGCGCGTACATGATGATCGCCACGCCGACCAGGGCGACGGTCGCGCCGCCGAGGTCGTAGCGGTCGGGGCGGAAGCCGTCGAACACGACTCCCCAGAGCAGCGAGCCGGCGATGAAGACGCCGCCGTAGGCGGCCAGCACGCGGCCGAAGTGCGCGTCGGGCTGGAGCGCGGCCACGGCCCCGTAGCCGACGAGCGCGGCCGCCCCGGCGAGCGCGAACCAGACGCCGCGGCCCTCCTTGATCGCCTGCCACATCAGGTAGGCGCCGCCGATCTCACAGATCGCCGCGACGACGAAGAGCCCGATCGACCTGCCGGTCATCCGCGCCATCGTCCCAGCGGCGGACGACGGCACGCCGGGCGCGGCCGCCCCGGAGGGCGGCCGCGCCACGGCGAGTGAACGACTCAGGGGGTGATCTTCACCAGCGTTCCACCCGCGCCCTTGAACGGGCTCTTCTTCGGGGTCTTGCCGGGAAGCACGCTGAAGTTCGACACGTAGACGGCGCCCGTCGAGTCGACGGCCGCTCCGGTCGGGAACTGCAGCTTGCCGACGCCGAGGAACGTGCGCGAGCCGTCGGGCGCGATGCGCACGACACGGCCGCGGGCGTCCTCCTTGCGGAGGTTGCGGGCGAACTCGGTCACGTACAGGCTGCCGTCGGGGCCGAAGGCGACGCCGGTGATGGCGGTGAAGCCCTTGGCGTGGACGGTCGGCGCCCCACCGGCGGCGGGCACCTTGAAGACCCGCGCCTTGCCCTTGCCGGCGCCCTCGGCGAGCTCACCGACGTAGTAGTCGCCGTCCGGGCCGAGCGCGATCGAGGTCGGCACGGCCTGAGCCTTGCCGTTCTTCGGGATCACCGACAGCAGCTTGGCCTTGCCGCCCTTGACCTCCAGCACCGCGTTGGCGCCCGCGTCGACCACGATCTGGCGGTCGGCGAGCGCGAGCACGGCGTAGGGGTTCGAGTTGCGGTCGCCCTTGACCTTGTCGAAGTTCTGCTTCCACTCGACGGCGTCGATCCTCGCCACCGCCGCAGAGGTTGCCGCCGCTCACGTCGAACAGGCGGCCGGCCTGGCTGCGGACGGGCTTCGGAAGGCTCTTGATGAGCTCCGGCGGACCGGAGGTCATCACGCTGTAGACCTTGCCGTCAGGGGCGACGGACACCCCGTGCACACCCGTGGCGAAGGCACCGCCGGGCGAGCCGGCGGAGATGAAGCCCTTGGCGACGGTCTTCTTGGCGCCGTTCGAGACGCGCACGATCTTGCCGGTGGCGCCGAAGCACATCGCTTCCTCGCCCTTGCCCTGGCACTGCTTGCCCGCCTTGCCGGCGGCTGCGACGTAGACGGCGCCGTCGGGGCCGAGCGCCACGCTGCGCGGGTTGTCGAGGCCGCTTGCGACGGTCTCGACCGTCTCCGCAAGCGCGGCCGGGGCGGCGCTGGCAGCGACTGCCGCCGCAGCGACGAGGCCGGCCGCGGCGCGCCGCGCCGGCCGCCTGAAACGCGAATCCATGTGGTCCTTTCGTGTCAAACCCCACTGGGTGGGGCAGGTATCCGACCGAATGACGCTAGATCAGGATTCGCAATTCTCGCCAGGTCAGTTTTTGGCGGGGTCGATCAGGTTCGTCTCGGCGACCGGCTTGTCGCTTCGCTTCTCGCGCTCGCCGATCTCGACGTAGCCCTGCTCACGGGCGCCCGTGTAGATCTGCCGCGGCCGGGCGATCTTCGTCGCGTCGTCGGTCACCATCTCGAGCCACTGCGCGACCCAGCCGGACGTGCGCGGGATCGCGAACATCACCGTGAACATGTCCGGCGGCAGGTTGAGCGCCTCGTAGATGAGGCCCGAGTAGAAGTCGACGTTCGGGTAGAGCTTGCGATCGACGAAGAAGTCGTCGTCGAGGGCGCGCTTCTCGAGCTCGGTCGCGATGTCGAGCCTCGGGTTCTTGCCGGTGACCTCGAAGACCTCGTCGACGTGCTGCTTGATGATGCGGGCGCGCGGGTCGTAGTTCTTGTAGACCCGGTGGCCGAAGCCCATCAGCCGCTCCTCGCGGTTCTTGACGCCCTCGAGGAAGTCCGGCACGTTGTCGACCGTCTCGATCCGCTTGAGCATCCGCAGCACGGCCTCGTTGGCGCCGCCGTGCAGCGGCCCGTAGAGGGCGGCCACGCCGGCCGCCACGGCCGAGTAGGGATCGACCTGCGAGGAGCCGACGCCGCGCACCGCGTTCGTCGAGCAGTTCTGCTCGTGGTCGGCGTGCAGGATCCAGAGCACGTCGAGCGCCCGCTCGAGCCGCGGGTCGGGCTCGTACTTGACCTCGGTCATCTTGAACATCATCGAGAGGAAGTTGCCGGGATAGGACAGGTCGTTGTCCGGATAGACGTACGGCAGCCCGAGGTTGTGGCGGTACGCGAAGGCGGCGAGCGTCGGCACCTTGGCGATCAGGCGCACGGCCGCCATGTGGCGCTCGATCCGGTCGTCGATGTTGTTCGCGTCCGGATAGAAGGTGGACAGCGCGCCGACGGTGGCGAGCAGCATGCCCATCGGGTGGGCGTCGTACCGGAACCCCTCGACGAACTTCTTGATGTTCTCGTGGACGAAGGTGTGGTGGGTGATCTCGAAGATCCACTCGTCGAGCTGCTCCTGGGTCGGCAGCTCGCCGTAGATGAGCAGGTACGCCACCTCGAGATAGGTGGAGCGCTCGCAGAGCTCCTCGATCGGTGTAGCCGCGGTACTCGAGGACGCCTGCGTCGCCGTCGATGTAGCAGACCGAGCTGCGGCAGGACGCGGTGTTGGTGAAGGCCGGGTCGTAGGTCATCAGGCCGAAGTCGCCCTCGTCGACCTTCATCTGGCGAAAGTCCATCGCCTTGACCGTGCCGTCGGTGATCTCGACGTCGTAGGTGTCGCCCGTGCGGTTGTCGGTGACGGTCAGGGAGTCCTTGGCCGTGGCTACGCCACCACCGTCCTCGCGCTCAGTCTGGTCCTCGGCCATCTCTCTCCTAATTGCTCGGGTCGGTCTCTATTCCCGATTTTGACGGAAAGGCATACTGCGGCGCATGCCGACGCTGCTGAGCAGGCGCCTCATCGCCCTGGCGCTGGCCGTCTGCGCTCTCGCGCTCGCCGCCGGCTGCGGGTCGGACGATCCCAAGACCTTCGACGAGGACGGCTTCGCGATCACGTTCGAGTACCCGGGCGACTTCGAGCGCACGACTGACGTGAGCACCGAGCGCGGCGTCGGCGACGCGGAGGAGTCGGTCGCCCTCGCCATGTCGGAGGACAACGCGATCTTCGTCCAGCGCTACGGGCTGAACCAGGCCGTCACGACGGGCGACGCGGCTGCCGTCAAGGCCGAGCTCGACCGGGTGCTGAGCCGGCTGGCGGGCACCCAGGTCAGCGGCAAGCGGATCGACGTCGGAGGCCCGCTCGCGTTCCGCTACGAGGTCGAGCAGCTCCAGGAGCCCGAGGACGGGCGCAGCACGATCGTGGCGATCTTCGACGAGGACAAGGAGTACTTCATCAACTGCCAGTCGGTTCCGGACGGCCGCGAGGAGCTCGACGAGGCCTGCGACCGGGCGATCGAGACGCTCGCGCCGAAGGCCTAACGCTCGGCTGTCTCGAGCTCGCGCTCGGGGTCCACGCTGAAGCGCCCGCGATCCCAGCCGATGCGCGTCCCGTCGGCGAGCCGCACGGCGGTGCGCCCGAGCGGAGGCGTTCCCCAGAGCGTCGCCTCGAGCGGGCGCTCGCGCTCGGGCGTGTCGCCGAGGCCGCTCGCGACGTGCGCGGCCGGATAGGTGACGACGAGCGAGCCGCTGCGCACGTAGACCGGGATCCGGTCGAGCGGCGCGGGCGCCAGGATCTCGCCGCCGCCCTCGACCCGTCCGCCCGTCCAGAAGTCGATCCAGTCGCCGCGCGGCAGCGACACCTCGCGCTCACGGGCTCCGCGCTCGAGCACCGGGGCAACCCACAGAGCCGGCCCGTAGCCGTACTGGTCCGCGAGGGCCCAGCCGCGCTCGTCGGACGGGTCGCCGAGGAAGAGCGGCCGCACGATCGGCAGCCCGGAGCGTGCCGCCGTCGCCGCGGCGGCGCGCACGTAGGGGACGAGCCGCTCGTGCAGGAGCACGTGTTCGCGGTAGACCCGCAGGGTCTCGTCGTCATAGGTCCAGGCCTCCTGCCGGAAGCGGCCGTGCGCCTGCATCAGCGGGGTGAAGCAGCCGAACTGGACCCAGCGCAGCAGGAGCTCCTTCGGGCAGCGAGCCACCAGACGCTCGCCGAGGTAGCCGCCGACGTCGTGCGACCAGTTCGAGAAGCCGGTGGCCGCCGCGGTGATCGTCGCGGCCACGAGCGTCTCGAGCGACCAGAAGTCGGACGGCTGATCGCCGCCCCAGGTCACGCCGAGGGCCTGCTGGCCCGTCCAGCCGGGCCGCCCGAACAGGACACCGCGACCGGGGTGGACCTCGTCGAGGGCGCGCTGCATCGAGCGCCTGTAGAGGAGGCCGAGCGCCCACGCCGCCTGGGCGCCGCTGCGACCGTCGGCGAGGCGGACCGTCGGGCGGGTAGTACCAGCCCTCCCCGTCATCGGCCTTGATGCCCTCGACGCCCATCCGCAGCACGCTCTTGGCCTGCTCCCGCCACCACTCCTCGGCGGCGGGTGAGGTGAAGTCGACGGGCGAGCCCGTGCCCATCCACCAGCGCGCCACGTGCGGCGATCCGTCTGCGCCCTTCACGAAGTGCCCTGCCTCGGCGGCCGGCGCGTAGGTCGGGGCGGGCTCGGCGTGCAGGCGCTCCGATTCCGGGTCGGGTGGGCGCTGCCCGTCGCGGGACTCGAGGTTGACCCAGGGCGTGACCCATACGACCGTGCGCACGCCGCGGCCCCGGAAGCGGGCGACCATCCCCTCGAAGTCGGGGAACTGGTGCGGGTTCGGCTCCCAGGTGTTGTATTGCGTCTCCCAGGGCGAGTCGAGCACCACGCGCGTCGAGCGGCAGCCCGTGGCGGCGGTAGCCGTCGAAGTCATCCTCGACGTCGCGCTGGTGCTCGTATACGTCGCGCGACTTCCAGTGCCCGTAGCCCCACTCGGGCAGCACGGGCGGCAACCCGGTGAGACGCAGGAAGCGGCGCAGGCGCGCGGCCGGCGTGGGATCGCACAGCACGTGCAGGCGGAGCGGCCCGGCGCCGCCCGCGCCGACACGCCGACCCGGTGGCCGAGGTCGAACGTCGGCGCCGTCGCCGTCGGTCTCGAGCCAGAGCGAGTAGCCGCGGCTGGCGATCGAGCCAGGGGACCGGCGCGTAGTCGCCCTGCGGGATCCCGCCCACGTCGAGCATGTCGGGCGGGCAGTCGGGGCCCGTGTAGCGGCGGTCGGCCCCGAGCCGCACGTGCCTGCCTGTCTGATCGACCTGCTCGCCGTGCCGCGCCCCGAGCCCGGTGAAGCGCTCCCCGGAGCGAGCCTCCCACTCGGCCCCGATCCGGAACGCCCCGGCGGCGGGCTCGAATTCGATGACGACGCGCTCGTCCGCGAGCTCGATGCGGACGTCCCCGAGCTCGCCGCTCAGGCCCTGTCGCGTGCGGGCGGGCCGCGCCGAAGTGGAGCGGCGGCTCGAGCTCCTCGGCGGCGAGCACGCCCTCGGTCAGCTGAACGAACTGGTCGCGAGCCTCCCCGCCCGCCGCCCACAGCCGCATCTCCCTGATGAGGCGCCGCCCGCGCCGGATCTCGATCGCGAGCGGAGCGAGGCCCACCGTCACGCGCACGGGACCACGCTCCAGCACGAGCGGCTCGGCCATGGGCCCTCTTCTGTCAGAGCGAAGGCCTCCGGCTGTTGAAATCGGGTGAAGGGCTCAGCCGAGCGGGCGCCTGTACTCGACGACCTCCATGCCGCCGAGCGCCTCCTCGGCGAACGGCTCGCCCGCGCGGCGCCAGCCCTCGCGCTCGTAGAAGCCGCGGGCGCGGAGCTGCCCGGCGGGCGTGTAGAGCCGGAACTGCGAGTAGCCGCGCCGGAGCGCCTCGTCCAGCACCGCGTCGTGCAGCTGCGTGGCGATGCCGCTGCCCCAGCGCTCCTCGCGCACGAACATCTGCCACAGCTGCGCCAGCTCGGGATCGTCCACCGGATAGCTGCTGTGAACGGAGGCGGGGATCAGCGCGACATGGCCCGCCATCAGGCCATCCGCCTCGGCCACCTGGCACCACACCGCCGGGTCGCGCAGCCGCACCTCGAACTGGCTCGGGCTCGATCGGAGGCGGCGCCCACCCGTCGGGTGCGATGTCGCGATATCCCTCGAAGGCCAGCTCGAGCGTGCGGGCGAGCTCGACGGCGTCCTGCGGCGTCGCGGTTCTGAAGCTGACGCCATCCACGCGCGCAAGGCTAACGGTTCACAGAGGCGTCACGCGAGGTTCGCCCGCCGGTAACGAAAACGCCTCCGGTGCAGGCGAATCTGGCTGTCGAGATGATTCCGGCGCCGGTCACCAGGGTGGACCTCCACTGTCACTCGACGGCCTCCCAGAGGTCGCGCCTCGGCGTGCAGCGGGCGCTCGGGCTGCCGGAGTGCGCGACCCCGCCCAAGGAGGTCTACGCCCTGGCGAAGCGGCGCGGGATGGACTTCGTGACGATCACCGACCACGACACGATCTCGGGTGTCATCGAGATCGCCGACCGGCCCGACGTGTTCGTCTCCGAGGAGCTCACGGCGTGGTTCCGCGGCGAGCCGCAGGCGGTGCACATCCTCTGCTGGGGCATCACGCCGGGCGACCACGATTGGCTGCAGGCGCACTCCGAGGACGTCGAGGAAGTGGCCGAGTACCTGCACGGGAACGGCATCGCCTGTGCCCTGGCCCATCCGTTCTACGCGGTCGCCGCGCCACTCACGGCGCTCCACCGCCGCCGGCTCGCGCGCCTGTTCCCGGTCTGGGAGACCCGCAACGGCTCCCGCGCGCGCGAGCTGAACATGCCCGCCGCCATCTACATCGAGACCCACGGTGGCGCGGGCGTCGGCGGATCGGACGACCACGCCGGGGTCGACATCGGGCGGACCTGGACCGAGACGCCGCCCGCGTCGACTCCGGAAGAGTTTCTGCGCAGGCTGCGGCGCGGCGACGTCGCCGCCCGGGGCGCCCAGGGCAGCGCCGCCAAGTGGGCGCACGCGGCGATGGCGCTCGCCGTCCGCGCGCTCGGCCGGGGCGACGGCGGCGACGCCCCCGACCCGCGCGTCGTGCTGCGCATCGTCGAGCGCGTGATGAGCCAGGGCGACGCGCGCTCGGGCGCGATCGGCGCCGACCTCGGCCCGGAGGACGCGCGCGCCGTGCTGCGGGGCTGGCTCGACTCGCTCGGGCTCGACATGTCCGAGTCGGAGCTGCTCGCCTGGATGCAGGAGGACGGCTTCGCGCACGCCGACCTGGCTCGGCGCGCCTGCCGGGCGCACGAGCGCAGGCTGCGCGAGGCGGTCGAGCGGGTGGTCGAGGCGGCCGCCGACCTGGACGCCGGCGCGGGCGCGGCGGCCGGCGCCGTCTTCTCGGCCTGCATCCCGGCGATCCCGTACGTGCCCGCTGCCGCCTTCCTCGGCCGCGAGAAGGGCAAGCTCCTCGGCCGCGAGCAGGAGCCCGGCCGCGTGGCGCTCGTGGCCGACGGCGTCGGTGGGATGCACGGCGTCACGCACACGCTCGACGAGCTGCGTGAGCGCGGCGTGCCCGGCTTCGAGGTCGAGGTGATCGGCACCGATCCCGAACGTCGACCGGCGCCTGCCCGCCGTCGCCGAGGTCGAGGTCCCCTTCTACGAGGGCCTGCGCGTGGGCGATCCCGAGCCTGCACGCGGCCGTCGAGGCGCTCGCGGAGGGCCGCTACGACCTCGTTCACCTTTGCTCCCCCGGCCCGGCCGGGGTCGCAGCCGCGCTCATCGCTCGGATCATGGACCTGCCTCTGGTGGGCTCCCATCACACGGAGCTCGGTGCCTACGCCGGGCTGCGCTCCGGCGACGCGCGCCTGCGGGCGGGGATGGACCTGGCGCTGGCCGCGCTCTACGGCCAGTGCGAGATCGTCCTCTCGCCGAGCGAGGCGGCAGACGAGTCGCTGCGGGCGCTCGGAGTCCCGGCCGAGCGGATCGGGCGCTGGGAGCGCGGCGTCGACGTGCGCCGCTTCGACCCGGCCCTGCGCGCGCCGGGCTCGCTGCCCGGCGAGCTGAGGCGTCCTGTACGCCGGCCGGCTGACGACCGAGAAGGGCGTCGACCTGCTCGCGGACGCGTTCCTCGCCGCGCGCGCCGCCGACCCCCGCCTGCACCTGCGTGCTGGCCGGCGGCGGTCCCGAGGAGGGCGCGCTGCGCGAGCGGCTCGGCGCGCACGCGACGTTCCTCGGCTGGCTCGAGGGCGAGGAGCTCGCGCGCGCCTACGCGAGCGCCGACGTCTTCCTGTTCGCCAGCCGGACCGACACGTTCGGCCAGGTCGGTGATCGAGGCGCAGGCGAGCGGCCTGCCGGTGGTGGCGGTGGCGGAGGGCGGGCCGCTGTCGCTGATCGAGGACGGCCGCACCGGTCGCCTCTGCCCGGCGGACGCGGAGGCGCTCGCCGCGGCGGTCTGCGAGCTCGCCCGCTTCCCGGAGCTGCGCCGCCGCGCTCGCGGACGCGGCGCTCGCCTCGGTCGCGCGGGCGCACCTGGGAGCACGCGCTCGACCAGCTCGCCGCGGGCTACCGGCGCGCGCTCGACGCGCGGGCGGTCAGCGGCGGCGGAGCCCGCCGAACAGCCGCTTGACCGGGCCCGCCACGGAGTCGGTGACCGAGGGGCCGTCCTCGGGCGGCCCCAGCTCGGCGACCTGAGCGGCGGTGATGTTCAGCGTGATGGCGCGCTCCGCCGTGCGCGTGACCTCGGGCGCGTCCACGAACCGCTGCGCGCCGTCCGAGGTCCGGATCACGAGCCCGTCGAAGATGTGCTCGCGGTAGTTGTCGAGCACCTTCACGACCTCGCCGACCTGCTGGCCGTCAGAGCTGATGACCGGTGTGCCGCTCTGAATCGCGGTGTAGTGGACCGCGACGCCGTCGTCTTCGATCGGGGTCATGCGGTCAGCGTGGCAGAACGAGCGCGGCTTCTTCCTCTTCGCCGTCTTCCTCTTCCTCGTTCGCCGCGGCGTAGATGCCGCTTCCGATCGCGAGGATCGTGAGGACGATCGAGATCGCGGCCACCCCGCGCGCGGCGCCGTCGGTGGCGGGGAAGCTCTCTCGCGTGACCCCGATGAAGGTCACGACGAGCGCCCAGACGGCCAGGATGATGCCGCAGACGTGGAAGGCGTTCACGGCGGCGAAAGCTACCGGAACGCGAGGAGGTTCACGGCCTTGTCACCGGACCTCGCGCCGCGTCGCCGAAGCTGTGCGGGGATGTCCCACTGCTCGACAGCATCATCAGCGTGATGGGCTCGCCGCGCGGCCGGAGGCCGCTATGTCTCGTGTGCGGCGCGGGATCGGGCCGGGTGAGGAGCGATGCGCCTGCGCGGCGAGACGCTCGTGCATCGCGCGCTGCGCGACCTATGAGATGCGCCGGCGCCGCGAGGGCGCCGAGCGGCTCGGCTACCCGCGCTCGCGCTGAGCCCGCTCGCGATGGCCGGCCGGCACGCGCCGGATGCGGCGAGCCGTGCGCACGCGCGCGGGAGGCACCGGACCGGGCTCGGCGTGCGGGCCGCGCCGCGGCGGCCGCGGGACGGGTCCGCGTGGATGGCGGCCGGGATCGCGGTCGGAGCCGCCGCCGTCGGTGTCCTCGACCACGGGCAGGGGCGGGTCCTTGACCGCCCACCAGACGATGTAGAGGAGCATGGCGACGGGGATCTTCAGCACCACGGCGATCCAGAAGACAGCCCAGAAGTCCTCCATCGCCGGAGATGCTACATCGTACGGCGTGACGGACGCTTCGTTCAGCCCCGATCGCGCCGGGCTCGAGGCCGCGCTCGGCTTCCTGCTCCGCGAGCTGCGCGGAGCCCTCCGGCGCCGCCCTCGACCTGCCGGCGTCGCTGCCGCCGCGAGGGCGTCGGCGAGCTGCCCGCCCTCGAGCGCCTCGCGCCGTCTGTCGTCGGCGGTGCGCGACGGCTCGGCGATCCCGGCTTCCTCGCGCACATGGACCCGCCGACGCCGTGGGTGGCCTGGGCGGGGGCGCAGTGGGCCGCCGCGCTCAACCAGAACCTGCTGCATGACGACTCGGCGCCCGTGGCGCGCGCGCTCGAGCAGCGCGTGGTGGAGTGGCTCGCGCCCTTCTTCGGCATGTCGGGCGGGCACCTCGTGCCGGGCTCGTCGGTCGCGAACCTGACGGCGCTGTGGGTGGCGCGCGAGCTGCGCGGAGTGGAGGAGGTCGTGACGTCGGAGGTGGCGCACCTGAGCGTGCGCAAGGCCGCCGCGCTGCTCGGGCTCGAGTTCCGCGTCGTGGGCGTGGACGAGCGCCAGCGGCTGCGGCCGGACTGCTCGGCGACCTCTCGCGGGCGGCGCTCGTCCTGACCGCGGGCACGACGGTGACCGGCGCCGTCGATCCCCTCGATGCGGGCGACGGGCGCGGCCTGGAGGCACGTCGACGCCGCCTGGGCCGGCCCGCTCCGCCTGAGCGAGCGCCACGCCGGGCTGCTCGGCGGGATCGAGACGGCCGACTCGGTGGCCGTGTCGGCGCACAAGTGGCTCTTCCAGCCGAAGGAGTCGGCGCTCGTGCTGTTCGCCGACGCCGGTCCGCGCTCACGACGCGATCTCGTTCGGCAGCGGCTACCTCCCGGCCCCGAACGTCGGCGTGCTCGGCTCCCACGGCGCCGCGGCGCTCCCGCTCGCGGCGACGCTCCTGGCCTGGGGCCGGGCGGGCATGGCCGAGCGCATCGAGCGCTGCATGGAGATCGCCGCCCGGCTCGCGGAGCTCGTCGAGGCGGACGAGCGCCTCGAGCTCTGCTCCGGGCCCGAGACCGGCGTCGTCGTCTGGCGGCCGCTCGGGGACGTGGATCTCGACGAGCTGCGCGGCCGGATGGCGCGTGGCTTCGTGTCGATCGCAGAGCTCGACGGCGAGCGCCGGCTGCGCTCGGTCTCCGCGAACCCGATGGCGGATCCGGAGCTCGTCGTCGCGGAGGTGCTGCGCGCCGCGGCGCTCTAGGCCGTGGGCACCGACTCGATCGTCGTGATGCGGCGGAACAGCTCGTAGCGCTCGTCGATCTCCTCGCGCGTGAGCCGCTGGCCGCGCTCCGAGCCGAACTCCTCGACCCAGAACGAGGCGAGCGTCGAGCCGTAGGTCATGGCCCGGCGCAGCGTGCCCTCGTCCAGCGAGCGCCCGGCGGAGTCGAGGTAGCCGAGGAAGCCGCCCGCGAACGAGTCGCCGGCGCCGGTCGGGTCGACGCACCGTCTCGAGCGGGAACGCGGGCAGCGCGAAGAAGCCGTCCTCGGTGAAGAGCGCGGCGCCGTACTCGCCCTGCTTCGCGACGATCACGCGCGGGCCCATCTCCATCACCTTGCGGGTGGCGCGGACGAGGTTCGGCTCCTCGGTGAGCATGCGCAGCTCGGCGTCGTTCAGGAAGAGGATGTCGACCATCCCGATCGTCTTGACGAGCGAGTCGCGCGTCGACTCGATCCAGAAGTTCATCGAGTCGAGCCCGGCCACCTGCGCGCCGGTGCACTGCTCGCGCACCTCGCGCTGAAGGTCGGGCTGGATGTTGGCGAGGAAGAGGACCTCGGCGTTGCGGGAGCCCTCGGAGAGCTTCGGCTGGAAGTCGCCGAACACGTTGAGCTGGGTGTCGAGCGTGTTCGCGGTGTTGAGGTCGTACTCGTACTCGCCCGCCCAGAAGAAGGTCTTGCCGCCCTCGACGTGCTCGATGTCGTCGGTGTTGACGCCACGGCCGTGGAGGACGGCGTACTCGTCGTCGCCGAAGTCGTCGCCGACCGGGCCGACCACGCGCACGTCCGTGAAGAAGCTCGCCGCGAGCGAGAAGTGCGTCGCGGCGCCGCCGAGGATGCGCTCGCGCTCGCCGAAGGGCGTCTTGATCGCGTCGAACGCGATGGATCCGACAACTGTGACCGACATGCGGCGGGAGAGGCTAGTGGACACCCACGGCAATAGGCTGAGCCGGATGCGCGCGGTGCAGATCGAGGAGTTCGGCGGCCCCGAGGTACTTCAGCTCGTGGATCTCCCGGAGCCGTCGCCGGGCGACGGTGAGGTGCTGATCGAGGTCACGCGCGCCGGCTGAACTTCGCGGACACCCATCAGCGCGAGAACACGTACCTCGCGCGCTACGGGCTGCCGCTGCGTGCTGGGCGGCGAGGTGGCCGGCACGACGCCCGACGGCACGCGCGTCGTGGCCCTGCTGGAGAGCGGCGGCTACGCCGAGTACGCGCGTGGCGCCCGAGGCGACCGTCTTCCCGATTCCGGACGGCCTCGACGAGGGCGCGGCGCTGGCGCTGCTGATCCAGGGCCTGACCGCCTGGCATCTGTTCAGGACCTCGGCGAAGCTGGCTTCCGGGGAGTCGGTCGTGGTCGTGTCGGGCGCGGGTGGGGTGGGGTCGCTTGCGGTGCAGCTCGCGAAGCCGTTCGGGGCGGGGCGGGTGCTGGCTACGGCCTCAACGCCTGAGAAACGGGAGCTGGCAGTCTCCTTAGGGGCCGATGCTGCCGTCGATCCGGCGGTCGACGATTTGACCGCTGCCTTGGTCTCGGCGAACGACGGCAACCAAGTGGATGTGGTCCTCGAGATGTCGGGTGGGGGCGTGTTCGATGCGTGTGCTGAGGCTTTGGCGCCGTTCGGCCGCATCGTCGCGTACGGGATCGCCGGGCGCGAGCAGAACACGGTCGAGACCGGCCGGCTGATGCGCAAGAGCCGCGGCGTGATCGGCTTCTGGCTGATGCACTGCCTCGGGCGCCGCGAGATGATGGAGGAGCCGCTCGCGGACCTGTTCGAGCGAGCCGCCCGCGGCGAGCTGAAGCCGCAGATGGGCGACACCTATCCGCTCTCCGAGGTGCGCCGCGCCCACGAGGACCTCCAGGGCCGCCGCACCACCGGCAAGCTGCTGCTGGACCCGTCGCGCTAGGCGCAGAGGAGCGTGCGGAGCTCCGCGACCGTGCCGGCCGGCTGCTCGGCGACGTCGCGCCAGGTGTAGCGGCGGAAGTGGTCACCTCGCGCTCGGGCGGCACGCTCGCGCTCGCGGTCCTGCTCCCAGGCGCGGCGGGAGCGGTGGAAGCGGTAGGAGTCGAGCTCGACGGTGAGGCGCTGCTCCGGCCAGCGGCAGTCGACGTAGTGGGCGCCCTGCTTGCGGTTGGTGATCGGAAGCGGCAGGCCGTGCTGTTGCAGCAGGGCGCGGAAGCGCTTCTCGAGCTCGCTGAGGAGAGTGGGGGCGTCGCCGCTCGTGATGGCGCGCAGGGTGGCTGCGCCGGGGGCGTTCGGATAGCGCTGGAGCGCGGCTTCGATGTGCTCGGGGCGCGTGCCGTGGCGGACGTCGGCCTCGTGGACGGCTCGGGTCAGATCGTCGAAAGACAGCAGTGACGGGAGATCGATGAGGGTGCGAGGGACGGTCGTGATGGGGATCCGCTTCCAGGTCGTGCGTCTCGCGCGGGTCGTACACGGACCGAGCGGTGCACCCGGATGCCGTTGACTCGTCTGTCCATCGGACATGTCACCTCCGGCGGCGGTGCGGCACCCCGCACGAGGCCCCACCCCCAAGCCGCCGCCAGCCCGCTCAGCACGGCGCCCTCACCGCACGCCTTTACGGCGGCCGAGTAACGCGCCTCCGCACTGGGCGCACGGTGCCCGACGCGGTATACCCCGGGAAACTCGACGATCAGCGCCCCGCGCTCCACCCTGCGATCGATCTGGCGCTTCGAAAGGCCGGCCGCGAGGAGCTCGCGACGGGAGGTCACACCGTGCGCTGCGGACGCCAACCCACCGACCACTTTGTCCACCTTGCGGTTTTGACTACCCATATGGTGGTCAATGCAGAGAGGTGACCGCATTCACCCCCCGGCCGTGGCACCCCGCGCCGAGTAGTCTCGTACGCCGCATGACGACGTTCGCCGACCTCGGCCTGTCCGGGCCCGCCCTCGAGGCGCTCGCCCATCTGGGCTACGAGCACCCGACGCCCATTCAGGAGCAGACGATTCCGCTGCTCCTGGCGGGGCGCGACGTGATCGGCCAGGCGCAGACCGGGACCGGCAAGACGGCCGCGTTCGGGCTGCCGATGGTCGACTACGCCGATCCGGACGACCCGGACGTTCAGGCGCTCGTCCTCACGCCGACACGCGAGCTCTGCATCCAGGTGACCCAGGCGCTGCGGGCCTACGGGGCGAAGAAGGGGATCGAGGTCGTCGCAGTCTTCGGCGGCGCGCCGATCCGCGACCAGGCCGCGCGGCTCAAGGACGCGCAGGTGGTGGTGGGCACGGTGGGGCGCGTGATGGACATGATCGGCCGCCATCACCTCTTCCTCGACCAGGCCCGCTACGTGGTCCTCGACGAGGCCGACGAGATGCTCGACCTCGGCTTCCTCGAGGACGTCGAGGAGATCCTGCGCCGCGCGCCCATGGGGCGCCAGACCGCCCTCTTCAGCGCCACCGTGCCAACGCCGATTCGCCGGCTCGCAGACACCTTCATGCACGATCCGGTGGAGATCCAGGTGCGGGCCGCGACGCTCACCATCGACACGGTCGACCAGTTCTACGTCGAGGTTCCCGACCGCGAGAAGCCGGGCGCGCTCGTGGACCTGCTCAAGGCCGAGCGGCCCGACCAGGCCATCGTGTTCGTGCGTACGAAGATCGGCGTCGACCGCCTCGCGCGCCGGCTCGGCGACGCGGGCGTGCGCGTCAAGACGCTGCACGGCGACATGACGCAGGGTCAGCGCGACGGCGTGATGATCGCCTTCAAGGGCGGGCGCGAGCGGCTGCTCGTGGCCACCGACGTCGCCGCGCGCGGGCTCGACATCACGGGCGTGAGCCACGTCGTCAACTACGACGTCCCCAACTCGCCCGACGTCTACGTGCACCGCATCGGGCGGACCGGGCGCGCCGGCGAATCCGGCCGCGCCGTGACCCTGATCACGCCCAAGCAGCGCCGCGAGCTCGAGGCGATCGAGCGCCATGCAAAGACGGAGATCGAGCCGTGGCAGGCGGGGAACGGCAAGCCGCGGCCCGAGCCGCGCGAGCGCCGCGAGGCGCGCCGCCCGCGGCACACGAAGCCGCACAGCCGCGACGGCATCCCGTACGCGAAGCTGATCTTCGGCGCGGGCCGCGAGGCCGGCATCGAGCCGGCGGACGTGGTGGGCGCCGTCGTCGACAACACGCATCTCGAGAACGACGACGTGCGCAACGTACGGGTGCTGGAGCGCTTCAGCTTCGTGGAGGTGCCGGCCGCGCGCGCCGAGGAGGTTGCGGTCAAGGTGAGCGGACAGCGAGTCCGGGGCACTGAGCTCCGGGTGGAGGTGACGGGCAGGAAATGAGCACGGCGACGATGCACACGAACCACGGGCCGATCGAGCTCGAGCTGTTCGAGGAGGACGCACCGAAGACGGTGGAGAACTTCGTGAAGCTGTCGAGCGACGGCTACTACGACGGGCTGATCTTCCACCGCGTGATCAAGGACTTCATGATCCAGGGCGGGTGCCCGCACGGCACCGGCACGGGCGGGCCCGGCTACGAGTTCGAGGACGAGTTCAACGACAACAAGATCGTCCGCGGCGCGCTCGCGATGGCGAACCGCGGCCCCAACACGAACGGCAGCCAGTTCTTCATCGTCACGACCGACGCCGCCCCCTGGCTCGACGGCAAGCACACCGTGTTCGGCCAGGTGACCGCCGGGATGGAGACCGTCGACGCGATCGAGGGCCTCGAGACGGGCGCCGGCGACCGGCCGGTCGAGGACGCGAAGATCGAGCGCATGGAGGTCCAGGCCGCCGAGTGAGCCCGGCTCCCGCGGTCGAGCTGCTCTGGTGGGAGGGCTGTCCCTCTCACCCGGACGCGCTCGCGGACCTGGAGCGGATCCTCGCGGAGGAGGGTTTCGGCGCGGAGGTCGATCTGGTCGAGATCGAGAGCCACGAGCAGGCGCGCAGCGAGCGCTTCCCCGGCTCGCCGACCATCCGCATCGAGGGCGAGGACATCGTCCCGCCCGGGGACGGCGAGCCGTTCACGCTCACCTGCCGCATCTACAGGCTGCGCGACGGCCGAATCTCGCCGACACCGGATCCAGAGGACGTGCGCGCCGCGGTGCGGCGCGCCAAGGAGGACACATGATCGCCATCGGAGACAGCGCCCCGGAATTCACGCTCCCGGACACGGAGGGCGTCGAGCACTCGCCGGCCGACGGCGGGATCACCGCCCTCGTCTTCACCTGCAACCACTGCCCCTACGCGCTCGCGTGGCACGACCGGCTGACCGCCGCCGCGCGTGACTATCCCGACGTGCGCTTCCTCGCCGTCAACCCGAACGACGCCGAGCGCTATCCGGGCGACTCGCTCGAGGCGATGCAGCAGCGCGTCGCGCAGGAGGAGTGGTCGATGCCGTACCTGCGCGACGAGTCGCAGGACGTCGCGCGCGCCTACGGGGCGAAGACGACACCCGACGTCTTCGTCGTCGACGGCGAGGGGCGGCTGCGCTACCGCGGCGCGCCCGACGAGGACCACAACGACCCGAGCCTGAACGCCTCCTGGCTGCGCGAGGCGCTCGACGCGCTGCTGGCCGGCGAGGAGCCCGCCCGGCCGGAGACCCCGCCCAGGGGCTGCTCGGTCAAGTGGAAGACCTGATCAGGCGCCGGTGATCGCGCGCACGGCCGCGCTCGTGTCGCTCAGGTCCTCGAGCACCGCGTCCGGCTCGGAGGCGCGCAGCTCGTCGACGCCCGAGGGGCCGGTGGCCACCGCCACGGCGCGGGCGCCGGCCTCGCGTGCGGCGCGCACGTCGAGCGGCGTGTCGCCCACGAGCACCGCGCCCGTCGGCTCGCCGTACTTGCGCGCCGCCCGCTCGCGCGCGATCGCCACCAGCTCGTAGCGCTCCTCGTGCGGATCGGAGCCGTAGGCGCCCACCTCGAAGTCGAGCCAGCGCTCGAGGCCGAAGGCGCCGACCTTGAGGGCGGCGTTGGCCTCGATGTTGCCGGTCAGGAGCGAGTTGATCACGTCGTCGCGCTCGTGCAGCGCGGCGAGCGCCTCCGGCACGCCCGGGTAGGTGTGCCCCTCACGGCGCCACCGCCTCGCGGCGCGAGTCGAGCGCGGTCTCCAGCTCGGCCAGCACGCTCGGCAGGTGCTCGCGCTCGCCCTCGAGCATCGAGAGGGCGATCTGATGGTCGGTGCGGCCGGCGTAGGAGACCGGCTCGGCCGTTCGCCCGGTGACGCTCGTGAAGGCGTCCTCGAACGCGACGCGCCCGTGGCTCGCCGTATGGACGAGCGTCCCGTCGACGTCCCAGAGCACGAGCAGCACGTCCGGAGCCTGACACACTGATCCACCAATGCTCGACCGCCTGGCCATTCCGCCCCGCCTCGTATTGCGCGCCCTGGACGACCTCCACACGGTCGCGGAGCGCCCTCCCGGAGCTGGCGCGCTCGCTGACCGAGCTGCCGAGGGTGGAGGACGAGCTGTCGGCTCGGATCGACAGCCTCAAGGTCGAGGTGCGCGACGCTGCACGAGTGGCTCGAGCCGCTCCACCGCGAGCTCACGGACGTCGACGAGACCGCCGAGGCGCTCGAGCGGGGCCTCGCCGCGGTGAACGAGTCGATCCTCGGGCTGCACACCCTGCTCAAGAAGCTGCCCGGGATCTAGCCGGCGGTCACGAGAGCGCGATCTCGCGCGCCTTCTCCGCCAGCATGGGCACGCCGTGGTCGAAGGACGCGAGGTACGCGTCGTCCGTGCTGCCCATCGAGAAGCGCTTGAAGTTCCCCTCCATGAACACGGCGGCCTTCCAGAGCGCCAGCGCCTGGTACCAGTTGACCGCCGCCATCGAGCGGCCGCTTCGCTCCTCGTAGCGCGCGAGCAGCTCGTCGCGGGTCATGAAGCCCTCGCGCCGCGTGGCGGCCGAGAGCCGGCCGAAGGAGGTGTCGTCCGGGTCGCCTGCCTGGGCCCAGGTCACGGTCAGGTAGCCGAGGTCGGCGAGCGGGTCGCCGATCGTCGAGAGCTCCCAGTCGAAGATCGCGACGATCCGGGCCGGCGCCTCGTCGGCGACCATGACGTTGCCGAGCCGGTAGTCGCCGTGCACGACGGTCGAGGCCGGTGACTCGGGCAGGTTGGCCGCGAGCCAGCGGCCGACCTCCTCGACCACCGGCAGCTCGCGCGTCTTGTTGTGCTCCCACAGGCCGACGAAGCGGCGCAGCTGACGCTCGAGGTAGCCGGTCGGCTTGCCGTAGCCCTCGAGCCCGCAGGCGCGCCAGTCGACCGCGTGCACCTCGACGAGCTGATCGACGAGCTCCTCGCAGGCCCGGCGGCGCTCCCGCGGGTTGTCGAGCGCTTCCGGGATCTCGCTCGTGATGACGCTGCCGTCGCATCTCCTCCATGACGTAGAAGGGCACGCCCAGCACCGACTCGTCGGCGCAGGTCGGCGAGCACCTTCGGGACCCGCACCGCGGTGCCCTCGAGCGCGCTGAGCAGGCGCGCCTCGCGCAGCACGTCGTGAGCGGAGGGCGGCAGCGGCGGGCGCGGCGGGCGACGCAGCACCACGCGCGCGTCGCCGCGCTCGATGAGGAATGTCACGTTCGAGTGGCCCTCGCCGATCGGCTCGACCTCGATCCGGCCCGCGCCGATCCCCTCGGCGTCGAGGAATGCCTCGAGCGGCTCGCGCACGACGAGCGGCGGCCGCTCGAGCTCGAGCCGCCTCCCGAGGAGTGTCCACGACGTCCGATGACCCCATTGGCGCCAGGATCCTAAACCCGAATCGAATGTCCCCGTCGCATGTCTATGCTGCCGACCGATGCGACACACGCGCCTCCTTATCCCGCTTGCAGTGCTGAGCCCGCTGGTTTTCGCGTCCCCGGCGATGGCCGCTGACGCGTCCGTCAACGTGGTCGACTTCGCGTTCAACGCCAAGCAGGTCAAGGTCGGCGTGGGCGAGACGGTGACCTGGAACTTCGCGACCGGCGGCCACACGACCACGAGCGATTCCGGCCAGGCCGAGAAGTGGAACTCGGGCCCCGCGACGAACGCCGCCGGCACCAGCTTCGAGCACACCTTCAAGAAGCCCGGCCGCTTCACCTACATCTGCATCCCGCACCAGACGTTCATGAAGGGCGTCGTGGTGGTCGGCAGCGACAAGCACAAGAAGTCGCAGTCGAGCTTCAGGCAGTCGCGCAAGGGCAAGACGGTCACGTACAAGTTCACGCTCGTCGAGGCGGCGAAGGTGCGGATCGAGCTGTCCGGCGCGGCCAAGCGCTCGGCGTCGCGCAAGCGGCTCGGCGCCGGCAAGCTACTCGATTCCCTTCCGGAACATGAAGCCGGGCAAGTACAGCGGCAAGGCGACCTTCACCGACGACTACGGCAAGAAGTCGGTCGTGAAGATCTCCACCGTCGTTCCCTAGGCGCGGCCCGGCCGGACGGCGAGCCCGGCCGTGCCAACCTCAGCGGGCCATGCTCCGCGTCCTTCGCCACCGCGACTTCGGGCTGCTCTGGCTCGGCCAGGCCGTCTCGCTGATCGGCGACGGCATCTACCTGGTGGCGATCGCCTGGCTCGTGCTCGACATCTCGAACGAGCCGACCGCGCTCGGCCTGGTGGGCCTCGCGTGGACGCTGCCGATGGTCGCGTCGCTCCTGATCGCGGGGGTGCTGAGCGACCGCTTCGAGCGGCGTCGCCTGATGATCGCCGCCGACCTGCTGCGCTTCGCCGCGATCGCGGCGATCGCGGCGCTGGCGCTCGCGGAGACCGCCGAGCTGTGGCAGGTGGTCGCCCTGGTCGTGGTGTACGGAATCGGCCAGGCGCTGTTCCAGCCGGCCTTCTCCGCGGTCGTGCCGGACATCGTCCCGCGCGACGAGCTGCTGCAGGCGAACGCGGTGCGCGAGCTGATGGAGCCGCTCGGGCTGCGCTTCGCGGGACCGGCGCTGGGCGGGCTTCTCATCGCCGTGTTCGGCGTGGGCGAGGCGTTCGTGGTCGACGCGGCCACCTTCGCGGTATCCGCCCTGGTGCTGAGCTTCATGTCGAGGCAGCCGCCGCCGCGCGAGGAGACCGCAGGCATCCGGCGTGACCTGGTCGAGGGCTTCGCCTACGTGCGTGCGCACGCCTGGCTGTGGGCGACGCTCGCCGGCGCTGCGCTCTTCCTGCTCGTGACCTTCGGGCCGATGGAGGTGCTGCTTCCCTACATCATCAAGAACGAGCTGGGCGGCGATGCCTGCAACATTCGGCACGGTGCTGGCGGTGGGCGGGCTCGGCTCGATCGTCGCCGCTGTGCTGCTCAGCGTCACCGGGCTGCCGCGCCGGCACGTGACCTTCATGTGGTCGGCTTGGACGGTCGGGGTCGGCATGGACATCGGCATCGCGCTGGCCGGCGCTCCATGGCAGATGTGCATGCTCGCCTTCTTCTCGTTCGGCCTCGCGACGGCGGGGCTCCTGACCTGGAGCATGCTGATGTACACGCTCGTGCCCGGCCGAGATGCTGGGCCGGGTGTCGAGCGTCGACTGGTTCGTCTCGATCGGCCTGACCCCCGTCTCGTTCGCGCTGACCGGCCCGATCGCGGATGCCGTCGGCGCCCGCGAGACGCTCGCCGGAGCCGGATTCCTGGGCCTGCTCACCTTCGGCTTCCTGTTCATACCGGGCGTGCGTGACCCCGAGCGAACGCCGCTGCCCGACGGCAAGACCCGGGTAGGCTCGGTGTCGTGAGGCACCGGACTTGCCACGGCGGTGCTCGCGGCGATGCTGGTGCTCGCCGCCCCGGCCCACGCCCGCGACCCGGGCCGCTGGACTCCTCACCGGCTACAGCTCCGTCTCGAACTCCTACTGGCAGGGCGTGACCTCACCGCCGGGAGCGAGCCGGGTCTTCTTCAGCGGGCTGCAGCAGGGCCTCTACAGGACCGCCCCATCCCTCGCCGAGCGCGCCGCGCTCGACCCGGCGATCCCCGCGTCCGTCCTCCTGACCGAGGGCTACAACCACGTCGGCGACATCTCCTGGGACCGCGGCGAGGGCGGGCGCGTGCTGCTGCCGCTCGAGTGCTTCACGGCCGGGCGCTCCGAGTGGCGGCAACACCTGCGGCACCGGCTCGATCGGGGTGGCCGACCCGGTGACGCTCGCCTTCCGCTACTACGTGAAGCTCGACCCGGCCGAGATCCCGAAGGCGATGTGGATCGAGAGCTCACCCGACGGAAAGCTCCTCTGGACCTCGAGCGGGAGCGATCTGCTCGCCTACCGGGCGCTCAGACGTCACGGCGTCCCGCGCGGCCCCGGCCGGCGCGCCGTTGCGCTCGGTCCGGCGTCTTCGCGGCGCGGTGCCGCCGAGCGGCGTGACCGGTGCGGCGTTCCGGGGCGGCCAGGCTCTTCCTCGCCGGCGCCACGGGCACCCGCTACCAGGTCTGGTCGGTCGACACGAGCAGCGGGGCCCGCCGGCTCGAGCTCGAGCTGCCGAGCGTCCAGGGCGAGGCGGAGGGGCTTCATGCGATGCGCCTGCTGAACGGCGAGCTCCACTGGCTGATCGCGCCGCTCGCGGCGAAGCCGACGTTCGGGCCGAGCGTGGCGCTCCTCCACTTCACCCGCGCTCGGGGGCGGCCCGGGCTGAGGCTGAGCGCGCGCGCCACCGCCGCCGCCAAGCGGCCGCGCATCTCGATCAGGGTCACGCGCCGCGGCCGGCCCGTGAAGGGCGCCGTCGTGACGCTCGCCGAGGTGCGGCGGCGCACCGACCGCGGCGGGCGGGTGACGCTCACGCCCCGGCTGGCGGTGCCGGGCAACTACGCGGCGCTCGCGCGCAAGGACGGCCTGCGCGGGATCACGAAGCGCTTCCGGCTCGGCTTCGACGACCCGGTGCCCTAGTCGGCAGGGTGCTGGTGTGAGAGGACGTTGATCACGCGTCCGGCCGGATCGCGAACCATGAAACGGCGCACTCCCCAGTCCTCGTCGCGCAGCGCGTAGACGATCTCGTGATCGAGCTCGAGGGCGCGCGCGTGGACCGCGTCGACGTCATCGACCTCGATCGATACGAACGGATCACGGCCGCTCTCGGCATCGCGCTCGAAGACGCTGATCTGGGCGTTTCGATTCTGCGGCGACGCCAGCGTCGCGATCCAGCCCAGGTCCATTGCTACGTCCAGCTCGAACAGCCCGGCGTAGAAGTCACGCGTGACCGCGGGGTCGTCGTCGAAGACGTTCGCGACCACTCTTCGGACCGCCATGGCCCTAACCGATCTCGTCCAGGTGGCGGACGTTCGCGACGTCATCCGCCGCCTCGCTCGGCGCCGGTCTCGAACCAGCCGTCGAGGATCTCCGCCGAGCAGCGCCTCGCTCGTCGTGCGCAGTGACAGGGCGAGCACGTTCGCGTCGTTCCAGGTGCGCGCGCCGCGGGCGGTCTCGGCGTCGGCGCAGAGCGCGGCGCGGATCCCGGCGACCTTGTTGGCGGCGATCGACGCGCCCGTGCCGGTCCAGCAGCACACGACCGCCTGCTCGCGCCCGGCCCTCGGCCACGTCGCGGGCCGCGGCCTCGCTCGCCCAGGCCCAATCGTCGCGCTCCTCGTCGCTCAGCGCGCCGTGCACGAGCGGCTCGTGCCCGCGCCGGCGGAGCTCCTCGACGACGGCATCCGCCACGCCGGTTCGCTCGTCCGCCGCCACCGAGATGCGCATGACTTCAATCTAGCCCCGCGGCCTCGAGCGCCTCTTCACGTCGCAGGAAGACCCTCACCCGGGCGATCTTGCCGCCGCGCATCTCGAACACCGCGAAGGTCACCCATTCGATCGGCACCCCGCTCGCCTGCCCGAGCCCTCTCGAAGCGAGTTCGCAGAGCAGGACGTCGCCGCTCGGCGTGAACTTCCGGGGCTCGAAATCCACCCCGGCGACGCCGCGAAGGTTCCCCATCCACTCTCGGACGCCGTCGTGCCCGCGATAGCCCGTGGCGGGACTGTCCGGCATCTCCAGCGGCTCCTTGATCTCGCAGCCCTCATCGAAGGCCGCGACCACGCTGTCGACGTCGTTCCGGTTGAAAGCGCCGACCATGCTCCGCACCATCTCGACGTTCTCCTCGGACATCGCTCATCCCAGTATCGAGGAGAAGCCAGAAGCTTCCCACCTAGTCTTGATCGCATGCCAGAGCTGCCCGAGGTCGAGATCACGGCACGCCGCCTCACGCGCGGGCTGGCCGGGGCGCGCATCGAGTCGGCGCTGGCGCCCGGAATCAACGCGCTGAAGACGTTCGACCCGCCGCTCGACGCCCTGGTCGGCCTCGAGGCCGGCGGCGTCCGGCGCATCGGGAAGATGCTGGCGGTCGAGGCGGGCGAGCTGACCCTCCTGATCCACCTGATGTCGGCGGGCCGGCTGCAGCTCTTCGACACGCGCGCCTCGCTGCGCGACCGCGCCTCGCGGCTGCTCGTGCGCCTCGACGACGGCCGCGAGCTGCGCCTGCGCGAGTTCGGCACGCGCCAGCGCGCGTGGGGAAAGCTGCTGCGAAACGGCGAGGTCGCGAGCGACGACGCCGTCGACGGCCTCGGGCCCGACGCCTTCCCGGCGCCTCCGCCCGAGGTCTTCGCGCGCCTGCTCGATCAGCCCCGCCACCTCCACCCGCTGCTGCGCGACCAGCGCACGATCGCCGGCATCGGGCGCTCGTGGGTCGATGAGCTGCTCTGGACCGCTCGGCTCTCCCCGTTCCAGAAGGGCTCCGACCTCGGTGAGGAGGAGCTCGAGACGCTGCGCGCCGCGTGCGACGAGGTACTGGGCGGGGCGCTCGACCACTACGAGGAGGTCATCGGCGACACCGTTCCTGACAAGCTGCCGATGCCCCTGCAGGTCCACCGCCGCGCAGGCGAGGACTGCCCGCGCTGCGGAACCCGCATCGAAGCCATCCATTTCAAGGACTACGTCATGTGTTATTGCCCCGAAGAGCAGACCGGTGGCCGCGTGCTGAAGGACCGCCGGCTCTCGCGCCTCCTGAAATGAACGAGGGAGACACCGCACCGGAGTTCGAGCTGCCCAACCAGGACGGCGAGCCCGTGAGCCTGTCGGGGCTGCGCGGCAGGCGGGTCGTCCTCTACTTCTATCCCAAGGCCTCGACGCCCGGCTGCACGACCCAGGCCTGCGGCGTGCGCGACCACCTGCCCGACTACGAGGGCGCCGGCGCGGTGGTGCTGGGCGTGTCGCCCGATCCGGTCAAGAGGATCAAGAAGTTCCACGACGAGGAGTCGCTCAACTTCGACCTGCTCGGTGACGAGGACCACTCGGTCGCGGATACGTACGGCGTCTGGGTCGAGAAGTCGAACTACGGCAGGACCTACTGGGGCAACGAGCGCACGACGTTCGTCATCGACGAGCAGGGCGTGATCCAGGCGATCCTGCGCAAGGTCAAGCCGAAGGAGCACGACGAGCAGGTGCTCGCCGCGCTCGCCTGAGTCAGCCGACCGTCAGCGTCCCCTCCATGCCCGCGTCCGCGTGGTTGCCCACGGGACAGTAGAACTCGTACTCGCCGGCCGGCAGGTCCGCGCTCACCTTTGAGACGCCGCCCTTGCCGACGGTCTTGCCTTCGACCTCCACGTCCCCGCCCTCGACCTCGATCGCGTGCGGCACGTCCGAGGGGTTGTCCATGACGACCGTAACCTTGCCGGGCTTGGCCGACAGCGACGTCTTGTCGAACTTGAGCGCGCCGCTCGGGTCGGCGGTCAGCGCCAGCTTGCTGCCACCGCCGCTCGACTGCTCGTCGCCCGCCGCGCCGCCGCCGCCACCGCCGCCGTTGTCCGAGGCGTCGCTGCCCGACCTTCCGCCGCCTCCGTCGTCGTCATCATCGTCGCCGCACCCGGCCACGGCGAGTACACAGATCGCCAGCAGCGCGGCGAGGGACATGTATCGAGTTCTCATCGGGCCTCCGGGTTGCACTCGCCCCGTTGTACGCAGCCCGCCCGAGCGAGGTTCGATCAGTAGACCAGCTTCCCGCGGAGCACGGGCGTCCCGGGCTTCGGATCCTTGCCGAGCCGCGTGATCACGATCATGTGGTAGTCGCCCGGCTGCGACCGCCGCGGTCAGCTCCGCCGCGGCGCGGCCGTCGGCTCGCGCCATGAACGTGCCCCCGCTGACCCAACGGCCGTCCGTGCGCACGCACCACAGCTCGAACATGTCACCCTCGCGGGCAGGCAGCCTGCGGGCGCGCAGGCTCACGCGGGTGCCCTCGTCGACGGAGGAGAGCCACGCCATCCCCTTCGCCTGGGTGTCGGCGCCGCGCGCCTGGAGCGGCGCGCTGGCGTAGGCGCTGTCGTCGCCCTCGCCGCTGAACAGCAGCACCGCGACCCCCACGAGCAGCGCGGCCGCGACCCCGCTGGCCGCCGCCAGCACGCGGACCCGCCGCCACCTGCGCGCATCCGCTCGTACCGGCTCCGGCCGCTCGCGGACGAAGCGGTCGAGCACGATCTCCTCGAGCTCGGGGGAGAGCTGAGGGGGAGGCACGTCGTCGGGCTCGATGGTGTCGAGCAGCGCCGGCAGGCCGGCAAGCTGCCGCTCCTCGCGCGCGCATTGCGGGCAGTTCTCCAGATGGCGGCGCATCGCCTCCATCTCGGTGGGGTCGAGCGCCCCCAGCACGTAGCCTCCGACCAGCGTCCCGTGCGTACGGCAGCCGCTCATCGCTCAACCTCCATCTCGTTGAGGATCAGCCGCAGGCTCTGGAGCGCGTAGTAGGCGCGGCTCTTGGCCGTTCCGAGCGGGATGCCCTTGCGCGCTGCGATCTCGCGGAGGCTGAGCCCGCTCCAGTGCGACATCCGGATCACCTCGCGGTGCTCCGGGGACAGCCGCGCCAGCGCCGCGGCGACCTGCCAGCGCAGGACGGCCTGCTCGAGCTCGCGATCGAGCTCCTCGGGGGCCTGCTCCGCGCCCGCGGGAGCGAGGCCGGGCCGCGCCGACGCCCGCCGGCGCGCGTCCACGATGCGGTTGCGCGCGATCGCGTACAGCCAGGTGCGCACGCTCGCCTTGGCCGGGTCGTAGTTGTCGGCATGTCTCCAGAGCCTCGCAAAGACGTCCTGAACAACCTCCTCGGCGAGCTCCCGGTCGCCCAGCGCATTGCAGGCGAAGCCGAACAGCTCCCCGGCGTAGCGGCGGTACAGCTCGCGCAGCTCGTCCCCGCTCCTGTCATGCGGAATGCGCTCCACGAGCCGGGCGTCGCTGGCGGTCATTCGCGTCGTTATACGCGCCCGGCGCGCCCGTGGTTCGCGCGCCCCGCTCACTCGGCGTCGTCCCCCTTACCTTTGTGCGCGTGCAGAGTGCCAGCCTCGGCGATTCCTTCCAGTCGTTCTTCGACGCGGTCGAGGAGTTCTTCTCGAACCTCGCGTCGGTCCGGCCCGTGCCGTTCCTGATCGCCCTGGCGCTGTTCACGATCTACCTCACGCTCCGGGCCCGCGCGAGCTTCAACATCCTGCGCGCCGCCTATCCGACCGAGACGATCCCCTTCCGCGAGATCTGGGGCGCCTACTTCGCCGGCTACGGATTCAACGCCGTGATCCCGGCGCGCGGCGGTGACGTCGTCCGCCTCTTCCTCACCAAGACCTCGATCCCGCACTCGAGCTATCCGGCCGTGGCGGCGAGCTTCTTCGTCGAGCTCGGCTTCGACGTCGCGATGGGCTCGCTGATCCTGCTGTTCGCCTTCACGCAGGGTGTGTTCCCGAAGCCGCCGGACTTCGCGAAGCTGAACGCCTTCGATCTGTCGTTCTTCGCCCAGAACCCGGAGCTGACGCTCTTCGTGGTGACGCTGCTGGGCGTGGCCGGGATGGTTGCGTTCGCCCTGCTCAGCGCTCGCGCGATCGCCTTCTGGGAGCGGATCCGCCAGGGCCTCACGATCCTCCAGGACCGCGACCGCTACCTGCGCGAGGTGTTCGCGGTCCAGTTCGCCGGCTGGTGCTTTCGCTTCGCGGCCTTCTGGATGCTGCTCGAGGCCTTCAATGTCGGCGGCTCGGTCAAGAACGTGCTGCTCGTGCTGGGCGTGAACGCGGTCTCGGCCGCAGTGCCGTTCACACCTCAGGGGGCGGGCGTCCAGCAGGCGCTGCTCACGCAGGTCTTCGCGGGCACGGCGGCGGGCGCCACGGTCGCCGCCTACTCCGTCGGCCAGCAGATCGCGATCGGCGCGCTCACCTTCGGGATCGGCTTCACGGCGCTCGTCTTCATCTTCCGTGTGCGCAGCTTCAAGGAGGTCATCGCGCTCGGGAAGGAGGACCGCGCCAGCGAGAAGGGGGCTAAGACGGGCGAGCCGCCGCATGAGCAGCAGCCGGCCGCCGGCGAGGAGCCGGCCGCGGACGGTGAGCCGGCGGCGACTAGGTCCCGAAGCCCTCGCGCGCCTCGCGCACGAGAATGACGGCCTCGGGAAACATCAGGCGCATCGCCTGGAGCAGGTCCTGGGACTGCTGCTCGGCGTTGCCCTGAAGGTTCATGCGGGCGAGGCCCGCGACCGTCATGTCCACCGCCAGCTTGATGGCGTTGTCGGCCCAGGCGACCTTCTGGGCGCCCTGCATCTGCGACGCGAACTCCTCCATGCGACGGCGGAGCTCGTCGGGGTCTCCGAACAGGCCGCCGAAGGGATCTTCAGAAGACATGCCCCAAGGTTAGGGGACGATCAGCGCTCCCACGAGACGCCGTGGTCGCCCAGGAAGTCGAGGAACGCCACGGGGTCGAAGGCAGCGGCCGGGCCCGAGCGCGCCGGCGCGGTCGTAGCCCGGCTCGCTCAGCAGGCTGGCGGCGTGGGTGAGGATGACGGCGGTCAGGCCGTAGACGTCGGTGCCCCGCGCCACGGCCCGGCTGCGGCGACCGTCCTCGGCGTGGGCGTCGGCGACGATCGTCCAGGCCGCGGCGCGCCGCGCCTCCTCGGGCGGGCCCTCCGGCAGCAGGGCGACCGCTCGCTGGAGAAGGCCGCGGAGCGGCGTCCGAAGCGAGAGCTCGAAGCCGGGCTGGAGGTACGGCATGAGCGCGGCAACGATCCCGTTCGGAGCCGCCGTCCGGGTCGTCACGAGCGAGGCGACGCGGCGCGTCTCGGTGTGTCGCGGCACCGTGATCACCTCCCCCGACGGGTAGCGCGACACGGCCTGGCGGCCGAGCGGTGCCGGGAAGTCGAAGCTCGCCCTGAAGACGCCCGCCGGGGCGGCGCCCCAGTCGCCGTCGTCGTAGACGACATCCCCGCCCTTCATCATCTCGAGGCCGGATCGAAGCGTTCCGCGGCTCATCCCGAAGCCCTCTACGTCATACGCCATCACGAGCTCCTCGAGCGGCTCGTGGCCCTCCGCGGCGATGCGCGCGATGCAGTCGCCGGGCAGGTAGTCGAAGCCGATCGCCGGCACCAGCGCGACCCCGGCGCGCTCGGCGGCGGCGCCGTGGCGGTCGAAGACCATGGCGATGAACGTCTGCTCGCCGGTCGAGTCGACGTAGTGCGTGCCGCTGTCGACCGCCGCCCGCACGAGCGCGTCACCCGCGAGCGTGAACGGGCCCGCGCAGTTGATCACCGCGCTCGCGTCCTCGAGCAGGTCGCGCAGGCCGCGCTCGTCGTCGAGCGGGACGGCGCGGACGGGCGTACCGTGCTCCGCGCCGACCGGCTCGAGCTTGTCCGGGCTCCGGCCGCTGAGGACGTGCTCGACGCCGCGCCGAGCGAGCTCGGCGGCCACCAGCCGCCCGGTGTAGCCGCTGGCTCCATACAGGACGACCGTCACCGCGCGCACGATACAGTCGCCCCGTGCACATCTCCGAGGTGATGACTCACGGTGTCGTCACGGCCGAGGCGGCGGACACCCTGCAGCACGTGGGCGAGCTCATGCGCGACCGCAACGTCGGCTCGGTCGTCGTCTGCGACGGCGGCCGCCCGGTCGGCGTCATCACCGACCGGGACCTCGCGCTGGTGGTTGTCGCCGACGGTGTCGAGGCGGCTGACGACGCCGGTGCGTACGCGTCGCGCCCGCTCGTGACGGGCAATATCGAGATGGACCTCGAAGAGGCCGTGGCGCTCATGATCCAGCACCGCATCCGGCGCCTGCCGGTCACGCAGGGCGAGGACCTCGTCGGGATCGTGACCATCGACGACCTGGCGGTGCGCGCAGGCGATCTGCACCAGGCCCAGCAGATCACCGCCGAGGTGGCCAAGGCCGCCCTGCCGGAGTTCTACTTCCACCAGCGCGGCGGCTGACCGGATGGCGCCGATGACAGCAGGCCAGCTGCGCACGCGGCGGCGGGTCGAGGGGCTGATCCGTCTGATGGCGCCGATGCTGGACGTGGTGCTCGCCGTCGGCGAGCGCGTCTCCAAGATCGTCGAGCCGGAGGACAGCGAGTACTACCCTCCGCGCGTGACGCGCCGTCCCGAGTACACGGTCCAAGACCACTTCGTGAGCAAGCAGGAAGAGCTTCAGTGGGAGGCCACCTGGGCCCGCCCCGCCGCCCTCGCCGCGTTCTTCGCGGCGGTCCTGCTGATCGCGCAGGTCGTCCTGCTCCAGACGGTCATCGAGGACCGGCCGCAGATCGAGGCGGTTCCCGACTTCCTGCTGTCGATCGACGAGAACCAGGGGATGCTGCTCGGCTCGCGCGTTGCGCAGGCCTTGGCCGCGCTCCTCATCAGCTGTGTCTTCCTCTACCTGTTTCGCGCGATCCGCGCCCGCAACGGGGGAGTGCCGTCCTGGTTCGTCTATCTGATCATCGCCGGCCCGGCCCTCTATGCGGTCGGGCTCGTGATCGGCGCGCTCGGCCAGCTCGACGTGGCGTCAGAGTTCGCGGACGGCACGCCGATCCGCGGCCAGGCGGGCGAGGATCGCGCCGAGGACCTGCTCGAGGACAACACGAGCGCGGTCGTCTTCGCACTCAACTTCGCCGGCCAGGTCGCGACCGCCTTCCTGTTCGTGATGCTGCCGCTGCGGGCGCGGCGGGTCGGGCTGCTCAGCCCGTTCATGGGCATCCTCGGCGTTGTCACGGGTGCGCTGCTCGTGCTCCAGATCGTGCCGGTCGTGCCCGTGATCATCGAGGCCTTCTGGCTGGGAGCGCTCGGCACGCTCTTCCTGGACAACTGGCCCGGCGGGCGCGGCCCAGCCTGGGAGAGCGGCGAGGCAGAGCCCTGGCCGGCTTCGGCGCGACGCGGCGCCGAGGCGCCCGCCGGCGACAACGGACAGGGCGGGTCGCTGCTCGAGCCCTCCGACCGCCCGGAGCCCGAGCCGGTGCCGGAGCGGCCGAGCTCGCGCAAGCGGCGCCGCAACCGCTAGGCGCGCTCCGGCAGCACCAGCAGCACGTCGCCGAACTCGTGGCGCAGGTAGCCGTACTCGCGCGCGCTTGTGTAGGCGCGCTCGAGCAGGCCCGCGCCGGCCACGCTCTCGAGCAGCTTCAGATGTGACGAGTCGCGGTCGTGAAAGCCGCTCAGGACCGCGTCGACGGTACGGGGGGCGCGGTCCGCGCCGATCACGAGATGGGTCCAGCCGGATGCCGGATGCGCGACCCCGTCAGGGTCCGCGGCGGACTCGACCGCGCGAACCGACGTCGTGCCGACCGCGATCACGCGACCGCCCAGCGAGCGCGCAAGGTTGATGCGCGCGGCGCTCGACTCGGAGACCTCGAAGCGCTCGGGGTAAGGCGGCTCGCCGCGTTCGAGCGACGACACTCCGGTGTGCAGCACGACCGGGACCACGTCGACCCCGCGCGCCACGAGCCGCGTGATCGCCTCCGCCGTGAAGGGCCGGCCCGCGCTCGGCATCTCGGCGCTTCCGGGCTCCGTCGCGTAGACGTTCTGGAAGGCCTCGAGCGGCCAGCTCGCGGCGGCGTGGCGGTAGCGGATCGGCCGACCGTGGGCCTCGAGGTAGTCGAGGGGATCGCGGCCGCCGAGCCGAAGCTCGGCGACCCACAGCCGTGAGCCCAGGTGGCCGGCGAGCAGCTCTGCCTCGGCGCCCGCGGGGAGCTCGAGGCGCTGCCCGGCATGCCCGCCCCGCCTGCGCCCGTCGCTCGTCCTCAGCTCGACGATCCATCGGCTCTCGTCCTCCCCGGGGGCGGGCGTCGAGAGGTGGAGCACGAGCCGCGTGCCTGCGGAGGACCGCGCCGGCAGCGCGGCGGGCAGCGTTCGCGAGGTATTCAGCACGAGGACGTCCGGGGGGCCGAGCAGCTCGGGCAGCTCGTCGAAGTGGCCGTGGTGGAGCGAGCCGGTGGCGGGGTCGGCCACCAGCATGAGCACGCGGTCGCGGCCGAGGCCGCGCTCCTCAGGCGGGCGGTCTGCCTCGCGCAGCTCCGGTGCGGGCGCGAGCGAGACGATCATGCGGCCGCCTTCACGACCTCGTCCGCCCGGTAGCGCCCGCTCGGCAGTTCGCTCTCGATCAGTGCCAGCAGGCCGGGCACGCTCTCCTCGGGGGGCGGGCGATCCGAGATGTCCTCGCCCGGGAAGGCGTCCTGGTGCATCCGCGTCCGCATGTCGCCCGGGTCGACCGCGTACACGCGCAGCTCCGGATGCTCGGCGGCGAGCACGCGCGTGAGCTGCTCGAGAGCAGCCTTGGACGACCCGTATCCGCCCCAGCCCTCGTAGGCCTCGACGGCGGCGTCGGAGGTGACGTTGAGGATCGCCGCGCGCTCGGCCAGCCGCGGCCGCGCGAGCTGGAACAGGCGCAGCGGCGCGAGCACGTTCACGCGGTAGAGCTCCTCGAGCGCCGCCAGCGGGTAGCGCTCGAGCGGCGGCAATGGGCTCGGGCCGAGCCCGCCCGCGTTGCCCACGAGGAGGTCGATGTGCGCGCCGGCGGCCGCTACGAGCGAGCGACGGTGGGCCTCGTTCGTGATGTCGCCGGGCAGCGCCGCCACCTCGGTGAGTGCCGCGAGCCGTGCGCGCGCCGCCTCGAGCTCGTCCTCGCCGCGGGCGTCGATCACGAGCTGCCAGCCACGGGCGGCGAGGCCTTCTGCGAGCGCCAGCCCGAGTCCGCGGGAGGCGCCGGTCACGATTGCGGAAGCCATGCCGCCGAATCTAGGTGCGCGGCGGCTCAGCCACCATCGGACATTGGGCGTAGGTCCAAAGGCGGACGCAGGCTCTTGCCCGGGGGATGAAGCGCACCTAGGGTGGACGCCGTCCTGGCCCGGCAGCTGACAAGCCCCTGCTCGCGCGCGCTCGTCTTTGCGATCGTGTTCCTCGCGCTGATCGTCGCGCCGGCCGCGGAGGCCGCGAAGAAGCCAAAGCGGCCGAAGCCCTGCCCGGCGGCGAGCCGTGCCTACCCGAGCAGCCTCCAGGCGCGCGTCTATCAGGTCGGTGTGGAGCCCGACTACGCCCTCGTCGGCTGTGACCTGAAGACCCGGCGCCGCACCCGGATCGCGTCCTGGTACAGCTGCGGGTGCTCGATCGCCGACGACAGCCCGCCGCGCGTCTCGCTCTCGTATCGCTTCGTCGTGGTCGAGGGCGTCTCATGCAGCCCGATCGCGATCCCGGCCCACTGCACCGCCACGATGACCGTTGTCGACCTGCGCAGCGGCCGCGTCATTCACCGCAACGACACCGGCAGCATCGGCCCCCCGCTGATCAAGCGCAACGGCTCGCTCGCGTATCTGAACGGCGAGGGTGTGGTGCGGGTCGACCGAAGCGGTGTCAGCGTCGTCGATCCTGGTCCCGGTATCGAGCAGGGCTCGCTCGCAACCGACGGGAAGCACCTCTACTGGTTGCGCGACGGCGAGCCGCAGGCCGCGACGTTCGACTGAGCGCATCAGGCCGCGCGCACCCGGCGACTTGTTCGCAGGACCGCCACGGACGCCGCTTGGGCGGGTATCTACGCGGCTTAGCGCGTCAGGCGCCGCCGGCGTTGCGCTGCCTTGCGCCGCGGTCGAGCCGGCTGAACCTCGGAGACGTGCTCATCTAAAGGCATCCGAAAAGTTGTTGGCGACCCGTCAGGAACTGTTGGCACTTCGCCGACAAAGAGATATAGCGGCTGATCGACCAGGAGCGCTGCTGCGGCAGCGCGACATCTGCTGATCGTGGTTCGAGTCCAGCGGCTGCGGACCTGGCGCAGCCTTGGACCTGCCGCGATTGACGGGAACGCATTGCGCCGGGGAGGCGTGGATGCGTTGCCGCCAGTCGACCGAGTGGCTGGTCAGTCAATAACCAAGGAGAGAGACGATGTTCAGCAGGATCAAGAAGCGGCGGAAGATGACGTGGGCCATCCTTGTGTGGAACACGCTCATCCTGGCCTGGATGGTGGGCGGTGCCTCGTCCGCGCAGAGCGACGCGGACTGCGACGCCGAGTCGAGCGCCGAGATGGTGAAGCTGTGCCAGGACGCCACCGATGTTGGAACGGGTATAGGCGTTGCTCTGATCGGCGTGCTCGGCTTCATGGGTTTCGTCGCCCTGAGCCTGATCTGGTTCATGACCCGCCCGAAGCCGGAGCGCGTCGTGTATGTGGAGCGCATGGAAGCTCAGGTGGAAGCATGAGGCGGGCGCACGCAGGACCCGCGATCGTCGGCGTGCTCGGCCTGGTCGCCTGTAGCGGGGACACCGCTACAGGAGGTCAGCCGGCCTCGATATCCGTAGATGACGCAATCGGGGTGCTGGGCCCGGAGGTCGTCGATGCCCTCAGTCAGGAGATCGAGCTCGTCGGCGAGAGGCAGTCCTACGTCGCGGCCAGGGTCGGCGACCTCGAGACGAATCCGACCGAGGAAGGCGCCACGTTCGACGAGGTCTGGAGCGAGCTGAAGGAGCGCTGCTCATGAGCTTCACCTAGGAGCTCGACGGCCGTGGTCGCTATCGCCGCTGCTAGCCGGCTGTTTGGCTGATCGACGGGAGCGGACGCGGGGGCATGGCTAAGCCTCCACCCACCCCCGCCGCACCGCGACCAGCGCCGCCTGCGTCCGGTCGCTCACGCCGAGCTTCCCCAGGATGCTGCTCACGTGGGCCTTGACCGTCTTCTCGGCGATCCCGAGCTCGCGCGCGATCAGCTTGTTCGGCAGGCCGCTGCGCGACCAGCGCCAGCACCTCGCGCTCGCGGGCCGTCAGGCCCGCGTCGGAGGGCTCCGAGCCGGGCTCGTCCTCGGTCAGCTCGCGTATCACGCGCGCCGTGACGGCCGGGTGCAGGAGCGCCTCGCCCGCGTGGACGGTGTGGATCGCGCGCACGAGCTCCTCGGGCTCGACGTCCTTCAGCAGGTAGCCCGCCGCGCCGGCCCGCACCGCGGGCAGCACCTGGTCGTCGTCGAGGAAGCTCGTCAGGGCGATCACGCGCGTGGCGGGGCGCTCCCGCAGGATGCGGCGCGTGGCCTCGATGCCGTCGACGTCCGGCATCACGAGGTCCATCAGCACGACGTCGGGCCGGCTCTCGAGCGCGGCCGACACCGCCTCGCCGCCGTCGCAGGCGTCGGCCACGACTTCGATGTCGTCCTGCAGCTCGAGGAACGTGCGCAGGCCCTGGCGCACCACCGCGTGGTCATCCGCGATCAGGACGCGAATACTCGCCAAGGGGCACCTCCAGCCCGATCGTGGCGCCCGCGCCCGGCCGCGACTCGACGCTGAGGCTGCCGCCGAGCGCGTCCGCCCGCTCCTCCATCGAGGTGAGGCCGAGCCGTCGCGAGCGCAGCGCCGCGGAGCCCGGCTCGAAGCCGACGCCGTCGTCCTCGACGGTCAGGCGCAGCGAGGCCGTTCGGCTCCGACAGCCGCACTGCGATGTGCGCCGCCTGCGAATGCCGCAGCGCGTTGCCGAGCGCCTCCTGGGCGATGCGGAAGACCTCGGCCGCGGTGGCGGGCGCCAGGCCCTCGCCGCCCGACAGCTCGAGCTCGATCTCGCGCCGGTGCACCCGGCGCAGCACCTCGACGTGCTTGCGCAGCGCCGGCCCGAGCCCGTCCGTCTCGACTGCGGCGGGCCGCAGCTGGAACACCAGCGAGCGCAGCTCCCCGATCGCCTCCTGGGCGAGCTCGCCGAGCCGCTCGACCGGTTCGCGAGCCGCCTCCGGGTCGCGCTCGAGCAGGACGCTCGCCGAGCGCGCCTCGAGCACGATGCCGAACAGCTTCTGAACGACCGAGTCGTGCAGGTCGCGCGCCAGGCGGTTGCGCTCCTCGATCGCGCTCAGCTCGCGGCTCCGCTCGTACAGCCGGGCGCTCTCGATCGCCAGCGCCGCATGGGCAGCGAGCATCTCGATCAGGTGCTGGTCCTCGTCGCGTGAACTCGTCCGCGCCCTCCCTGTCGGTGAGGTAGAAGGCGGCGATGATGCCCGCGCGCGAGACGATCGGGACGCCCAGGAAGGAGCCCATGCGGGGGTGGGTCTGCGGCCACCAGCCGCGGAAGCGCGGATCGCGGGTGATGTCGGGCGTGCGCTGCGAGCTCCTCGGACTCGAGCATCGCGCCGAGCAGCCCGTGCGTGCGCGGCAGCGGGCCCATCGCGGCCACCTCCTCCTCGGTCATCCCCGCGGTTATGAACTGCGCGAAGCCGCCCTCGCCGTCCGGGATGCCGAGCGCGGCGTAGCGAGCTCGCCCGAGCCCGCGAGCCACCTCGACGATCCGCTCCAGCACGCGCTCGACGGAGCGCTCGGCCGCGATCGCCAGCACGGCCTCGTTCATGGCCTCGAGGGCGTCGGCCGACCTGTCGGGCATAGCCCGGATGACGATACCCGGGCGGAGCGGCCGCCCTCAGGCGATCGAGGGCGCCTCCGGCAGGCGCTCGAGCGCCGCCTCCATGTCCGCCTCGGAGAACTCCGGATCCTCGAGCCGCCCGGCCAGGTAGGCGTCGTAGGCGGACATGTCGAAGTGCCCGTGCCCGCAGAGGTTGAACAGGATCACGCGCTCCTCGCCGGCCTGCTTGGCCGCCTCCGCCTCGTCGAGCACCGCCCGGATCGCGTGCGCGGGCTCCGGCGCGGGCAGGATCGCCTCGGTGCGCGCGAAGCTGATCGCGGCGTCGAAGGTCTCGTTCTGGCGGTAGGCACGCGGCTCGACCAGCCCGGCCTTGACCAGTCCGCAGACCATCGGCGAGTCGCCGTGGTAGCGCAGCCCGCCGGCATGCACGGGCGGCGGCACGAAATCGTGGCCGAGCGTGTACATCGGCATCAGCGGGGTGAGCCCGACCGTGTCGCCGAAGTCGTAGCGGTAGGCGCCGCGCGTGAGCGTCGGACAGGCGGCCGGCTCGGCGGCGACGAAGCGCGTGCTTCGCCTCGCCGCGCAGGACCCGGCGCAGGAACGGGAACGCCATGCCCGCGAAGTTCGAGCCGCCGCCGACGCAGCCGACGATCACGTCGGGCTCCTCGCCGGCCATCTCCATCTGGGCCATCGACTCCTGCCCGATCACGGTCTGGTGCAGGCAGACATGGTTCAGGACCGAACCGAGCGCGTAGTTCGTGCCCTCGGTGCCCGCGGCGACCTCGACCGCCTCGGAGATCGCGATGCCGAGCGATCCGGTGGAGTGCTCGGCCTGGGAGCGCCCGGCGTCGGTGGTGTCGCTGGGCGAGCGGATCACGCTCGCGCCCCAGCTCTCCATCATCGCCCGCCGGTAGGGCTTCTGGTCGTAGCTCGCGCCGACCATGTAGACGACGCACTCGAGCCCAAACAGCGAGCAGGCGAGCGACAGCGCCGAGCCCCATTGCCCGGCGCCCGTCTCGGTCACGAGCCGCTCGGTGCCGGCCTCCTTGTTCGCGTACGCCTGTGCGACGGCGCTGTTCGGCTTGTGCGACCCGGCCGGCGAGACGCCCTCGTACTTGTAATAGATGTGCGCGGGCGTATCGAGCTCGCGCTCGAGCCGGTGGGCGCGGTAGAGCGGGGTCGGCCGCCATAGCCTGTAGACCTCGCGGACCGGTTCGGGGATCTCGACCTCCGGCTCCATCGAGACCTCCTGGCCGATCAGCTCCATCGGGAAGATCGGCGTGAGGTCCTCCGGGCCGGCGGGCTGCATCGTGCCCGGGTTGAGGGGCGGCAGCGGCTCCCCCGGCAGGTCGGGGAGCAGGTTCACCCAGTGCGTCGGTATGCGGTCCTCGGTGAGCGTGAACTTCGTCTCTGCGGTCACGGCGCGATCCTAACCGGGCGCGGCTAGCATCGGCGACCGATGGAGAAGGCCTCGCGAACGCGCCTCGTGGCGCTGGCGGTGCTGCTCGCGGTGGCCGCACCGCTCGTGATCCTCGCGCTTGCGGGCGGCGATGACGACGACGGCGCGGCCGAGCGTCGTCCTGCCGGGCTGCGCGTCGAGCGCACCCCGGGCGGCCTCCCCGAGATCACGATCTATCTCGAGGACCGCTCCCTCAACAAGGCCTCGACGGCGCGCGGCGCGGCGACGGTCGTGGTCGAATGCGTCGACGCCGACGGCCAGGTCGTCTCGAGCCGGCCGGAGGCCTGGCCGTTCCTCGACACCGACGAGGGGACGGTGCGAGCCGCACGCGCACCTCGACATGGACCCGGCGCTGCTCGAGCGGATCGCGCGCTGCCGCCTTACGGGCACCGACCCGCCGCTCGAGGGGCGGCTGCTCTAACCGATTTGGGTGTTCGGTCTCACTCGTTGGTTTACGAGAACCGGCTAGGCACAATTCAGCTGAGCAGTCTCAAAACAATGGGAGGTGACGGATGATCGGTGCCTTGATCCTCGGTTTGGTTGCCGGCTTCATCGGTCGCGCGCTCGTGCCAAACGATGCCTTCGCCGACATGTCGGGCCCGAAGTCGTGGGGAGTCTCCATCGTGCTCGGGCTCGTCGGTGCCCTGGTCGGATACGTGATCTTCACGCTCGGCCTGGGAATCGGCGACGACGACGCCTTCGATCTCGGCGGCATCGTCAGCGCCATCATCGGCGTCGTGATCGTGCTGTTGATCGCCGGCTTCGCCCTGAAGCGGATGGGAGGGGGCGGGCGCCACACACCGCGCCCGGCCGCCTGACAGTCAGACCGCGCCGGCCGCCGTCGCCAGCTCGGCATAGGCGGCGGCCGGATCGGCCGTGCCGAAGATGGACGAGCCCGCCACGAACAGCGTGGCGCCGGCCGCCGCGCACGCGCCTGCGGTCGTGGCGTCGATGCCGCCGTCCACCTCGATCGGCATGTCCGGGCCGAGCAGCTCGCGGAGCCGAGCCACCTTCGCCGTGGAGGTCTCGATGTAGGGCTGTCCGCCCCAGCCGGGGTTGACCGTCATGCAGAGCAGGTGGTCGAACATCCCGGCGAGGCCGGCGACCGCCTCGGGGGGCGTCGCCGGGTTGATCGCGAGCCCCGCATGGAGGCCCGCGTCGCGTACGGCCTTGAGGGCGTAGTGGACGTGCGGCGTCGCCTCCCAGTGCACGATCAGAGTGTCGGCGCCCGCGGCGGCGAAGTCCTCGACCCGCCGCTCGGGGCGCTCGACCATCAGGTGCACGTCGAGCACCCCGCCGCGCTCGTGCACGAGGTCGCGCAGCGCCTTGACGATCAGGTCGCCGATCGAGATCGGCGGCACGAAGTGCCCGTCCATCACGTCGACGTGGATCACCCGCGCGCCCGCGTCCATCACCTGCTCGACCTGCTCGCCGAGGCGCGCGAAGTCGGCGGACAGGATCGAGGGGGCGACCCGCACGTCCCGCATGAGGTCGTGTGCCATCGCGGGCGACCTTATCCGTAAGAGCAGAGGGCCCGGTTTCCCGGGCCCTCTTGCCTCATCCGCTGAGGATGGAATCAGCCTTCGTCGCGATCCTCCGCCGGATTCTCCGTGCGGCTCTCCTCCTGATCGTCGACCTGGTCGAGCGAGGTGATGTCGCTCTGGCGCCGGACCTCGCAGTCCGGGTCGAGCTGGTCGAACTGGTCGGTGACCACGAGGTCGCGGCCCTCGCCGCAGTGGACGATGTCGACCTCGCCGTCACGGACCATGATGCGGTCGCGGCCGAGCCCGCCGGTGAGCTCGTCGCCCTCCGGGTCGCCGATGGCGGTCACGTCGACACGGGCCAGGGCCCAGAGGACGTCCGACCCGTCGCCGCCGTCCGACCTGTCGCGGCCGGGGTTGGCGAACAGCTTGTCCGCTCCCCCGCCGCCGGTCTGGACATCGTCTCCCTGCCCGCCTGACATGAAGTCGCGGCCGGCCCCTCCGTTCAGCGTGTCGTTGCCGATGCCGCCGTGCAGCCGCTCGCAGCGGAAGAAGGAATCGCTGCGCAACCGGCCGAGCCGGGCGCTTGCGCCAAGCCGGTTGAACGAGAAGCCCGGGCCGCCGTCGACGAGGTCGTCGTCCGGCCCGGCGAAGATCCGGTCGCAGCCCGCCCCGCCGTTCAGGTTGTCGGCGCCGGCGTTGCCGGTGATGAGGTCGAAGCCGCCGCCGCCGACGACCGTGTCGTTCCCGGCGTTGCCATGCAGCACGTCGCCGCGCCGGCCGGGGAATCCGCCGCCGCCGCGGAGCGAGTCGTCACCGAGCCCGCCGCGAACGAAGTCGCGGCCGGGGCCGCCGTCGACGGTGTCGTTGCCGTCGCCGCCGAGCAGCGCGTCGGTGCCCGACTCGCCGTTGAGCGTGTCGTCGCCGGCCGCGCCGCGCACGCCGTCGAGGTTGGGCCCGGCGTTGACCGTGTCGTTGCCGAGGCCGGCGTTGACGAGGTCGCGGCCGCTGAGGGCATTGACGGTGTCGTCACCGCCCTTGGCCAGGATCCGGTCGCCGAACTGCGTGCCGGTCAGGGTGTTCGGACCGTCGTCGCCGACGATCCGGGCGGCCATCGCGGCTGCCGCCAGGATGAGTGAGAGCCCTACGGCTCCCGTGATGGTGATGACGAGCCGATTGCTACGCTGGCTCACGGGGGCATCCTCCTTGTGGTGGTGGGTGCCCCTCCAACCGTTCTTGGGAAGAAAAGTTGCGCGCGACGGCGCCGCTGCGCTGCTAGGTGCGGGCCGTCTGCCTGGCGTGCGCCCTGATCTCGGACAGGATGCGCTCGAGACGGGGCTCGGTGTCGCGGTCGACGAAGGTCATCGCGGCCGCCACGGAGGGGTGCACGCGGGCGATCTCGGCGTGCAGCGCGTGCGCGACGGCCCGGTACGCGGGATGTCCCTCGCGGCCCGAGCGCAGCTCGATCAGGTGCATCGCCTCGCGCGCGTTCATGTCGAGGATGTAGCGGATCCGGAAGCCGAGGCAGAGCGCGTAGGGCGCGAGCTCGGGACGCCCGAGGGCGACGATGCGCTCGTGCTCGGCGCGCGAGCGCTCGATCCCGGCGCGGTAGTCGCCGGCCACTCCCGCGGCCTCGAGCTCCTCGGGGACGCCGGCGCCGAGCTCGGGACCGAGCGTCTGCCACTGCACGGTGAGCATGCGGTGGCGCTGCAGGTCTCGGAACGCCCCGTAGTCGGAGACGATCTCGAAGCGATAGCGGAGCGCCTCGAAGCCGCGGCCGGGGCGGTGGCGCCGGTTGTGCCGCTCGCCGACGAGCTCGGCGAGCATCGCCGCGCGCTCGTCCGGGGGCAGGTTGCGGAGCGCGGCGCGGGTCTCGTCCTCCGAGCACGACGCGGCCTCGAACATGAGCGCGGCGAGGAGCTCCTCCTCGCTTCCCTGGACCGACAGCAGGCGCACAGCCGGGCCCGCCTCGGCGGCCTCGCCCCGCAAGCGGTCCAGCCCGAGCCGCTCCGCCCAGCGCTCGGCGCTTCGCTCGCGCTCCTCGAGGAATCCGATCCACTCGCCGCCGCGCTCGGGGCGCTCGACCCGCGCGACGAAGCTCGGCATCACTGCCTTGAGCTCGCTCAGGATCATGCGCGCGTAGTCGCGCGCCTCGGGCAGCGGGGAGGCGAACAGGCGCAGCAGCAGCTGCTCGTAGGCCTGGCCCGTCCCGAAGATCCCGACGTGTGAGAGCGACGCGGCCGGCAGCAACCCGCGCAGCAGGTCGAGCGCCTTGGCCTTTATCGACCCCCGGTGCGCCGCCTCGGGCTGGGCGGGATCGCGCGGGAAGCGCTCCTCGGCCCACGCCATGACGCGCGGGAGCGCCTCGGAGTACGTGTCGAACAGGGCATCCATCGCCGCCTCGTACTCGGGCCCGAGCTCGGCGCTCCGCCAGTAGCGGTAGCCGAGGCCCTCGCCCATAGGTGCGTCGTACGGGATGTAGCGCGTGGACTGCTCGAGGTAGGCGGCGAGCCGGCCGCGCTGGAGCAGCTTCGTCATCACGTTCGACACCCACTCGCAGGCGATGTGCGCCCCGCCGAGCTGCGCCACCGAGTCGTCGCCGTAGCCGAGGAAGATGCGCTCGTAGAGCGCCCGGGCGCGCTCACCCTCCTCGCCGTCGAAGGCCGCGCCCGGCGCCGCGTCGCCGGCGAACTCGTCGAGGTACATGCGCCGCAGCGTCCCCTGGTAGCGCGAGTAGCGCGCGAACATCGCCCCCTTGACCGTCTCCGGCAGGTTGACGAGCGCGAACACGGGCCGGTCGAGGTTCGTGAAGTGCGGGGCGAGGAGGGCCCGCTCCGCGCCGCTGTAGGTCTCGACCGGGTAGTCCATGGGCCGGGCCACGATAGCGCCGGCCTCGGCGTATCCGCGGGTCAGGCGAGGCGCGCGTCGAGGACCCGCTCGAGCCGCGCCGACTCCTCGTCGACGGGCTCGGCCTTGTCGAGGTGCATGTCCATGCGGCGGCCGTCGATCACGAGCGTCGCCACCTGATTGTCGAACCAGGGACCGCCGCCCGAGAGCCGCCAGCGGATGCCGGGATCCTTGACGCCCGCCCGTTTCGCGAGGAGCTCCCAGGCCCACTTGAAGGGACGCGACATGCCGAGCTTGATGATGTTGCGCTCCTTGCCGTCGAGCGGATTCCGGTAGGGCGAGCAGACCGCCTGCCAGATCGCGCTCTCGACGCCGGAGCCCTTGGGGTACGCGACCTCGAACAGGTAGGCGTGATGGACGTCACCCGAGAGCGTGACGATCGAGGCCGGCGCCTTTCCGTGCTCGCCCGCCCCGACGGCGCGCTGCAGCTCGACCATCTTGTGGAACGAGCGCTGGAAGGCGCCCCAGTGCTCGAGGTCCATCTCCTGGCGTACCCACTCGGCGAAGCCGGACATGCGCTCACCCCAGGCCCCGCCCGCGACGGCCTCGCTCCACGCCTCGACGTACTGCATCCCCGGACCGAGCAGATAGGGCAGCGAGGTGGCGAGCAGCAGGTGGTCGAAGTCGCCGCGCGTGTGCTCGACGATCCAGTCCCACTCGGCCTCGTCCACCATGTCCCGCTCGCCCTCGTCGAGCACCCGGCCCGCGCGGGCGTCGATCACGATCAGCCGGGTGTCGCCGATGTCGCGGCAGTAGCTCCAGCGGCTTCCGGAGCGCTCGCGGTCGCCGCCCGTCGACGAACTCGCGCAGCACCGACTCGCCGTCGCCGGGCCTCTTCCTCAACTCCGCGAGGACCGGGTCCGCGCGGACGAGCTCCGGGGTCAGGTTCCCCAGGTGCTGGTAGACCCAGTAGGACATCAGCGCGCCGATGCAGTGCTCGGCCCACCAGTCGGTGGCGCGCATGTCCTCGAGCCACTTCTCGGAGACGTTCCAGTCGTCGTGCACGTCGTGGTCGTCGAAGATCATCGAGGACGGCACCGTCGAGAGCAGCCAGCGGATCGCCGGGTCGGACCAGCTCTCTCGGTAGAGCTCCGTGTACTCGTCGAAGTCGAGCACACGGCGCCCGGGGTCCTCGTCCATGTCACGGCGGGTCTCGATGAACGCGAGGGTCTCGGGCGAGACCTCGTCGGCGTACACCTGGTCGCCGAGCAGCAGCAGCACGTCCGGCCACTGCTCGCGCTCCTCCTCGCGCATCCGCTGGGCGAGCGTATGGAGAGCGTCGATCTCGCGCCCGCGCTCGTCCTCGTCCTTGCGAAGCGAGAAGGGCGGGGTGTGCGGCGCAGCCACCCGGCACGAGCCGAAGATCATCTGCACCGGCCGCTCCTTGGGGTAGGTCTTGAAGGCGCTGCGCGGGTACTCACCGTCGCGGGGCGGCCAGACGAGCTCGCCGTCGAGCCGCACCTCGTACTCGTGCCACGTCGAAGGCTCGAGATCCCCGGCGCAGACGAGCCCGTAGTGATGGCCGCAGACGCTGAAGGTGGGCTCGCTCGCGCCGAGTACCTCGACCTCGCAAGGGGCGTCCGTCTCGACCCAGAACATGGCCTCGCTCGCGCCCACGTGGCGCAGCAGGGGACCGAGGATCAGGGCCGTCATCCAGCCACCCTACCCCTCGTTCGGAGGCTCGACACCCGTGTAATAGCTTTTCCTCAGTGGAGGCCGAGCTTCAGACGGTGGGCCGCTCGATCCACGCCGCGTTTCCGGCGCGGACGCGGAATCCGCTGCGTGCGCTCGACGAGAAGGCGATGGGGATGGCCTCACAGGACGCCGAGCTGCGCGCCGCTCTCTTCCGCTTCGTGGACGTCACGCCGGCCTGTCGCTCGCTGGACGATCTCGCCCGCCATCTGGCCGACTACCTGGACGAGATCGACGAGCGGCCGCCGCCGATCGAGGCCGCGATGCGGATGTCCGGAACTCGCGCGGGACGCGCCGCGCTCGGCGCCGCCGCGGCCGCGGGGGTGCGGCACATGGCGCACCGCTTCATCGTCGGAGAGAGCCCGCGCGAGGCGATCAAGCCGATCCGCTACCTCTGGGAGCACGGCGCGGCCGTGTCGCTCGACCTGCTCGGTGAGGCGACGGTCACATCCGCCGAGGCCGACCGCTACGCCGAGCGCTGCATGGACGCCCTCGAGACGCTCGCCGCCGCGGCCCCGTCCTGGCCCGCCCGCCCTCTCCTCGAGAGCGATTCGCTCGGGCCGCTGCCGCGCGTGAACCTGTCGGTGAAGGTGTCCGCCCTGAGCCCGCTGTTGCGGCCCGAGGCGCCCGAGGTCGGCCGCGACGACGCCGCGCGCCGCATGCGCCCGCTCCTGCTGCGTGCGCGCGAGCTCGGCGCACACCTGCACATCGACATGGAGTCCGTGGACACCCTCGAGGCGACGACCGGGCTCGTGTTCGACCTGCTCTCGGACCCGGCGCTCCGCGACGGCCCTTCGACCGGAGTCGTTCTCCAGGCCTACCTGCGCGAGTCGCCCGGAGCAGCTCGAGCAGGTGATCGAGTGGGCGCGCGCGACGCCGCGCGCGTCGCCGCTCGTCGTGCGGCTCGTGAAGGGGGCCTACTGGGACCACGAGGTGGTGGACGCCCGCCAGCGCGGCTGGACGCCGCCCGTGTTCGAGGAGAAGCGCGACTCGGATCGCAACTTCGAGGCGCTCACGCAGCGGCTGCTCGAGGCATGGCCGCACGTGCGGCCCGCGATCGCCTCACACAACCTGCGCTCGGTGGCGCATGCGATCGCGGTCAACCGCGAGCTGGGGCGCGCCGAGGGCGACGTCGAGCTCCAGGTCCTCCGGGGCCTCGGCGACGACCTCGCCGCCGCGCTCGCCGAGCTCGGCCTGAGGGTGCGGATCTACTGCCCGGTGGGGGACATGGTCGCGGGCATGGCCTACCTCGTGCGACGGCTGCTCGAGAACACCTCGAACGAGTCGTTCCTCGGCGATCAGCAGCGCGGGGTCTCGATCGACGAGCTGCTGGCGGCGCCGTGACCCCGCCGGGGTTCCGCAACGAGCCGATACTCGAGCTGCGCCGCGCGCCGGTGCGCGAGTCGCTGAGCGTCGCCCTGCGCGAGCTCGACGCACGGCTGCCGCTCGAGGTGCCGGTGCTGATCGGCGGCTCGCGGGGGGAGGCGGATGGTCTCGACTCGACCGATCCGGGGACGCCCGAGCGACTCGTCGCCCGCGCCGGCTCGGCGGGCGCGGACGAGGCGGCGGAGGCGGTGAGCGCGGCTGTCGAGGGCTTCCGAGAGTGGGGCGCGCGCTCGGCCGCGGAGCGAGCATGCCGTGCTGCGCGGCGCCGCCGAGCGCCTGCGCTCGCGAAGGCTCGAGCTGGCCGCCCTGCAGGTGCGCGAGTGCGCCAAGCCCTGGCCCGAGGCGGACGCCGACGTCTGCGAGGCGATCGACTTCCTCGAGTACTACGCGGCGGAGGCCGTCCTGCTGGACCACGGCCGCGAGCTGCTTCAGGTGCCCGGCGAGCGCAACACGATGCGCTACGCGCCGCGCGGGGTGGTCGGGGTGATCGCGCCCTGGAACTTCCCGCTCGCGATCCCGTGCGGCATGACAGCGGCGGCGCTCGCCGCCGGCAACGCCGCGGTGCTCAAGCCCGCCGAGCAGTCCCCGGGGAGCGCGGGCGCTCTTGTGGAGGCGCTGCATTCGGCCGGGGTCCCGGGCTCGGCGCTGGCGTTGTTGCCCGGCTACGGCGAGGCGGGCGCGGCGCTCGTGCGCGACCCGCGCGTGCACGTGATCGCCTTCACCGGCTCGGGCGCGGTCGGGCTCGACATCGTCCGGGCCGCCGCCGAGACGCCGGACGGCCAGGGGCACGTCAAGCGCGTGGTGTCGGAGATGGGGGGCAAGAACTGCGTGATCGTCGACTCCGACGCCGATCTCGACGACGTCGTGCCCGAGCTGATCCACTCGGCGTTCGGCTTTGCGGGCCAGAAGTGCTCGGCAGCGGCGCGGGCGCTCGTGCACGAGGCGGTGGCGGAGCGGCTCGTCGAGCGGCTCTCGGGCGCGGTTCGGGTGCTGGACGTGGGGCAGGCGGAGAGCTTCGCCACCGAGGTCCCGCCCGTGATCGACGAGGAGGCGCAGGAGCGCGTGCTGCATTACTGCTCGCTCGCGGCGGACGGGTTGGCGGCGAGCGCAGAGGGCGTTCCCGATTCCGGCTGGTTCGTGCCGCCGACCGTGGCGTTCGGCCTGCCGGAGGACTCGCCCGTCAACCGCGAGGAGGTCTTTGGCCCGCTGTTGTCGGTCACGGCCGTGCGGGATGTCGATGCGGCGATGGACGTCGTCGACTCGCTGCCGTTCGCTTTGACCGGCGGCCTCTTCTCACGTTCGCCGGTCACGATCGAGCGCGTGGCGGCGCGCTCGCCGGTGGGAAACCTGTACGTCAACCGGGGGATCACCGGTGCGATGGTGGGCCGCCAGCCCTTCGGCGGCAACCGGCGCTCGGGGGTCGGCTCGAAGGCCGGCGGGCCGGACTACCTGCTGCAGTTCGTGGAGCCCCGAATCGTCACGGAGAACACGATGCGGCACGGGATTCCGGTGGAGTGAGGAGGGGTCTCAATTCCTCCAGCACCGCGTCGGGGGACTCGGCCACGTCCCCGTAGGTGAATCTTCTGAACTGGTCGCCGCGGGCGTAGGCCTCGCGTTCGCGGCGGCGGTCTTGTTCCCAGGCGTGGCGGGTGTTGTGGTAGCGGTAGGAGTCGAGTTCGACGGTCAGGTTGTGGGCGGGCCAGCGGCAGTCGACGTACGCGGCCGCCTGCCAGGCGGTTGGTTTCGGGGAGCGGTAGGCGTTCTGTTCTCAGAAGACGGAGAAACAGGCGCTCGAGTTCGCTCAGGGTCACGTGGACGTCGCCGCGAATGGCTCGCCGTAGGTTCTCCGCTCCCTTCACGCGCCCGTTCAACCGTGCCTCCACCTGCGCCGGCGTTGTCCGGTAGCGCACTGACGCCTCGTGGAACGCGCGGGCCAGCTCGGGTAACGGCAGCAGTGAGGACAGGTCGATCAGCGTGCGCGGCACGGTCGTCACGGGGATGGCGCGCCAGACCGTCCGGTCGCCATCGCGCAGCCGGATTCGGCGGGTCCTGACGCCCTTGATCCGCCGTTCCGTCGGCGCCGTCACCTCCGCCGGCGGCGCCGTGCCCTTGACGAGCCCCCACAGGTAGGCCGCCGCGAGGCCGCTCAGCACTCCCCCTTTACCGCCCGCCTTTACGGCCGCCATGTAGCGCGCCTCCAAGGACGGCGCCCGATGCCCGACCCGATACACCCCGCGGAAACTCAACGATCAGCGCGCCCGTCCGGATCCGGTAGCTCGACCTGGCGCTGCCGTCAGCCCAGCCGCCAGCAGTTCGCGCCCGGGCCACCACCCCATGGGACCGCCGGGCGATTCCGGCCAGAATCTCCCGGGGAACAGTCCTGTATCGCCTACGCATGGTTGTAGGCAAAGCAGCAAAGCTCCGACTTTCGCCCCCACTAGAGTGATTTCCGCCTTGGCGGCTCCCAGCTTCGATCTTCAATCCCATTCCCTCCATTCGGACGGCGCCCTGCCCACCGCGCAGGTGGTCGAGAACGCCGCCGCGGCCGGCGTTCAGCTGCTGGCGCTGTCGGACCACGACACCGTCGACGGCGTTGACGAGGCGCTGGCCGCGGGCGCCGTTCACGGCGTACGCGTCGTGCCCGCCACGGAGATCTCGGCGGTCGACGGGGGCTACGAGGACCTGCATGTCCTCGGCTACGGGATCGATCACCGGAGCGCGCTCCTGGGCGAGCGCCTTGCCGCCGCGCGGGCCGACCGCGAGCACCGGGCCGACGCGATGGCGGAGCGGCTCCGGTCGCTCGGCTACGCGGTCGATCCGGCGCCGATCGACGCGCGCAAGGCCGCGGGCAAGCCGGTCGGCAGGCCTCACCTCGCCGCCGCCGTGCTGGCCCACCCGGGCAACGCGGAGCGGCTTGCCGCCGAGGGCCATGCGGACGTGTCGTCGTTCATCCCCGCCTACCTGATCCAGGGCAAGCCGGGCTACGTGGCGCGCACCCATCCCACGGTCGAGGAGGCGATTGGCTGGATCCACGACGCCGCCGGCGTGGCGGTCTGGGCCCATCCGTTCTGGGACATCGAGAACCCCGGCGACGTGCTGGCGGCGATCGATCGCTACCGCGCTGCGGGTCTCGACGGCGTCGAGGTCTTCTACGGCTCGCACACCGAGGAGCAGACGCTGCTGCTCGCCGACCGCTGTGCCGAGCTCGGCCTGCTCGCCACCGGCTCGTCCGACTACCACGGGCCGGAGCACCGCCTGTTCAGCCGCTTCCTGGCCTTCGACCTCCACGGCCGCGAGCCGAACCTCGGCCCGATCCCGCACGGCACGCTCGCGGCGCCGACTCGCTCCCGCGACAGCAGCGGGCTCTGCTTCTGGCTCACCGGCCTGTCGGGCTCGGGCAAGTCGACGGTCGCGCGCCTCGCCGCGGGCCGGCTTCGCGACCGCGGCCACCGCGTCGAGGTCCTCGACGGTGACGACGTGCGCCAGAACCTCTGCGCCGGGCTCGGCTTCTCGCCTGAGGACCGCAAGGAGAACGTGCGCCGCATCGCCTGGGTGGCCGACATCCTCTCCCGCAACGACGTGATCACCTTCGCCGCCGCCGTGTCGCCCTACCGGTCGATGCGCGCCGAGGCGCGTGACCGGATGGGCAGCCGCTTCGTCGAGGTGTACGTGCGCGCGTCGGTGGACGAGTGCGAGCGCCGTGACGTGAAGGGCCTCTACCAGCGCGCCCGCGCCGGAGAGATCCAGGGCTTCACCGGGGTCTCAGACCCCTACGAGGAGCCACCGGCGCCCGAGCTGACGCTCGACACCGAGACCGAGTCGGTCGAGCAGTCGGCCGAGCACCTGATCGGGTACGTCGAGGAGCGGCTCGCCGGCGGCCGCCCGGCGGCCGCGACCAGCGCCTGAGCGGTCAGGCTGCGTAGCGCTCCGCGCTGCGCGCCTTGCGCTTCTCGGCCTCGACCTCGCGGTCCTTCGGCGGCGCCGTCGTCACGAGCGAGTCGAGCAGGCGCGCCGACACCTCGGCGACCTCGTCGATGGCGCGCTCGAACGCCTCCTCGTTGGCCTGCGAGGGCTTCGTGAAGCCGCTGATCTTGCGCACGTATTGAAGCGCCGCGGCGCGCACCTCGTCCTCGGTGGCGGGGGGCTCGAAGTTGTAGAGAGGGCGGATGTTCCTGCACATGTGCCCGAGCTTAGCCGGGCACTCCGAACATGCTCGGCGGATAGCGCTTGAAGTGTCCGAACCGCGTGCCCTTCGGAGGCCGGAGCCAGTCCGTGGCATTGGACGCGAGGCTCAGCGCGCGCGGCAGGAACCAGTCGATCTTGCGCCCGGCGCACGACTGCGCGTAGCCCGGCCGGTTGAGCCACAGGTAGGCGTCCACCATCGGATGTGCCGTCGCCGTGGTCGGCACCGGGCCGAGGCCGCGCAGCTTGGGAGAGCACCAGACGTTGATGCGCCTGCCGTTGGCTGCCTTGTAGTGAACCGGCCCGCGGCCGTTCTGCGCGGTGTTGATGACGAAGTGCTTGCCCCCGAGCCGGCGCGAGAGATCGAGTCCGTGGCGGATGTTGTTCACGGTCCAGTCGTAGTGGGTGACGTTCAGCATGAAGCCGCGCACCTTGTGGATGCCGATCTTGCGCAGCTTCTTCGCCGTCCGCCAGGACGACTCCCAGTCGGAGGCGCCCGCCTCGAGGTAGATCGTCGCGCCTGGCAGTTGCGAGAGCACGTCGACGCCGTAGCGCAGGAGCTCGAGGCGGTCGTCGCGGCGACTCGGAGCGAGGCAGTTGATCGTCCCCACCGAGTCCGGCTCGAAGCCGATTATCACGCGGTCGCCACCGATCACCCGCGCGAGCCGCCGGTACCAACGGCGCGTGACCCTGTCCGCCCGCGGCCCGCCTCCCTGATAAGTGGGGCTGCACTGCGTTGCCTCGGCGCGCATCACGGTCATGACCGGCACCGCGCCGTCTGCCTTGGCGCCGTCGATGATCCGCCTGACCTTGACGGCGAAGTGCGGCGACGTGTGGCGGCCCACCCAGATGGCCCGCGGCTGGCTAGCGATCTTCCAGACGAGCGCCGCCTGCCCCTCACGGCCCTTGCGCTGCAGCCAGCGGTACGAATGCCAGGAGGGGGCGTCGCGATCGGAGTAGAGCGTCAGCCCCTCCAGGGGGTTGGGCCCGTCCAGATCCTGAGAGTGGGCGGTCGGCGCACACAGGAGGACGGCAGCCAGCATCAACGCGATACCGAGTCGAGCCATGGCCAGCAAGCTAGTGAACGTTTCCGGGCCTGCGTCAGGCAGGGCGCGGTTTGGCGCGTCCGGGCAGGGCGAGCTCATCGTCGTCCGGCTCCTCCGCCGCGGCCTGCTGCTGCGCCTTCATCTTCGCCATGAACTCGGCCTGCGCCTGCGCCGGGGTGCGACGCAGCGCGCCCATTAAGGGCAGCACGCTCAGGACGAGGATCGCCGCCTGCCGGAAGGCCCAGGCGAAGCCCTCGCGCGCCGAGCCGGCCGTCTCGCGAATGATCTCCTCGTCGAAGCCGGGCCCGGGCTCGAAGCGGTCGTTTGTCCCGCCCGAGTAGTCGTGCAGGGTCGACTGGATCACGAGGCCCGCCTCCGGTCTCGGGATCTCCCATTCGTCGACGATGTCGTCGATGTCCTCGTCCGCGAACCAGCTCATGTGCGCGTGGAGGGCACCGCCGAACGTCGCGATCAGGATCGCAACGCCGATGGCCACGCCGAGCTGGCGGGCCGTGTTGAGGACGCCCGAGGCGAGGCCGACCTCGGGGCCCGCCACGGCGCCCATGGCGCCCACGTTCAGCGCCGGGAAGCAGATCCCCATGCCCACGCCGATCAGGAGCAGGCCGGGCAGGATGCGCAGATAGCTGAACGCGTCGTCGGCCGTGGCCGGCATGAACGAGACGATCAACATCCCGATCGCCATGGCGATCAGGCCGGGCTTCGCGAGGTCGCCGGGAGCACGCGTGTCGGCCGCCCGGCCCACGAACGGCCACACCACGAGCCCCATCAGCGGAACGGGAGTGATTGCGAGCGCGGCCTCGAGCTGCGTGTAGCCCCAGAGGTTCACGAACAGCAGCGAGAGCAGGAGCAGCGAGCCGATCGCCCCGCCGCCGAAGAAGAGCATCCCGATGTTGGCGTTCCGGAACTGGCGGTTGGAGAACAGGCCGGGGGTGATCATCGGGTTGGGAGCGCGCTTCTCCCACCACACGAACAGCACTCCGAGCAGGATCGCCCCCTGCATCAGGCTCAGCCAGAGCGGCAGGTCGCCGCCGAAGGGGTTGGCCTCGGTCAGCGCGACGGTGTACATGAAGACCGCGCCGCCCAGCAGCAGCATTCCCTTCACGTCGACCTGGCGGCCGGCGCTCAGGTCCCAGGTCTCGGGCCACCAGCGCAGGCAGAGGATCACGCCGATGATCCCGAACGGGATGTTGATCAGGAAGATCCAGTGCCAGCTCGCGACCTCGACGAGCACGCCGCCGACCACCGGGCCGAGCGCGGACGAGACGAGCGCGACGACCGCGATCAGCGCGAGGCCGCGGCCGCGCTGCTCGGGCGGGAAGACGAGCACCGTCATCGCGAAGCCGAGCGGCGCGAGGATGCCGGCGCCCGCGCCCTGGACGACGCGGAACACGATCAGCCACTCGACCGACCAGGAGATCGCGCAGAGCGCGGAGCCGATCGTGAAGACGGTCAGGCCGATGACGAAGAACTTGCGCCGTCCGAACTGGTCCGCGAGCCGCCCCATCGACACCAGCAGGACGGCGAAGATGATGTTGTAGGCGTTGATGACCCACGTGACCGTCGCGAGGTCGGTCGAGAACTCGTCCTGCAGCTCGGGGATCGAGACGTTCACGATCGACACGTCGAGCAGGGACATCGCCCAGCCGATCATCATCACGCCGAAGATGCGCCACTTGTTGGCGTAGAGGAACTCGGTCGACGGGTTCTTGCGCTCGACGGGCCCGTTCGCCGAGGCGGCCACGCCGTCGCCGTCGACTCGCGCCCGCGGCGGCGGCCTTCCTTCGCCGGAGCCTCACGGGCTCGCCCCGGGCGCGGCCGACTCGGGCGTGCGCTCGTTCAGCGGCAACTTGCCGCCCTCGGGGATGCGGCCGTCGAACTCGAAGTCCTCCGGCTCGGTGCCGTCCTCGGGCTCGTCGTTGTTGATGGCGTCGAAGTCGTTCGGGATCGAGTCGTCGTCGATGTCGTCGTCGCCGCGCTGGCGGAGCGGGCGCAGGGCGCCGTCGGGACCGAACTCGGGGAGCGTGCCGCCGGCGACCATCAGCGCCACCATCGACATATCGGTCAGCTGGCCGGGATCCTCGTTCGCGACGTCCTCGTAGCGCGTGATGTCGTCCTCGACCTCCTCGTCGTCGTCGTACATCCGCCGCTCGATCTCCTCGCGGTCGGCGACCATCAGCCAACGGTCGTCCTGCACGATGATGTTGGAGCCGACCGCGGTGATGTTGAAGGGGCGGTCGTAGAGGTCCTCCTCGTCCACGTCGTCGAAGAGCGCGGTCAGGTCCTCGCCGCCCATCTTGCCGGGAATGGTCGCGCCGAGGAAGGACAGGACCGTCGGGGCGACGTCGTGGGTGCGTGGCGTACCAGTCGATGTCGTCGCCGCCCATGTGGCCGGTCGGATGACGGATCAGGAAGGGCAGCTCGTAGGCGGGGCGGTAGGAGGTGGGGGTGGCGATGCCGAGCATGGCGTGATCGCCCAGCGCGATTCCCTGGTCGCCGATCGCGACGACCAGCGTCGAGTCGAGCAGGTCGAGCTCGGACAGCGCGTCCATCAGCCGGCCGACCTCGTCGTCCACGGCCTCCACGTGCTTGCGGTAGGCGTCGCGGACGCGCTGCTCGGCGTCGTCGCTCCAGTTGAGCTCCACCATGCGGCCGTTCAGCGGCCCGATTCCCTCCTCCTCGACCTCGCCGGGCTTTACATACACGCGCGGGGCGACAGCCGCGTCGAGCGGGTCGAATGGATCGACGGCGAGGAAGAAGGGGCTCTCGCCGGCGAGCCCGCGGAGCTCGCGGATGCCGGTCCGGAAGGTGCGGGCCGTGGCCTTGGTCTGGCGCGCGATCGCCGGGAGCAGCTCGCTCTCGATGCCGGGCTGCCCGGTGGAGGGGGAACTCGCCGCCGCCCCCGTCGTCTTGACGTCGGGCCAGCGCGGCCCGCTCAGCGTCGGGTTGTCGCTCACGTAGGCGGTGGTGACGCCGTGCGCGCGCAGCGTCTCGGTCAGCACGGGCTGGTGGTCCCAGATCGGGGTGAAGCCCGGCACCGGCGCGAGCCCGTCGGTCCGTCGCCAGTCACGGAACGGATAGGCGCGCATCCCGGTGATGAGGGCTCGTCGCGCGGACAGGCCGGGCATCGACTCGGGGACCATGCGGTCGAAGCGCAGCGAGTCCCCGGTCAGGTCGTTCAGGTTCGGCGTGTCCGCCGGCGACCCGCCCTCGAACGCGTCGACGTGGTCCTGGCGCACCAGCGGGAGCACCATGAGCACGACGTTCTGCGAGCCGTCCCGCTCGTCCTGGGCGGCTGCGGCGGAGGGCAGCGCCGCCATCCCGAAGAGCCCGGCGCCCGCGGCGCTCACGCCGCCGCGGCGCAGTAGCGAGCGGCGTGTGAGGTCGGTCATCCTCCGATCACCGTCTTGGCGCCGCTGGGCGTGAACTGCGGGAGCGTCCCGCCCGCCTCGTCCTCGAGCACGCGCCACAGCCGGTCGACGATCTCCGGGTGCTCCGCGGCCACGTCGGTCAGCTCCAGCGGGTCGGCCTTCTTGTCGTAGAGCCGCTTGCGCTTGCCCTCGCTGTCCGAGAGCAGGAACCAGTCGAGGTCACCGGCGAGGACGTAGTCGTCGTAGCAGGAGGTGAAGTGAGGCCGCGGCGGCGGCTCGCGCCCGTCGAAGAAGACCGACAGGTCCTCGCCCCCCATCAACCCGGGCGCGCGCACGCCCATGAACCCGAGCGCGGTGCGGGGCAGGTCGTAGGTCGAGGCGAAGTAGTCGCTCGTGTCGCCGGCCCGCTTGCCCTCTGGGTGCCGGATCATGCAGGGCACGTGGTAGATGTGCCAGTGCGCGCGGGCGCCGTGCTTGCCGAGGATGCCGTGCTCGCCGAGCGTCAGCCCGTGATCCGACATGTACATGATCACGGTGTTGTCGAGCAGCTTCTGGCGGTCGAGCTCGTTCATGAGCCGGCCGACCCACTCGTCGACGAACTCGACCTCGGCGGCGTAGAGCTCGCGCACGCGCTCGATCGTCTCCTCGTCCACGTCGACGTCGATGACCCACGAGTAGGGCGTCTCGAACGGCTGGATCGGGGTGATGCCCTGCTTCTCGATGCCCTTGGGCGTGGTGCCGAAGCGGGTCTGATAGGTCCGCGGCGCGTCGAGCGGCTCGTGCGGGTCGAAGGCGTCGATGCCGAGGAAGAACGGCTTGCCCGTCTCCTTGAGGTCGTCGAGGAGCCGCAGTCCCGAGCGGACCACGCGCGCGGTCGGGTAGTCGCCGTCCGAGTCGCGGTAGACCGAGTTCCAGCCGGCCATCGCGCGCAGGCGCCCGACCTCGACCGTGTCCGACAGCTCGGGCAGCAGGTAGCGCTCGATCGTCGAGCGGGTGGCGGGGCGCTTGAAGGGCTTGTTGAGGAAGCGGTAGGCGCCCTGCGAATAGCTCGGCTTGACCTCGTCGAGCGTGCGCCGGAAGTTCGAGAAGCGGGGGCCGATCAGGAAGGGGTTGTCGGTGCAGTAGGCGGTCTCGACGTCCGCCTCGCCGAGCACCTCGGTGACGATCGGCTGAAAGTCGGGAATCGGGATCCAGCCCGGACCGAGCGGCAGCCCCTTGGTGGGGACGTAGTTCCGGAACGGGAACGAGCGGACCCCGGTGAGAAGCGCGCGCCGGGCCGGGCCTGTCGGCATCGCCTCGGGCACGGCGTGGGTGAACGCCAGCGAGTCGCCCGCGAGCGCGTCGATGTTCGGCGTCTTCGCCAGCGACTGCGGGTTGTAATAGGAGATGAAGTCCGCGCGCGTGGAGTCGGTGAAGAGGAGCAGCACGTTGGGCGCGTCGTCGGCGTGCTCGGTGGACGGCTCGAAGTAGTCGTCGCCGCACGCTGATGCGGCGAGCGCGGCGGCGCCGGTCGCCCCCGCTCCGAACATCCCTCGTCGTGTGAAGCCGCCCCGCAAGCCCATTCCGAGGGCCGCAGGCTAGCTTACGCCCTGGTTGCCGCCCGCCCCAGCGGCGGGCGTCAGAGCCTGCCGCAGTCGTCGACCGCGCGCTGGCGCTCCTCCACGAAGGACACCTTGACCGGGCCCGTGGTGCGCGTGTTGAAGGCGGAGACCGCCACCGCCGGGTACTTGGCCTCGGCGGCGGTGAGGCAGCTGCGGTAGCGCGCCTCTAGGGCGATCACGAGCACCGAGATGGTGACGAGCGCCAGGGCGACCGCTGCCGCGATAGCGCCGATCCGACGGGGATTTTCCAAGGTGCCGGCTCCGTTTCTTTCGTTGCGCCCGCGGGAGACAAGGCAGTACCATCCCGGCGCTATGCCGATTTGTCGGTATTCGGCGAGTCGGTTCGCCTCCCTGCTGCTGGCCGTGGTGGTGTGCGGATCCGCCGCCGCGCCGGCGTTGGCGCAATCCGGCAACGGAGATTTTCCTCTCACCCCACGAAGGCTCCTCGTCGAGGGGAGCGGGTCGTCGCTGCGGGTGCCGGTGCCTGTGCTGTGCCCGAATACCGAGCCCAGCGGATGCTCGGGAGTGCGTCACGCTGCGGGCCCGCTTCCGCCCGTCGTCGGCGGTGGTCGCCGTCGGGCGTAGTGACTTCAGCGTGGGGTCACATGAGTTCGAGTTCGTCGACATACCGCTCGGCCCGGTTGCGAGCCGCCTGCTCAACGAAAGAGGCAGGCTCCCGGTCGTCGCCGAGGTGGCCGGAGCCAACGCATCTCTTCGCCGGGGATTTCTGCTGATCCGGCGGCTCCCCGGTGGGGAGCAACAGGCCGGCCCGCGGGGGGAGCAGGGTCCGCGGCACGGGCGAGCACGGGCGCGCCCGGCGCACAGGGCCCGCAGGGTGCGCCTGGGGCGAGCCGGGGCCCAGGGCCCGGCCGGACCACAGGGCGGGCCTGGACCGACGGGACCGGCGGGTCCGCAGGGCGAGGTCGGCGCGACCGGCCCGGCGGGTCCACAGGGTGTGACCGGCCCTGCGGGTCCAGTTGGCCCGGCGGGACCGCAGGGCGAGACGGAGCGAGGGCGCGGGGACACGGGTGAGGTCGGCGCGACAGGCCCAGCGGGTCCGCAGGGTGACACGGGCGCGACTGGGGCTCAGGGCCCGGCGGGTCCGCAGGGTGAGACGGGCGCCGACGGGGGCTCAGGGCCCGGCCGGACCGCAGGGTGACACGGGCGCGACCGGGGCGCAGGGCTTGGCCGGACCACAGGGAGAGACCGGGGCGACCGGGGCGACTGGTGCTCAGGGCCCGGCGGGTCCACAGGGCGAGGTCGGCGCGACAGGCCCGGCCGGCCCACAGGGTGTGACCGGGCCTGCAGGTGCGGTTGGTCCGGCGGGACCGCAGGGCGAGACGGGCGAGGCGGGCGCGACTGGGGCTCAGGGCCCGGCCGGCCCGCAGGGCGAGACGGGCGCGACAGGGGCCGCAGGGCCCGGCGGGGCCGCAGGGCGAGACGGGCGCGACCGGGGCTCAGGGCCCGGCGGGGCCGCAGGGTGACACGGGCGCGACAGGGGCCCAGGGCCCGGCGGCCGCAGGGTGATGTCGGGCCCACCGGTCCAGCCGGCCCGCAGGGCGCAACGGGAACTCAGGGCCCAGCCGGCCCGCAGGGCGACATCGGCCCGACCGGACCGGCCGGACCACAGGGCGACACGGGACCTGCTGGACCGCAGGGCGCCACCGGCGCGACGGGAGCACAGGGGCCGGCAGGAGCTCAGGGCGCAGTTGGCGCGACCGGGCCCGCCGGACCGGTTGGCGGGACGGGGCCCGCCGGGCCGCAGGGACCGCCCGGCCCGCAGGGCACCACCGGCACCACCGGCGCTCAGGGCCCAGCGGGGCCGGCAGGAACGACTGGCGCGACCGGCGCCACGGGACCGCAGGGACCAGCCGGCCCGCAGGGCGTGCCGGGTCCGACCGGGCCGACGGGTCCGACGGGCCCCACCGGACCGGCGCCGCTCACGGCGGTCGGGTCGTTCTTCTCCAGCAGCCCCGGCACGAGCGTGGCAACAGGAGCGTCCGCACCGCTCACCACCGCCGCGGCGGGCAACACGGCGGCAGCCTTCAGCCTTGCAACGAACACGGTCACGGTGGTCAACGCCGGCACGTACCTGCTGTCCTACTCGGTCTCCGTCAACTCCGGGAGCGCGGTATTCGCCCTGGTCGTCAACGGCACCGTGGCGCCGGGGACGCTTCGGTTCATCGAATCAGGTGGCGGCCACCAGCGCCCGTCAGGTCGTGGGCTCAACCACATTGACGCTGGCCGCGAACTCCACCGTCCTCGTGCGCAACGTCTCGAACGCAGCCGACGTCCTGGCTGCCGCGACTGACGGTCAGACCCCGACCAGCGTGGTGCTCAACCTCGTCAAGGTCGGCTAGCTCGCCGTCCTCACCTCAGCCGGCGCCTCGATCTCACGCTTCAGGATCTTGCCCGTCGGCCCCTTCGGCAGCTCGTCCACGAACCACACCTTGCGCGGGTACTTGTAGGCGGCCACCTGCTCCTTGACGTAGGCCTTCAGCTCCTGGGCGTCGAGCGTCTCGCCGGCCTTGACCACCACGGCGGCCGCGACCTCCTCGCCGAGCGAGTCGTCGGGGATGCCGACCACGGCGGCCTCCTGAACGGCGGGGTGCTCGTAGAGGATCTCCTCGACCTCGCGCGGGTAGACGTTGTAGCCGCCGCGGATGATCATGTCCTTCTTGCGGTCGACGATGAAGAAGTAGCCGTCCTCGTCCACCTTGGCCATGTCGCCCGAGCGGAACCAGCCGTCCTCGGTGATGGCCTGCCCGGTCGCGTCGGGCCGTTGCCAGTAGCCCTTCATCACGTTGTGCCCGCGGATCACGATCTCGCCCACCTCGCCCGCGGCGACCTCGTTGCCCTCGTCGTCCCAGACCTGCATCTCGACGCCCTCGATCGGAATGCCGATCGAGCCCGGCTTGCGCTTGCCGTCCGGGGGGTTGAAGGATGCGACGGGCGACGTCTCGGAGAGCCCGTAGCCCTCCAGGATCGGGCAGCCGAACTTCTCCTCGAAGCCGCGGATCAGCTCGACCGGGATCGCCGCGCCGCCCGACATGCAGAGCCGCAGCGACGAGGCGTCAGCGGAGTCCGCGCCGCCTGCGTGCAGCATCGCGTTGTACATCGTCGGCACGCCCTGGAAGACGGTCACGCGGTCACGGCCGAGGATCTCGAGCGCCTTCTCCGGATCGAAGCGCGGGATCATCGTCACGGTGGCGCCGGCCACGACGGCGCTGTTCATCGTGCACGTCTGCCCGAATGAGTGGAAGAGCGGCAGCGCGCCGAGCAGCACGTCGTCGGGCGAGAAGTCGGCGAGCGTGACGGAGGTCATGTAGCAGTTCCGATGCAGGTTCTCGTGGGTCAGCTCGGCGCCCTTGGGCTGGCCGGTCGTGCCCGACGTGTAGAGGAGCACCGCCGTGTCCTCGGCGCTGACCTCGGCGAGCTCCTCGACCGGGTCCTGCTCGGCCAGCAGCTGCTCGAACTCGCCGGGCACGACGAGGAGACATTCGGCGCCCGCGTCGCCAGCGCCGGCCTCCGCCGCCTCGGCGAAGCCGTGCCACGCGAGCAGGAGCTTCGCGCCCGAGTCCTCGAGGTAGTAGGCGACCTCGCGCTCCACCAGCAGCACGTTCATGGGTACGACGACGGCACCCGCGCGAAGGATCCCGAAGTAGATCGCCGGGAAGTACGGGACGTTCGGGACCATCAGCCCGACGCGGTCGCCGGCCTCGACTCCCCGGGCCCTCAGCAGCCCCGCGACGCGCGCGCTCGCGCCGTCGAGCGCCGCGTAGGTCAGCTCGACGTCGTCCAGCTTGAAGGCGACCCTGTCGCCGTGCCGCTCCGCGGTCTCCGTGAGGATCCTGGTCAGGTTCTCGCTCATTCCCTCTCCCTCGGTTGCTGCGGGCAGCGTAACCCGTTTCGGGTCACGTCTCAGCGCACCTGAGACAACGCCGAGGCGACGTCACGCGCCGCGTCGAACAGCGGGTCCGGCCAGAGCCCGAACAGCACGGTTGCCACGGCGCACACGATCGCGATCGCCGCCACCTCGGGCTGGGCGCGCGTGTCGGCCTCGGGCGACCAGCCGGAGACCGGCTTGACGCGGCGCGGCGGGCACGGACGGCAGCTCGATCTCGTAGCGGCCCATCCACATCGCCGCGACCACACGCAGGTAGTAGGCGAGCGAGAGAATCGAGCCGATCACGATGGCGATGCCGAGCCAGGTGTAGTCGCCGTCGACGCTCGCGTCGATCAGGAAGAACTTGCCGATGAAGCCGGCCGTCGCGGGGAAGCCGGCCAGCGACAGCATCGCGATCGTCATCGGCCAGGCGAGCCACGGGTGGCTCTGGCCGAGGTTCTCGAACGAGGCGAGGTCGTCGCCGTGCTCGGACACGCGCTCGCGGGCGACCACGACAGCGAAGGCGGCCACGTTCATCAGCAGGTAGACGGCGAGGTAGAAGACCGTCGCCTGCACGCCGAGGTTCGTCCCGACGACCACGCCGGCCAGCAGGTAGCCGGCCTGCGCGATGCTCGACCAGGCGAGCATCCGCTTGAGCGAGCGCTGGGCGATCGCGCCGACGTTGCCGACGATGATCGTGGTCGCGGCGAGCACGGCCAGCGCGGGCGCCCACTCGAGCTGCGCGAGCCCGAGCGCCTCGCCGAACAGCCGCAGCAGGATCGCGAACGCGGCCGCCTTGGTGGCCACGGCCATGAACGTCGTGATCGGCGTGGGAGCGCCCTGGTACACGTCGGGCGTCCACTGGTGGAAGGGCGCCACCGACGCCTTGAAGGCGAGTCCGGTCATCGTGAGCGCTATCCCGGTGAGGAACAGCGGGTCGGTGGTCGACAGCTCCTCGTTGCCGAGCGCGGAGGCGATCCCCTCGAACTGCATCGATCCGGCCGCCCCGTAGAGCAGCGCGAGCCCGTACAGGAGCGTCGCCGAGCCGACCGAGCCGATCACCAGGTACTTGAGCCCGGACTCGAGCGACTCGCGCTTGAAGAGGTCGGTCGCGCACAGCACGTAGAGCGGGATCGACAGCAGCTCGATCCCGATGAAGAGGGTGATCAGGTTCTCGGAGCCGGCCAGCACCACCATGCCGGTGATCGAGCCGAGCAGGAGCGAGTAGTACTCGCCCTGGCCCGCCGTGCGCGGCGCTTCGGCGCGCAGCGAGAGCAGGATCGTCACGAGCCCCGCGGCGTAGAACAGCATCGACAGGCCGAGCGTGAGCGTGTCCATGGCGAGCGCGCCCTCGATGATCGGCTCGATGTCGCCCGGGTCCCAGATCCAGATCGTCAGGCCGGCCGCGATAAGGATGGTCGCCGCCGTGAGCGCGGGCACGAGCGTCTGGCGCACGTACGGCGAGCGGAACAGGCCGACCATCAGGACGACGATGCAGCCGCCCACCAGCGCGAGCAGCGGCGAGAGCAGCTTGTAGTCGATCTCAGGCGGCTGTACCTGGGCGATCAGGCTCACTTGATCACCGAGACCTCGGCGCCTGGTGTGAGTGCCTTGGCGGCCTGGATCGACTCGACGGTGGAGCGCTCGGTGCGCTCCACGACGAAGTTCGGGTAGAGGCCGAGCGCCACGATCACGGCCACGAGCGGCGCCACGGCGGCGAGGTGAAGGCCGTCGATCTCGCGCGACTCGACCTTCGGCCCGGTCCGGTTGTGCATCGTCCGCTGGAAGAGGCGGATCATGTAGACCGCCGCGAGCACCACGCCGACGCTGGCGATCAGCCCGTAGACGAACTTGTCCTCGAAGGCGCCGAACAGCACGAGGATCTCGCCAACGAAGTTCGCCGAGCCGGGCATGGCGAGCGTGGCGAAGGTCGTGATCAGGAAGAGCGCGGCGAGCACGGGTGCCCTGAACGCCATTCCGCCGAGCTGCTCGACCGACTGGTTGCCGCCCGCCCGCGCCGCGATCACGCCGATGATCAGGAACAGCGGCACCACGACGAGCCCGTGGTTCAGCATCTGGAAGACGGCTCCCTGAGCGCCCTTGTCCTCGAGCGCGAAGATCCCCAGCGTGATGAAGCCGAGCTGCGCGATCGAGGAGTAGGCCACGACCATCCGTACGTTGTCCTGCGAGAAGGCCAGGACCGAGCCGTACAGGATCGAGAAGACCGCGACGATGATGAAGAGCTCCTGCCAGTGCTGCGAGCCCTCGGGCATCACGGGCAGCACGATCCGCAGGAAGCCGTACACGCCCACCTTCGAGAGCACGGCCGAGAGGAGCGCGAGCACGGGGATCGAGGTGGAGCGGTAGGTCTCGGGCACCCAGCCGTGCAGCGGGAAGAGCGGCGCCTTGACGAAGAAGGCGAGCGCGAACAGCAGCACGATCCAGTGCTGCGAGCCCTCCGGGATCGAGCGCTCCTCGAGCACGGCGAGCGAGAAGGAGATCTCCCCGCCGGCCGGTGTCGCGAGAACGCCGAGCGCGATCGCCGCGCCGAGCATGAGCAGCGACCCGACCAGCGTGTAGATGACGAACTTCGTGGTCGCCCGCACGCGGTCGCCCGTGCCCCAGCCGCCGATCAGGAAGTAGAACGGCACCAGCATCAGGTCGAAGAAGACGATGAAGAGCGCCAGGTCCTGCGCCATGAACGCGCCGAGCACCGCGGTCTCGGCGAGCGCCAGCCAGAAGAAGAAGAGGCGCTCGCGCTCCTGCTCGCGGAAGGCGGCCACGAGCGTGCACGGGACCCAGGCGAGCGCCGTCAGCACGATCATGAACAGGTTGAGGCCGTCGACGCCGAGCTGGTAGCGGATGCCGAGCTCGGGGATCCACTCGTCGTCCGTCACGTACTGCAGGCCCTCGGCGCCGGAGTCGAAGTCGGCGAGCATCACGATCGCGTAGGCGAGCACGGCCACCGTCCCGGCGAGCATCGCCCAGCGCGCCATGCCGCGCGGCAGGACGGTCCCGACGATGCCCGCGAGCAGCGGCAGGAACAGGATGATCGAGAGGTGGATCGTCACGAGCTCGCGATGAGGAAGTAGAGGAGCAGGGCGGCGGCGCCGAACATCAGCAGCAGCGCGTAGGCGCGCAGGAAGCCGGTCTGGATCGCGCGCGCGAACAGAGTTCCGGCGCGCACGATGCCGGTGGCGCCGCCGACGATGAAGCCCTGGACGAAGTCGGCCTCGATCACGCGCCGGCCGAACGCCCCTGCGGTGGTCGCCGGCCGCACGAAGACGGCGTCGTAGAGCTCGTCGAAGTACCACTTGTGCAGAAGGAAGTCGTGCAGCCGGCCGAAGCGGTCGCGCAGCTCGAGCGTGATGCCGCGGCGGCGCACGTAGAACGTGTAGGCAAGGAAGATCCCCGCGATCGAGATGATCGCGCCCGCGGCGAGCCCGACCCATTCGGCGCCCACGCTCGGGTGATCCTCGGCGTAGGTCGAGGACTCGAAGGTCGGCTCGAGGAAGTGCTCGAGCGTGTCGGTCACGCCGGGGATGCCGACGACGCCCGCCACGAGCGCCAGCACCGCGAGCGGCGCCATCGCGAACTTCATCGGGAACGAGCGCTCGGCCACGACGTGCTCAGGGCCGGGGAAGCCCACGTCGGTGTCCTCGGCCTCGCCGGTCATCGGGTTCAGGGGCTCGCCGTGGGCCAGGTGGCCGCCCTCCAGCTCCTTCGCCTCGGCAACCGGCTCGCCGCCGAAGACCCGGAAGACCATCCGGAAGGCGTAGAAGGCGGTGAGCGCGGCGCCCACGTAGCCGGCGATCCCGAGCACCACGAAGCCGCCGCCGCGGTTGAGGGTGTAGGCGAGGATCTCGTCCTTCGAGAACCAGCCGGCGGTGAGCGGGAAGCCGGCCAGCGCGAGCGCGCCGATCGTGAAGGTGATGAACGTGAACGGCATCGCCTTGCGGAAGCCGCCCATCCGGTCCATGTCCTGGATGCCGGCCATCGCGCCGATCACCGAGCCGGCGCCCATGAACAGCAGCGCCTTGAAGAAGGCGTGCGTCATCAGGTGGAAGAGCCCGGCGCCGTAGGCGGCGGCCGACACGCCCAGGACCATGTAGCCGATCTGCGACATGGTCGAGTAGGCGATCACGCGCTTGAGGTCGGTCTGGACGAGCGCGATCGTCGCCGCGAACACGAGCGTGGCGGTGCCGATCACCGCGCCGATGTCGGCGGCCGTCGGCGCCAGGTCGAAGAGCGGGAAGCAGCGCGCGATCAGGTAGACGCCGGCGGTGACCATCGTCGCCGCGTGGATCAGGGCGGAGACGGGAGTCGGGCCCTCCATCGCGTCCGGGAGCCAGGTGTGGAGCGGCAGCTGGGCGGACTTGGCGAACGCGCCGACGAGGATGAAGATGCAGGCCCAGACGATCGTCGGGTCGTTCTGGGAGAAGACCTCGGGCGCCCGCTCGAACACGCCGAGGTAGTCGAGCTGGCCGGTTTCGCTCAGCAGCAGGAAGGCGGCGATCACGAGCCCGACGTCGCCGATCACGTTCATCACGAACGCCTTGATGCCGGCGTAGGTCGCGGTGCCGCGGCGGTACCAGAACGAGATCAGGAGGTAGGAGGCGGCGCCGACGAACGCCCAGCCGACGATCAGCAGGACGAAGTTCGCCGCCAGGACCAGCAGCAGCATCGAGAAGACGAAGTAGTTGAGGTAGGCGAAGAAGCGCGCGTAGCCGTGGTCGCCCGTCATGTAGGCGACCGAGTAGACGTGGATCAGGAACGACACGCCCGACACCACGAGGCACATGAACACCGACAGCGGGTCGATCAGGATCGCCAGGTCGGCGTTGAAGTCGGCCGTCGCGGCGTAGGTCCAGGCGCTGTCGACGAGGTGGCGCTCCTCGGCGGGCAGGTCCTGCATGTCGATCAGCGCGAGGATCGTCGCGATGAACGAGCCGAGGATCGCGGCGCTGCCGATCCAGCCCGCCGTCCGGCCGGGCAGCCACCGCCAGCCGAGCGAGATCACGAGCAGCCCGGCGAGCGGGAATGCGAGCACGAGCCAGCCGTAGGAGGTGGCGGTCATCCGCGCAGCTCGGACATTTCGTCGACGTCGATCGGCAGCCGGTTGCGGTACATCGCGACGATGATCCCGAGGCCGATCACGACCTCACAGGCGGCGATCACCATCACGATCAGCGCGAAGACCTGACCGGCCTCGTTGCCGTGCATGCGCGCGAACGCGACCAGCGCCAGGTTGCCGGCGTTCAGCATCAGCTCGAGGCAGAGCAGCACCACGAGCGGGTTGCGGCGAGTGAGCACGCCGGCCGCGCCTATCACGAAGATGAACGCCGACAGGACGAGGAACCAGACGATGTCCATCTAGACCCGGACCTCGAGCGTCTCGGTCTCCACCGGCCCCGTCTCGCGCGGCGGTCCGACCGCCGGGCCCTCCTCCTCGAGGCCGCGCCGGCGGCGGGCGAGCACGATCGCGCCGACGGCTGCGATCAGCAGGAGGAAGGAGGCGGCCTCGAAGGCGACGAGGAAGCGCGTCAGCAGCAGCTGGCCGATCCCGGCCGGGCTGCCGAAGGTCGGCGGGACGTCGGCGCCGCGCGTGTCGAGCGCGTCGAGGCCGCTGGCGATGAAGGCGATGCAGAGCTCGATCCCCACGGCGGCCGCGAACAGCGGGCCGAGCGTGCGCAGCGCGCCGCGCTCTGGCCCGAGCGGCTCATCGGCGCCGCCGATGTACGCGACGACGAACACGTACAGCACCATCACGGCGCCCGCGTAGACCACGACCTGGCCGGCGGCCAGGAACTCGGCGCTCAGCAGCAGGAACAGGACGGCCAGCGCGATCAGGTGCGCGACGAGCGCGAGCACCGAGTAGAACGGGTTGCGCAGGATGACGACCCCCAGCGCCCCGGCGAGCGCGCCCGCCCCGGCGATGAAGAACAGGACCTGCTCGAACCACACGGCGTGTGCCTACTCGCCCTCTCGGCGCAGCGGAGTGTGCTCGGGCGGATCGGCGAGCAGCATCTCCTTGGTGAAGATCAGGTCGGAGCGGCTGTAGTCGGCCAGCTCGTAGTCGTTGCCCATGGTGATCGCGTCGAACGGGCAGGCGACCTCGCAGTAGCCGCAGAAGATGCAGCGCGCCATGTTGATCTCGTAGACGGCGGCGTAGCGCTCGCCGGCCGAGACCTGCTCCTCCGGCGTGTTCTCCGCGGCCACGACGCGGATGCACTTGGCCGGGACAGGCGGCGGCGCAGAGCGAGCAGCCGACGCACTTCTCGAGCCCGGTGTCCTCGAAGCGGTGCAGCTTGTGGCGGCCCCGGAAGCGCGGGTAGACGGGCGTCTTCTCCTCGGGGTACTGGATCGTCACGGGTCCCTCGACCATGCGCCCCATGGTCGTCTTGAGCCCCCGCAGCGTCTCACCGAAGACGCGGTAGACGGCGCCGACGCCGCCGGGGTCGGGGCCGCGCGCCACGGGCTTTGCGGCGCTCTTCCAGTCAGTCGGTCACCAGGCCATCAGGTCACCACCAGCACGGTTGCGGTCACTAGGACGTTGAGGGTCGCGAGCGGCAGCAGGATCTTCCAGCCGAACGACATCAGCTGGTCGTAGCGCAGCCGCGGCAGCGAGGCGCGGACCCACATGAAGACGAAGGCGCCGAGCAGGATCTTGATCAGCATCCAGAGCGGCGCGAGCGCGATCGGGCCGGGCCCGTGCCAGCCGCCCAGGAAGCAGGTCGGCGCCGATGGCGGAGATCACGAGGACCTCCATGTACTCGGCCATGAAGTAGGAGCCGAAGCGCATCCCGCCGAACTCGGTGTTGTAGCCGCCGACGATCTCGGCGTCGCCCTCCGGCAGGTCGAACGGCGCCCGCGCGGTCTCGGCGAAACCGGCGACCATGAAGATGCAGAAGCCGACGAACTGGGGCAGGATGAACCACATCCCGTCCTGCGCGTCGACGATGTCGACGAGCGACATCGAGCCGGCGGTCATCACGACGCCGAGCAGCGACAGGCCCAGCGCGACCTCGTAGGAGATCAGCTGCGCGGCGGCGCGCATCGCGCCGAGGAACGAGTACTTCGAGCCGGAGGCCCAGCCGCCCAGCATCGTCCCGTAGAAGGCGAGCGAGCCGAACGCGAAGAAGTAGAGGACCCCGATCGACACGTCCATGCCGAACAGGCCCCAGTCGCCGCCCCAGGCGCCCACCGGGCCGAACGGGATGATCGCCATCGTCGCGACCGCCGTGGCCACGGAGATCACGGGGGCGATGGCCATCATCCAAGGCACGGCGGTCGCCGGCGTGAAGGCCTCCTTGGAGAGCAGCTTCAGGACGTCGGCCGCGGGCTGCAGGACGCCTCTCCAGCCGACGCGGTTGGGGCCGATGCGGGACTGGAAGCGGCCGAGGATCTTGCGCTCGGCGAGCAGGATTATCGGCACGATCTGGAGGAAGACGACGAAGATGAGGATCGACTTCACGATCATCACCCAGACGACCTCGCTCCCCATCAGGCGACCACGGCTCCGGCCCGCGCGGGTCTGATCTCGACCGGCCCGTCGGGAAGCTCCGTGCCGGCCACGAACACGCTTCCCTCGGGGACTCCCGAGCGCACGGCCGCCGTGGCGACCGCCTGCTCGTCCCCGGCGCTCAGCTCGACCTCGTCGCCGTTCTCGACGCCCAGCCGGCGCGCGTCGGCCGGCGACAGCTCGGCGCGGGCGCCGGTCGCGAGGAAGCGCAGCGAGGGCGAGTGCTCGATCTCCGGGCCGCTCCAGAGCGTCGGGACCCGGGCGAGCCGCAGGCCGGCCGGGGCTTCGGGCGGGGTACCGAGCGGCTCTGCCGAGAACGGCTCGGGGCCGAGCGCGGTCGCGCCCTCGCCGTCCTGCCAGCGCACGCCTTCGCCGCCGATCGCGTCGAGCGTCAGTCCGGCGTAGAGGGGCACGCGCTCCGCGATCAGCGCCGCCACCTGCGGGCTGCTCAGCACTCCGAGGCCCGCGCCCGCGCGCTCACAGAGCTCGGCCAGCACCTGCCAGCCGGGCCGCACCTCGCCCGCGTGCCCGAGCGCCTGGCGGACGCGCTGGAGGCGGCCGTCCGGATGGGTGACCGTGCCCTCCTTCTCGGCGTAGATCTCGGCCGGGAAGACGATGTCCGCCTGGGCCTCGAGCGCCTCGTCGAGGAAGCCCGCGAAGGCAATCACGGAGGCGGCCCGCGTGAGCACCGGCTCGGGCAGCTCGGCGTTCACCACGAGCAGCGCGCCGCGCGCGGAGTCGGGGTCGCCCGTCTCGGCGGGGTCGCCCAGGCCGGGGGCGAGCGTCGCCGAGCAGCCCACCTCGCGCAGCCCGCGCCCGTTCGTCCCCTCCGGTATCGCGATCAGCCCGGACTCGTCCCTGTCCGCCACGCCGAGCGTCTCGGCCAGCGCGAGCAGCGCCTCGAGCGCCTCGGCACCGCGCTCGCCCGCGACGACGCGCTCGCCCCAGACGATCACGACGTCGCCCGCGTCGCGCAGGACGTCGGCCGCCGCGCGCACGGAATCGGCCGGGCCGGCGGGCCCGCTGCCGTTCGCCTGCGGCCGGCCCGCGATGAACCCCTGCGAGGCGCCCGCGCGTCCCGCGAGGTCGTCGAGCATCCCCGCGCGGCCTGAGCCGAGCGCCGCAGCGAGCGCGGCCAGGGCCGCCTCGGCGGAGCCGGGGGCGAAGCGCAGCGCCGCGCTCGCGTTCGGGTCGAGCGTGGAGGGGCGGCTCGACGCCACCACGAGGCGCGCGCCGGTGCGGCGCACGGCCTTGCGCACGCGCAGGTCGAGGATCGGCGCCTCGTCGACGAGCTCCGTGTCGAGCACGAGGATCGCCCCTGCGTGGTCGATGTCCGACACCCGCGCGGACAGGTCCGGGCGCGCGAGCGTGCGGGCGAGCCGGGGCGGAGGCGCCGCCCCGGCCGTGACGTGCGGCGAGCCGAGCCCCTCGCGCAGAAGGTGCTGGACGAGGAAGCCCTCCTCGTTCGTGGCCGAGCCGCCGACCACGGCGACGGTGTCCGCGCCAGAGCGCTTCAACGCCGCGGCGGCGTCCGAGAGCGCGCGCTCCCAGGACACCTCGCGCAGGTAGCCGCCGTCGCGCACGAGCGGGGCCGTGACCCGATCCTCGGAGGAGAAGGCCTGGTAGGCGAAGCGGCCCTTGTCGCAGAGCCAGCCGTCGTCCACCTCGACGTTGTCGCGCGCGAGCACGCGCACGACCTTGACGTCGTCGCGGATCGTCAGCTTGACGTTGCACTGCGAGGGACAGAGAGTGCAGACGCTGCCCGAGTCCTCGATGTCCCACGGGCGCGCGCGGAAGCGGTAGGCGCGCGAGGTGAGCGCGCCGACGGGACAGAGCTCGATGATGTTGCCGCTGAACGGCGCCACGTAGGGATGGCCGTCGTGGGTGCCGACGAAGGTGTGGTCACCGCGATCGAGGAACACGAGCTGGTAGTCCTCGGCGACCTCCTGCGAGAAGCGCACGCAGCGGTAGCAGAGGATGCAGCGCTCGCGGTCGATCGCGATCAGCGGCGAGAGCTCGATCGGCTTCTTGAAGTGGCGCTTGGGCTCGATGAAGCGCGAGCGGCCCGGTCCCCAGCCGTAGGAGATGTCCTGCAGCGGACACTCGCCGCCCTTGTCGCAGACGGGGCAGTCGAGCGGATGGTTGACGAGCAGGAACTCGACGACCGCGTTCTGGGCGTGCTTGACGCGGTCGGAGGTGGTGTTGACGACCATCCCGTCGCGCACAGGGGTCGAGCACGAGGTCTGGAGCTTCGGGATGCCCTCGATCTCGACGAGGCACATGCGGCAGGCGCCGACGGGCTGACCGAGCTTCGGCTCGTAGCAGAAGAAAGGGATCTCGACGTCGCCGTGCTTGGCGGCGTCGACCAGCATCGAGCCCTCTTCGGCACGCACCTCGCGACCGTCGATCTCGAAGGTGATCCAGTTCTTCTCGGGCCTCGCCACGGCTAGGCGGCTCCCGCCTGGGCCACGGCGCCGAGCTCCTCGCCGCCCATCGGCTGAATCGCGCCGAGGTCGCGTCGCTCGCGCGCCGCCTCCATGTGGCTCTCGAACTCAGGGCGGAAGTGCTCGAGCATCGACTTGACGGGCATCGCCATCGAGTCGCCGAGCACGCACAGGCAGTTGCCCATGATGTTGCTCTGGACCTGCTCCATGATGTCCAGGTCCATCGGCGTGCCCTCGCCCTCGTCGATGCGCTCGAGCATCTTCACGGTCCAGTTGGTGCCCTCGCGGCAGGGCACGCACTTGCCGCACGACTCGTGCCGGTAGAACTCGGCGAGCCGCAGGGCGAGCGGCACGAGCGGCTGCGTCTCGTCGACGACGATGATCGCGCCCGAGCCGAGCATCGAGCCCGCCTGGGCCATCGCCTCGAAGGTGTAGGGCAGGTCGAGGTGCTCCGGCGTCAGCACCGGGGCTGAGCTGCCGCCCGGGAAGAAGCACTTGACCTCACGCCCCTCCGGCGGCCCGCCGGCGAGCCCGAAGATGATCTCGCGCACGGGGATGCCGAGCTCGATCTCGTAGTTGCCCGGCCGCTGCACGTTGCCCGAGACCGAGACGATCTTCGTGCCGGTCGAGTTGCCGACGCCGTGGCCGCGATACCACTCGGCGCCCTTCTCGATGATCAGCGGCGCGTTGCAGAGGGTCTCCACGTTGTTGATGAGCGTGGGGCCCTGGTAGAGGCCCTGGTTGGCGGGGAACGGCGGCTTGAGCCGCGGGTTGCCGCGCTTGCCCTCGAGGGCGTCGAGCAGCCCCGTCTCCTCGCCGCAGATGTAGGCGCCCTGGCCGCGGTGGACGACGAGGTCGAAGGAGGTCTCCGAGCCGAGTATGCGCTCGCCGAGGTAGCCGCGCTCGTAGGCCTCGGCCACGGCGGCGTCGAGGATGTCCGCCTGCGTCTCGTACTCGCCGCGAATGAAGATGAAGCCCTTGTTCGCGCCCGCGGCGATCGCGCCGATGATGCAGCCCTCGACCAGCAGGTGCGGGTTCTTCTGCATCAGCAGGCGGTCCTTGAAGGTGCCCGGCTCGGACTCGTCCGCGTTGCAGCAGAGGAACTTGTCCATCTGGCCCTTGGGGATGAAGCTGGCCTTCTTGCCCATCGAGAAGCCTGCGCCGCCGCGCCCGCGCAGGCCCGACTCCTCGAGCTCGTGCAGCACGGCCTCGGGCTCCATCTCGAGCAGCGCCTTGCGCGCCGAGCCGTAGCCGCCGAGCCGCTCGTACACGGCGATCGTGTTCAGGCCGGGCTCGTCGATGTTGCGCAGGAGGACGCGCGTCTCGCTCACTCCTCCGGCTCCCCTTCCTCGGGCGTGACGCTCGTGCCCGGGTCGAGCGGGTGCAGGGGCTCGCGCGCGTGCGGCGGCGGGCCGTCCGCGGGCGGGACGTCGAGAAGGTCCGCTTCCTTCCAGGTGCCCCCGGCGGGGTGGACGTCGGGCTCCTCCGGCGGGCCGGGCTCCTGCTCGGGCGAGGCCGGAACCGCGTAGCCGGGGTCCGGCAGGCCGCGCCCCGGCAGCACCTCGCGGCCGTCCTTGACCGCGCTCACGAGCTCGGCGGCGTCGTCGATCGTGAGCGGGCCGACGAAGCGGCCGTCGACGGAGGCCATCGGCGCCATGTCGCACGCGCCCAGGCACTCGAACTCGCGCAGCTCGACGTCCTCGAGCCCCTGGCCGACGGCCTCGCGCTCGATCGCGTCGTAGACGCTCTTCGCGTTGCGCACGTGGCAGGCGACGCTCGTGCAGACGTAGACGTAGCGGCTGCCCTTGGGCTCCGTGCGCAGCATGTCGTAGAAGGTCGCCACGCTGGACAGGTAGGCGGGCGTGACCTGCATCACCGCGGCCACCTGGCGGAGCGCCTCCGGCGAGCACCAGCCGTGGACGCGCTGCGCGGCGCCGAGCGCGGGCAGCGTTGCCGAGTGGCGGTCGGGATAGAGGCGCATGAGCCGCTCGATCTCCGCGCGCAGCGCGTCCGGCACCTCGACGGCGGCCGGGTCGGGGATCGTCGCCGGGTCGTCCTCGAGGCGGACGCCCTCGTCCCAGCCGGGCGGCAGCGGGGCGGCCTGGAGCGCGCCCTCGTCGCCCACGGCCACCATGCGGTCCATGGGCGCCGCCGTGTCCGAGGTCGCCGGCCGGCCGGCGACGGAGGAATGCCGTTCGTCGTTCACCGGTCGATCCCTCCGAGGATCGGGTCGAGCATCGCCACGCAGGCGATGAAGTCCGCGATCAGCGAGTCCTTCGCCATGTCCGGCAGCGCCTGCAGGTTCACGAAGCTCGGGTCGCGCATGTGCACGCGCGCCGGCTTCGACGAGCCGTCGGCGACGACGAAGCAGCCGAGCTCGCCGCGCGGCGACTCGATCCCGACGTAGGCCTCGCCGGGCGGCACCCGGAAGCCCTCGGTCACGAGCTTGAAGTGGTGGATGAGCGCCTCCATCGACGTGGCGAGCTCGTGGCGCGGCGGCAGCGCGATCTTGCGGTCGTCCGTGATCCAGGGCCCCTCCGGCAGGCCGTCGAGCGCCTGCTCGACGATCTTGATCGACTCGCGCATCTCGTCGAGGCGCACCTTGTAGCGGTCGAAGTTGTCGCCCACCGAGCCGACCGGCACGTCGAAGTCGAAGTGCTCGTAGGAGCAGTACGGCATCGCCTTGCGCAGGTCCCAGGGGTGGCCGGCTCGCGCGCAGGAGCGGCCCCGTCACGCCGAGCTCGAGGGCGCGCTCCTTCGACATCACGCCCGGTGCCCTTCAGGCGCTGCAGCCAGATCTCGTTGCGGTCGAGCAGCGCCTCGTACTGGTCGATGCGCTTCGGCATGACCTTCAGGAACTCGCGCGTCTTCTCCTCGAACCCGGGCGGGATGTCCTCCATCACGCCGCCGACCTGGAAGTAGCGCGTGTGCATGCGCTGGCCCGACGACATCTCGAACAGGTCGAGCACGAGGTCGCGGTCGCGGCAGCCCCACCAGAGCATCGTGATCGCGCCGATGTCGAGCGCGCCCGTGGCGAGCGCGAACAGGTGCGATGGCGATCCGGTTGAGCTCGAGGTGGATCACGCGCAGGTACTGAGCCCGCGGCGGCACGTCGACGTCGAGCAGCTTCTCGACCGCCATGCAGTACGCGAGCGCGTTGAAGTAGTAGGCGAGGTAGTCCATCCGCTCGACGAACGTGATGACCTTCCAGTACTGCTGGTCCTCGCAGCTCTTCTCGATGCCGGTGTGGACGTAGCCGATGATCGGCTTGACGTCGCGGACGACCTCGCCCTCGAGCGTCGTCAGCAGCCGCAGCACGCCGTGCGTGGCGGGGTGGTGCGGGCCGATGTTGATCGTGAAGAGCTCGTCCTGGAGGTCGCCCGGGACGACCGCCTCGGTGCCCGAGACGGGCTCCTCGCCCATGCGCTCCATCGTCACCGAGCGCTCGCGCTCGCGGTACGGGACTGAGAGCGGGTCAGTCATACCAGCGCGGGAACTTCTTCTCGTTGAAGGTGAACATCACGGGCTCGCCGCCCATCGGGAAGTCGCGCCGCTGCGGGAAGCCGACGTAGTCCTCCGGCATCAGGATGCGGCGCATGTCCGGGTGCCCGTCGAAGAACACTCCGAACATGTCGTAGACCTCGCGCTCCTGGTAGTCGGCGGTGGGGAAGAGGTCGATCACGGTCGGCAGGTGCGGGTCCTCGGCGCCGAGCCGGGTCTTCACGCCCAGCCGGTCGCAGCGCTCCATCGAGAGCAGCTGGTAGTGCACGCCGAGCCGCGGCTCCTCGGGCAGGTAGTCGGCGCCGTGCAGGCTCATCAGCGACTCCCACGGCTCCTCGGCCTCGCGCAGGTAGGCGAGCACCTCGCGGATGCTGTCGGGCGCGACCTCGAGCGTCGCCTGCTCGCGCGCGTAGACCGTGCCCGTGACGGCGTCGTCCGCCACGCTCTCGCGCACACGCTGGGCGATCAGCTCGAGGCCGGTGGCGTCAGGCAACTTCCTCGGTGCCCTCTGCCTGGTAGCGCTCGCGCCAGCCCATGTCCGGGCTGCCCATGATCTTGTCCTGCAGCTTCATGATCCCGTAGATGAGCGCCTCCGGACGCGGCGGGCAGCCCGGGACGTAGACGTCGATCGGCAGGAACTTGTCCGCTCCCGCGACGACCGCGTAGTTGTTGAACATGCCGGCGGTCGACGAGCAGGCGCCCATCGCGATCACCCACTTCGGCTCGAGCATCTGGTCGTAGAGCCGGCGGATGATCGGGGCCATCTTGATCGAGACGCGCCCGGACAGGATCAGCAGGTCGGCCTGGCGCGGCGTGAAGCGGATCGCCTCGGCGCCGAAGCGCGCGAGGTCGTTCCGCGGCGAGCCGATCACGGTGATCATCTCGATCGCGCAGCAGGCGAGGCCGAAGCCGAGCGGGAAGAGGCAGTTCTTGCGCGCCCAGTTCTGGGCTGTCTCGAACGTCGTGAAGACGAGCCGCTCCTCGACGTAGTCGTCGAGGTCCTTGCCCGCGAGCTCGCCGCGCAGCATCTGCTGCGCGCGCAGCTGGCGCACGCGGAGGTCTTCCGTCCTCGTGCCGTCCACCGGGGTCCGCGTCACTTCCATTCCAGGGCACCTCTTCTCCAGACGAACACGAAGGCAACCAGCAGCAGCACCACGAAGATGCCCGTCTCGACGAGCGCGAAGGTCCCGAGCGCGTCGAGCTGGAGCGCGACCGGGTAGAGGAACACGACCTCGATGTCGAACAGGATGAAGAGCATCGCGATCAGGTAGAAGCTGATCCCGAAGCGGAAGGTGCGCCTCACGTCGGAGGGCAGACCGCTCTCGTACGGCTCGCTCTTGACCTTGCCCGGGCGCTTCGGCCCGAGGAGGCCGTTGGCGAAAGTGAACGCCGTGCCGATGCCTATGCCGAGCAGCAAAAAGACGAGGGCTGGCAGGTAGCTCTTCAGCACACCACGCGGAGGTATAACGCAACCTTGTTCGGCGAGGCCACATAGTGCGAAAGGACACCCCCTGAACGACATCCACATGGTGGTCGGGATCGCCGTCCTCGTGTCCAACGCGGTCGCCGCCGGCTGGGGTGCCGTGGGGTGGCTGAGAAAGGACGCGCGCGCCTCGCTCGTGTTCTGGCCGCTGCTGCGCGTGGCCCAGGCGACCGTGGTCGTGCAGGCTCTGCTCGGCTTCCTCCTGCTCGCCCGCGGCGCCTCCGCGCCGGACGGCCTGCACGTGGCCTACGGCATCGCGCCGCTCGTCATCACGGTGGTGAGCGAGGGGATGCGCGCGGGCATCGCGCAGCGCGAGCTCGAGGACGTCGAGGACGTGGACGCGCTCGATCGCCGCGAGCAGGTGGTGCTCGCCAAGCGCGTGGCGCTCGGCGAGATGGGGGTGATGACGGTGGGCGCGCTGTTGATCCTGACGCTGGCGCTGCGCGCGTATCAGACGGGGGGCTGAGCCCCGGCCCGCCTAGCCGTCGTGCGAGTGCTCGTGGGCCTGCTCGCCCTGCTCCTCGCCCGACTCGTGCGTGTGCGGGTGCGAGTGCGTGACATCCCCGTGCGAATGCTCGTGCTCGTGCTCGGTGTGCTCGTGCTCGTGGGAGCCGTGCGGATGCGTGTGGGTCACGTCGCCGTGCGAGTGCTCGTGCGAGTGGGGATGGTCGTGCTCGTGCTCCACGTCTACCTCCTTGTCGCTTCCTCCTGCTCCAAGTCTTGCGCGAAGTCGCCCGCCGGTCGAGGCCGCCTCGTCACGCGCTCGAGTGCGAACCCCGCCGGCAGCTCGAGGTCGTGCCGGGCGAGCAGCTCCGAGTCGGCGAGCAGCTCGTGGCACTCGGCGTCGGCGACGATCCGGCCGTCCGCGAGGATCACGGCGCGCTCGCACAGCTCGGCGGCCATCGGCAGGTCGTGCGTCGTGAGCAGCATCGTGCGGTCGATCTCCTCGAGGATGTCGAGCAGCTCGCGCCGCGCACGCGGGTCGAGGTTGGCCGACGGCTCGTCGAGGACGAGCAGGCTCGGGCGCATGGCGAGGACGGTCGCGATCGCGACGCGGCGGCGCTCGCCCATCGACAGCTGGTGGGGTGCGCGCTCGGCGGCGCCGTTCATCCGGACGGCGGCGAGCGCCTCGCCGACGCGCCGCTCGACCTCGGCGGGCGGCAGTCCCTGGTTGAGCGGGCCGAAGGACACGTCCTCCACAACCGTCGGCATGAAGAGCTGGTCGTCGGGATCCTGGAAGACCAGGCCCACCCGCCTGCGCAGCGCCGCGAGCGTCCGGTCCTCGACCTGCAGGCCCGCCACCTCGAGGCTGCCCTCGCCGCGCATGAGGCCGTTCAGGTGCAGCATCAGCGTCGTCTTGCCGGCGCCGTTCGGGCCGAGGATGGCCACCCGCTCGCCGTGCTCGATGTGCAACTCGACACCGCGCAAGGCCGGCCGTCCGTCCGGGTAGCTGTAGCTGACTCCGACCGCGTGGACGGCGCAGCTCATGCGATCACCCCGGCCGCGACCCGCAGCGGCACGAGTGCGGTGAGGACGGCTGCCACGAAAGCAACGTCGGCCCGGCCGAAGACGAGCGGCGCGAGGCGCGGCATGCGCCCGTCGTACCCGCGCGCGAGCATTGCGAGGTAGACCCGCTCCCCGCGCGAGTAGGTGCGCAGGAAGAGCGCCGTCGCCACCCGGCCGAGCGCGCCCGCATGGAGCGCGTTGCGGGGGTGGTAGCCGCGGGCGGCCAGGGCCGCGCGCATGCGCCCCACCTCCTCGACGATCACGAACAGGTAGCGGTACATGAAGGCTGCGATGAGGACGAGCAGGCGCGGGACGCGCAGCGCCTCGAGCCCGCGCAGGACCGAGGGGAAGGTCGTGGTGGCGCCGAGCAGCACGGCGGCCACGGTTCCGATCGTCGCCTTGGCCACCACGGCGGCGAACGTCTCGAGCCCGTCCTCGTGCACTGTGAGCGGGCCGAGCGAGTAGGTCTCGCCGCCGGTGCGAAAGAGCGGAATCAGGAGAGCGGCGAGCAGCACCAGCGGCAGGACGAAGCGCGCGCGCCGCCAGATGTCGCTCACGCGCACGCGCGCGAGATACGTCACCGACGCGAGCACGAGCGCGCACGCCACGAACACGGGCCACGCCTCGACCGGGGTCGAGACCGCAATGAGCGTGACCGCGACGAGGCCGAGGATCTTCGCTCGCGGATCGAGCCGGTGAACCGGGCTGGCGGGGTCCCCGGCCAGCCCGGTCAGCTCGAGTGAGTGGTTGCAGAGCCCGCTCACGGGCGTGGGCTCAGGCCGGGGCTCCGCGCGGGCCGGCTGTCTCGGGCCGTCGCCTGACGAGCCATGCGAGGCCGAAGCCGATCGCGAACACGCCGAGCGTGCCGACGAAGCCCGCCACGCCGGTCGCGACCCGCTCGTTCTCGATTCCCGGGAAGGCGTAGTCCGGGATCGGTGAGTCCTCCTGGAGGTTGTGGAGCTTGCCCTCGTCGAGGAAGGCCTTCTCCTCCGCCACCTTCTCGAGGCCATCGGGATTGGGCGAGGCGAACGGCGAGACGGCCGTGGCCAGCCCGATCGCGAGCGCCAGGGCAACGGCAACGAAGACGCCTGTCGGGATCCTGCGCATCTCAGGCCTCCAATCCGATCGTGCGCCCGACCGGCTGGGCGACGGGCTGCTTGAGCTCCTCGGGCGCGAGCGCCACGAGGTCCGGCCGCGAGACGAGCACGGCGCTGACGGCGGCCACGGTGATGATCGCCTCGCCGATGCCGATCAGCGTGTGCACGCCGAGCATGGCCGGCAGCGAGGTGCCGAGCGGGATCGTGTCCGACATCGCGAGCTCGACGCTGGTGGCGGTGGCGCCCACCATCACCGCGAGCCACGACACGACGCCGACGACGCTCAGGAACGCCACGCGCGTATGCGGGGCGGCCTTCATCGCCGCTGCCACGGCCAGGCCCGCGAGCAGCGCGCCGAGCACGCCCATGTTGAGCACGTTCGCGCCGAGCGCGGAGATGCCGCCGTCCGCGAACGCGAACGCCTGCACGGCGATCACGACGGCCATCACGAGGCACGCGAGCCACGGCCCGAGCAGGACGGCGGCGAGCGTGGCTCCGAGGAAGTGGCCGCTGGTGCCGCCCGCGATCGGGAAGTTGAGCATCTGAGCCGCGAAGATGAACGCGGCGAGCACGCCGAGCAGTGGCACGCGCGCCTCGTCCAGCTCCACGTTCGCGATCCTGAGGGCATAGGCCACGGCGGCGATCGCGAGCACGCCGCACGCGAGCGCCACTCCGCCGCTCAGGAAGCCGTCCGGGATGTGGAGGGCTATGGGGATGTCGAGCATGCGCGGTGTCTCCTCTCGGGATTTCAGGTCTCCTCGCGGGCGCAGTCCGCGCAGAGACCGAGGATCGGGAAGTGGCTGAAGCGGGCCTCGTAGCCGAAGCGCTCCTGAATGAGCGCCCGGAGGTCATCCATCTCAGCGGGATCGACAGCCGTGACCGTGTTGCACGAGTCGCAGACCAGGTACTCGCGCTCGCTCGCACCCGTCGGCATGTACAGCCCGGGCCCATGGCCGAAGTGGCCGTGCCGGACGAGACCGACCTGCTCGAGCGTCTCGAGGTTGCGATACACCGACGCCAGGTCAGAGCGAGGAAGCCGGCCGGCGAGGCCGTCGGCGATCTGCTCGGCCGTGATCGGAGCGTCCGCGGCATAGAGCGCCTCGAGTACGAGCCGGCGCGCGGAGGAGATGCGCATCCCCCTCGCGCGCAGTGCCTCGATGGCGGCTTCCACGTCAGGCGCCTCGAGGGAGGGACCTGTGTGCGGCGCGGTCACGTCAAACCTCTACGGAGGAGAGCTTGATTTGGATCATTCGCAATTGCAAGTAACTCACATTAAGCCCGGGAAGCGCGTTGACGGTCAGCAGGCAGCCGACGCCGACGATGACCACGGCGGAGGCCGCCGGTAGCGCGGCCGCGACCCGGCTGAGCGCGGCGGCCTGTCCGTTGCTGACGCTCACGCGCCCGAGCCGCGGCAACAGCTTGCGCGCGTAGACGACGGCCAGCCCGAGCCCCGTGAGGGTCCCGGCCAGGCCGAGGCTGAACGCGACGATCAGCAGCAGCCCGAGTGCGACCTCGTGCTGGGCGATCGCGCCGAGCAGGACGACGAGCGCGGACGGGCACGGGATCAGCCCGGCGGCGGCGCCGAGCCCGATCAGGCTGCGATTGGTGACGGTGTGGTCGTGGGCGTGCTCGGGGTGGTGATGGCCGTGGCCGTGATCCCCGTGGTCATGGTCTCGGCCGCGCAGGTGATCCATGAAGTGCTCGACGCCCGCGCGCGTGAGGGAGTGTCCGTGGTCATGTCGTGTGGCGTGCCCGTGTTCGTGGTCGTGTGCGTGGTCGTGGTCGTGGTGGTCGTGATGGTCGTGGTGGTCGTGGTGCGAATGCGAATGCCCGCGCCCTCGCAGCCGTGAGCGCAGCACGCCCAGCGCCGATCGCGACGACCAGTGCGCCCGACAGCAGGTTCAGCCACGGGTAGAGGTCCTCGGGCAGTACGTACTGCGACAGCGCGAGCGTGACGAAGCCGAGCAGGAAGACGCCGATCGTGTGCGCGATCGTGACGGTCGCGCCGAGCGCGACGGCGTGCCGTGGCTTGCCCTTGGTGCCGACCAGGTAGGCGGCGACCATGGCCTTGCCGTGCCCCGGCGACAGCGCGTGCACGGCGCCCCAGCCGAAGGCGGCCAGCAGCAGCACGAACAGGACGCCCTCGCCGGCCGCGGCGCGCTCGAAGAGCGCCGCGAAGCCGTCGCTGCCGGTCCGGCTCGCCGACACCTGCTCGGCGCCCTCGCCGCGCGGTGCCGATCAGCGTCCCGTCGCCGGCGGTGACCGAGAAGGACGCCTCGCGGCGGTCGAGCGGGCTGTTCAGCAGATCCTCGGGGTAGCGGCGCAGGCCGTTCGTCGGGTCGCCGCTCGGCGCCTGTGTGCGCACCGCGGTGTCGTCGCCCGGGCACGGCGACGATCGCCTTCCAGCCGATGCGGTCCTCGAAGGTGTCGTCCGCGAGCTCGACCCGCCGCGGCGAGTCGACGGCCGCCCGCAGCCGGACCTCGAGGCGCGTCGTGTCGAGCCCGCCGGCCCCGGGCGGGAACGCTGAGGCGCGGCTCGCCGGCCTGCCGCAGCGACGTTTCGCGCCCGTCCACGGTGAGCGTGAGCCCGCGCTCGACCTCGGCGACGCTTGCGCTCGAGCAGCTCGGTCCGCGGCACGCCCCGCTCCTGGACCGTCGGGATCTCGGCCTGGTCGAGGACGTAGCGAACGTCGACGCGGTCGGCGGAGATCGACACCTTCGACAGGTGGTTGATGGAGAAGTTGCCGAGCGGGTGCGCCTGGGCGCCCGGGGCGGCGAACGCCAGGGTCGCCATGGCCACCAGCGCGAGCAGGAGCATTCGTGCCTTCATCGCGTTCCCTCCTCGAGGAGCGCCGCCGCCTTTGGCGACAGGGCAGCCCGGCCTCGCCGGGCGATGTCGAAGTGACGTTCAGCCGCCTCGGCCTGGCCCGCGCGCGTGAGCGCGACGGCGGCGTGCAGGTGGTAGAGCGCGTCGCGCGAGCCGGTGCGCAGGGCGCGCCGTGCCCAGGCGCACGCCCGCCTCGGGCTCGCCCGCGCGCACGTGCGCCCAGCCGAGCGCGTCCGCCGAGCGGATGCTCGGTGCGCCGCTCCCAGACCTGTCTGCCGAGCTCGATCGCCCGCCGCGGGTCGCCGTAGTCGGCCTCGAACAGGACCGCCTCGGCGTCGGGCAGCGTGTCAGCCGCCGTGTAGAGCTGCTGCTGCGCGCGCGCGGCGGCGAGCGCGCGCCTCGGCCGGCCGAGTCGCGCCCGCGCGCCTGCTCGACCTGGGCGAGCAGGCTGAGCGTCGTCGTCAGCGGCAGGAGCGCCGCGGCGCGACGCAGGCGAGCGGCGGCTCTCCCCAGATCGCCGCTCGCCGCGTCGGCTCGCGCCAGTCCGACCATGCCGGCCGGATAGCCGGGCAGTGACCGGAGCGCAGCTGTGTAGGCGAGCCGCGCCGCCGCGACCTGCCCTCGCTGAAGCTCGAGGTCGCCGAGCAGCACCTGGACGTAGGCGACGTTCTCGGGGTCGCCGCCGCCGGCCGACACGGCCAGCCGCATCGCCGTCCACGGCCCCGGGAAGGTCGCCGGTCAGCTCGCGCAGATAGGACACGCGCGAGTAGGAGGTGAGGTTCGGCTTGACGTCGAGCAGCTGCTGCAAGCGTCCGCTCGGCGGCGCCGTAGCGGCCGAGCTCGACCTGGGCGTCGGCGATCTCCGGGAGCGGGCTGACGAGCCCGGGCATGAGCCGCTTTGCCTCGAGCCCGAGGCGCAGCTGCTCCGAGAAGTCGTGGCGGAGCCCGGCGAGCGTGGCGGCGCCGAGCAGCGCGTCGACGTTGCGGGCGTCGCGCGTGAGGGCGGCGTCGAAGCTGCGGCCGGCGCGCGAGTAGAAGCCGGGGTCGCCGCTCTCGCGGGCCCTCTGCAGGTAGGCCTCGCCGAGCGCGGCGTACACGGGGGCGCCCGCGTCGCCGTCGCGCGCCGACCGCTGCAGGATCGAGATGCGCTCGGCCGCGGAGGCGGCGGGCGGGACATCGGCGCCCGTGCCGCCGCCGCCGGCGGGCAGCTCGAGGTCGCGGCCGCCGCCGAACGAGAGGACGAGGGCGAGCGTGAGGCCGAAGGCGGCGAGCGGGGCGAGGAGCTTGAGGAGATTGGGTCGAAGCGCGGTCATCTGAAGTCCTCCGGGGAGAGCGGAGCCGGCGGCCCGCCCGCCACGAGGGCGGGCGGGCAACCGGTCACCGGGGTGTTACGGCAGCTGCGCAGGCGGGGGCTGCGGCACGGGGGCGTGCTGCGGCTCGATCCGCTTGAGCGTGCTGTTGAACCCGTCGTTCGCGAGTCCGACGTACGGGAACGTCGACCGGAACGGCTTGTCGTTCTGGTCGACGCCGTCCCCGAGCGGGATGTTCTTCGCGGGGGACAGCAGAGCGCCCGCGATCACGCGGAGCTCGATGTCGACGACGTCATCCGCCAGACGCCGGCCGTTCGGGAACCCGGCGAGGTCTCCCGCCAGGACGCCGAAGCGGTTCGGCTTCGCCGACGGAGCCACGCCCAGGTTCAGCTTGAGCGTGTCAGCCGCCGCGGGCTTGTTGCCGATCTGCGTGAGTCCGGGCACGCCTGTCAGCAGCGCCTGCACGATGTCGGTCCGGTTCGTCTCCTGGATGCCGAGGCCGAACAGCGCGTTCAGGATGCGCGCCGGCTCCGGGTTGAGGGCGAACTGGCCGAAGTTCTTCGCATCGTCCGCGGGGGACGTGGCGTTGAACTTGTCCTTCTTGCCGATCGGGATGATCACCTCGTTGATGAGGGGATTGCCCAAGCGGCTGACCTGCACCCAGCCGTCGCCACCCTGCTTGCGCTTGCTCGGCGCGAGCACGGAGCCGCGCTTGCGCTCGGTGGTGGACCACACGCCGACGACGGCGTTGTTCGCCTTCATGCCGTCGACCTGCTTGCCGTCACGCGTGACCTCACGCTCGGGCACCTGCAGCACGAACGACTTGGTGTTGTAGCCGGCCACGTCGTCCTTGCCGCCGCCCTGGTTGCCGAGGCCGATCATCGGACGACCCGGCTTGTCGATGTTGATGCCGTCGAAGATCGACCCGAGGTCGACGAAGAACGCGTCGTCCGCCGGAGTGACGATCGTCTTGCCGCCGCCCTTCAGCGGGGTGACGCCACCGGCCTCCACCTGGGCGAAGTTCGGGATCGTCTTGGGGCCGACGTTGTCCGGCACCACGGGCGCGTCGTCGGCGATGCGCGTGGAGCCGACCAGCTTGCGGTTCCGGTAGGTCTCCTTGTAGAGGTCATAGGTCTGGACGAGGTTGATGTCCGGATCCTTGACCGAGTCGACCGTCGGGGCCGCGTACAGGAACGAGTTGGGGTTGCGGAACCGCGTCGTGAACTTCCAGCGGTATGCAACGTCCTCGTACCCGTCGCCCGTGTTGTCGATCTTGACGTAGTAGCGGGCGTTCTCATCCAGCGGGTAGAAGTTCGGCCCGCCGGCTGGATCCGCGAGCGGAATCCAGTTGGCGACCACCGTCAGGCTGCCCTGGGCATCCGGCGCCGTGTAGGCCCAGACGTCAGTGTTGTCGGCAGTCGGGTCCTTGAGGATCCGGGGCGCTTCGCGATGACTCGAGCCGATGCTCAGCGGCACGGCGACCGCGAGGGCCAGCAGAGCCGCGAGAAGCGAGAGTCTCTTCATGAGAGCTCCTCTTTGATCGTTGGGCCAGGGGGATGTCCCGGGCACTCACTGGGCGATTCATTCGCGGCCGCCCGGAAGTCGGATCACTTGAGAAACTCCTGCATATTCGTTACTTCTGTGGCCTGATCGCAACTGCGAGGATGTCTCGGCAAGGTCGCGAGTAATCCAGATTGCGGGTCGGCGCGTAAGACTGCACTGAAACCTGCGTTAGAGACGGTGGATGGCCGGATTCACCCCCAGAGAGCATTCGATAAGCGCCGACGTGGCGCGCCTCAAGGAGGCGCGCGACTTCGCCGAGCGCTGCGCCGCCGACTTCGGCCTCGGCGCAGACGACCGCTACCAGGTCAAGCTCGCCATCAGCGAAGCGGTCACGAACGCGATCCAGCACGGCTCGTCCTCGCCCACCGATCCGATCCGGATCTCGGTCGCCGAGGAGTCCGGAGCGCTCGTCTTCGAGGTCACGGACACGGGTCGCTTCCGCCCGCGCGTCCGGCGCGGCATCCTGCCGGAGTCCGGCCGCGGCCTCGAGTTCATGCGCCTGATGATGGACGAGGTCGACCTGCGGCCGAGCCTGCAGGGGACCCTGCTGCGCTTCTCCAAACGGCGGGCGGCCTGACGAAGATTGGCGCCCCGACGGCGGCCATTCGCCGCCGAAAGAGGACGACCGCCGGGCGAATCCTTCGCTGTGGGAGGTCGTCACCGGCCGTCGCCGGGGCAGACGCATATTCGCCGCCGTGCGGTGTGGTCCTCCCGGCAGCCAATTAATATGCCTCGCCCGTGAGCCGCCCGATCGTCATCGCCGTCGCGCTCGCCGCGTCGCTGCTTGCCGCCTGCGGCGGCGAGATCGAGGTTCCGGAGGACGATCAGCCTGCCCATCGCGGGGCCGTCGCTCTTCAACGAGCGCTGCTCGGGCTGCCACTCGCTCGAGGCCGCCAACGCCTACGGATCGAAGCCCGAGGGCCAGCTCCAGGGCGGCGAGCGCACCAACGGGCCGAACTTCAACGTGCGCAAGGAGAGCCGCGACGACGTGCTCTTCGCGATCCGCAACGGCGGCTTCTCCGGGGCGATCATGCCGGCGAACATCGTGGTCGGCGAGGACGCCGAGGCGGTGGCCGACTTCCTCTCCGAGTACTCCGGCCAGGAGAGCGGCGGGGATGACGTGACCGCCTCCGGCCAGACCGGGGAATAGTGCCCAGGCCGGCCGGGAGCGAGCCGCCGTCGTGCTCGACCTGAGGCTGCTCAGGGAGGACCCGCAGCCGGCGCGCGAGGCGCTCGCGCGGCGCGGCGTCGACCCCGCGATCCTCGACGAGGCGCTGGAGCTCGACGACGCGGCGCAGGGCGCTGCTGCCCGAGCTCGAGGAGCTGCGCCGGGCGAGGAACGAGGCATCCAAGCGGATCGGCGAGCTGCAGCGCACGGGCGCGGATGCGTCCGAGGCGATCGCCGAGGTGCGCAGCGCCTCCGGCCGCGAGAAGGAGCTCGCCGAGGAGCTCAAGTCGGTCGAGGAGCGGCGGGCGGCCGCGCTCGCCGCGCTGCCCAACCTGCCCGATCCGGACGCGCCGCCGGCGGACGAGGTGCTGCGCGAGGAGGGCGCAGCCGGGCGCCGAGGGGCGCGACCACGTCGAGCTGCTTGGGCGACCTCGTCGACCTCGAGGCGGGCGCACGGGTGGCCGGCTCGCGCTTCGTCTTCCTCAAGGGAGCGGTCGTGAGGCTGCAGTTCGCGCTCGTGCAGTGGGCGCTCGCGCTGCTCGACGAGAAGGGCTTCACTCCGGTGGTGCCGCCGGTGCTCGTGCGCGAGCCGGCTCTCTTCGGAACCGGGATGCTGCCCGACACCGAGCAGCAGATCTACCGCGTGCCCGACGACGAGCTCTACCTGGCGGGCACCTCCGAGGTGCCGCTCGCCTCGCTCCACGGCGGCGAGATCCTCGGCCCCGGCGAGCTGCCGCTGCGCTACGCCGGCATCTCCACCTGCTTCCGCCGCGAGGCGGGCGCGGCCGGCAAGGACACGCGCGGCATCTTCCGCGTCCACCAGTTCGACAAGGTCGAGATGTTCTCGTTCGTCGAGCCGGGCGATTCCGCCGAGGAGCACGAGCGCCTGCTCGCGATCGAGGAGGAGATCCTCGGCGCCCTCGAGATCCCGTACCGGGTCGTCAACATCGCCGTCGACGACCTCGGGGCCTCGGCCGCGAAGAAGTACGACCTCGAGGCGTGGCTGCCGGGGCAGGGGCGCTTCCGCGAGCTGACGTCCACCTCCAACACGACCGACTTCCAGGCCCGGCGGCTCGACATCCGCCAGCGCCCGGCCGAGGGCGAATCGCCTCGCCACGTGCACACCCTGAATGGGACGGCGGTGGCGGTCGGCCGCACGATCATCGCGATCGTCGAGAACCACCAGCGCGACGACGGCAGCGTCGAGATCCCCGCGGTGCTGCGGCCGTTCGGCGCCCCGGAGCGGATCGGCGGCCCCGCCTAGGATTCGAGGCCACCTCGGAGGGGTGGCAGAGTCCGGTCGAATGCAGCTGCCTTGAAAGCAGCCGGCCCCGCAAGGGGCCCGGGGGTTCGAATCCCTCCCCCTCCGCTCCGGGTCCGCATCGCCTGGCGGCGTCATCGCCCGGCTCGCGTGACAGGGCTCGCGTCGACCGGGCTCGCCGGGCGGCCCCGAGCGGGTGTGACATTCCCCCAGTTCGTGCGTGAGGCGCTCGAGCGCGAGCTGGCCACCAGGGCGGAACCGCCACGCCCGCTCTCGTGCGCGGGAGTGATCAGCACTGGAGGTCAAGCGCGAGCGCGCGCGTACAAGCCTGACGAGTGGCGCTGATCGTCGATACGGGGCCGCTGGTGGCGCTCCTGGATGCCACGGACCCCGATCACCAGCGCTGCGAGGCCGTGCTCCGGGAGGCGAACGAGCCGCGAATTGTGCCCGTCTGCGTTCTCGTCGAGGTGGAGTACATGGTGCGGCCATGGCCCGGTGCCTTCGACGCGCTCGTTGCCGAGTTCGATCGCGGCGCGCTCGAGCTGCTCGATCTCCCGGTTCGGTGGTTGGTGCGGGCGGCCGAGCTCGTCGGTAGCTACGCCGAGCTGCCGCTCGGCCTCGTCGACGCCACGGTGATCGCCGCTGCGGAGATGCTCGACGAGCCGAAGCTGGCGACCTTGGACCGCCGGCACTTCAGCGTCGTGCGCCCGGCTCACGCCGCGGCGCTCACCCTGCTCCCGTAACGCAGAGGGGGCGCCCGTAGGCGCCCCCTCGACCTGCGTCGATCAGGTGCTGCGATCAGCGAATGCGATACGGGCCCTTGTACTTCAGGGAGTTCCCGCGCTTCGCCTTCTTGCCCTTCTTCGCCTTGGCAGCGCCGGCCTCTGCGACCTCGCTCCTCGACTCGGCGAGCGTCCACGTCGCGTGAGCCGCGGCGTCGGACATCTGGTCCAGCGCCGGGTAGCTCAGGTTGAAGAACGTGTCGCATGCCTGGTGGTAGCAGGGGTCGTACGCCAATCCGGCCACTCCGCCGAACAGGGCCTCCTGCGCCGCGGTCTTGATGCCCTCGGCGCCGGTGAACAGGCCGCCCGCCGGCACTCCGGCTGCCTCCGTGATGAACGGCCCGTAGTCGGAGCGTCCGTCGAACGCGGTCGGAGCGTGCGGCAGCCCTTGGCGATCGAAGTAGCGCGTGAACACCTGCTCGATCTCGGCCGAACCGTCCGGTGCACCGCCCGCAGGAGGTGCCGTATTGGACGAGTCACCGTCGTACACGAAGCGCACGAAGTTCGGCGAACCGACCATGTCGAAGTTCAGGTTCGCTTCGATCTCGTCGATTCCGCCGTTCTCGATCTGCTCGGCAACGTAGGCGTTCGAGCCCACGAGGCCGGCCTCCTCGGCGCCCCAGAACGCGAACCGCAGGCGATTGCGCGGCCTGTCGCCGGACTCCGCGATCTCCTCGGCGATCTCGAGGATCGTCGACGAGCCGGACCCGTTGTCGTTGATGCCTGGGCCCTCCTCGACGGAGTCGAGATGGGCGCCGACCACGATCGTGCGGTCCTTGTTGCCCCGCACCGAGTCGGCGATCACGTTGATCTCGTCGTTGGGAGTGACCGTGGCGTTGACCGCGATCCGTACCGTCGCCCCCGAAGCGCCGGCAAGCTGCTCACCGATGGCGTTGCTGATCATGGCCGCCGGAATCGTGTTGTCGAACGGCGCCGTGGTGGCCAGCGGTGCCGTGCGCCCGTCGAAGCCGTCGTTGAAGATCAGCACGGCGGCCGCGCCCGCATCGCGGGCGGTGTCGTACTTCTGCGTGAATGGGCAGGTGCCACGCTGAACAAGGGCGACAGCGCCCGCCGGCATGCCGGCGAAGTCAGTCGCAGCACAGCCGCTCATCGACGTGCCCGCGCCACCAGGTGGCTCAGGAAGCTGCGTGCGGCCGGCGACGAAGATCGGCCCAGTGACATCGCCTGAGCCCGAGAACTGCGCCACGATGAAGTCGGTTTCCTCGACGTAGGTCACGTCGGGATCGCCGTCGGTGCGCTGGAACGTCGCCGGGCCGTTCTTGACCCAGGACGGGAAGCTGAACGGGTCCAGCGTGACCCGGTACCCGGCCCGCCGCAGGCGGTTGGCCACGTAGTCGACTGAAGCGTCGTAGCCCGGCGTGGTGGCGGCGCGATTGTCGTCGTTCGCAATCGCGATGTCTTGGAGTGCCCGCTCGTGTTCGAGGATGCCATCGAGGGTCACTCCCTGTCGGAGCTCGCGGGTATTCACCCTGTCGATGGCGGATGCTGCCGGAGCAGCGATGATCGCGATAGCGAGTGCCGCTATCGCTGCAATAAGGGCTTTTCGCACCCTTCCCTCCCTTTGGTTGGCTTGCCCGTCCGGCGTTGTGGCCTGACGGGCCAGGATCCTGAAAGGCGGCCGGGGATCTCCCGGGCGCAACGGCCGGAGCGATACCCGGGTCGCCCGAGGACCAAACGGCGGGGGCTATCGTGGGTCTCGTGGATTCCTTCGGCAAACGGGTGACGAGCGAGACGGAGCTGAGGGAGCTCGTTCCGCCGCCGCACGAGGACTCGCCCCCGGTGCGCAAGCAGATCGATCACCTGGACGAGCACTGCCGCGACTTCATCGCCCGCTCGCCCTTCTTCCTGCTCGCGACGGCGAGCGCGGCGGGGGACTGCGACGCGTCCCCCCGCGGGGGCCCGGCGGGCTTCGTCCGCGTGCTCGACGAACGCCGGCTCGTCGTCCCCGAGTACCCCGGGAACCGCCGCGCCGACTCCCATCGCAACCTGCTCGAGAACCCGCGCGCGGCCATGCTCTTCGTCATTCCCGGCCTTCGCGAGACCCTTCGCCTGGCGGGGAGCGCGTGCATCTCCCGCGACGAGGCCCTGCTCGCCGGCCTGGCGGTGGACGGCCGCCCACCGAAGCTCGCCATCGGGCTCGAGGTCGACGAGGCCTTCATCCACTGTGCCAAGGCGTTCATCCGCTCGAGCCTCTGGCAGCCGGACACCTGGCCCGACACGCTCCCCTCCGCCTCGGCGATCCTGCGTGACCACGTCGACGCCCGAGACGTGACTACCGAGGACGTGGCGGCGCGGCTCGAGGAGAGCTACACAAAGACGCTGTACTGACCGTGATCAGCCGCGAACAGCTCGCCTCCGCGCTCGACCGCATGGACCCGCGCGACCGCGAGCTCCTGGCGCTCTCGCTGCGCCGGCGCGTGCCCGACGAGGACCTCGCGCGGATGTACGGCGTGGACGTTCCCGAGATCGCCCGGAGCCGTTCCGGAGCCGTCGACCGGCTCTCGAAGGAGCTCGGCATCCGGGGTGGTGAGGACCTCGGGGCGGTGCTGAGCGCGCTTGTCGAGGACGACGTCTGGGGCGCGCCGGCCGGCCCAGCGGAGCGCGGGCGTCGCGTCCCGCGGCTCGCGCTCGCCCTCGTCGGCATCGGCGTGGCGGCGCTGCTCGGCGCGATCGCGCTCGTCGGAATCTCCGAGCTCGGGGACGACGGCCAGGCGGCGGTGGACGGCCTGGGCGCCGACGACGGCACGCGCCACTTCCTGCCCGAGCGCGCCGGGCCGGCCGCTGATCCCTTCCCCTCGGAGCCGCCGAAGCGCAAGGAGGTGACCTGCTACACGACCGCCTATGTGAGGCGCGACGCCATGCTCCGCCGGAGGCCGGGCGGCCGGCCGCTCCTGCGCGTCGCGGCCCGCACCGAGTGGAACTCGCCGCGCGTGCTCGGCGTCGTGCGGCGCGAGGGCGAATGGCTCGGCGTCCAGGTGCCCGAGCTTCCGAACGGCGGGATCGGCTGGCTTCCCGCGCGGGCCGCGCAACTCGACTGCACGACCTGGTCGCTGCACGCGGACCTCTCGAAGCGCAGGCTGGTCGTCCGCCGCGGGGACCGCAGGGTGCGCGCTGTGACCGTGGCGATCGGCAGGGCCGGAAACGAGACCCCGCGCGGGCGCTTCTCCGTCACGGACAAGCTGCGCGTGACCGATCCCGGGTCCCCGTACGGCTGCTGCGTGCTGGCGCTCACCGGGCACCAGGTCAACCTCCCGGCGGGATGGCCGGGCGGGGACCGGCTCGCCGTGCACGCCACTCAGGACCTCACGAGCGTCGGCCAGGCCGCGAGCCTCGGCTGCCTGCGCTCGCATCCGCGACATGCGCGCTGGCTGATCGAGACGATCCCGCTCGGGGCGCCCGTCTTCATACGGGCCTGAATCTCACGACGGGAAGGCCCGTGACGTTCAAGTGAGTGTGAAGCTGCCCCCCTTCCAGGCCCTGCTCGACGAGCACAGGGTCGACGTCTATCGCTACCTGGTGGCGACCGCCGGGCCGGGCGACGCCGACGACGTCTTCCAGGAGACCTGGATCGCGGCGCTGCGCGCGTACCCGCGCCTGAGACGCGCCGACAACCTGCGCGCCTGGCTGCTCAGGATCGCCCACAACAAGGCGATCGACGCGCACCGGGCGCGCGGGCGCCGGGCGCTGCCGGTGGGCGAGCCGCCCGAGCAGGCGAGCGGCCCGCCTGCGGGGGACGGCCGGCCGGAGCTGTGGGAGCGCCTGCGGGAGCTGCCGACGAAGCAGCGCACGGCGGTCTTCTGCCGCGCGGTGCTCGGGATGTCATATGCCGAGCTCGCCTCGCTGCTCGAGTCGTCGGAGGCGGCCGCACGGCGAAACGTTCACGAAGGACTGAAGCGACTCGGACGGGAGCTGAGCGAATGAGCGAGATCGAGACCATGCTGCGGCGGGCGGCCGGAGAGCTGCCGAGTGCCGCACCCGAGCTGCGAGCCCGCGCCGAGGCCGAGGGGCTCGTCGACGTGGCCTACACGTCGGTCGACTCCCCGCTCGGCCCGCTCGTGCTGGCCGCAACTCCGCGCGGCCTCGTGCGCGTGGCCTACACGGACCACAGCTCGCAGGACGAGGTGCTCGAGGAGCTCGCCGCACGCGTCTCCCCGCGCGTGCTCGAGGCCCCGGCCCGGCTCGACCCCGTCCGGCGCGAGCTCGACGAGTACTTCGCCGGGCGCCGGACGGAGTTCGACACGCCCGTCGACTGGTCTCGGCTCGGGGGCTTCACGCGCAAGGTGCTGCGTGCCACCGCGCGCATCGGCTTCGGTCACACGGGCACCTACAGGAGCGTCGCCACCGGAGCGGGCAGCCCGCGGGCGGTGCGGGCGGCCGGCAACGCCCTCGGCGCGAACCCGATGCCCGTGATCGTCCCCTGTCATCGCGTGCTCCGCACGGGCGGAGCGCTCGGCGGCTACACGGGCGGGATCGAGCGCAAGGAGTTCCTCCTGCGGCTCGAGGGCGTGCTCGGCTGAGCGCACGGCCACTTGACTTCAAGCTTGCTTGAATCGGTAGCTTGAGTCGCTTCGTGCCTCGACAGGGAACAACCAACACATGAGCGCCACCGAGACCACCGCCCAGCCCGCCGAGCAAGGCGGCACGACACTCGTGGGACGCAGGCGCTGGCTTGCGCTCTACGTGCTCTGCTTCGGCGACCTCCTGATCGTCCTCGACTCGACGATCGTGAACGTCGCCCTGCCCTCGATCCAGGCGGACCTGGGCTTCTCAGAGGCGTCGCTGGCCTGGGTCGTCAACGCTTATCTGCTCACCTTCGGCGGCTTCCTGCTGCTCGGCGGCCGGCTCAGCGACTTGTTCGGGCGGCGGCGCCTGTTCCTCATCGGACTCGCGCTGTTCACGCTCACGTCGCTCGCGTGCGGGCTGGCCGGCTCCGAGGAGTTCCTCGTCGTGGCGAGAGCGGTGCAGGGCTTCGGCGGCGCGATCGTCTCAGTGGTCGCGCTCTCGCTGATCATGACGATCTTCACCGAGCCGGCCGAGCGCGCGAAGGCGATGGGGATCTTCGGCTTCGTGCTCTCCGGGGGAGGCACCGCCGGGGTGCTGCTCGGCGGCGTGCTGACAGACCTGTTCGCCTGGAACTGGATCTTCCTGGTCAACCTCCCGATCGGCATCGGCGTCTTCCTGTGCTCCCTCGCGCTGCTCCCCAACGACAAGGGCGACGCGGGCGACCGCCGGCTCGACGTCGCGGGTGCCGTCACCGTGACCGCCGCCGTGATGCTGGGGACGTACGCGGTGATAAACGGCAACGACAACGGCTGGACGTCCGGCGTGACGCTCGGCCTGCTGGCCGGCGCAGTGGCCCTGCTGGCCGCTTTCTTCATGATCGAGGCGCGCGTTAGATCACCGCTGATGCCGCTCGGCATCTTGCGCCTGCACAACATCCGCGTGGCGAACGTCGTGGGCGCGCTGATGGCGGCAGCGATGTTCGGCTGGTTCTTCCTCGCCGCCCTCTACCTGCAGCTGGTGCTGGAATACAGCCCGCTCGAGGTCGGGCTCGCCTTCCTGCCGACGACGCTGGTGATGGGTTTCGAGTCGATCGCGCTGTCGGACCGGCTCGTCATGCGCTTCGGCATCAAGCCGCCGCTCGTCATCGGGCTGACCTTCTTCTCGATCGGGCTGCTGTGGTTCACCCAGGCGCCCGTCGACGGTGACTTCGTCGCGGACGTGCTGCCGGGGATGATCCTCATGGGCATCGGCGGCGGCATCACCTTCAACCCGCTCCTGCTCGCCGCTATGGGCGATGTCGAGGCCTCCGAGGCGGGACTGGCGTCGGGCATCGTCAACACCGCCTTCATGCTGGGCGGCGCACTCGGGCTCGCCGTGCTCGTGGCGGTCGCCGACTCACGCACGGACAGTCTGCGCAGCGGCGGCGAGGGCGCGCTCGAAGCGCTCACGGGCGGCTATCACGCGGCGTTCTTCGTGGCTGCCGCCTTCGCCGCGATCGGGGCGTTGCTGGGCCTGCTGCTGCGTCCGGTCACGCCGCCGGGGGGTGAGCCGGAGCAGGCGCCGGCCTAGGCGCGGGCGCCATTCAGGGTCCAGAAGCCGTCGAAGCCGACGTGCTGCTCGTCGGCCACGCGGCCGAGCCGCTCGCGCGCGTCTTCGAGCGGGACGTCGCACACGACCGCGACCTCCTTGCTGGCCAGCGGCGTGCCGGTCCAGGAGAGCACCTCCTCGACCGACTCGGGCGCCTCGCGGCGCTCGACGCCCGGTACGAGGTTCGCGGTGATGACGTCGTAGACGCCGAACGGCTGAAACCCGGGCACGGCGATCCGGACGTCGTCGGCCACGCGCACGATCTCGTAGGAGGGGCAGGTGTAGCGCCTACCGCCCGACCAGTTGGCGAGCTTGTGGTCGAGGACGCGAGCGGCCGGCATCGGGCGGCGTGCGAGCGCCATGTCCTCGCGCAGCTGCGTCTCCGTCTCGGGCTCGGCCATCCAGCCCTCGAGCTCGGCCGGGTCGAGCCCCGCGTCGCCGGCCGCGCTCCTGAGCGTTGCCGGCTCGTCGAGCAGCTCACCCGAGAAGTGCCGTACGCGCAGGCGCCGCAGCAGCAGCCGCATTCGCTCGGGCGAGTGCCGTCGCGCCGCGACGATCGCTCGGCAGGCGGGCAGCGTCGCGGCCATGCGCGGGCGCTCGCGCGTGTCGATCGGCATGCCGTGGTCGTGCGAGATGCGCTTGAACGCCTCGGCCTGTGCGTGCGTGTCGAAGCCGCGCTCCTCGTAGTCCCGCGGTGACTCGGACAGCCCCACGACGCGCACCTCCCAGGCGATGGCGTCGCCGTAGAGCCAGGTCAGCCGGCGCCGGAAGGGCTCCGCGCTGTAGGCCCAGGGACAACCCGGGTCGGTGAACTCGGTGATGAGGACGTCGGGCAAGGTCAAAGTGCTCGGTGCGGGCGCCGCGTGCGCAAGGCGGAGAGGGAGGGATTCGAACCCTCGATGGAGGTTTCCCCCCATACTCGCTTAGCAGGCGAGTGCCTTCAGCCACTCGGCCACCTCTCCGGAGAGCGTCGATGGTAGCCGGGGGCGGCCCCCCGGCGACGCTCACTCCTCTGTGTCGGCTGGGTCCTCGTCCGCGAGGATGCGGTAGAGGTCGCGGCGCGCCTGATTGAGGATCTCCTTGGCGCGCGCGATCTGGGCGTCGTCGCCGGCCATCGTCACCTGCATGGCCGCCGCGGCGAGCGGTCCGATCAGCGAGCGGACCTCGAGCCGGCCCTCGCCGAAGCCCTCGGCGGACCTTGTCCAGGGCTCGCCGAGCTGCTCCCGGTGCTCCTCGACGTGGGCCTTGCCCTCGTCGGTGAGCTCGTAGGGCGTGCGCCCCTCGCCCGCCTGGGGGCGGATCAGGCCCTCGTCCTCGAGCAGCGCCAGCGTCGGGTAGACCGACCCCGGGCTCGGCCGCCACGCGCCGTCCGAGCGCCGCTCGATCTCGCCCATCAGGCCGTAGCCCGTCATCGGGCCCTCGTCGAGCAGGACGAGCACGGCGGCGCGGACGTCACCTCGGCGCATGCGCCGCCGCCGCCCGCCGCCGGGGGGACCCCAGCCGCCGTGCATGCCGTGCCGGTAGCCCCTCATGGCTCCCCAGCTCCGGTGGCGACGGCCTCGTCGACCGCCGCTCTTGAAATCGTGCTGATGCATATTGAACTCCTGTCTTTGAGTATCACGATGCATCAACGATATATCGTTCAATCGGAGACGTCAAGAGCCGGGTTCACGCCCGCAGTGCACCCCGAGGTCCACAAGACCTCCGCTACCCTCTACCGACCGAGCGCCCGTAGCTCAGCTGGATAGAGCGTCGGTCTACGGAACCGAAGGTCAGAGGTTCGAATCCTCTCGGGCGCGTTCACGAACTCCCTGCTAATCCCCACATCTCAGCCCGTTCCACCATGGTGGACTCGCTGAGCCTCAGGAGCGGGTACACACTGCGGGTACCTTTCTCGCTCTTCCTCGCTCTGAGCACCTGAGCTTGCTCTTCGCCGCTCCCTGTAGCCGGTCTGCGCGATCGGATGTAGCCCGCATTCGCTGCTTTTGAGGATGCTGCCGGGCTTAGCTCGGGTCCGTTCTTCCTATGGCAATGATCGCCTCACAACGTGGGCTCTTACGGCACTTCCCTGTGGGAAGTGGAAACGAGGATCGCGCTTTCCCCTGCATACCCCTCCCTTTTTCCTCTCGGCTTGCGTGTAGAGGGAGCCAGAGCCCTTGTAGTGCTCGCCGTGTGAGCTAACTCCGGTGAATCCGCACTCGTCGCTCCATCACGGCGGGCCAGACAAGGATGATTTCTAGTTCGGCGCAAAGCGCTTGAGCGCCCCAGAAAACCCTGGACTGGAAGGCCGGACCGGCGACCCGAGACCATGACTGGATGGTCCCCGTGGGCCGGAAGTAGTGGGCAACGAATGTCGCCGGGGCGGACCTCCCGGACCAGGTTGTAGCTCCAATATCCTCCGCCGCCCTCCCGCGTTTAGGACAGCGCCGATGTCATCCCGATCGGTCGTCTCGAACAGTTGATCTCGTCGGGACAGTCGCTCGACCGGCGGTTGATCTCTCGCGCCACGATTAGGAGGTTTGGTCTTGAGCGCGGGCGGTGCTGAGCAAGCGGAAGGTGAACCGTGGCGCATCGCCTGGTCCCACGGGCCCGGAGAAGGGTGCCAGGCTCCCAACAAGTTTGATGAGCACCAAGCCTCCAACGGTACCCCAGAGGTCCACAGTCGAAGGTCACAAGTTGACCCCAGAAGTAGGGCATGAACGCCACCACTGTTGCCTTGCAAGCGGCGGTCGGTTGTTCGGCGGCGGAACCAAGAGGGTGTCCTCATGAAATCGCCCACAGTGTGATTGAACAACATGGCGGACTGGCCGAAGCCAGCCCGCCATTCCTATTGGTACTACGGAATCGGAATGTAAGCAGTGATCGCGTCCGGATCGCTGGCGCAATCCGTAGCGCCGTGCTTGATAACCCACTTCTCGCTGCTGCCGTTACCGATCTTCTTCGGTGCAGAGCTTGGTCATCACGGCGTCCGGGATACCGGGGATACCCTGCGGACCCTTCTGGCCGGTGTCGCCAGTGTCACCCTTGGGGCCACGCTGACCAACCTCACCAGTATCGCCCTTCGGACCCTGCTGACCACGCTCGCCCTGCTGACCCGGAGCGCCGTCATTGCCCTTAGAGCCAACGTCGCCCTTCGGACCCTGCTCGCCATTCTGGCCCGAAGCGCCAGCCTGACCGGTGTCACCCTTGATGCCCTGGTTGCCCTGGATACCCTGAGCGCCATTGTTACCGTTGTCGCCCTTCTCACCCTTCTCGCCCTGCTCACCCTTCATCGACTGGATGAACTGACCAAGCGACTTGCCAGCATTGCCGTCCAGCAGCAGCCACTCCTGATAGGCGGACTTGCCATCGGAGCCATTTAGACCATTGGCACCGTTGGAGCCATTGTCACCCTTGCTGCCGTCCTCGCCCTTCTCACCCTTGAGCGAGTGAACGAACTCACTGCGGCTGTGGTCGTCAGCGGGTAGCCATTCAGCGTGAGCCAAAGCTCGATACGCATCCTGATGTTCCGTGAGCGCCGTTCGTGCCACGCACCGTCATTGCCCTTGTCACCCTTCTCGCCCTTGACGCCGTCAGCGCCAGCGGCTCCGCCGTCACCCTTCGGCACCGTTGTCACCGTGGATGCCCTGGTCGCCCTTGTCACCCTTCTCACCAGCGTTTGGCCGTTCTCGCCGTGGTTGCCCTGGTCGCCCTTGTCACCCTTCTCGCCCTTGTCGACCCTTCTCGACGGTGATGAACGTGCCAGTGGTGAAGGTGATGAGCCAGTCGTTCTGGACCTTGGTGCCATTCCTGAGCCGTCACCATCGGCACCGTCGAGCCCGTCGATGCTCGGCACCGTACCTCGACGCTGCATCGGTACCGGCGAGAGCGGCGAGGAAGTCAGCTTCAGAACCCGGTGTGAGTCTGGCTCCAGATGACATACGCGCTGAGTCCGTCGTGACCGTTGATGCCATTCGTGCCAGGGTTACCCTTGGCACCCTGAGCGCCAGTGGCACCCGTAGCCCCAGTCGCGCCGTTGGCACCGGTCTGGCCGACAGCGCCGTTCAGAGCGCGGGCCTTGAGCGCCTTCTGTACCTTCTTGTCGAAGTCCTTCGCGTGCAGCGACAGGTTGCGCACATCCTTGGTGGTGAGGGAGTTGTCCTTCACGTCGTCGCCGGTGATGAAATGCTGGGCGGCAGCGCCAGCACCCGGGACACCGACCAACAGGCCGACCGCAGTAGCGGCGACGATGGAACGATTGAAACGCACTTGGTACTCCTTTGATTTCGGGATTTAGTTGATCCCTGGCGAACGCCAGGCGGCACGACCCACCGAGCGATGGGTCGGTCGTCCCGTCCGGATTCGTCAGCGGCCGGTAAGGCGGAGCGCTTGCACGGCTCCACTGCGACTGGCCGAAGAGACCCGTGCCGACGCGTACAGCACGGCCATAGGCTCTTTATCGGCGGGGTGCCAATAGGTCTTGACGGGGCGCCAACAACATTTAGGGTTCTTTTATCAGCGCGACGCCGAAGTTCAGCCGCCTCGATCCCGAGCAGCGCCGCGAGCAGGACAGACCTATGACTGCCAGGCTGCCTCTCCCAAGGATTCAGCGCGGCCCGAAACTCAAGCCGCTGGAGCTCCGCCGCGATCTGGTCCGGTAGCTCGTCTGCCGTGCCAGCCGGAGTGTTTGCAGGCGCAACGTGCCTGCCGTGCCTGACCAACAGGGGATTTAGCTCGCGGGCTTTCGTCCCCTGACGACCTCGCTCGAACTTGGGTAGCCGGATTCACCTTCCGTCACCTGCACGAGTTGGTTGACGACGGGCCGCTGGCCCAACAGGCGCACTACGAAATGAGAGCAGCCTTTGAGGAGTACAGGAACCGCGAGGGATGACTTAGGCGGCATAGATGAAGTGCTTTTGCGGATGCGGCGAAACGGTTTCGCGGTTTCCGTTGGGGATGAGATCCGTACACCAGGGAGGCGGTCGGATCTCGAAGGACGTTGCCCTGATTGACGGATATCTGAAGTCGGGGCTCAAGTCCCCCAACGCAGAGGAATTCGTGAGCGACGGGCACGCGCTCATGGCTGAACTTGCTGAAGCGGTTCACAGCGGCACCGAGCCCGGTCAGGAAGTCGAGCAGGACTCGCGGGATTTCATGCGCAGGGCGCGTGAACGATTCCTACCGGTTCGGATCGGACAAGCGGCGCGGCGCTCTGGCCTGAGTCCGGAAGAGACAGCGATAGCGATGGTGGCGGGCCGGTTCGACCCGTTCGCCGATTAGCGACCCCACAGCACCAGCGAGTGGTGTCCGGACCCGGTGGCACGCTGCGCCAGTGGCGATCTTGGACGTGCTTGCGCTCCATCGCCAAACGCACATCGCGTGCTCGCCTCGTGACACTCGGGCTCTGAGGATGAGCCCTCCATTTGACAATCTGACCGCCTCAGCTTACTGCTTGACGTAGCGCTCCTCGGAAGACGGCTCAAGTCAAGCCCAAGTGCCTGCTTTGCCATGGCCAGCCGATCTTGGAAGTTCGGCTCGCCCTCATGTCTGAGATGTGAATCGGCGAGCAGAAGCGTTTCAGCCCAACGCCGACGCTCTTCTCCGCGTGCTGTTCGAAGTTTTCGGAGGGCCTGTCTGCGCATGCGCTCTGCTTGAGCAGGGCTCAGCCGCTCGATCGCCGAGGGTGCTGGATGATGGGACCCATGGATCTCGGCGCATTGATCGGTGAGTGGACCATCGAGGCGGGCTTCGAGGGCGCGCCTCCCGGTACGGCCACGTTCGAGTGGATACTCGGCGGGAAGTTCATCCTGCAGCGCTCGGAGGTCCCGGTCCCGGAGGCGCCCGACGGCGTCATGATCATCGGCTTCGACGAGGGCCGCCAGACCTACCTCCAGCACTACTTCGACTCGCGCGGCGTGGCGCGCGTGTACGAGATGAGCCTCGAGGGCAATGTCTGGACCCTGTCCCGAACCGAGCCGGACTTCGCGCCGCTCGACTTCTCGCAACGCTACGTCGGCACCTTCAGCGACGATGGCCGCACGATCGAGGGCGCCTGGGAGATCAACCATGACGGGACGACCTGGGAGAAGGACTTCGATCTGAACTATCGCAAGCGATGAGCTCGGACCTCGCCGCGGTCGCCCGCGCGATCGTCGACTCGAACCTGTACATGACGCTCGCCACAGCCGACCAGACGGGTCGGCCCTGGGCGTCGCCGGTCTGGTTCGCGCACGAGCGATACGCCGAGTACTACTGGGTGTCCATGCCCGAGGCGCGGCACTCGCAGAACCTGCGTGCCCGCGCCGACCTCGCCGTCGTCATCTTCGACTCCGGCGCCGCGGTCGGCACCGGCCAGGCCGTCTACATGGAGGCGACCGCGCGTGAGCTCACCGAGGCCGCAGAGCTCGAGCACGGCATCGAGATGTTCTCGGGCGTGTCGGAGGCCCAGGGAGCGCCCGCGTGGTCGGTCGAGGACGTTCGCGCGCCGGCCGCCCATCGGCTCTACCTGGCTGCCGCTGCGAGGCACTTCGTGCTCGACCCCCAGGTCCACGGCGTGGACGAGCGGACCGCGGTGACCCTGTAACGACGAATCGGCGCGGCCGGCACCATCGCCCGGAGAGCTCGAGACGCACTTCGTAGCCTGCCTGGTGAACTACGGGACCGAAGGTCAGAGGTTCGAATCCTCTCGGGCGGGTCACGAGAAAGCCCCGCTAATGCGGGGCTTCCATATTTACGCGCTTGGAAACCACACGGCCATGACCGCCACCTTGCGCGGGGGCTTCCAACGGGCTATGGTCGAAAGCCGCAAAGGCTGATCCGCCGCTTCAGCTGAACCGCTCGCGCCTGGCCTGACCCCCGCCTCCGCAGACAGCTCGGTGTAGCGACAGACGGCTTCCTCGATCCTGGACTCGACGGAAGCTCTCCTGAGTAGCCGACGAGGCCTTCAAGGAGGCATCAATGGCGACTGTGACCCGGCCCGATGACGCGGCGGTCGTTCCCGGCATGGCCCTTGCTGGCGCGAACTTGACACGAGAGCGTCATCACGGCGCTGATCGGCGCCGCGCTTGGGCGCTGCAGTATGAGTAGCGGACCGCCGGAGACCAGGTCGGAGCTTGTCGTGGAGCGCACGGACCCGGTCCCGCGCGCGAGCGCCGCGACCTCCGGGGTCCCCGCCCGCGGCCGGCGCGAGTACGTGATCTTCCTGATCGCCGTCGGCGTGATCGCGTTGCACGTGATCGACGATTCGTTCCTGCAGCCGCAGCCGGGCACCTCGGCGGGAGATCACCTCGTGAGTGGCCTCGTTCCGCTTGCCGTGCTGGCGCTGGCGGCGGCGGTGTACCCCCGTGCCCGTGGCGGGGCGCGCGCGGCGATCGCGCTCCTGATTGGCGTGTTCGGCGTGGTTGCGGGCATCGAGGCCGTCCACTACACGTCGCAGGTGGGCCCGTCCGGCGATGACTTCACGGGACTGCTGTCCATTCCGGCCGGCGTCGTGCTGATCGGGCTCGGGCTGGTCACGCTGTGGACGACTCGCAGCCGGGACGGAAGCCTGCCGCGCCGTTCCCTGCGGCGGGTGGCCATCGGGGTCGTCTCGGCCGTGTTCGCGCTGTTCGTCGTATTTCCGCTCGGATACTCGTACGTGGGCACGCATGCCGCGCGCCCGCCCGTGGAGGACATCGAACTCGGCAGCGCGGACGTCGAGGAGGTCCAGCTCCACACGAGCGACGGGCTGACGCTCGAGGGGTCGTACGTGCCGTCGGAGAACGGCGCGGCCGTGATCGTCGCCTTCGGCCGGAAGGGCACTCAGGACCCGGCCCGGATGCTGGCGCGCCATGGCTACGGCGTGCTGATCTTCGACCGCCGCGGTGAGGGGGAGAGCGACGGCGATCCCAACCCCTACGCCTGGAACGACGGCGAGAAGGACCTCCTCGCCGCGATCGACTTCCTCAAGGGCCGGCCCGACGTCGAGCCTGGCCGGATCGGCGGGATCGGGCTGTCGGTCGGCGGTGAGACGTTCCTCCAGACGGCGGCGCACAGCGAGGATGTGCAGGCCGTCGTCGCCGAGGGCGCCACCGCCCGCTCGGTGGGCGAGCTTGTCAGCGTCCCTGGGACCCAGTGGGGGCCGATCGCCATCAACGCGGTGATGACGGCCGGGACGGCGGTGTTCTCGAACGCCACCCCGCCGCCGCACCTGATCGACCTCGTGCCGCGGATCGCCCCCCGGGCCATGTTCATCATCCATGCGCCCAGGGCGGATCCCGACGAGCGCCGCTTCGGCACCGCCTTCTATCGCGCCGCCGGCCGGCCCAAGGCCATCTGGGGAGTCCCCGAGGCAGGGCACGTCGGCGCTCAGGACGCCCGCCCGCGGGAGTACGAGCAGCTGGTCACCCGCTTCTTCGACGAAGAGCTCCGAAAGGAACAGCCATGAACACACCGTCGACGCTGAATGCGCCCGGCACGCTTCAGCAGGGCCTTGCCGGCGACAACGGCGATCTCGGCCGGGCGCCTGCGCAAGCGCGGGGATTCAGCTCCGCGGAGGTTGCCTTCCTGATCGGAGTGCCGCTGGCCTGGGCCGTGCTCCTCCTCTTCCATCCGACGGGCGACGGCGAGGACCTCTATCCGGTGGTCAGCGACGAGGTGAACGCCTGGTTGACCGTCCACGTCGGGACGATGGTTTTCGTGCCGCTGATGGCGGCCGTGGTGTTCCTGCTGCTCCGCGGCGTCGAAGGCCGAGTCGCGCAGGTCAGCCGGGTCGCGCTTGTTCCCTTCGTGCTCTTCTACGTCACCTTCGAGGTGCTGGTCGGCATCGGCGTAGGCCTCCTGTCCGACGAGGTGAACGCGCTGCCGGCAGCGGAACAGCCCGCGGGCGCCACGGTGATCGAAGAGTTCGCCGACAGCGGGCTCATCGCGGTCTTCGAGACGCTCGGCGGGGTGTCCCTGCTCGTCGTCCTGATCGCGGCCGGGATTGCCCTATGGCGCCCGGGCGGGCGCTCCGGTGGCGGTTCCGATTCTCCTCGTGCTGGCGGCGGTCCCGATCGCATTTCACGTGCCTCCGTTCGGGCAGGTGGGCCTGGCGCTGTTCATCGCGGCCGTGGTCCTGGTCGTGCGCAGGCGTCCGGTGGCGACAGCTCTCGGTGGACCGTGACTCAGGCGGGCCGCGCAGCGACGACCCGCACGCTGCCGGCGAGCCGCTTCAGCCGCTCCCGGCGGGTGGTCCGGCCTGGCCGGCTGCGCCTGTACTCGGAGATCGTCATTCCCGGTGGAAGGCTCGATTCCAGGTAGAAGATCGCCTCGTCGGGCTGAAGCAGGTGGTTCGCTGAGAGGGTGGCCTTCATGGCTCCCACCGTCCCATCACGGCACTGCCGAAACGATGCGGCGAGCAGGTGTGTCGGAGTTCGGGGGACCCACCGCCTGGGTGGGGCCAGCCGCACTTGACGCGGGCATAGCATGTAACGAACGACACAGGTCCGGCGCGTCGCCGGCCCCCGGTCAGGGACGGAAGCTCGGCGTCGCGGGGCACATTCCATTTTCAGGCGGGAGCAGCCATGTACGAGAGCAACGGCGAGAAGTACTTCGTGTTCGACGCCCACGTCCACTTCTGGAACGCCAGTCCGGACAACTGGGTGCAGGGCCAGGAGGAGTTCGCCAAGGGCTGGATCGAGTGCTTCCACGCCTACCAGGGGCTTGGGCCGCCCGACACGCACTGGTCGATCGAGCATTTCCAGAAGTACTCCGAGGAGGACTTCGTCAAGGACGTCTTCGAGGACGGCTACGTCGACGTCGCGCTCTTCAACCCCACGGACCTGCGCCAGTGGTACACCGAGGGCTTCAACACGACGGAGCGCAACGCGCGGATGGTCGAGAAGTATCCGGACCGGCTGCTGCTCAACGGCCGCTGGGACCCGCGCGAGGGCGAGGCCGGCCTCGAGAAGCTCGAGGAGGAGGCGGAGCGCTACGGCCTCAAGGGGGTCAAGCTCTACACGGCCGAGTGGCTGAACGGCTCTCGCGGTTGGAAGCTCACCGACCCGGAGGCGGTGCCGTTCTTCGAGAAGTGCCTGGAGCTCGGCATCAAGAACGTCCACGTCCACAAGGGGCCGACGATCTGGCCGCTCGACAAGGACGCCTTCGACGTGTCCGACGTCGACCACGTGGCGACCGACTTCCAGGAGCTCAACTTCATCGTCGAGCACGTCGGCCTGCCGCGCATCGAGGACTTCTGCTTCATGGCCACCCAGGAGCCCAACGTCTACGCCGGGCTAGCCGTGGTCATCGGAGGCCTGATGCACGCCCGTCCGCGCTTCTTCTCGAAGGTGATGGGCGAGCTGCTGTTCTGGGTCGGCGAGGACAAGATGCTGTTCGGGAGCGACTACGCGATCTGGGAGCCGAGGTGGCAGATCGAGGGACTCGTGGCGTGGGACTACCCCGACGAGGACTACTCCGACTTCCCGGAGGTCACGTCGGTGGCCAAGAAGAAGATCCTCGGCCTCAACGCCGCCAAGCTGTACGACGTGGAGGTTCCCGAAGAGTTCCAGCTCCCCGACGAGGCGGGAACTCCGGCGGCCCGTGACGACGCGCAGCTGGTGGAGGACAGCGCGTGACGACCCGCCCGACCGTCCTCGAAGCGCTCGCCACGGTCTACGACCCGGAGCTCGACGAGCCGATCACCTCGCTTCGCTTCGTCTCGTCCTGCGACGTCTCGGCCGGCGGGGACGTCGAGGTCCGGCTGCGCCTCCCGACGCCGCAGTGCGCGCCCAACTTCGCCTATCTGATGGCTGCCGACGCCCGCGACGCGGTGCGCCGGCTGCCGGACGTGGGCGCGGTCACGGTCCTGCTCGAGGACCACTACACGGGCCGGGAGATCAACGCCGCGCTCGGCCGCGGGGAGGGGTTCGCAGAGGCCTTCCCGGGAGAGACCGAGGGCGGGTTGGGAGCCCTGCGGGACCTGTTCCTGCGCAAGGCGCTCGTCGCGCGCCAGAGCCGGCTCGCGGAGTCCCTGCTCGCGGACGGCGAGACGCCTGAGGAGGTCGCGGCGCGGCGCGTGGCGGACCTTCCACGAGGTCCGGGCGCTCGCCGCTGCATCGAGCTGCGCAGGCAGCTGGGCATCGTCGCCACGGATGATTCGGCGGCGTTCGTCCTGCCCGACGGCGAGCCGATCGCGGCGGCCGACCTGCGTCGCTGGCTGCGCAGGGCACGGCTCATCCGGACGAGCCTCGAGGCAAACGGCGGCCTCTGCCGCTCGCTCCTGCGCGTGCGCTACGACATCGCCGAGTCAGAGGAGGTGGCGGCGTGAAGGCGGCGCGGCTGCACGAGTATCACCAGGCCCTGAAGCTCGACGAGGTGGACGAGCCGAAGGCGGCCGGGCCCTTCGACGTCGTCGTCCGCATCGGCGCGGCCGGCCTCTGCCGAACCGACCTGCACATCCAGGAAGGCCAGTGGGCGGAGAAGTCCGGGGTCGCGCTCCCCTACACGCCCGGGCACGAGAACGCCGGCTGGGTCCACGAGGTCGGCCCCGCGGTCACCAACGTCGAGGTGGGCGACACGGTGATCGTCCACCCCTTCATCACCTGCGGGCTGTGCCGGCCGTGCCGCGCCGGCGACGACATGCACTGCGTGAACGGCTCGTTTCCCGGAATCAACCGTGACGGCGGCTTCGCCGACTTCCTGTTCACGAGCGCGCGCTCGGTCGTCAAGCTCGACTCGGGGCTCGAGCCGAAGGACATCGCCGCGCTCGCGGACGCCGGGTTGACCGCCATCCACGCGGTCAAGAAGGCGGTCCCGGTGCTCGGATCGGGCACCAAGGTCGTGGTGATCGGCGCCGGCGGTCTCGGGCACATCGGCATCCAGTGCCTGAAGGCCATGACGCCCACCGAGATCATCGTCATCGACCCCTCCGAGCCGGCACTCGCGCTGGCCCGCGAGCTCGGCGCGCACCACACCGTGCAGGTGGACGGCACGCACGTCGAGAAGGTGCTCGAGCTCACGGACGGCCGCGGGGCGCAGGCGATCATCGACTTCGTGGGCGAGAACGGCGCGATCGAGGACGGCATCGCGATGATCGAGGACGGTGGCTTCTACTACGTCATCGGCTACGGCGAGAACGTGAACATCCCGACGATCGACGTGATCTCACGGGAGATCTCCTTCATCGGCAACCTCGTCGGCACCTATGTCGACCTCGAGGACCTGATGACGCTGACCGCCCAGGGCCAGGTCACGCTCCACACCACCACCTATCCACTCGACGCGATCAACGACGCGATGGCCGACCTCGACAACGGCAGGCTGCAGGGCCGCGGCATCCTGATCCCGTCCTGATCACTCCTCCGTGGCGTACTGCTCGGCGCCGTTGATCTCATCCGTCTTCGGATCGATCAGCGGGCCGCAGTCGAACTCCGGCGGCTCGGCGGCCTGCTCCGCGCGCACCCAGCGGCCACCTTGCATGACGAGGCGCGTGGTGCACGGGTTCGGCTTGCTCCCGTCGGTGTAGTCCATCGGCCCCTGCAGGCCGCCGAAGGTGTACTCGTCCTGCTTGGAGAAGTAATCGATGATGCCCTCGCGATCCGCTCCGGCGGCCTTGAGCGCATCGGCGAACATGCGGCCCGCGGCCCAGCCGCTCACAGCCGTGATCTCGGTGGCGTACTTGGGCTGGAACTGCTCCATGCCCTTCTTGAACGCCGCGAGCTCCTCGTTGATCGAGTCGGGGTCGCTCGGTAGCAGCGAGAAGGCGCCCGTAAGCACGCGATCGTCGAGGGCGAGAGGCGCGAGCGGCTTCTCGAGACCCGACGGCTGGGTGGTGATGTACATGCCCTTGAAGCCAAGCTGCTCGCCCGCCTGGATTCCCTTCAGCTGTCCGTCGGAGCCGGTCGAGAAGAAGATCCCGTCCGCGCCGGTCGAGATCGCCTGCTCCATGGCGGGCCGGTAGTCCGCCGCGGTCAACGCGACGTCGATCCGCTTGCCCGCGACACCGAGCCCGGACCTCTTCGCGGCGGCGGCCCTGCAGTCGGCGTCCTGCGTCGCGGTCGGGAAGTCCTGGGCGATGAACGCGATGCTCTCGATCCCGCCGAACTCAGCCGCGAAGTCGAGCGGCCAGAGGCCGCAGTAGGGAAGGTTCGGCCCCTCGATGTTCACGAACATGTTGGTGTTCGGCGTGTGCCAGGCGCTCGAGGTCGCCCAGCCCCCGACAACGGGAATGCCCTGAGCGTTGAAGTACTTGGCCGTCGCCGCGTCGGCGAGGCTCGCCTGGCCGACGATCGCCAGCACGTCGTCCTGAGTCACGAGCTTGCGAGCTCCGGCGGACGCCTTGCCCGGGTCCGCCGCGTCGTCGACGGTGATCAACTCGACCTTGGTGCCGTCGATGCCGCCCTGTGAGTTGTAGTAGTCGAAGAACGCCTTGACCCCGGCCTGGTAGCCGGCGAAGACGCCGCCGATACCGGCAACCGAGGTGATGTTGCCGACCTTGACCGTCTCGCCGGAACCGCCCGAGTCGCCGCTCCCACCTGTGTCGTCATCGTCGTCGCCGCAGCCGAGTGCCGACAATGCGACGAGCGCCATTACGGCAATGAGCAGCATTGCCGTCCAGCTCTTGCCGGAGCCCGTTCGTGAGGTCATCTTTTAACTCACACTCGAGCGAGGTCGAGCAGGGCAGAGTCGTCGTGGGTGTAACTCTTCAGAACCTCGATTGCCTTGTGGGTAATCGTTCCCAGCTCGACGTACTGCGCGCTCACGACCTTGCGCACGGGGAGCAGGTAGAGCGGGTCCTGGACCGACTCCTCGAGCACGATCGTGCCCGGGCCCGAGAAGACCATCGGGCTGCCGTCGGACGCGATCCGGACGGTCGTCTCCACGTCCGCGCGGTAGAGCTCCGCGACCTCGGGCGTGTGGCCGCTGCTGCCGGGCAGCACGCGGAGGCCCATCATGGGGTAGAGGTTGAAGTCAGCCTCGTCGCCCTGCCGGCCGAGGGGACCGACGATCTGGGTGACGAGGGGATGGCCGGTGGGCCGCTCGACGGTGCCCATCATCAGCCCGCGGCCGACCTGCTGCTTCAGCTCGATCTTGGCGTACTTGACGGGATTCCCGAGGAGCTCCCGGCCGGCGGCGAACCATTCCTCGCTGCCTTCGCTCAGGTAGCCCGTCCATCGGTACATGTGCGGCTCGCCGTCGTAGAGGACGGGGATGAGGGGCAGCATCTCCGCGTAGGGCCCGCCGCCCATCGCCCAGTCACACCCGCCGTTCAACAGGCAGACGACGTGGGGCGGATACGTCAGCGGCGTGAGCTCCGGCGGGAGCAGGTCCAGGACGGGATCCAGGTCGGTCTCGTACTCGATGACGATGCACTTGGCGTTGAACGCCTTCCACGGCAGTGGCGGGTAGAGCGGCGTTGCCGCCGGTTGCACGCCCGAAGAGGCCGCGGGGTCCAGCCGGCCGCGATAGGTGTCGTCGCCCGTCACAGGGTTCTCGATGGTGCTCACGGGATGCTCCTTGAATGCGTTGGGTGAGGGCACGGGCGGCCTGATCAGGCCAGGTAGTCGTGGACCGGGACCCCCGCCTGCTCGTCGATGGTCCCGATCTGGACGTACATGCCGCCGAGCATCTTGCGGACGGGCAGGCGATAGAGCGGATCCTGCTCGGAGACGCCGATCTGGATGCTGGCGGGGCCCGAGAAGAGCATCGCGCTGCCGTCCGAGGCCTGGCGGAGCGTGGAGGGCGCGAGCTTTCGCAGAAGCTGGGCGACCTGGGGCTCGCGGCCGGTGTGGTCCGGCAGGACCCGGAGGCTCAGGACCGGCAGGAAGCCGAAGCCGTCCGCGCTTCCCTGCTCCTCGAGAGGGCCCACCACCGTGCTGAAGATCCGGTACCCGGCCGGCCGCTCGACCGTGCCGAGGATGAGCCCGCGGCCGAGTTGCTGCTGGAGGTCGATCTTGGCGAGCTTCTTCGAGTCGGCGAGCACCTCGCGTCCCGCCGCGAACCACTCCTCGGTGCCCTCGCCGAGGTACACGACCCAGGGGTAGATGTGCGGCTCGCCCTCGTAGAGGACCGGGATCAGGGGCGCCATCTCGGAGTACGAGCCGCCGCCCGCTCCGAACTCGTAGCCCGACTGCATGTAGCAGACGATCTGCGGCGGATCCGTCAGAGGGGTCAGCTCGGGCGGGAGGAGGTCGAGGACCGGATCCAGGTCGGTCTCATACGACACGACGATGGACCTCGAGTTGAACACCTTCCACGGAGGTGACGGATAAAGCGGTCCGGTCGCAGGCTGGTTGCTCCCCAGCTTTGACATATCGAGCCGCCCCGACATCGTCGAGCGACCATTCGATTGGGAGACTGAGGACCCGTCTTCAGGTGTGGACACGCGTTTCTCCTGGGAGTTCGACAGAGCACCACCGCCGTGGAGGCGGCGAAAAACAGGTAAATGGAACTGACCTTGGTGCGCGTGCGCGAGCGCTCCCACGTGTCCGTCTTGTGGACGAACGACCTGGGACGTCCAACATACTGGACGCTCGGTTGTCAACCGAACGGTCGATTGTGGGGAGTAACAGGAACGGCGTGGCCCGTGTGCCCGCAAATCGACGCCGGCGGCCGCCGGATCGACTACAGTCGTCGCGCTGGGCTCGAGCTGCGGGCCCGGCCGTCAGATGGCCCGCAACGCGATCACACCGGACTCCTCACAATGAGACACGTGCGCCGCGAACCCGCAACGGTCGGCGCCTCAGAGCCCGTCGGACTCACACCAGGGCGACGGCCCGCACCCGACCCTCGGCGAGCGGCTGCGCGAGATCCGGCTCGAGCGCAGGGAGTCACTGGCGGAGGTCAGCCGCGCGACCGAGATCTCCACCTCCTTCCTCTCCCTGGTGGAGACGGGCCGCAGCGACATCACCCTCGGACGTCTGATGAGGCTCGTCCAGTTCTATGGAATCCACGTCAACGACCTGCTGCGCGAGGCTCCCCCGGATCCGGCGGGCGTCGTGCGCGCCGGCCAGGAGATCCTCGTCCACTCCGGATCGGAGGGGATCGACATTCGCCTGCTCGCGCCTCGCGGTGATCGCACCCTGATGCCGCTTCTCGTGACGGTGCAGCCCGGCGGGCACACCGTCGAGGCCACCAGCTACGAGGGTGAGGAGTTCGTGCACGTCCTCGAGGGTCAGCTGAACATGCAGCTGGGCGAGGACGAGGTCGTGTTGCAAGCAGGAGACACGATCTCCTACGACACGACCACCCCGCACTCGATCTCCAACCCCGGGCGGGCTGTGACCCGCTTCATCGCGACGAGCACGCCGCCCCACTTCTGACGCGGCGCTGAAGCTAGTGCTTCGGGGGCGCCTCGATGTGATCGTCTGAGCCCTCGTCCTCCTCCTCGATCTCCTTCCGCTGGGACTGGTCGGGGTCGCCGGACTTCAGCTTCTCGACGTCGCCCTCGACGTCGTCCTCGCGACCCTCCTTGTAGGCGTGAAGCGGGGTATCGGGAAGGGTCTCCTCGTCGGCGCGGTTCTGCTCGCCGTCTGACATGGTCACCTCGTTCGCCGTTTCGCGCCGTCTACCCCGGGCGACGCGCACAAACCAGACGCGTCGAGGGCTACGGCGCTGGTGCGTCCTCGAGCCATTCGCGCATCGTCACGTGCCGGCCGGCCTCACCGTGGTCGACCTCGCTGCGCAGGTCGCCGAGCAGGCCGTGCCGCTCGGCGACGACGTTGTGCTTGTGGATCGTCTCGAGGTTCTCCTGGCGGGCGGCGATGAAGGCGCTCGCGCTCCGCGTAGAAGAGCCTGTTGCTGCCGTTCGAGCGAGCACGGATGACCTTCTCGACCCCCGTCACGCCCACTCGGGAAAGGCTCAGGTGGGTGGCCGGCCGGCGCGCCTGGACGTCCCCGCCGTCGAGCGTCGTTGGCTCGGTCATGCCCGGGCCACGATAACGGGCGACCCCATAGGATCCCGGGATGCTCGCCGCGTTCGCCGCCCGTCTCGACCGGGAAGATCCACTCTCCGCCCTCGAGGTGGGAGAGAGCGCGGATCCGGAGGTGCCCGAGGGCTGGACGACGGTGACCGTCAAGGCGGCCGCGCTCAACCATCACGACCTCTGGTCGCTGCGCGGCGTCGGGCTCGGGGAGGACCAGGTCCCGATGATCCTCGGCTGCGACGCGGCCGGGCTGGACGCGGACGGGAACGAGGTGATCGTCCACGCGGTCGTCAGCTCTCCGGAGTGGCAGGGTGACGAGACGCTCGATCCGCACCGCTCGCTGCTGTCCGAAAGGCACCCGGGCACGTTCGGCGAGCGGGTCGCCGTCCCGCACCGCAACCTCGTGCCGAAGCCGGCCGAGCTCTCGTTCGAGGAGGCGGCGTGCCTGCCGACGGCGTGGCTCACCGCCTACCGGATGCTGTTCACGAACGCGGATGTGCCGCCGGGCGGCACCGTGCTCGTGCAGGGCAGCGGCGGTGGCGTCGCGACCGCGGCCATCGCGCTCGGCCGCGCCGCCGGCCTGCGAGTGTGGGCGACCGGCCGCTCGGAGGAGCGGCGCGAGCGGGCGGAGCAGCTCGGAGCGGCGGCCACGTTCGAGCCCGGAGCGCGGCTGCCCGAGCGGGTCGACGCGGTGATCGAGTCCGTCGGCGCCGCAACGTGGGGCCACTCGCTGCGCTGCCTGCGCCCGGGCGGCACGATCGTCGTATGCGGCGCGACCTCCGGCGACGGGCCGCCGGCCGAGCTCAACCGCGTGTTCTTCCTGCAGCTCAGGGTGATCGGCTCGACGATGGGAACGCGAGACGAGCTCGCGCGGCTGTCGCGCTTCCTCGTCGAGACAGGCCTCCGGCCGGAGATCGACGAGGTGATGCCGCTGAACGAGGCGCGGCGAGGCTTCGAGGCGATGGAGGCCGGCAAGCTCTTCGGGAAGGTCGTCTTCGCTCCCTGACGCGCGCGGCGGTGCCCGGACGATCTGGGGCCCACGCACCGAGGGGATGTCGCTCGAGGAGATCCAGGAAGCCAGGTCCAAGGACGAGCTACCCGTCTGAGCTGAGCCTGGGTGTGGTATCCCAAAGCTGTGTGCGGGCCGGTGACTCCCCGATGAGCAAGTCCGCTGGAGGTCTCCTCCCGGACGAGCGCCGACGGCTGATCCAAGAGCGGCTGCGTGAGCAGGGAAGCGTGTCGGTGGCAGCGCTCGAGGCCGAGTTCGCCATCTCCCCGATGACCGCGCGGCGCGATCTCGTTGAGCTCGAGCGCCAGGGAGTGGCACTGCGGACCCACGGCGGAGCCATGCTGCCGCGCGCTAGGCGGGCTAGCGGGGGCCGAACCTGCGCTCGCCGATGCCGACCGTCTGCACACCCGAGGCGCCGGCCACGACCCGCACGGGCAGGTCAGCGCCGTCGAGCCAGCGCGCGAGCCGGTGCCGGTCTCCTGAGACCTCGATCCAGCTGATGCCCACGTCAGCGTCCGCGCCGGGCCCGGGCGCGCCCGGGTCGCGGCTGATGAAGAAGGGCAGGAAGGGCTCGCGCATGGCTTCGAGCAGTCCCGTCAGATGCGCGCTCAGCCCCTCGCGCCTGATCGTGCTGACCGAGGTGCCCAGTCGCGCTGCGACCGGCTCGACGTCATCGACCGCCACCGCCCAGGCGAACAGGCCGTCGCCCTCGTGTTCGATCCGCGCCTGAATCGCCCTGCCGAGCTCCGAGCCCGCCGCCTCCCCGGGATCGGCCACGGCGAGCAGCTCGATGTAAGCGCGGTCGAGCGGCACGATCCGGTTGTGCGTCCCGAGGCCCTCGTGGCGGCCGCCCTGGACTGCGGTCAGACCAAGCTCGGCCTCGACCCGCGCAGCCGCGACATCGAGGTCGGCGGCGGCATAGATCACGTGATCGATTCGTGGCATCAGTCGCGGCTTGCGCAGGTCAGAGGTGATGCAGGTACTCCGCGATCTCCCAGTCCGAGACCCAGGAACGATGGCGCTCGATCTCGAAGCGCTTGACCGCGAGGAACGTCTCGACGATCTGGGGGCCGAGCGCACCGCACAGGACGGTGTCGCGCTCTAGAGCCGCGAGCGCCGCGTCCAGCGAGACGGGCAGGGCTTCGCCGATCAGCTGGGGGTCCGCCCGGTATGCGTCACCCTCGAGAGGCGGCGGCGGGGTCAGGCCGTCCCGGATGCCGTGAGCGCCTGCGGCGAGGACCGCCGCGATCGCCAGATATGGGTTCGCGGCGCCGTCGGCCACCCGGATCTCGATGCGCGCGCCGCTCCCGCGCTCCGGCGGGATGCGGATGAACGTGCTCCGGTTGTCCCAGCCCCAGTTCGCGTGCGTGGGGGCGAGCGAGTCGGGCTGAATCCGGCGGTAGGCGTTGATCGTGGGGTTGAGGAGCGCCATCAGGCCCGCCGCGTGGGCGAGCACGCCGGCCATGAACGCCCGCAACTCGGAGCTGATGCCGTCGCTCTGCCCCAGTGAGACGTGGAGATGCATGCCCGAGCCGCCCTGGTCGTTGAAGGGCCTGCCCATGAACGTGGCCACGAGCCCGTGCTGCGCCGCCATGTCCTTGACGGCCGCCTTCAGGCGGAAGGCGCGGTCGGCGGCCCGCAGCGCGCCCGAGTGGCGCAGGTTGATCTCGTACTGGCTGTTCATGAACTCGTGACCCGCGCTGAGGATCTCCAGCCCGTGCTGCGCCAGCGCCTCTGTCATCGCCCGCACGACGCCGCCGGGGTCCGCCTGCGGCCCGACCGTGTAGACCATGCTCGGCTGGTCGATGCGGCGCCGGATGCCGTGTTCTGCCCCGGGATCGGGCTCGACCAGGAAGAACTCGAGCTCGGGACCGACGATCGGGTCCAGGCCGATCGCGGTCAGATCCTCCACCGCCCGGCGCACCGCTCCGCGCGGGTCCGGAATGGGCGCTCCGCCCTCGGCCGGCTCGAGATTCGCCAGGCAGCTCGCCACCCCCGGCTCCCACGGCAGAGTCGTCATGGTCGTCATGTCGGGACGGGCGATGAGGTCGGGATAGCCCTCGTCGGCGCCGGCCACGGGCGTGTGGCGAAGGTCGGTGCCCATCACCGCCGCGCAGAAGCGAAGGCCGCTCTCGAGCACGTGGTCGAACTCACCGATCGGCACCTCCTTGCCCCGGGCCACGCCGTGTAGGTCGGGGAAGAGCACGCGGATCGCCGTGACCGGCGTGCCGGCCGGGCCCTCGGGGGCGGTCTCCCCGGTGGCGGCCTGCGCGGGCGGCGGGTCGGGGCGCACGGGGCGAAGGCTATGCCAGACGAATGCTCTCGGCGCCCTGCATGCGCAGGTGGTCCAGCACCGTGCCGCCGGCCTCGCGCAGGCGCAGCCGCTCGACGAGCGGTTCGTAGCGTCCTCCGGCAAGGCCGTCAGCCAGCAGGGCCGCGCCCTGAGCGGCCGTCCCCGCACGTGGGCCGAGCCCGGTCGCGGCGGAGACCGTCGCCACACTCGCGAGCCGCCCGGCCAGCGCGTCGACCAGGCCCGGAGCGCCCGCCAGGCGGCCCGCGACGAGGATCTCGCGCGGCGCGGGAACAGAGGCCGTCATGGCGAGCGCCGCCTTGACCGCGCCCTCCTCGAGCGCGAGCCATCCCTCGCGCTCGCCGGGATCGCCCAGCCGCGCATCGAGCGCACCCGCCGCCGAGAGATCCAGCTCCCCGCGCGGGTCGAGCGCGCCGCCGCTGAAGACGGTGTCCTTCGAGAGCGCCGCGCCCAGCAGGTAGGCCACCTCCGCGTCGAGCGCCCCGCAGGCGCGACTCCCGATCGGCGCGCAGGACCCACCGATCCCGTCGACGATCTGCCCGCCGTCGATCGCAAGCGCGGCGCTGAAGGCGCCCCCGAGCTCGAGCATGATCAACGACGTCTCCTCGTAGGCCAGGCCGAGGCGGCGCGCCTGGTCTGCAACGCACAGCGCCGCCCCGGCGACCTTGTCCGCGGTCCCGAGGTCGATGCGGTTCCACTTGCGGTACTCCGGGACCGTGGGCAGGTGGATCGCTCCCGGGCCGAAGACGAGCGGTAGGCCGGCGCCGATGAGCGCGCGGATCAGCGCGCGCATGCCGCCGATGCCGGCGCGAGCGCCCGCTTCGTCGCTTCGCAACAGCAGCATCAGGGACAGCTCGCGCTCACCGATGCGCTCGCCGGGAATCAGCGGCAGCCCGTAGCCGGCGGGGCCGAGGACCAGATCGAGCGGGCGCTGGGCCACGAGCGCATCGACCAGCGGTGCCGGGTCGATTGCCAGATCGGCCGACCGGAAGCTCTCTTCGAGTAGCAGCTCGCCGCCGTCGAGCACGCACACATCGATGGACACCGTCCCTGGGTCGATGCCCGCCACCCGCGGACCGGGCATCGACTCAGTGGGCACTCAGACGATCTCTTGCGCCACGTCGTAGACGCCGTCGGCGTCGAGCACGTGCTCGTTGCTCTCGAAGAGCCGGCGCACGCAGGCCTTGTGCGTCTTCATCTTCAGGCCGCCGATGCCAAGCGCGCCGAGGACGAGCTTCCCGTCCCGTTCCTCGAGGTCGTCCCCCGCCTCGACGCCCTCGATCCCGAGCGGCTCCGCGGCGTTGTAGTCGGCCAGCAGCTCGATCGTCGAGATGTCGCTCCACAACTCCCGGCTCAGGAGCTCCACGCCCGCCGGTCCTGCGGCCAGAACGATGTTCGCGCCATCGAGAGTCGCCTCCATCTCCGCCCGGTCCGCCGGCTCGACCGTGTCGATTCCCAGCCGCTCGGCCACGGCGAGGCCGCGCGGCGTTCGGTAGGAGTCCGTGTCGAGGACATCCGCCGGGATGGTGGCCGCAAGGACCTCGCAGCCCTCCTGCTCCAGGAGCGTCGCGGAGCGCAGCCCGACGGGCCCCACCCCCAGGATCACCGCGCGGCGGCCGCTCAGGTCGCGGTCCTTCGCGATCTGCGCGACGGCCGTGGCCGCCGTCGTGTTGCAACCGTCGGAGTCGAGCATCGCCGACACGCGGAACGGGCCGAAGTAGCGTGGCCTGCACCTCGTCGAGGATCTTCTCGCCCGCGCCCACGTCCGAGCCCCCGACCCAGACCGCCAGGGAGGAGTCGCCGGGAGCGCGCGTGAAGAACGCGCCCTGGACGAGATCTCGCACGTCGTCCGGGGTCACGCTCCCGTGGCTGAGCAGGACGTCGATGCCCGCGTCGTGCGCCACGATGGCGTCGAAGGGGCTCGGGTGTGGATCGGTGTCGAGCTGTAGGAGGACCTTCTTCACGGCGCGGCCGCGCGGCCCGGTCCGCGGCTAGCCCTCGGTGCCCCCGGCGAACGGATGGCGCGCCTCGGCCGCCCCCTCGAGCACGGTGCTCGCGGCGGGCTCGCCGGCCATCGCGCGCGCGATCGACTCCTTGGTCGCCTGGTAGTTCCAGTCGAAGATCTTCTTGTCGTCCTCGGCCACCCAGTGGATGAAGACGCCCACGATGATGCAGAGGTCGTCGGCCTCCGCCTCCGGGATCACCCCGTCCCGCACCGAGTCGACGACAGCTCGTGCCACCGCGGCCTGGGCGGGCCCGAACATCTGGCCCACCTGCTTCTCGCCCTTGATCGTGACCTTGTTCGCCATGATCGTGTCGGGCTTGGCGGGCAGGTTCGGCGCGACCACGGCGAGCAGGTTCGTGTGGCCCTCCTTCTGGTTCAGGAGTGCGGCGGCGAACGCCTCGCCGACCGGCCCGTCCTTCGATCCGATCAACAGGTCGATGTGAGCGACTTCGTTGCCTTCGCCCACCAGGGACTCGCCAACAGACAGGGTCCTGGCCATGTGTCTTCCTCTCTCCTCGTTCTCCGGACGCTCCCGAATTGCGCCTGGGTGCCACCAAGCGCGGCGCGAGTCTACCGCGGAGGACAAGTGCGGCGCAGGCAAGGATCGCCGCCCCTCGCGAGTATGCTCCGGCGCGCGAATGCCTGAGCGCGCGGCGACCTGTGCCGGCTGCGGATGTGGATGCGACGACATCGAGGTCGCGGTGGTCGCGGGAGCGATCGAGCGCGTGACCGGCACCTGCCCGATCGGCGACGCGTGGTTCGCCGAGCGCACGGCCGACTTGCCTGCGCCGGCCCGCGTCGACGGCCGCGCGGTGGACTTCGCCGCCGCGGTCGAGGAGGCGGCCGCGATCCTGGGCGAGGCGCGGCTTCCGCTCGTGTGCGGACTCGGCCAGACCGACTGTGAGAGCCAGCGCGCGGCCGTGGCGCTGGCCGAGGCGGTTGGCGCCGTGATCGATCCCGCCGGGCCGGCGGCCGAGGGCACGCCGGCGCCGCCTCGCAGGAGATCGGGCTCGAGCACGGGGACATTCGGCGAGCTTCGCGATCGCGCCGAGCTCGTCGTGGTCTGGCGTGCGGATCCCGTCGCTTCGAACCCGCGGCTGCTTCCCCGTCTGCGCCTCGATCGCGCGGGGCGCGCGGCGGATCGCACGCTCGTCGTCATCGACGCGCAGCCCACCGCGACCGCCGAGGAGGCGGACGAGTTCATCGAGCTTGCCGGCAGACGCTCGACTTCGAGGCGCTGTGGGCCATGCGCGCCCTTGTGCGCGACGCCCCGCTCGATCGCGACCTCGCTGCGCCGCTGCCGCTGAATGCCCTCGAGCAGCTTGCGGACCGGCTGCGCTCGTGCAGTTACGGAGCGCTGCTGCACGGCCGCGCCCCGTACGCGAACGGGCTCGCGCTGCTCGAGCTCGTGCGCGACCTGGCTCGCAGCGCGCACGTGGTCGCGCTGCCGTTGCGCCACGAGGGCAATGCGCGCGGCGCCGAGGACGTGCTCGCCTGGCAGACCGGCTACCCGGCGGCCGTGAGCTTCGCGCGCGGGCATCCGCGCGCGCGGGCGGGGGAGTTCAGCGCCGCGGGCCTGCTGGAGCGAGCGGAGACGGATGCGGCGCTCGTCGTGGGCTTCGATGCGCTCCGCGAGCTGCCGCCGGCGGCCGCCGACCACCTGCGCCGCATCCCCACGATCGTCGTCGACCCGCGCGCGACGGAGACCGCCGAGTCGGCCCGGGTGGCGTTCGCGACGGCCGCCACCGGGGTGCGGCGCGAGGGCACCGCCCATCGCATGGACGGGGTGCCGGTCCCCCTGCACGCGCCGCTCGAATCGGAGCGGCCGGGTGACGGAGAGGTGCTCGCCGCGATCGAGGCGCGCATCGCCGGGGAAGAGGGGTCCTAGCCCCGCATGCTGCGCATCGCGCAGGGGCGCGTGTATGACCCCGCCAACGGGGTCGACGGCGAGGTGCGCGACGTCTGCCTCGACGGCGGGACGGTGGTCGAGACGCTGCCCGCGCACGCGCCGCAGATCAACGCGCGCGGCATGGTGGTGATGCCGGGCGGGGTGGACATCCACTCCCACATCGCCGGCCCGGCGGTCAACTCGGCCCGCAAGATCACCCCCGAGGAGCACCGCGGGGACGTGCTCGACCGCACGGCGGTGCTGCGCTCGGGCACGGGCGGGACGGTGCCGTCGACCTTCGTGACGGGCCACCGTTACGCGCTCCTCGGCTACACGACCGTCGTCGACGCCGCCACGCCGCCGCTCGCGGCGCGCCACACGCTCGCCGAACTGCGCGACACGCCGATCGTCGACAAGGCCTTCCTCGTCCTGATGGGCAACAACCTGTCGCTGTTCGACCTCATCCGTGACCAGGGGCGGGCGGGCCCCCTGAACAGAGGCGGTCGCCTGGTGGCTGGAGGCGACCGGCGGCTACGGCGTCAAGCTGGTCAACCCGGGCGGCGTCGAGATGTGGAAGCACGGCAACCGCAACGTCACGTCGCTCGACGACGAGGTGGAGGGGCTGGGCGTGACTCCGCGCCGGGTGCTGGAGGCGATCGCCGGCTCGGTCGACGAGCTGGGTCTCCCTCACCCCGTCCACGTCCACTGCAACAACCTCGGGGTCGCGGGCAACTGGCGCACCACCCTGGACACGCTCGACACCCTCGAGGGCCGCCGGGCGCACCTCGCCCACCTCCAGTTCCACGCCTACGGCGGGACGCCGGGCAAGCGCCCCCGCTCGCGCGCGCCGGAGCTGGCCGAGCACCTCGACACGCACCCGGAGCACAGCGCCGACATCGGCCAGGTGATGTTCGGCCCCGCGATGACGATGACGGCCGACGCCCCCGTCTCGGCGCTGCTGCGCGAGATCACCGGCGGCAAGTGGGTCAACGCGGACCTCGAGGCGGAGACCGGCTGCGGCATCGTGCCCTTCGAGTACCGCGAGCGCAACTACGTCCACGCGCTGCAGTGGGCGATCGGCCTGGAGCTGTTCCTGCTGAGCCGCGACCCCTGGCGGGTCGTGCTCTCGACCGACCATCCGAACGGCGGCTCTTTCCTGAGCTACCCGCGGCTCATCCGCCTGCTGATGGATCGCGAGTTCCGAAACGAGCAGATCGGCCGCGTCAACCAGAAGGCGATCGGGCGCACCGTCCTGAAGGACGACATCGAGCGCGAGTACACGCTCGGGGAGATCGCGATCATCACCCGCGCCGGCCCCGCCCGGCTGCTCGGCCTCGCGCGACAAGGGCCACCTCGGCGCCGGGGCCGACGCCGACGTGACGGTCTACTCGGAGCACGAGGACCGCGAGCAGATGTTCGCCACGCCGCGGTACGTCATCAAGGGCGGGCGCGTGATCGTCGAGGACGGTGAGCTGCGCGAGGCTCCCGCCGGGGACCTCCTGCGCGTCGCGGCGGACCACGACGAGGAGATCGAGGACGCCCTGCGACCGCTGTTCGAGAAGCACTACAGCGTGCGGTTGTCGAACTACCCCGTGCGCGAGCCGTGGCTCCTGGAGCCTGCCCGCACGGTCGCCGCCGGCCGGAACGGGAGCGCCTGATGAGGCTGGCCGACACGGAGGTCGTCGACACCTTCGCCGAGGCCTTCCCGATGTGGGGCGCGCGGATCGTGATCACGGCGGAGAGCCCCGCCTGGGCGAACGAGGCCGCGCGCTCGCTCACCGGCTTCGCCACGTCGGTGATCGGCTGCAAGTGCGAGGCCGGCATCGAGCGGGAGCTCGAGCCCGCCGAGACGCCCGACGGCCGGCCCGGAATCAGCGCTCTGCTGTTCGCAAACGATCGCGAGGGCCTTGCCAAGCGGCTCGTCGAGCGCGTCGGCCAGAGCGTGCTCACCTGCCCGACGACGGCCTGCTTCAACGGCCTGGACGGTGAGGAGACCGTGAACGTCGGCGGTCAGCTGCGCTTCTTCGGCGACGGCTACCAGGCCAGCAAGCTGCTCGACGGCCGCCGCTACTGGCGTGTGCCGGTGATGGAGGGCGAGTTCCTCGTCGAGGAGCGCTTCGGCGTCGCCGAGGGGGTGGCGGGCGGCAACATCATCATCCTCGGCCGCGACGTCGGCAGGCGCGCTGCGCGCCGCGGAGGCGGCGGCCGCGGCGATGCGCGAGGTGCGCGACGTGATCCTGCCCTTCCCCGGCGGGATCGTTCGCAGCGGCAGCAAGGTCGGCTCCCGCTACAGCGGCCTGATGGCGTCCACCAACGAGGCGCTGTGCCCGACGCTGCGGGCGCAGGTGCCGGACACCGACGTGCCCCGGACGTCGGCTCGGTGATGGAGATCGTGATCGACGGCCTGACCCTCGAGGCGGTGCGCGAGGCCATGGCGCGCGGCCTCGAAGCCGCCGCCGGGGCGGGTGCGGTACAGGTCACGGCCGGCAACTACGGAGGCAACCTCGGCCCGCATCACATCGAGCTGCGCGGCCTCGTGCCCGGCCTGCGGGACGACTAACGATGCCGCTGACCCTCACCCTGCGCGAGCCGCCGGCCGTGCCGCTCGAGACCGAGGGCCTCAGCCCGGACCGGCTCTCTGCGTGCAGCCGCGGCGAGATCGAGGGGCTCACGGTCTGGCACGGCAACCGCCGCGCGCAGCTCGGCGACTTCTTCGCGCGTCTCGGGGAACGGCGACGAGGAGCTGCGCGTCGAGGGCGACCTGGCGCGCGTCAAGTTCCTCGGGGCGGGCATGACCGGCGGCCGGCTCATCGTGGCGGGCGATGCGGGGATGCACACGGGCGCCGACATGCGCGCGGGTGAGCTCGTCGTCGAGGGAGACGTGGGGGACTTCGCGGGCACGGGGATGCGTGGCGGGCGGCTCGTGGTCCACGGCTCCGCCGGGGATCACCTCGGCGGGGCATATCCCGGCGAGCGCAGCGGAATGCGGGGCGGCGAGATACTCGTGCACGGGGACGCGGGCGAGCAGGTCGGAGCCGGCCTCAGGCGCGGGCTGATCGCCGTCGCGGGGCGTGTCGGCGACGCCGCGGGGCTGCGCATGCTGGCGGGCACGATCGTCGCGCTCGGCGGGCTCGGCGCCAGGCCGGGCGCGGCCATGCGGCGGGGCACGATCGTGGCAATGTCGGAGGTCACGCCGCTGCCCACCTTCGCGTTCGCCTGCTCCTACCGCCCGCCGTTCCTGGGCCTGTACCTGCGCCACCTGCGCGAGCTCGGCCTGCCACTGACCGACGAGCAGATCGAGGGGCGCTACGCGCGCTGGTCCGGCGACGGCCTCGAGCTGCGGCGCGGCGAGCTTCTGATTCTCGAGCGCCGGTGAGCGGACGGCCGCTGCGCGTCGCGGTGCTCGGCTCGACGGGCGGCTGGCACGCTCGCCGCCTGGAACGAGCGCTGACGGCGCGCGGCCACGAGTGCGCCTTCGCGCCGGTCACGCGGATGGTGGGCCGTGTCGAGGGGGGCCTCGGCGTGCGCTCGCGCGACCTGGCGCTCGACGGCTGCGACGTCGTGCTCGTGCGCGGCATCCCGCGCGGCTCGCTCGAGCAGGTCATCTTCCGCGTCAACGTGCTGCACGCGCTGGCGGACGCCGGCGTCCGCGCCGTCAACAGCGCGCACGCGATCGAGCGGACCGTCGACAAGTTCCTCGCCTCGACCCTGCTCGCGCGCGCCGGCCTGCCCACCCCGCGCACGATCGCCTGCGAGCGGCCGGCCGACGCCCTGGAGGCGTTTGCCGAGCTCGGCGGCGACGTGATCGTCAAGCCGCTGTTCGGCTCGATGGGGGTCGGGATGGCGCGCGTCGAGGATCCCGACGTCGCGGAGCGGGTGTTCCGCGCGCTGGAGCTCGAGCGGGCCGTGTACTACCTGCAGGAGACGCTGCCGCACGGCGGTCGCGACGTGCGGGCGCTGGTCGTCGGCGATCGGGTGGTGGCCGCGATCGAGCGCAGCGGCGACGGCTGGCGCACGAACCTCGCGCGCGGCGGGCGCGCGCGTCCCATCGGGCTCGACGCGGGGCAGGAGCGCCTGTGCGTGCCGGCGGCCGCCGCCCTCGGCGCCGACTACGCGGGGGTCGACCTCCTGCGCGCGCCCGACGGGCGCGACTACGTGATCGAGGTCAACGGCATTCCGGGCTGGCAGGGCGTGGAGCGGGCGACGGGGGTCGACGTGGCGGCGGCGCTGGCGGCGCACCTGGAGACGCGTGGCCGGCTGAGCGCGCACAGCTCCTCCCGTCCGATCGCGCCGCTGTGCAGGGCGGTGGCGACGAGCGCGCCGGCCGCCCCGGCTTCGGCCAGGCCGCGCAGGTCGGCGACGTCGCGCACGCCGCCGCCGGCCAGCAGCTCGAGCTCGGGAAAGCGGGCACAGAGCTCGCGCATCAGCGCAATGTCGGGACCCGCGCTCGAGCCGACGCGCGCGAGGTCGAGCACGATCGCCTCCCGCACGCCGGAGTGCCCCAGCCGTTCGAGCGCGCCGGCCGCGTCCCAGCCCGGCCAGGCCGGGGTCGGGCGAGAGGACCCGGCCCGCCCGGAGGTCGAGGCTGAGCACGAGCGGGGCGTCCGGGAGATCGGCCAGCAGCCGCTCGAGCGCGTCCGGGATCGCGCAAGCGTCTCGGTGCCGATCACGACGCGCGCCGCGCCCAGCCTCGAGCAGCCGCCGCACCGCGGCGGGCGTCCGTGACTCCGGCATCGACCATCACCCGCGCCTCGCGCGCCAGCGCGGCGACGACGCTCGCGTGCCCGCCCGCGCCCGCGATCGCGTCGAGGTCGGCGACGTAGAGCTCGTCGAGGCCCAGCGCTTCGCGGACCGCGCGCGTCGACCTGGACCGGGTCGGAGCCGGCGACGATCCTGCTGCGGCAGAGGGCGATAGCGTTCGCGCTCCCCGCGCACGGCGTGCACGGCGGCTCCGCTCTTGAGATCGATGACCGGGATCACTCGCATGTGGTCGCCCCGGAGAGGGTCGCCCATGGGCGGCGTGATCGGCCTCGACGTGGGGGGCGCCAACACGAAGGCGGTGTGGCGGAACGGCGACGAACGGCGCGCCGGTCCCGCGCCCGTTCGAGGTATGGCGCGACCGCGAGGCACTCACGGCGGTGCTGCGCGACGTGGTCGCCGGGCGTGGCGCGGCGAGCCCGTGGAGGCGGTGGCGCTGACGACGACCGCGGAGCTCTCGGACGCGTTTCGCACGAAGCGCGAGGGCGTCGGATTCGTGCTCGACGCCGTCGAGGCGGCGTTCGGCGGACCGCTGCTGTTCGCCTTCACGACCGCGGGTGAGCTCGTCAGCCGTTCGCGCGAGGCGCGGGCGCGCGCGCCCGAGGTCGCGGCCGCCAACTGGGTCGCGAGCGCGCTCGCGGTCGCGCGCGGTGCACCCGGACGCGCTGATGATCGACGTCGGCAGCACGACCGCCGACGTCGATCCCGATCGCCGGCCGGCCGGGTCGCCGCCGCGGGCCGCACCGACCTCGACCGGCTGCTGGCGGGCGAGCTCGTCTACACCGGCGCGCTGCGCACGAACCTCGCGGCGATCGCCGCCGCGGGTGCCGGTCCGCGGCGGCTGGTGCCCGGTCGCCTCGGAGCTGTTCGCGATCAGCGCCGACGTGCACCTGATCCTCGGCCACCTCGCGCCCGAGGCCTACACGTGCCCGACCCCGGACGGGCGGCCCGGCGACGCGTCGACTGCGCGCGTGAGCGCGTGGCGCGGCTCGTCTGCTCCGACGCGGAGCAGCTCGGCCGCCGCGGAGATCGACGCGATCGCCGCGTTCCTCCACGCCGAGCAGGTCGCGCCAGATCGAGGCGGCGGCCCGCCAGGTCGGCGGCCGCTTCCGACGACGGTCGCCGGTCGTCCCGCTCGGCGCGGGGGCGTTCCTCGCCCGCGAGGCGGCCGGGCAACTCGGGCTCGCGGTCGCCGAGCTGCCCTGGAGCGCTGCCGAGCGCGACGCGGCGCCCGCCGCCGCGCTCGCCGAGCTCGTGGCCGCGCCGGCTGCGCCCGCAGTGCTGACCGTCGTCAAGGTCGGCGGCGGGCTCGCGCGCGAGGCGGGCGACGGCGCGCTGCGCACGCTGTGCGCGCGCGATCGGCGACGCCGGCGCGCGCCACCCGCTGCTCGTCGTGCCCGGGCGGCGCGGCGTTCGCGGACGCCGTCCGCGAGCACGACCGCCGCTTCGCCCTGCGGGCGGAGACGCGCTCACCGGATGGCGATCCTCGCGATGGACCAGTTCGGCTGGGCTGCTCTCCGACCTCATCCCCGGTGCGGTGCCGTGCGCGGAGCTCGAGGCCGCCCGCGCCGCTGCCGCCGCGGGCGCACGCCCGTCCTGCTGCCGGCGGCGCTGCTCGCGGGCGGACCCGCTGCCCGCCTCGTGGGCGGTCACGTCCGACTCGATCGCCGCGTGGGTGGCCGGTGCCGCGGCGCCGGCGCGCCTCGTGCTCGTCAAGCCGGTCGCCGGCCTCTACCGCGACTGGCCGCCGGACGGCGCCGCCGCTCGCTCGCCTGAGCGTGGACGAGCTCGCGGAGCTGCGCGCGGCGGGCCGAGCCGCGGGGGTCGACGAGCACCTGCCGGACGCGCTGCGCGCGGCCGGCGTCGAGGCGTGGGTGATCGACGGCCGCGAGCCGGCGCGGCTCGTGGCGCTGCTCGAGCAGGGCAGCACCGAAGGGACGCTCGTGACGGCGGCATCACCCACCTGATGTCCACTGCTCCAACCGCTCGGCGCGTCCAGCGGGGCGATAGCTTCCACCGATGGCCTACACCAGGGAGCAACTCCGGGAAGCTGTGGAGCGGGCGGGGGACGAGCATTGGCAGGCGCTGATCCGACATCACGAGGACGCCTACCCGGAGAGCCGCCCCACGCCGGGCGGCGTCTGCCGGGCTGAGGCCGAGCGCCTCAACCAGCTCGACCTGAGCAAGGCCGCGAACCTCACGCTGGCCGAGACCCGCGTCGAGCGCACCGATGACGCCGTGCGCATCGTTCACGTCTTCGAGTACGGGCCTCACAAGGCTCGCCTGCTGACGGAGCCGTTCGAGGGGTACGGAGCCGAAGAGGCGTCGTAGTCACGTCTCGCACTCCGCTCGCAGCCGCTCGAGTCGCTCGGCGTCGAGCGGCGCCGTCCGCCGGCCGTCGCGGCAGGCTGCCGAGCGCACGCCCGCGATGTCGGCGCCGGTCGCGCGGACCACGCTCAGGTCCTCGGCGCGCAGGGCGCCTGCGAGCGCCATCTCGAGGCCGGCCGCGTGTCGCCTCGGCCACCAGCGCCGTGATCGCGTCTGGCGCGAGCCATTCGAACAGCCCGCGGCCGTCCTTGACCGCGGTGTCGAGCAGGCAGCCCCCGACTCCGGCGCGGCGCGCGGCCTCGACGAGGGCCGCAGGCGGCAGGGGCCCCCCGGCCACCCGCTCGGCGTCGGCGTAGGCGGCGGCGATCGCGATCGCGTCGCCGTCGAGGGCCTCACGGACCGCGCTCAGGACCGCCACCGCGCCGTCGGTGGTGGACGTCCCCCACAGCCCGATCTTCACGTACGCCGCACCGGAGCGCGCGGCACCCAGCGCGGCGAGCGCGGCGGTGCCGGGCAGGTTGGGCAGGTCGCCGACGGCGGCGCTCACCGGGTGCTCCGGTGGCACGACCTGCCTGACCCGCTCGATCACGCCCGGGGCCGGTGCGCCCAGCGAGCCCTCGGCCGGGTTCTTGACGTCGACGATGTCGACTCCTCCCGCACGGCCAGGCGCGCCTCGTCGGCGTCGGTCACGCTCACGAGCAGCCTCATCCGGCCTCCACCTGCGCGCCCTGGTTGTCGAAGCGGACGACCTCCACGCTGCCGCCGCCCGCAAGCTCGGCCTCCATGCGGCCGGCCAGCTCCTGCCCCTCGCGCTCGTCTCCGACGATGCCGTAGACGGCGGGCCCCCACGAGCTCTGCCCCGCGCCTGCCGCCCCGTGGCGAAGCAGCGCCTCGACCAAGGCTTCGGCCTGCGGGTGGAAGACGCCGCCCTGAGCCGAGGCGAACGACTCGCCCACGAGCCGCTGGACGCGTGTGAGCGCCGCGCCGAACTCGGTGACGTCACGCTCCGCGAGCCCGGGAAGCAGCGAGGTCAGCACGACCTGCGCGATGAGCGCGGCGCGCTCGGCGTCCGGGCGCAGCCCCGCGAACGCGTTCTCCTCGGCGCACGCCCCGAGAGCCCCGGCTCGGCGGCGGGTATCGCGAGCACGCAGCGCCATTCGCCGGGCATCGCGTGGCGGGCCAGGAGCGGGGCCGCCTGCTCGGCACCGGGCCGCACGCCCCCCTCCACCACGAGCCCGCCGTGGACGAACGTCCACAGGCCGACGGCCGAGCGCGCGCCGCGGCCGGCGGCTCGGGCGAGCGCCTGCGGCTCCGGCGCCTGCCCGCCGAGCGCGGCCAGAGCGGCGGTCACGGCGAGCGCGAGCTTGGTGCCCGAGCCGAGGCCGACGTGCCCGGGGATCGCCTCGATCACGCGGACGCGGGCGCCGCCCGCCAGCCCGAGCGACTCGCTGCAGCGGCGGGCGATGGCGAGCGCGCGCTCGGCGTCCGGGCCCTCGGCGGTCACGTCGTCGCTCGGGCTCGCCTCCACGACCGCAGCGGGGCGGCTGAGCGCCACGCCCAGCCCGCCGAACCGGCGAGCGCCCTCCCCCGCGACGTCGAGCATGCCCATGTGCAGGCGCGCGGGCGCCTCGACCCGGACTGTCGTCATCCGCTTCCCGACCGCGGCGCGCACATGTCGCCGCACGAGCTCCATCGCCTCACGCTCCCGCGGCCCGGCCGTCTTGTCGACCAGCACCTGGAGGCGCCCCAGCTCCGCGTCGATCTCCGCCGGCGGGAGCAGGCGCACGCGCGAGGCGAGGATCGAGGCCTCGAGCACCGCGTGACTGGCTCGGTTGAAGCCGAGGAACTCGCGCGCGACTCCGCGCTCCACGACGTGGGTGCGTCACGCGTGCGCGCGGCCCATCCGCGTCGATCGTCGTCGACGCTGACCTCACGCCACGAGCAGGCGTCCGCCAGCACGGCGCCGTCGATCGTCGCCGCGGGCCGCGTGGGCGGTTGCGGATCGCCGAGCGCGGCCTGGGTGAACAGCAGGATGTCGTCGGTGAGGTTGACGACCGCCGCGCCGGTCGCCCGCAGGTTGCGCAGCGTCCGCGTGGAGCGGTACGGCTTGATCACGATGACCTCGTCGCCCCACTCCACCCCCATCGCGGCGCAGTTGACCGTTCCGTCCGGGTTCATGGTCGTGGTTACCGTTTCGACGATCGCGGACGGGCGCCCGCTCATCCCCGGAACGACCGTTCGAGGACGTCCATGTCCACGGCCCCGGCGTGGAAGCTGCGACCGCTGGACACGCTCGTCAGGCGCACCTCGGCCGGGCTGAAGAGGAGCGGGTCGATCTCGTAGAAGTCCCAGCCGGCCGCCTCGAGCACGCTCGCCGAACGGCTCGCCGTGGTCCTTCGAAGCCGACGCCGGCAGGCGAGGCACGATCGCCTCGAGCTCCTCGTCGGTGGCATCGACCGCGAGCTCCACCTGGCCGCCGTAGAGGACTGCGTCGTTCGTGCGGCCGATCGCCTCCTGGTCGGACTTGGCGACCGGCGGCAGCGGGCAGCTCCCGAAGCCGCTCACCACGCGGCCGACGTCGAACTCGAGCTCGTGGAGCTTGTGCAGCGCGGTCTCGACGACGCGCGCGGCGATCTGCACCCCGCCGGCCACGCTCGCGGTCGGCGCGAACAGCAGCGTCAGGTCGGCGGCCGCCACGCCGGCCCGCTCGGCCACGTAGCCGGCGAGCGGCTCGGGCGGAGGGTCGCGCGTCTCGAGGCACAGGACCGCGGCCCGCGCGCTCTCGTCGACATCGAGATCGTCGTAGAGCTCCTCGGCCCGGACCAGCGCCCGGCCCGGGCCGCTCGCCATCGCGAAGTAGTCGTCGCGGTCGAGGCGCCAGCCCGCGTACTGGGACCCGAGGCAGGCGAGCGCCGGCCGGTCGGTGACGACGGTGAGCCCGGGGAGCCAGCGGCCCTCGAGCACCAGCGGCGAGAACGACACCGACGCCGAGGCCGCGCCATGCAGATCTCCGCGAAGCGCCGTCCCGCCTCGAGGCCGCCGAGCACCGCGCTGCCGCAGTCGATCAGCCGGGTCCCGCCCGGGAGCGTCGTCACGTCCACGCGCAGGGCGTCGGCGTCGGCGGCGAGGCGGTCGGCGAGCTCCTGGGCGCGGTCGTTGAGCGAGAGCGTCACGATGCGGCCTGAGCATAAGCCTCTCGGTCACCGAGCTCGCCTCGCAGCGCGGCGGCGCGCGCCTGGAGGTCGGCGAGAACCGCATCGGGGGACTCCTGCACCGAGACGAGCGTGCAGATCGGGTGACCCGCGGCGATCCGCTCGTGCGGGTGCGGCACGTCGCGGATGTCGCGCGCCGGCCAGCCGCGGGTGTCCCCGACGCGCACGTCCTGCTTGGCGAAGACGATCGCCTTGCCGGCCGCCCGGCGCGGCGCCGGAGCAGTGGCGACCTGTGGAAGGCGTCCGGCGCAACCGTCCAGGTGGGCGGCGAAGACCCCCACGTCGTGGGCCGCCTCGACGCATTCGAGCGACCCGGTCGGACGCGGATTCACCTCGACGACCCAGGCGCGCTCGCCGTCCCACACGAGGTCCACGCCGAACAGCCCGCGCAGCCGGAACTCGGAGGCCAGGTGCGCGCAGATCGCCCGCGAGGCAGCGGCCAGCGCGCGTCGCTCGGTCACTGCCAGGCGCGGCGGCACGACGTTCCCGCACCACGCGTAGCCGCGCGCGCCGAGTCCACGCTGCCCGATCAGCTGCTCGCTCACGCCGAGCACGATCGCCGCCCGTCCGTCGGCGACGGCGGCCGCAGAGCACGGGAGCCCCGAGATGCGCTCCTGAACTACGACCTCCCCGCTCAGCGCTCCGCCGCGCCACTCGCGAATGCCGCGTCCGCCGCCGCCGCGCACCGGCTTGCGCAGCCAGCGGCGCGAGCGCTCCGCGCGGCGCGGCGCGTCGTGGGCGGCGAACGTCGCGGGGTAGGCCAGGCCGCCCGCGCGCAGGGAGGCGCCGAGGGCAGCCGGGTCACGCACGCGCGCGAGCGTCTCGGGCGAGCATCCGAGCAGCCGCCTGCCGGATCCGAGCCGGGCCACGAGCGCCGGCTGGTTCTCGAGCCCGGCGCCGTAGATCACGCTCGGCGCCTCGATCTGCTCGGCGGCGTCCACCAGCGCCGCCATCCCGCCGCGTCCGCCGAGGTCGCGCAGCACGGAGACGCTCCGGCAGAGCCGCTGGAGGTCGAGGTCCCCGAAGCGGTCGAGCGCCACGACGTCGTGCCCGGCTCTCACCCCCAGCTCGGCGAGCATGCGCGCGCTGACCGAGACCAGCAGGATCGGCTCGCCGACGGGGCTCAGAGCACGTTCTCCAGCAGCGCCACGAAGAGCACGGCGGTCACGAGATCGGCCGTGGTCCCCGGGTTGAGCGCGTTGCCGTCCTCGCGCAGCGACGCGTCGAACTCGGCGAGCGCGGTCCGGCCGCCGGCACCGCGGACGCCGCCGGCGGCGAGCACCCGCCGAGCTTCCGCCGACACTCGACCGGCCGCCTCGGCGCCGCGCTTGCGGGCGATCAGCGTGTCCGGGATGGCGGCCAGGAGACGCAGGGCCAGCTCGACGACGGCGTCGCGCGGGCGCAGCCCATGCCCGAGCGACATCGGCGAGGGCGGGCAGCCCGAGCTCGAAGGTGACCGCGTGGTCGGTCACGTACTCGCTCGCGATCGTGTCGCGCTGCGCAGCCGCCGCCATCGCCTCGCGCAGCGTCACGCGGGGCTCGTCGCGCACGTCGTGCTCGACCGGCTCGTCGAGGCCGCCGGCGCCCGCCAGGCGGATCGCCGCGTAGGCGTCTCGCGCGTCGTCGACGGTGAGCGCGCCCAGCACGTCACGCGAGGCGCTCGCGGAGCGGGCCGTCGCCTGTTCGAGCGCCGCGCGCGCGAGCGGCGCGAGCAGCAGCGCGATGCCGAGGTTGGTGTTGGCGCCGGCCACGCCGCGCGAGGCGCGCACGGCGGCCAGCACCGTCTCGCCGACCCCGCGCTCACCCGCGCGGCCGAGCTCGGGGCCGAGCGCGATCCCGCTGCGCAGCATGTCCTCGTAGGTGGTGTCGCCGAAGTCGTGGCTCGGCGTGATGTTGCCCGGCTTCTCGGCGCTTGCCTCGAGCACGCAGGCCAGCTGCGCGGCGCCGGCGACCGCATCGGCACCGAGGCGGGCCATTCGCCGCATCGTATAGTCGGGCCGGCTCATGACGCAGGTGGCTCGGTGGTGACCACTCAGACCGGCGGGCGCCGGCTCGACGGGGTGCGGGCCGTGGTCACGGGCGCGAGCAGCGGCATCGGCGCCGCCATCGCAGAGGCGTTCGGCGGCGCGGGCGCCACGGTGCTCGTGACGCACCGCGACAGCGCGGAGGGGGCGTCGGCGGTCGCCGAGCGGATCACCCGTGCCGGTGGCCGCGGGCTCGTCGTCCAGGCGGACCTGGGCACCCGCGGCCGCTGCGAGGCACTGGTCGCCCAGGCCCGGGAACGGCTCGGCGGATTCGACGTGTGGGTCAACAACGCGGGCGCGGACGTGCTGACGGGCGAGGCGGCCGGGTGGGACTGGGAGCGCAAGCTCGACCTCCTGCTGGCGGTCGACCTCAAGGGGACGGTCGCGTGCTCCTACGCCGCGGGCGCCGTGATGCGCGAGCAGCCCGGCGGCGGGGCGCTCCTGAACATGAGCTGGGACCACGTGACCGCCGGGATGGCCGGCGAGAACCCGGAGCTGTTCACCGCGGTCAAGGGCGGCGTGCTCGCCTTCAGCAAGAGCCTGGCTCGCAGCCTCGCGCCGCGGGTGCGCGTCAACGTGCTCTGCCCGGGCTGGATCGAGACCGGGTTCGCGCAGGAGGCCGACCGGGACTTCCACCGCTCGGTCGCGGAGTCCACGCCGCTCGCGCGCTGGGGCCGGCCCGAGGACGTGGCCGCGACGGCGCTTTGGCTCGCCTCGCCGGAGGCGTCCTTCGTCACCGGTCAGGCCGTCAACATCAACGGCGGCGTTGTGATGTAGTGCTCTCGAAGGAGGCGATCGCAATGGTCGAGACCAAGGAAAAGCCCAGGCCCTACACCGACGAGGAGGTCGAGGCCAAGATCAAGGAGGACGGCCTCGACGGCTGGTACCTCGACGGCGGACTGGCTGCGGCGCAAGTACAACACCGACGGCTGGCCGACGACGCTCATGCTCGTCAACACCATCGGCTACCTGTCGGAGGCGGCCTACCATCACCCCGACCTCGCGGTGACCTGGGGCAAGGTCTGGGTCAAGCTGCAGACGCACTCGAGCGGCGGCATCACGGACAACGACTTCGCGCTCGCGCGCGAGATCGAGGACCACGTGCTGTGGCGGCCGGACGCCCGACAGCGCGCTCGAGGGGACGCCCAACAAGTTCGTCCATAGCAAGTAGCGCCGCCGCCCGGACACGCCCGTGGCCGAGCGGCTCCTGTTCGTAACCGGCAAGCTCGCCGCGCCGGCCCTCCGCGACACGCTGGACCGCGCGGAGCTGCCGTTCGACTACGACGTCGCGGTCATGAAGATCACGGTCGCCGCGCTGATGACCACGACCTGGATCGCGCGCTTCCTCGAGCCGCCCGACGCGGTCACGAAGATCATGATCCCCGGCCTCTGCGAGGGCGAGACCGACGTGCTGGCCGAGCGCTTCGGGATTCCCGTCGAGAAGGGCCCCGCCGACCTCAAGCGGCTGCCGAGCTGGTTCGGGCAGGCCGACGCGCGCTCCAGCTACGGCCCGCGCGACATCCGCGTGTTCGCGGAGATCAACCACGTCCCGCGGCTGAGCCGCGAGCGCATCCTCGAGCTCGCGGGCTACTACCGCGACGCCGGCGCCGACGTCATCGACCTGGGCCTGTCGCTCGGGCGGCGCTGGCTCGACGAGGGCCCGGCGGTGATCGCCGAGCTGCGCGAGCGCGGCTTCACCCTGAGCATCGACACGATGGACGCCGAGGAGATCCTGATGGCCGACGAGGCGGGCGTCGACTACGTCCTCAGCCTCAACGGGTCCAACCGCGACCTCGCCGAGCGCCTGCGCGCGACGCCGGTGCTCATCCCCGACACGCCCGACGACCTCGACAGCCTCGAGGCGACGATCGCCCACCTCGAGAGCGCTCGGCAAGCCCTACCTGCGTCGACCCGATCATCGAGCCGATCGGCACCGGCTTCGCGGCCAGCCTCGGCCGCTACCTCGAGGTGCGCCGGCGCCATCCCGAGGCGGAGATGTTCATGGGGATCGGCAACCTCACCGAGCTGACCGAGGCCGACAGCACGGGGGTGACCGCGCTGCTGATCGGCTTCTGCCAGGAGCTCGGCATCCGCAACGTGCTCACCACCGAGGTCATCGAGTGGGCGCACGGCGCCGTCCAGCGAGGCGGTGCTCGCGGCGCAGCTCATGCACTTCGCGCACGAGCAGGGCACGCCGCCCGAAGCACGTCGACGGGCGGCTGCTGACCGTGAAGGACGAGGACCTCCGGCCCTACGCGGAATCCGAGCTGCGCGAGCTGCACGCGCAGGTCACCGACCCGAACTTCCGCATCTTCGCCGACAGCGAGTGGATCTACGTCTTCAACGCCGAGCTGTTCGTCAAGGGCACCGACTTCAACGAGATCTTCGACCAGCTCGGGGTCGACGAGCCGACGCACGCCTTCTACCTCGGCAAGGAGCTGATGAAGGCCACGATCGCGCGCGCCCTGCGCAAGAACTACCGCCAGGAGTCGCCCCTCGACTGGGGCTACATGACCTTCGAGGAGCCGCGGCGGGAGCGCGTCCGGCTGACGACGCGGCCGAAGAAGTAGCTCCGGGGGGCTGTCCGGGGCCAATAATCCCGGGAACACCCGATTCAACGAGCGCCAACACGGGTTGCCCTCAAGGCTTATCCGAGTCTGCAATTCATCGCCAACCGGGCGCCCACCATGGACTCTCCAGCCGTGGTAGGCTCGCGCGCGCCAACACCGGAGACGCAACTGGGGAGGAGCGCGTGGCTGAGACTGCAGAGATACCGGGTCTGGACAAGCAAAACGGGGTGACCCTCGGTCGAATACTCGGCCGGACGACGGTCGGGGAGGCCGAGGAGGGCTCCGACGGCAAGATGACCGCCACCGTCCGGATCCCGGAGGACGAGCTCGTCTATGAGCCCGGGGTCCTCGTCCTGCCCCATGGCGGCGTGCTCGAGCTCACGCTCATCAACGACGACAAGAACACCCACTGCGCGGTCCTGCCGAGCAATGGCGACACCCAGTTCCTCTGGCTGGTCAACCACTCGAAGGGCACGGCCACTCTCGAGCTCGACGGACCCGGGTACTACTGGTACGGCTCCACGACCGGCAACGACGAGGGCCGGGGCCTGACCGGCGCGATCGTCGTGAGCGGGGACGTACCGGACGAGGCTCGCCTGGACCGCCCGCCCCAACCCCAACCCTAGACCGCCCGCCAGGCTCACCGTCGAAAGGAGTACTCGATGGCAACAGAGGAGTACGTAGACGCAGGAAGTGCCATCCCCTATGCAACCCTGAGCACGTCGGTCGGCACAGGCGCCGCCGGTTGCCCAGGGCGTCACCTACGAGCGGATCTTGGCCGCCCGTGACGAACCGCAGAACTGGCTGACCTATTACGGCGCCTACAACGGGCAGCGCTACAGCCCGCTCGACCAGATCAACGCGAGCAACGTCGGGCAAATCACTCCCCAGTGGGTGTTCCAGGCCGGCAATCTCGGCCTGCGCTCGGGCGCGACGACCTACGCGTGGGAGGCCTCGCCGCTCGTCGTGGACGGGGTCATGTTCGTCTCCGGCTGGGACGGCCAGTGCTGGGCTCTCGACGCGACGAACGGGCAGGAGCTGTGGCGCTACAGGCACGCGTCCCCGTTCGACGTGTCGCTGTGTTGCGGCAACGTCAACCGCGGGGTCGCCGTCGCCGAGGGGAGGGTCTTCATGACCACCCTGAACGCCCACGTGATCGCGCTCGACGCCGAGACCGGCAAGAAGATCTGGGACAAGCCGTTCGGCGATGTGCGGGCCGGCGAGAGCGCCACCGTCGCTCCCCTGGTCGTGAAGGACATGGTCATCGTCGGGAGCTCCGGCGGCGAGTTCGGGGTGCGCGGCCACACCGACGCGTTCAATCGCGAGACCGGCGAGCACGTCTGGCGCTGCTACATGATCCCGAAGCCCGGAGAGCCGGGCTCCGACACCTGGCCCGCTGACGGCGAGGCCTGGCAGCGGGGCGGCGCGAACTGCTGGATCACGCCCACCTACGACCCGGACCTGAACCTCCTGTACTACGGGACCGGCAATCCGTGTCCCGACTTCGACGGAGGGGTCCGCGAGGGCGACAACCTGTTCACCGATTCCGGTGTCGCCGTGGACGCCGACAGCGGCGAGATCAAGTCGCACTTCCAGTACACCCCGCACGACCTGTGGGACTACGACTCCGTGATGGAGCACCTCCTGTTCGACCTCGATGGGCAGAAGCTGGCCGCCCACTTCGACAAGAACGGGTTCCTCTACATCCTGGATCGCACGGATATGTCGCCGGTCCGGGTGGTGCCGTTCGTCGACCGCATCGACTGGGGCGAGGTCGACGAGAAGGGCAACGTGACGCCCAAGGTCTACCCCGACAAGGAGGGCGACCCGGTGCACTTCTGGCCGGGCCCGGCCGGCGCCAAGGAGTGGACGCACGCGTGCTACAGCCCGGATACCGAGCTCCTGTACGTCCCGGTGCAGGACGTGGGCGCGACGGCCACGCGGCGGCGCAGGGAGTTCAAGGAGAGCATCCCGTACTGGGGCGCGGGCGTCGCCGTGGACGCCGACGACCAGACCGGCTACGTGAGCGCCTACGACCCGCGCACGGGCCAGGAGCGCTGGCGCTGGACCAGCCCGAAGGACCTGTGCATGTGCTCGTCGCTGCTGGCCACGGGCGGCGGCCTCGTGTTCGGGGGCGAGCCCAGCGGGGAGTTCAACGCGTGGAACGCCGAGAGCGGTGACCTGCTGTGGCAGTTCCAGTGCGGCAGTGGGCACCACTCGAGCCCGTCGACCTACAGCGTCGACGGACGGCAGTACATCGTCGCGCCGAGCGGCTGGGGCGGTTGGGCCGAGGGCTTCCTGCCCAAGATGCTCGGGTCGGGCCACGGCAGCGCGCTGTTCGCGTTCGCGCTGCCCGAGTAACGGCGGTACCTGAAGATGCGGAGGCCGGCCGCCCAGGCGGCCGGCCCTCACCTCTCCGGATGGGGGCCCCGCGTCAGTCGGCCTCGACCGGCGCGCCGCCGTACACGATGTAGCTGATCACCCAGTACGCGACGTACAGGCCCAGCAGGGCGTAGCCGTGCCATCGCTTCAGCTCGCCGGTGTAGAGGAAGCAGCGCGGCGATCGGCGGTGATGACGACGAGCGCCGGCAGGTGCCACTTGAGCACGTTCGAGGCGACCGTGACGCTGCCGCCCGCGATGACGATGATGCCGAGCTTCCCCGTGACCGTGAAGACGAGGCTCCCGATGACGTTGCCGACCCCGATCTCCGGCACACCCCTGCGGATCGGCTCCACGGTCAGAAAGAGGTCTTCGATCGTCAGCACGGCGGTGATGATGGTCGCGCCGAACACGGTGCCCTCGAGGCCGTACTCCTCGAGGATGCCCTCGGTTCCGGTGCTCACGGTCGCGGCGCCGATGACGATCCCGCCAAGCGCGATGACCGCCATCCCGAGGCTTGGCCAGCCGGGGTGCTTGAGCCCCGTGCCGAACGGCATCATGGCGGCGACGGCCTCTTGCCTCTCCGGCCCCGGCGTTTGTTCCTCGGCCTCCCACTCCGCCGCCTCGTCGAGCACCTCCAGGTTGCGGAAGGTCGGCGTCTCCCTCCTGACCTCCCGGACGGTGACGTACGCGATGAACAGCGCGAACAGGCCGACCAGCACCACACCTTCGGCGACGCTGATCGGCTCGGCCAGCGCGAACACGAGCATTATCAGCGGCGCAGCGGCGAAGATGACGATGTAGTCGCGCGGAACGTTGAACTTGGTCGGCGCGAGGATCGCGCCGAGCGCGAGCACCACTCCGCTGAACGCGACCGCCGTCCCCATCACCAGGCCGAGCGCGACCCCATCGAGCTCTTCGAGCTCCAGCGCGACTCCCAGGACGATGTCGTCGAACTCGATCCCCGTGAACACGATCGCGAGCAGGAACAGGGAGATCTTGAGACCGCTCGCCGCCCCGACCAGGGAGTCGATCAGCCGCTCGGCGCTGTACACCAACAGCGCCGCTCCGGAGATGAAGACGAATATCGACTCCAAGCTGGACGCGTCCTTTCAAGCACGCCGCACGGCGGCGTGCTCCCCTCGTGGCGCGGGTTCGGCAGTCTGAGTCACTTGCAGCGCTCCTCGTCGAGCCGCCCGCGCGGCACGCCGGGCGCGTCCGTCAGCCGTCGGCGCCGTCGACCGCGCGCAGGCCGGGCCCGGCGTCCGACGCGGACTCGTCGAGCTCCGCGGACAGCGCTTCGCTCTCGAAGCGGGCGAGCGCCTCCTCGCACGACGCGACGGCCGCGGCGGCCTCCTCGCCCCCGGGCGCGTCGAAGTAGTCGCGCGCGCGGATCGCGGCGAGCCACTTCTGATGGCGGGCGAGGTCGACGTCGGACTCCTCGAGCTCGGTGTACGTGGCCCGGCCGCGGCGGCGCTCGAGCTGAAGCTCCTCGTGGAACTGCTGCGTGCTCTCGACCACCTCGCGGTACTCATCGGTCCGCTCGCGCTGGATCGCGTCGATGACCGCGGCCTCCTGCCTGGAGTCCGTCAGCTGATGCGAAGCATCTCGCCGCGGCCGCCCTCCGCGCGCAGGCGCGTCACGAGCCGCGTCACGGCGCGCGTGGTCTTCGGCGTCGCCGGGAGCAGGCACACGGACTGCTGCAGGTAGTGGGCGCCGAGGCTGCGCAGGTTGCGCCAGGCGTAGACGCGCAGCGTCGAGGAGCCGCCGCCCGGGGTGGAGACGGTGATCAGCAACCAGTCACGCGCCACGGGAGACCATGATCCCAGACGCGCAGCGTCGTCTCCGGGTTGCGCCGGAGACGTATCATCCGTTGCATGGCGAGCGCAACGCCGGCGTCGCGTCCCGCCGACGGGGCGCCGGTCGTCCCGGTCCACGCAGAGCCGCTCGCGGTCCTGTGGGAGCGGACCGGCAGTCGCCCGGGCGGCCTGACGGCCGAGGAGGTCGAGCGAGCGGCGCGGCACGGCGGCGGTGCGGACCGAGGGCAGCCAGACCATGGCGGTTCTCGGGGAGCTGGTCGAGTCGGTCGTGGAGCCGCTTCAGCTGCTGCTGGTCGCGGTCGGCGTGCTCTCGGCGATCTTCGGGGAGCTGCGCGACGCGATCGCGATCTTCGCGATCATCGCGCTGGTCAGCGCCGTCGAGGCGATCTCCGAGGTCCGGGCGAAGCGCGCGCTTCGGGCGCTGCGCGACCTCAGCGCCCCGAACGCGCTCGTCCGGCGGGCGGGCGCCGTGGCCGCGGTCCCGGTCGACGCGCTCGTCATCGGCGACGTGCTGCTCGTCGAGGCCGGCAGCGTCGTCGCCGCCGACGCCCGCGTCGTCGAGGCCGACGGCCTGGCCACCGACGAGTCCAGGCTGACGGGCGAGCCCGTGGCGGCCGCCAAGGGGCCCGAGCCGGTCGACGCCGACGCGCCGCTCGCCGAGCGGTCCTCGCTGCTGCACGCCGGCAGCGCCGTGGTGGCCGGCGCCGGCGAGGGCGTCGTCGTCGCGGTCGGCGCCGACACCGAGATCGGCCGCCTCGGCCGGCTCGTCGCGGAGGCCCGGGAGCCGCCCACGCCGCTCCAGCGCGCGATGGCCGAACTGGCGCGCGCGGCGCTCATCGTGGCGGTGACGGCGTGCGTGGTCGTGCCGCTCGTCGGCGTGCTCCGCGGCCAGCCCGCACGCGAGATGCTGCTCGACGGGCTGACGCTCGCGTTCGCCACGATCCCCGAGGAGCTGCCGATCCTCGTGACCGTGCTCGTGGCGATCGGCGGTCTGCGCCTGGCGCAGCACGGCGTGCTCCTGCGCCGGCTGCGCGCCGCCGAGGCCGTCGGCGCGATGACCGTGCTGCTCGCCGACAAGACCGGGACGCTGACCGAGAACCGGCTCGAGATCGAGCGCATCGACGGCGACCGCGAGCACGTGCTGACCGTCGCGGCCGCGGCGCACGGGGCGGCGGCCGCGCAGGACCCGGTCGATCGCGCGCTGGTGGAGGCCGCCGGCGAGCGCGCGTCGAGCGAGCGCCTGGCGCCGGTATCCGTTCGATCCGGTGCGCAAGCGCGAGAGCGCGGTGTGGCGCGAGGCCGACGGCGCGTGGGTGGCCGTGAAGGGCGCGCCGGAGGCCGTGCTCGACGCGTGCGCGATGTCCGAGGCGGAGCGGGCGTCCGTGCTCGCGCGCGTCGCGCGGCTCGCGGACGACGGGCTGCGGGTCATCGCCGTGGCCGAGCGTCACGACGCCGCGGTTCCGCGGCGATGCCGCGCGACGCCGAGACGCGAGCTCGCATTCGTGGGGCTGGCCGCCTTCCGCGATCCGTTGCGCCCCGGGGTGCGCGATGCCGTGGCCGAGCTCGCCCACGCGGGCGTGCGGACGATCGTCGTCAGCGGCGACCACCCCGACACGGTCGCCGCGACCGCCCGCGAGGCCGGGGTCCACGCTCCCGAGGTGCATGCACGGCGGCGCGCCGCTCGACGCGCTCGACGACGACGAGCTCGCCGAGCGGCTGCGCGGCGAGGCCGTCATCGCCCGCGCCACGCCCGAGGACAAGCTGCGGCTCGTCCGGGTCCTCCAGGACCGAGGCGAGGCCGTCGCCGTCACCGGCGACGGCGTCAACGACGCGCCGGCCCTCGCCGCGGCGAACGTCGGCATCGCGATGGGCGCGCGCGGGACCGATCTCGCCCGCGAGGCGTCCGATCTCGTGCTCGTCGACGACGCCTACCCGACGATCGTCGGCGCCGTCGAGGGCGGTCGCGGCCTGGCCTCCCAGCTGCGGCGCGCGGTCGCCTTCTACCTCGGCGCCAAGATCGCGCTCGTCGTGGTCATCGCCGTGCCGCTGGCGCTGGGGCTGCCCGCCCCGTTCCACCCGGTCCACATCGTCATCCTGGAGCTGTTCATGGACGTCGGCGCGTCGGTGGCCTTCGTCTCCGAGCCGCCGGCGCCGGGCGCGATGGACCATCCCCCGCGCGATCCGGCGCGCCGGTTCCTCGACGACACGCAGCTGTCCGCCATCGCGCTCACGGCCGTGGCGCTCACGGCCGCGGTGCTCCCGACGTTCCTCATCGTCCACGCGCGGTGGGGCATCGACATGGCGATCGCGGCCGCCGTGGCCGGGTGGCTCGTCGCGAACGTGGCGATCGCGTGGACGCCTGCGCGCCCGGCCGGGTCTGGCGTGGCGGCGCAACGTCGCGTTCCCGGCGTGGGCGCTGATCGCCGTCGCCAGCGCGGCGGTGCTGTCCCTCACCGCGGCCGGGGCCACGCTCGGCGTCGACCCGCTCACCGCCGGAGCGGCCGCGCATCACGGTCGGCGTCGCGGCGGCCGGGGTCGCGATCGCCGCCGCCGGACGCGTCGCGCTGTCGCTCTCCCGGCGTCTCTGATCCGCGCTGCCGCCTGCGCTGTGAGCGCAAGGTGTGGGTCGGGATCCGAGGCGCTCTCGCGCGGGTCCCGACTGCATTTGCGGCGACACTTCGGGGGTTGCAATCGTCCGGTACAGTACGGCTCTCTGTACCCGAGGAGGGAGGCGACGTATGAAGTGGACCAAGCCTGAGTTTGAGATCATCGACCTCTGCACCGAGGTCACCCTCTACCTCTACAACCGGTAGTCAAGAGCGCACAGCGGACGTGGCCCCCCTAGGGCTGCGTCCCGGTGGTGCCACACGTGCGAGTTCGTATTCTGGGCTCGGCCGCCGGCGGGGGGTTTCCGCAATGGAACTGCCACTGCGACACGTGTGAGGCCGCGCGCGTCGGTGAACGCGCGCACTCACGCACGCAGTCGTCGCTGGCGATTCGTGGCGGCGAGGGGCCATGGTTCCTCGTAAACGCCTCGCCGGACGCGCGCCAGCAGCTCGAGGCGCTCCCGCACGAGGTGGACGGCGTTCGCGAACCGCCGATTGCCGGCGTGCTGCTGACGGATGCCGAGATCGACCACACGGCGGGGCTTCTGCTGCTGCGGGAGTCACGGGCGCCGGTGCGGGTATTCGGCGCCGAGGGCGTCCAACATGCGCTGAGGAGTGGCTTTCCCGTGCTGGAGATCCTGGAGCAGTACTCAGGGGCCGAGTGGCACACGCTCGAGCCTGAGCAGGCGACGGAGCTCGAGGGGTCGAGCCTCGTGGTCGAGCCGTTCGAGGCCGGCGGCGACGCACCGCGCTACCTGAGCGGCTCAAACGTGGAGCTCGAGGCGAGCGGGTTCGTCCTTCGTGACAGCGCGAGTGGCGGCGTCGTGACCTACGTCCCCGGGCTTGCCCGATTGGACGACGGCGTGCTCGCCCGCTTCGCGTCGAGTCGACGTCGTGCTCGTCGACGGGACCTTCTGGCGCGACGACGAGCTCGCCCGGCTCGGCATCTCGGCGCGCAGCGCACGCGACATGGGACACCTGGCGCTCTCCGGCCCCGGCGGGACGCTCGAGGCGCTCGCGCGGCTGGAGGGACCCCGCAAGGTGCTCGTCCACATCAACAACACCAACCCGATCCTGCTGGAGGACTCTCCCGAGCGGGAGGCGGTCCATCGCGCGGGCGTCGAGGTTGCCTACGATGGCCTCGAGATCGAGCTGTGACAGAGACCGCCACCAGACCGACGGAGGAGCGCGCGCCGTGGCCGCCCGAGGAGTTTGTCGCCCGGCTGCGCGCGCAGGGCACGCGCTACCACAACCTGCACCCGTTCCACAGGCGAATGGACGCGGGCGAGCTCACGCGCGAGGAGCTGCAGCGCTGGGTCGCGAACCGCTTCTACTACCAGAGAGTGCATCCCGCTGAAGGACGCGGCGATCCTGTCGAACTGCCCCGAGGTCGAGGTCCGGCGGGAGTGGATAGGGCGGATCATCGACCACGACGGTACGACCGACGAAACGGGCGGCATCGAGTCGTGGCTGCGGCTCGGCGAGGCGCTCGGCGTCTCGCGGGAAGAACTGGAATCGGAGCGGCGCGTGCTACCCGGGGTGCGTTACGCGGTCGACGCCTACGTGAACTTCGCGCGCCAGAAGCCGTGGGTCGAGGCGGTGGCGTCATCGCTCACCGAGCTCTTCGGTCCGGCCGCGATCCGTGTGCGGCTCGAGGCGCTCGAGCGTCACTACGACTGGATCGACCCCGCGGGGCTCGAGTACTTCCGGGCACGGCTCGTGCAGGCGCCGCGTGACGCGCAGTACGCGCTCGACCTGACCGTCGAGCGCTGCCGGACGCGCGAGCAGCAGGAGGCCGCCGTCGCCGCGCTCCGCTTCAAGACGGAGATGCTGTGGGTGCAGCTCGAGGCAATCGAACGCGGCGACACCCAGCCGCCGGGTCCGGACGCGTGACCCGCCCCCGCCTCGTCACGGGCGCGCGGCTGCAGTACGACGACGTGCGCGAGGAGCACCTGCTGCTGGTGCCGGAGGGCGCCGTCCGGCTCAATCCCACCGCGGTGGCGGTCCTCGAGCTCTGCGACGGGGAGCGCTCGCTCGACGAGATCGTCAGCACCCTGTCGGAGCGCTACGAGGGCGCCGATCTGCGTGACGACGTTCTGGGGCTGGTCAACGGCCTGACCCAGAAAGGACTGGTGGTCGATGCCGCAGCCTAGGCCGGCCACGCTGATCGCCGAGCTGTCCTACCAGTGCCCGCTTCACTGCCCGTACTGCTCGAACCCGCTCGACATCGGCCACGAGAAGTACCGCAACCAGCTCGAGACCGAGCACTGGATCCGCACCTTCCGGGAGGCGCGCGCGCTCGGCGTTCTGCAGCTCGCGCTCACGGGCGGCGAGCCGATGCTGCGCCGCGATCTGGACGAGCTCTGCGCGGGCGCGCGCGACGCCGGTCTCTACTCGTCGCTGATCACGGCCGGCCTCCACTTCACGCGTGAGCGCGCGGAGGCGCTGAAGGCGGCAGGGCTCGATCACGTGCAGATCTCGATCCAGAGCCCGGACGCCGAGGAGAACGACCGCATCGCGGGCAACAGGTCGTTCGAGAAGAAGATCGCGGCCGCGCACGTCGTGAAGGAGCTCGATTTCCCGCTGACGATCAACTGCGTCCTGCATCGGCAGAACCTCGATCGGATCGAGGAGATGCTCGACCTGGCGCTCGATCTCGGGGCGCAGCGGCTCGAGCTCGCGAACACGCAGTACTACGGCTGGGCGGTCCCGAACCAGGAGGCGCTCATGCCGTCCTGGGAGCAGCTCCAGCGCGCGGAGGAGGCGGTCCAGCGCTTCCGTGAGCGCGTCGGCCCCAGGGTCGACGTCCTGTGGGTGCTTCCCGACTTCTACGAGGATCTACCCAAGCCGTGCATGGGCGGGTGGGGCCGGACGGCGATAGCGGTCGCTCCGAACGGCGACGTGCTGCCCTGCCAGGCGGCGTCGACGATCCCGGGGCTCGAGTTCGCCAACGTCCGCGAGCATCCGCTCGAGTGGATCTGGAACGAGTCCGACGCGTTCATGCGCTTCAGGGGCACGGACTGGATGCAGGAGCCGTGCCGGACGTGCCCGCTCGGGCGGCAGGAGGTGGACTTCGGAGGCTGCCGCTGCCAGGCGCTGCGGCTCACCGGCGACGCGGCCGCCACGGACCCGGTTTGCCGGTTCTCGCCGCATCACGACCGCGTGGTCTCGGCACGCGAGTCCGGCGCAGACGGACGAGTTCGTCTATCGCACGATCAAGCGGCCGGTGCGCGCCTGACGGCTGACTCGGCCGCCACGTGCGGCTCGACGAGGCCGACGGCCACCAGCCGATGGTGACACGCATCCGCGCGCTCCTCGCGAGTCTCTTCCGGGAGGACGTCGCCCCAGGCCTCGGACGCCTCGGCGGCGCGCGCGAGCAGATCGTCGAGGAGCTCTCGGGAGGGCTGGGCCTCGACCAGGCAGCGCAGGCCGAAGCCGATGTGCCAGCGCTCGTCGAGCTCGACGCGCTCGACGCCCTCGCGCACCCCCGGCAGGGCGCCGTCGGCCAAGTAGTTGCGCAGCGCGTGATGCGCGGCGTCGAAGATGGTCCCCTCGAGCACCATGTGGTAGAGGGCGACTCCCTCGCCCAGCCCCGCGCGGCCCGCGGCGAGCTCCGCGGCCATCGCGGGCAGCCGCACCTCGAAGAGCTCGAGCACCGCCGGCGGGACGTGGGCCCGGGCCGCTTCGCGCCGCTCGTCGGGGGTGGCTCCGGGCAACCCGAGCACCTCGGCGGCGATCCGGTCGAACATCAGCGCATGGCGGTCCTCGTCGCGGCGCTGCAGATAGAAGACCCAGGCCATCAGGCTCTCGTGGGAGGCCAAGGTCGCCTCCCTGGCCACGTCGGCGAACGGCGTGATGTGCTCGGAGACCGCGTCCTCGGCCACGCGGAAGCCGGCGAGAAGAGTCATGAGGTTGCGGCGACGCTCGGCCGGGAGCTCCGGCCACGCTCGCGCGTCCTCGGTGAGGTCGATGGTCGCCGGGTCCCACTGCAGGCGGGCCACGAGCTTCGAGAAGAAGCTGGGCCAGAAGGTGCGCCTCGGAAGGACGAAGTGCCCGCCCAACGTGCTCTCCCAGAACTGCGTCTCCGTCATGGCCTCGAAAGGGTATCCACCCGCTACGTTCGTAAACCATCGCGCGATGGCGGCACGGTTCGCTCGATATCGTTGGTCGGCGCGATCAAGCGGCCGGTGGAGGTCTGATGAGCGAGAGCGACAAGCCGGGTTCCACCAACCTCAAGGAGCTGATGGGGCGGGTGATCGACTCCGACGCTTCCGAGGCGTTCGAGCAGTTCATGGTGCGGCAGATCGCTCTCCGGGACATGGCGCCGAACGCGGAGGACGCCGTGTTCGAGGGCATCGAG
>CAWBHC010000004.1:0-239794 GCA_963788595.1 uncultured Thermoleophilaceae bacterium
GTATCAGGTAGCCGATGCGCCCGTACGTGAGCGGGGTGAGGATGTCCCGGAGCAGGCGTTTGATGGCACGAGGCTACGGGCTGCACGCGAGCGCGTCGATACGGGCAACCGTACCCTGGAGCCGTGCGGATCCTGGCCCTGTGCGCGGCGACCGCGATCGCGGCGCTCGCGGCGCCCGCGGCGCTCGCGCAGGCGCCGACCGGCAAGCTCGACTTCCGGCGCGTGCTCGATCTGAGCGGCGGCACCTACATCGAGGGCTCGGTCGCCTTCCTGCGCGTGCGCAACGCGCGCGGCAGGGTCGTCGTCGCCGAGCGCTCGGGCCCGCGCGTGCGCTGGCGCGTCAGGCGCCGGCTGCGGGCGGGCCGCTACCGGCTGACGAGCTTCGAGCGGCCCTGTGACGGCAACTGCTCGCTGCTCGACCCGCCGGTGGAGCGCTGCTCGCGGCGCATCACGATCATCGCCCACGGCCGCACCGGCGTGCGCGCCACCGTCCGGCCCGGCCGCGGCTGCCGCATGCGCGTCCGGGCGCGCCCGGCGCTGTTCCCGCCGCCCGGGCGCGTGCGCGCGGCGCGGCGCTTCCTCGCCGGCGGGCCGGGATCGTCTCGTGGGCGCTGATCGACTCGCACGGCCGCGCGCACGGCCTCGCGTCGCGGCGCACCTTCGTCTCCGCCAGCCTCGTCAAGGCGATGCTGCTCGTGGCCTACCTGCGCCAGGCGGGCAACCGGCTCGCCGGCGCCGGCGAGCGGGCGCTGCTCGGGCCGATGATCACGCGCTCGGACAACGGGCTCGCGACCGCGGTCTTCGCGCGCGTCGGCGGCGCCGGGCTGCAGCGCGCTCGCCGCCCGGGCCGGGATGCGCAGCTTCTCCGTCGGCGGCTACTGGTCGGGCGCCCACTTCAGCGCCGCCGACCAGGCGCGCTTCTTCCGCGTCTTCGACCGGCTCGTCCCCGCCACGCTCGCGCGCCTACGCGCGCGGGCTGCTCTCCTCGATCGTCGCCTGGCAGCGCTGGGGCTTCTCGCGCTTCTCGCTCGCGGCCGGCTTCCGCACGTTCTTCAAGGGCGGCTGGCGCAGCACCGGCCTCGGCCGCCTCGTCCACGAGGCCGCGCTCTTCGAGCGCGGCCCGCTGCGGGTCTCGATGGCGGTGCTGAGCGACGGCAACCCGTCGCACGACTACGGCACCGCCACGCTGCGCGGCGTGGCGAGAGCGCATCTTCGGACGCCCGGCCGGCCGGCCGAGCGCGGTCGACCCGCGCGGCCTGGTCGACGTCATCCAGCGATCCGCCCCGGGCATCCGCGTCGAGCTCGCCTACGCGACCCCGGACAACCTCACCGGCCGGCGCCTGCCCGGCTACTGCGAGAACCGGGCGTTCCTGCTGCGCCACGCCCGCCCGCGACCTCGCGCGCGTGCAGCGCCACCTGCGCCGCCGCGGGCTCGGCCTGCTCGTGCTCGACGCCTACCGCCCGGCGCGGGCCTCACGCGCGCTCGTGCGCTGGGCGCGAGCGCAGCGGCCGGGCCGAGCTCGTCGGGCACCTACATCGCCCGGCGCAGCCGCCACAACACGGGCACGCGCGGTGGACCTGACGCTCGTGCGACGCGGACAGCGGCCGCCGGCTCGAGATGGGAACCGGCTACGACGACCTCTCGAGCCGCGCGCGCACACGCGCAACGCGAGCGGGCGCGCGCTCCGCAACCGCCTGATCCTCGAGCGCGCGATGGAGCGCTTCGGCTTCGGCGCCTACTGGCGCGAGTGGTGGCACTTCGAGCACCGCCGCGGCGGCGCCCGCTACCTGGACCTGCCGATCGGCTGCCGGCGCTAGCCGCCTTGAGCTGCCTCCTTCATGTCCGCCGCGAACGTCGTGTAGTCGTAGATCGGCAGCACCTCGGTCTCGACGCCGGCGCCCATCTCCTGGATGATCGGCAGGCCGGCGAGGGCGCGGTCGACGGACTCCGCGTCGGGCAGGTCGAGCGATCGCCGATCGACGACGCGCTGGCCGGAGACCTTCCAGAGATGCGTCACGGCGCCGGCCTCCATCGCGCCGAGCGCGGCGTCGGCCTCGCGATCCCACATCTCGATCAGCTCGCGGTTCGACATGTCCTCGGGCTGGTGCACGTCGAAGCGGACGAGAAACAGCATGTCTCCTCCTACCGGTCGGGGTCCTGCGGCGTCTCGAACTCGCCGTCGATCAGCTCGATCCTGTAGCCGTCCGGATCGGCGACGAAGCAGATTCGGAACTCCTCCGGCCGCCGGGATGGTACGGCGGCTTCTCCGGCTCGATGCCCTGCGCCGCGAGCGACGCCAGCAGGCCGTCGAGATCCTCGACCGACGAGCGCGATGTGGCCGTAGCCGTGCCGAGGTCGTAGGGCTCGTCCTGCCCCTCGTTGACGGTCAGCTCGAGCGTGTCGCCGTCGCCGGCAGGCCGAGGTAGACGTTGTAGGCGCCCTCGAACTGGAGCCTGCCGCGGCGCTCGTAGCCGAGCGCCTCGTAGAAGCTGCAGCGAGGCGTCGATGTCGCGGACGCGCATGTTGGTGTGGACGTGGCGCAAAGAGCTCTCCCTTGGCTGTCGAGGGTCGGTCGGCAAGGATTGTGCAGCCCAGCCGCGATAATGGAGCGATGCCGCGCGAACAGCAACTGCTGCGGGTGGCGCTCGCCCAGATCAACCCCACCGTCGGCGACATCGCGGGCAACGCCCGGCGCATCGCCGAGTGCACGAGCGCGGCGCGCGACGGCGGCGCCGCGCTGGTCGTGTTCCCGGAGCTGACGCTGCAGCGGCTATCCGCCCGAGGACCTGCTCCTGAAGACGGGCTTCCTCGACGCCGCCGAGCGACGCGCTCGACGAGCTCGCCGCGCAGACGCAGGGCATCGTCGCCCTGGTGGGCTTCCCGGAGCGCGCCGAGGACGTCTACAACGCGGCGGCCGTGCTCGCGGACGGCGAGGTCGTGGCCGTCTACCGCAAGATGTACCTGCCGAACTACGGCGTCTTCGACGAGCAGCGCTACTTCCAGTCGGGCGCCGAGGCGGCGATCTTCGAGCTCAACGGCATCCCGATCGGCATCAGCATCTGCGAGGACATCTGGGAGCCGGGCCCGCCCGCGATGACCGAGGCGCTCGGGCGGCGCCCAGGTGATCGTCAACCTGTCCGCCTCGCCCTACCGGGCGGGGTACGGACAGCGCCGCGAGCGGATGCTCGTGCAGCGCGCGGTGGACTACCTGGCGGCGGTCGTGTTCGTCAACACCGTCGGCGGCCAGGACGAGCTCGTCTTCGACGGGCACAGCCTCGCCATCGACCAGGACGGCACCGTGCTCACGCGCTGCCCGCAGTTCGAGGAGTCGCTCAGCTTCTGCACGATCGACCCGCGCGAGGTCGTGGCCGTCGCGGCTGCGCGACACGCGCCACCGCGCGAACGTGCGCCGTCAGCGGCGCGCGGCCACGGTGGCCGAGCCGCCCGTGTTCACGCTCGCGAGCGTGACGGTCGAGTCCGAGGGCGAGCTCGTGGCCGGCGAGGCGGCGCCGACGCTCGATCTCGAGGCCGAGGTGTACGCGGCGCTCCGCACCGGCCTGCGCGACTACGTCGAGAAGAACGGCTTCGAGCGCGTGGTGGTCGCGCTGTCGGGCGGGATCGACTCGGCGCTCGTCGCCCTGATCGCCGCCGACGCGCTCGGCGCCGGAGCGGCTGAGCTGCGTGTCGATGCCCTCCCCGTACTCGAGCGAGGGCACGCGCGCCGATGCCCGCGCCATCGCGGAGAACCTCGGCGCCGACTTCCGCGAGCTCTCGATCGAGGACACGATGCGCGCCTACGACGCGATGCTGGCCGAGTCCTTCGCGGGCGCCGAGCCCGACATCACCGAGGAGAACGTGCAGGCCCGTATTCGCGGCAACGTCGTGATGGCACTCTCGAACAAGTTCGGCTGGCTCGTGCTCACGACCGGCAACAAGTCCGAGATGTCGGTCGGCTACGCCACGCTCTACGGGGACATGGCGGGCGGCTTCGCCGTCCTGAAGGACGTCTACAAGGGCTGGGTCTACCGGCTCGTGCGCTGGCGCAACGAGCAGGCGGGCAGCGAGCTCGTGCCCGGCGTCGGTGCTCGAGCGGCCGCCCTCGGCGGAGCTGCGCTACGAGCAGCGCGACGACGACTCGCTTCCCCCCTACGACCTGCTCGACGCGATCCTCGAGGGCTACATCGAGGAGGACCTCGACGCGCTCGAGCTCGTCCGCCGCGGGCTGCCCGCGGACGACGTCGAGCGCGTGATCGGGATGGTCGACCGGGCCGAGTACAAGCGCCGCCAGGCGCCGCCGGGATCAAGATCTCGACGAAGGCGTTCGGCCGCGACCGGCGCCTGCCGATCACGAACCGCTACGTCAGCCGCGCCGCGCCGCAGCTGCGCGCTCGTCCGGATAGGTGGAGGGCGGGCGCCTCTCCACCCGCGAGAGCGGTGACCAGCGCTCCCTGATCTGGCTCGCGGTCCTCGCGCTTCCGCTACTCGGGCTGCTCGTCCTGCTGGCGGCGCCCTCGACGGACGGGATCTGGGAGCACCACCCCTCCCACTTCTGGCTCGTGCTCGCCGCGGCGGTCACGAGCGCGGCGCTCGCCCTGTCCACGAGCGGCATCGCTCTGCACCGCGCGGACGCGCGCCTGTTCCTCGTGTCGCTCGCCTTCCTCTCGGCCGCGGGCTTCCTCGCCCTCCACGCGCTCGCCACGCCGGGCGTCCTGCTCGACGGCCCCAACCAGGGCTTCGTGATCGCCACCTCGGTGGGGCTGCGTCCTGGCGGCGGTGTTCGTGGCGGCGTCGGCGCTCCCGCTGCCGGCCGAGCGCGCCCAGTGGGTGATCCGCCATGCGGCGGCGCTGCGTGGCGCCGTGCTCGTCCTCCTGGCGGTCTGGGCCGCGCTGTCGCTCGGCTCGGTGGCGCCGCTCGACGACCCGACCCCCGCGGAGCGCGCCAGCGGCGGGCTCGTGGCGGCCGCTGCGGCGGCGACCCTGCTGTACGCCTTCGCCGGCTGGCGCTACGGGGTGATGGCGATCCGCAGCCGCTCGCACATCCTGCTGGCGGTCGCGAGCGCCTGCGTGCTGCTGGCGGAGGCGATGATCGCCGTCGCCTTCGCGCGCAACTGGCACGCCAGCTGGTGGGAGTGGCACGTCCTGATGGTGCTGGCGTTCGGCGCGATCGCCTACAGCGCGCGCCGCGAGGAGGGTGAGGAGCGCTTCAGCGACCTCTACCTGGACGAGACCGCCGCCGGCAAGCGCGAGGTGAGCGTGCTGTTCGCCGACCTCGAGGGCTTCACGCACTTCTCCGAGGGCCGCGACCCGCGCGAGGTGTCGGAGATGCTGAACGCCTACCTGCGCATCGCGATCCCCCCGATCGTCGACCGCCACGGGGGCGAGATCGACCGGCTCGTCGGCGACGCCATCATGGCCACCTGGGGCACGCGCGGCGACCAGCCCGAGCACGCGAGGCTCGCCGTCGAGGCGGCCGTCGAGCTCCAGCGCGAGACGTCCAGGCTCGCGGACGAGCATCCCGGCTGGCCGCGCTTCCGGGCGGCGGTCAACAGCGGCGAGGCGATGGTCGGCGTGCTCGGCGCGGAGAGCGGCCGCAGCTACACGGTGATCGGCGACACCGTGAACCTCGCCTCACGGCTCCAGTCCGAGGCGCCGGCCGGCGGGGTCGTGATCGGCGAGAGCACCCTGCGCGGCCTGCCCGGGGCGAGCGTCCGCTCGCTCGGCGAGGTGAGCGTGAGAGGCAAGCAGGCGCCCGTCCAGGCCTACCTGCTGGAGGACGCGGGTCAGTCCGCCTGAGGCCGCACGGCGATCGTCATGCGGGTGATGGCGCAGAGCCGGTCGTCGTCGTCCGTGAAGCGCACGTCCCAGACCCAGCTGCTGCGGCCGCGGTGCAGCGCCAGCCCCTCGGCGTGGATGCTGCCGCCCTTGGCGGGGCGCAGGAAGGTCGTGCTGTTCGACTGGCCGACCGCGAACATTCCGTCTCCCTCCACGGCCTCGTGCGTGGCGAGCGAGGTCATCGACTCCGCCAGCGCCGAGTAGGCGCCGCCGTGGACGAGCCCGAAGGGCTGCGTCACCTGCTTCTCGACCGCGAATCGCGCGCGCACGCGCTCGGTGGTCACATCGAGCAGCTCGAACCCCAGAACGTCGTCGAGCGTGCCCGGAAAGGGGTACGTGCGAACCGGCTCTTCCATCGAGGCGGGCACACTACAGTTCCCCGTTCTCATGGCCACCTTCGATCAGCTTTCCGCTGAGCAGCGGGCGATCGTCGAGCTCGTCCTGCAGCAGGGCAAGACCTACGAGGAGCTCTCGGAGCTGCTCGGCATGCCCGAGGCGCGAGTGCGCGAGCTGGCGCGCGACGCGCTCGTCGACCTGGCCCCCGTGAGCGTGAGGTCCGTCGAGGAGGACTGGCGCGGCCAGCTCGCCGACTACGTGCTCGGCCAGCAGGCCGGGCCCGAGGCCGCGGCCACGAAGGGGCACCTGCGCCGCTCCGAGGCCGCGCGCAGCTGGACCCGCTCGCTGCTCGACTCGCTCGACCAGCTCTATCCGAACGGCTCGATGCCCGCCGTGCCGGAGGGCGAGCGCGGACGCCGGGCCGCCGCGGCCTCCGGGGCCGCCGCGGGCACCGGTCTCGCGGCGCCCGCCGGTGCGGCCGTCAAGCGCCGCAGGCTGCTCGCCGCGGGCGGCGCGCTCGCAGCGCTCGCGCTCGTGGCAGTGCTGCTCTGGCCGGTCGGCCTCCTCACGGGCGACGATGACGACCCCGCCCCCGCGGTCCGAGCAGGCCGCCGGCGGCGGGCGGAGCGAGCCAGAACGCGTCCGAGCAGGGCACGGGCGCGCCCGCCGGGATCGCGATCGTGGTCGAGCAGAACGGCAAGCGCCAGCTGCTCGTCCAGGCCGCCCGGCTCGAGCCGAGCGGCCAGCGCGAGGCCTACGAGGTGTGGCTCTACAACGGCCAGGGCGACGCCAAGACGCTCGGCGGCCAGGTCACGGACCAGCAGGGCAACTACCAGGCGATCGGCAACCTGCCCGCCGACTTCGAGCGCTACCGCTTCATCGACATCTCACGCGAGCCGCTCGACAAGCAGCGCACGCACTCCGGGCGACTCGGTCCTGCGCGGGCCGATGCCGCAGCTCCGCGCCGCCAAGCCGCAGGGCGATCAGAAGACCGCCGTGCTCGGGCAGTCCGTGCTGTCCCCGCCGGCCGGCTAGCTCCGGCGGCAGCAGCTTGCCGGGGTTCATCACCCCGGCCGGGTCGAGGCGCGCCTTCGCCGCGCGCAGGAGCTCGACGCCCAGTTCGCCCACCTCGGCCCGCATCCAGGGAAGGTGGTCGCTCCCCACACCGTGATGGTGCGTGATCGTCCCGCCCGCATCGACGATCGCCTGCGACGCCGCGCTCTTGACCGTGCGCCACTGGCCCAGCGCGTCGTCCTCCTGGCGGGCGAAGAAGGTGAAGTAGAGCGACGCGCCCGAGCGGTAGAGGTGCGACACGTGGCACATGACGAGCGAGCTCGGCCCGAGCGCACGGCGCAGCGCGCCGCCGACGGCCTCGTAGAGCGCCTCCAGGTTGCTCCAGGAGGTGGCCGTCTCGAGCGTCTCCACGAGCACCCCGAGTCCGAGGAGCTCGTCGCGCAGGTAGGGGGCGGCGAAGCGCGTGCGCAGCCAGGCCTCCCCCGGCCGGCGCCCGAGCGACAGGCCGCCGCCGCCGCGCAGCAGCGCCGCGGCCCGCAGGCGCCGCCGCTCGACGTCCTCCTCGCTGCCCTCGAAGCCCGTGATCGCCACGCAGCCGCGCTCGTGGCCGGCCATGCGCAGGTAGCGCTTGACGACGCGCTCGGCGGTGCCGCCGCTCGAGGCGAGCGCGAAGCCGAGGGCCGTCTCGGATTCGTCGGAGAGGCGCACCACGTCAGGCAGGGCATCCTCCTGCGCCAGCACGCGCAGCGCCTCGCGGCCCTCGGCGAAGCTGCGGAACGACCAACCCTCGTAGCGACGCTGCGCGGGCGCGGGGCGCACGCGCACGGTCGCCTCGCAGACCACGCCGAGGACGCCCTCGGAGCCCACGAGCAGCTCGCGCAGCTCGGGACCGGCGGCGCTGGCGGGCCGCTCGCGCAGGTCGACCTCACCGGCCGGTGCGACGAAGCGCAGGCCCTCGACGAGCTCGTCGATTCGCCCGTAGCCGCTCGACGCCTGGCCCGCCGAGCGCGTGGCGACCCAGCCGCCGACCGTGGAATGCTCGAACGACTGGGGGAAATGCCCGAGCGTCAGGCCCTCCTCCCCCAGCCGCCGCTCGACCTCCGGGCCGAGCATGCCCGCGCCGAGCCGCGCCGTCAGCGAGGAGCGGTCGATCCCGGCCACGCCGTCGAGCCGGCCGAGGTCGAGCGACACCGCCCCGGCGAAACCGTCCGCCTGCGGCTCCACGCCCCCCACGACGCTCGTGCCGCCGCCGAACGGCACCACGGCCGCGCGCGCCTCGGCGCACGCCGACAGCACGGCGGCGATCTCCTCGGCGGAGCCGGGCCGCACCACCAGGTCGGGCGCGCTCGACGCGTCGCCGGAGCGCAGCCGCACGAGGTCGGGGTAGGAGCGGCCGAGCGCATGGCCGACGCGCGCCTCGCGGTCGTCGCGGACGTGGTCGGCGCCGAGCAGCCCTGCCAGACGCTCGCCAAGCGGCGCCGGCAGCCGTGGCTCCGGGAGGCGGACCTCGTCGAGCGACACGGGCTCGCGGCGGTCCCGTGCCGAGATGCCGAGCCGGTTCTCGAGCAGGGCCGCCGCCGGCGCGGGAAGCGTCACGCCGTGGCCGTCCTCGCCCCAGCCCCACCAGCGCATCAGCCCTCCTCCCCGCCGAGCAGCGACGCGAGCCCGTCGAGTGCACCCGACACCTGGCGCGATGCGGCGGCGCGCATCTGGAGCGGGCTGAAGCGCGCCCAGCCGCGCGGCCGGTGCTCGATCCTGATGCGCACGAGCGTGCCGCCCTCGCGCGGCTCGAGGGTGATCTCGGTCGTCGACGACGACAGGATCCGCTCGAAGGGCGACTCCTCGACCTCGTGACGCCACAGGATGCGCGCCGGCTCCTGTGCCTCGAGGCGCGTGTAGTCGGCGCGCACCGCCTTGCCCCCGGGCGAGAGCAGCACCTTGGTCCACGCCTCGGGCGAGGCGTCCTCGACCCGCGACACCCCGGGCCACCACGCCGGCAGCCGGGCGGGGTCGCTGACCACGCGCCAAACCTCCTCCGGCGCAGCCGGTACGAGCGTCTCGCGCCGCACGATCACTCGGACGTGTAGACGACGAGGGATTCGACGTCGTAGCCCGCGAGCCGCTCGCGTCCGTTCAGGAAGGCAAGCTCGATCACAAACGCGCATCCTGCCACGACGCCGCCGGCCTGCTCCACCAGGGCGCAGAGCGCGCCGGCGGTGCCGCCCGTGGCGAGCAGGTCGTCGTGCACGAGCACCCGTGCGCCGTCGCGGACCGCATCGGCGTGCACCTCGAGGGCATCGACGCCGTACTCGAGCTCGTACTCGACGGACGAGATCTCACGCGGCAGCTTGCCCGGCTTGCGGGCGAGGATGAAGCCGGCGCCGGCCGCGGCGGCCACCGCCGCGCCGAGCACGAAGCCGCGCGCCTCGGCCGAGACCACGTAGTCGATCTCACGCGACTCCGCGTAGGCCGCCAGCTCGCCGATCGCGAAGCGAAGCGCCTCCGGGTCGAGGAACAGCGGCGTGATGTCCTTGAAGACGATCCCCGGCTTCGGGTAGTCGGGAATGTCCTCGATGTGGTCCTCGAGGCGCATGCCGTCTCGTCAGCGGGCGAGCTTGCGCAGGTCGCGCACGAGCAGCAGGTGCTTCAGGTGGGAGGCGATTGCCGCCAGGTTCTCGAGCGCCTCGACCGCCTCCTTGCGCCGCTCCGGGTTCCGCGAGCGCAGCGCCGGCGCGAGGATCTGCTCGAGCAGGGCGGCCTCGCGGTCCGCCGATGTGCGGAACACGCGCAGGTTGCGCCCACCGACCCCGAATCGCTTCAGCTCCGTCACGGCGCGCACGATCTCGCGCTCGGTGTCGTCGTAGAGCGTCTCGCCCTCGTGGCGCTCGCCCTTGATCACGCCGAAGTCCTCGAGCTCTTTGACGAGCGCGCGGTCCGCACCGGTGTCGTCGAGCACCTCCTCGATCCGGTACAGCGAGCCGGGGCCGCGCAGAGCGAACGTCGAGCGCCTGAGCGCGCGCGGATCCGGGCCGTCCGACTGCGCCACGCCGCTGTCCGCGCGCCCTGCGGCCAGCTCCTGGCGGATCACGCGCAGCGGAAGGAACTCGTCCCGCTGCAGTCGCAGGATCGTCCGCAGCCTGTCGACGTCCGCGGCCGCGTAGAGCCGGTAGCCGCCCGGGGTCCGGCGCGGCGCCAGCAGCTTCTGGTCCTCGAGATAGCGGATCTTCGAGATCGAGATGTCGGGGAACTCGCGCTCGAGCTGCTTGCAGACGGCGCCGATCGTCAGCGCCTTCTCCTTGCGCGCGGGCGCCTCCCCTGTGACCTCTGTGCTCAACGCTCGTCGAGGTAGGTGAGCTTGTACTTGCCGACCTGGAGCTCGTCGCCGTTCTGCAGCCGGTGGGACTCGATCCGGCGCCTGTTGACGTAGGTGCCGTTGAGAGAGCCGAGATCGTCGATGTAATGGCCGTCGCGGCGGCGCACGAGCAGCGCGTGGTTGCGCGAGACCGTCACGTCGTCGAGAAAGACCTCGGCCTCCGGGCTGCGCCCGATCGTCATCCGCTCACCGCTCACGTTGAACGCCTCGCCGGCGCGCCCGCCGCCGGCTCTGATCACCAGCGTGGCGCCCTCATGGGTCACCTCGTCGAGATCCACGGCACGCAGCTCCCCGCTCTCGTCCAGTTGATAGACCTCGGTCGTGTCGCCCGAGCCCGACTCCTTGGCCTCACCGAGGAACGCACCGCACTTCTGGCAGTAGTTCGCACCTTCGGCGTTGACGAACCCGCACTCGGGACAGTGCACGGGAGCCTCCTAACCCAGGTCCGCGCCGGATCCGATGCCCTTGCCGGACAGGATCTCCGGTCAGCTGCTCGACGTCGGCGCCCGATATCACCGACTCTCCCTCCTCGTGCCGCCTGCGCAGGCGATTGACGAGCTCGGCGCGCAGGATGTCGATCTTCCCATGCAGGATGCGCCGGCGGTAGGAGACCTCCTGCTCCTCCTCGGTGAGCCCCTCGATGAGGGCCTTGAGCTCCCAGTCGGAGAGAGCGCCCAGGTCCGGGAACGTGTCCAAGTGAGCGACCATAGCATTCCTCAAGTAGAGGTTGAGCCTTCGCGAATGGCGCGCACCCCATCTTGCAGGTAGACCGCGGTGGCCGCAAGGGTCATGGCGAGGCCGATGTACAGGAGAAGCTCGGGCACCCAGCTGTCCCAGACGAGCGCCAGGGCCAGAGCGCTCATCGTCGGCCACACCGCCCAACGGCCCGAGCATGTTGACGCTGAGGTCGAGGCCCCGCCGCAGCGCAATCTGGGTCAGCCCGAGCATGAGCGCCTCGCGCGCGGCCAGCACGAGCAGGGCCCAGCGCGGCAGCAGGTCGAACTCCCAGGCGACGATCGCGCCCGCGATCACGAGCAGGCGGTCGGTGAGCGGGTCGAGCAGCGCGCCCAGCCGGCTGTACTGGCCCGTGACGCGCGCCGCCATGCCGTCCAGGTAGTCGCTCCAGGCGATCACGGCGAACAGCACGAAGGCGAGGCCAGAACGCCCGTCGTCCGACTCGAGCGCGACGACCAAGAAGACCGGAATCAGCGCGAGGCGGACGAAGCCGATCGCGTTGGGGATCGTCCAGGGATGGAGGGCCTCGCCGCGCCGGGTCTCGGGGGGCGGACCGCCTGAGCGGTCGAGGCCGACCAGCCGCCGGAACGTGAGGGGCCGAGCAGGGTGCTTCGGGCCGGGGGCGTGCGAGACGAATCGGCAGGGGAGTGGTCGCGGGGAGATTCCGTACCCTGCGCAGCCGGCCGAGCCGGCTGCTTCGGGCCGGGGGCGTGAGCCCCCGGCTGGCATCTATGGGAGGCTCTGCCACAGCTCGGCCGCCGCCTCTGCGCCGCCCTCGAGCGGAAGCGAGCGCCGCTCCTGGCCGCGCCGGACCTGCGCCTCGAGCTCGCCGGCCTCGACGCCCTTCCTGCCGACCGTGAGCCGCAGCGGGCAGCCGAGCAGCTCGGCGTCGGCGAACTTCTCCCCTGCGCTCAGGCCGCGGTCGTCGTAGAGGACGTCGAGCCCGGTGCTCGCGGAGCTCGTCGTAGAGGCGGTCCGCGATCTCGCGGGCCTCCTCCCCCTCCTTGCCGAGCGTCACCAGCTCGACGTCGAAGGGCGCCACCGCGCGCGGCCACGAGATCCCGCTGTCGTCCGCGAACTGCTCGATCGCGGCCGCCACGATCCGCGCCGGGCCGATCCCGTAGGAGCCCATCCAGATCAGCTGCTCGGTTCCCTGCTCGTCGAGGTAGCGCGCGCCGAGCGGCTCCGAGTAGCGCGTGCCCAGCTTGAAGATGTTGCCCACCTCGATGGCCGGCTCGATCCGGATCGGTGCCTCCGGACGGGCACGTGTCGCCCGGCTCGACGCTCCGCACGTCGACCCACTCGGCCGTGAAGTCGCGCCCGGGCTCGACCCCGGTCAGGTGGATGTCGGGCTCGTTCCCGCCGGTCACGAGCCCGTGCAGGCCCTCGAGGGCGCGGTCGGCGAGCACGGGCGCGCGCGACCCGATCGGCCCGATGAAGCCGGGCTCGGTGCCGAACTGCTCGCGCACCTCGGCCTCCTCGGCGGGCCGGAAGGCGGTCCCGAGCGTGTTGCGGAGCTTGAACTCGTTGAGGCGGTGGTCGCCGCGCACGAGGACGAGCAGCGGCCCGCGCTCCTCGGCGATCACGGGCAGCGCCTTGATGATCGCGCCCGTCGGGCGCGCCGAGCGTGTCCGCGACGGCCTGGACCGTCGTCGCGCCGGGCGTCTCGACCCGCTCCGGGGCGCTCGCGGGCGCGGGCAGGCCCTCGACCGGCTGCGGCGTGGCGCTCGCGATCTCCACGTTGGCGGAATAGCCCGCGTCGGACAGGGCCACGTCGTTCTCGCCGGCCGCGCAGGGCGCCATGTACTCGTGCGCGCCCGTGCCGCCCATCATCCCGACGTCCGCCTCGACCCGGTACCACTCGAGCCCGACCCGGTCGAAGATCCGGTCGTAGGCGTGGATGAAGTGCCCGTAGGACTCGTCGAGGCCGGCCGCGTCACGGTCGAAGGAGTAGGCGTCCTTCATGATGAACTCGCGCGTGCGCAGCACCCCGGCGCGCGGGCGCGGCTCGTCGCGCTCCTTGGTCTGGAAGTGGTACAGGAGCCTCGGCAGGTCGCGATAGGAGCGGACCTCGCGCGAGATGTGGAAGGTGAGGTTCTCCTCGTGCGTCATCGCGAGCACGAGCTCGGCGCCGCGGCGGTCCTGGAGCTTGAAGAGCTCGTCGATGTCGTAGCGGCCGGTGCGCTTCCAGAGCTCGGCGGGCTGGAGCACCGGCATGAGCATCTCCCCCGCTCCGATCGCGTCGAGCTCCTCGCGGATGATCTGCTCGACCCTGCGGTGGGACGCGCCAGCCGGCCGGCAGCCAGCTCCACATCCCCGCGCCGAGCTGGCGGGCGAGGCCGGCCCGCACGATCAGGCGGTGGGAGACGGCCTCGGCGTCGGCGGGCGCCTCCTTGACGGTGGGCAGGAAGTAGCGCGAGAGACGGGTCACGGGGCGCGAGTCTAAGGAGTCCGTCGCGCCTGGGTGGGCGGTCTGGCAGGCCCGGGGAACGCCGGCTGGGAAGGGTGGCTGCAACTGGCCTCTGCGGCGGCCGCGCCGCTGACGTTGCCGGATTCTGGTCGCTGCGACCTCGATCCGGCATGTGCCCACCGGGTGCGCGCGCTTTACGCGCGCGTGAAGCGGCGGCCCGCGGTCGGCGAGGCGTCCTCGTCGAGCGTGATCCGCTTCGCCTTGGGCGCGCCCGCCATCGGCAGGGTCGCCCCGTTGCCGAGCGTCTCCTCGCTCGCGGCGGCGGCCTCCATCGCCGCGATCCGCTCGGGGGTGAGCTCGCCCGCGTTCTCCTCCTCGATCCGCGAGAGCCACTCGGCGCCCTCGGCGGCCTTGGCGTCGTCGACGAGCACCGCGCCGCGGTCGATCGACTTGTCGATCTCGGTGAACAGGGCGTCCACGAGGTCCGCCTGCGGCACCTTCCGCAGCGGCTTGCCGTGGGCGAAGATGAGCCCCTCGTTCTTGGCGCCCGTGATGCCGAAGTCGGCGGCGGAGGCCTCTCCGATGCCGTTGACCGCGCAGCCCAGCACGGCGACCTCGATCGGGTCGTCGTAGGCGCGCAGGCGCTCCTCGATCTCGGCCACCACCGTGTCCATGTCGAACTGGAGCCGGCCGCAGGTCGGGCAGGCGATCAGCACCGGCCCGCGCTCGCGCAGCTTCAGCGCCTTGAGGATCTCCCAGGCGACCTTGACCTCCTCCTCCGCGTGGAAGGTGGAGAGCGAGATGCGGATCGTGTCCCCCACCCCGTCGGCGAGCAGCGTCCCGAGCCCCACGGCGGACTTGAGCGAGCCCGACCACTTGGTGCCGGCCTCCGTGATGCCGAGGTGCAGCGGGTTGTCGATCTTCTCGCGAGAGCAGCCGGTTCGAGGCGATCGTGTTGGGCACGTTGGTCGACTTGATCGAGACCTTGAAGTCGTGGAAGCCGAGCCGGTCCATCAGCTCGACGTGCTCGAGCGCGGCGGCGACGAGCGCCTCGACCGGGCTCTCGCGCTCGAGCTCGTGCAGGTGCTTGGGCAGCGACCCCGAGTTGACGCCGATGCGCATCGGCACTCCCGCCGCGCGCGCCTTCTCGACCACCTCGCCGGTCTTCTCGAAGCCGCCGATATTGCCGGGGTTGATGCGGATGCAGTGCGCCCCTGCGTCGATCGCCTTGAGCGCCAGCGTGTGGTTGAAGTGGATGTCCGCGATCACCGGGATCGGTGACTCCTTGACGATCCGCGCGAGCGCGCGCACGTCGTCGTCGCGCGGCACCGCGCAGCGCACGAGGTCCCCGCCCGCGTCCGCGATGGCGTGGATCTGCTTCATGGTGGCGTCGAAGTCGGCGGTCTCCGTCTTCGTCATCGACTGCACGGCGACGGGAGCCCCGCCACCGATCTTCACGCCGCCGACGTCGATCTGGCGCTTGGAGGCCACTCCCAATGAGGATAGTGGCCGCCTCTCAGGCGTACAGCGCCTCGATCTCCTCCGCGTACTTCTCGTGGATCGGCTTGCGCTTCAGCTTCATCGTGGGGGTGAGCTCCTCCCCACCCGGCTGCCACTCGTCCTCGAGCACCTTGAACTTCTTGATTCCCTCCACGCGGGCGAGCTGGTCGTTCGCCGCCTCGACGCCCCGCTCGACCTCCGCCTCGACCGCCTCGCGGCCGTTCTGCTCGATGAAGCCGGGCGCGACGTCCGGGTCGAGGGTGATCAGCGCCACGTTGTAGGGGCGGCCGTCGCCGATCGCGATCGCCTGGCCGATCAGCGGGCTCGCCGCCTTGATCTTGGCCTCGATGTTCGCCGGCGACATGTTCTTGCCGGCGGCGTTGATGATCAGCTCCTTCTTGCGGTCGACGATCGTGAGGTAGCCGTCCTCGTCGAACTCGCCGACGTCGCCGGTGTGGAGCCAGCCCTCGTCGTCGAGCGCCTCGCGCGTCTTCTCGGGCTGGTTGCGGTAGCCGGGCATCACCATCGGCCCGCGCATCAGCACCTCGCCGTCCTCCGCGAGCTTGATCTCGGCGCCCGGCGCCACGGGGCCGACCGTGCCGATCTTGATCCGCTCGGGCGGGTTGCAGGCGCCGTAGCCGGAGGTCTCGGACATTCCCCACAGCTCGGCGAGCGGGATGCCGATCGCGTGGAAGAACTCGATCACCTCGCGCGGCGTCGGCGCCGCGCCGACGTTCACCGACTCGACCTCGTCGAGGCCCAGCATGCCGCGGATCTTCGACGAGCACGAGCTCGTCCGCCTTGGCGTACTCCTCGGCGAGCTCGGCGGGGACCTCCTCGCCCGCCTGCTCGGCCCGGACCTTCTTGAGGCCCACGCCGAGCGCCCACTCGGTCGCCTGGCGCTTCGCGTCGTCCTGCTCTGCCGCGAAGGCGGCCTCCATGCCCGCCTTCAGCTTCTCCCAGATGCGCGGGACCGCGAAGAACCAGGTCGGGTGCACGTCGGGCAGGTAGGCCACCACCTGACGCGGGTCGGGGCAGCAGGTGGTCGTGAAGCCGAGCATGATCGGCAGGTAGTGGCTGCAGGCGCGCTCGGCGATGTGCGCCATCGGCAGCCACGAGATCACCCGCCCCTCGCTCGGGAAGGCGATCACCTCGTCGAAGCCCTGCACGGCGGAGATCTCGTTCGCGTGCGTGAGCTGGACGCCCTTGGGCGGCCCCGTGGTGCCGGAGGTGTAGATCAGCGTGAGCGTGTCATCGGGCTCGACGGCGCGCCAGGAGGCCTCGAAGTCGAACTCGGGGTCGCCCTCCGCCTCGACGTCGGCGATCGTCAGCGCCTCGTCGAGGCCGTCAGCGTCGACCACCACGATGTGCTCGATCCCTTCGATGCCCTTCGATGCGATCGAGGAAGGCCTTCTCCGTGACCGCGATCCGCGCCTCCGCGTCCTTCACCTGGTAGGCGATCTGGTCGGCCGTGTAGGTGTTGTAGACCGAGAACGGCGTGGCGCCGAGGTGGAGCGCGGCCGCGTCGAAGAAGTGGAACTCGGGCCGGTTCGTGAGCATGATCGCGAGCGAGGCGCCGTGCTCGAGCCCGAGCGCGGCCAGGCCGGCCGTGAGCGAGCGCACCTTTTCCGCGTACTCCGCCCAGGTGATCGAGAACTCGTCGTCCTTCGTCCTCAGGGCAACGCGCTCGGGATGGGCCTCGGCGGTGCGCTGGAAAGCCTCCGCCATCGTCGATGCGTCCAGGCCCGGCGGCCTCGCCGCGCGGGTGGCTGTGGTGGCCTCCATGCGCGGCATCTATGAACGGATCCCTATCTCACCGAGAAGCCCTCGCCGGACAGCCGGTCGATGTCGTTCGTGAGGCCGACGAGGAAGATCAGGATCACGAGCATGAAGCCCACGACGCCCGCCCGCTCCATGACGCTGAACGGCACCGGCTTGCCGCGCACCTTCTCGACGATCGCCCAGAAGATGTGGCCGCCGTCGAGCGGCAGGAACGGGAACAGGTTCACGATCGCGAGCGAGAGCGAGATGATCGCCAGGATCAGCACGACCTGGGCGAGGTCGTAGAGGATCGACTGGCGCGTCGTCTCGTAGGACCCGACGACGCCCGAGATCTCCTTGCGCTGCTCCGAGTCGATCAGGCGCGCCGGCAGCTCGAGCGTCGCCTTGGTGACGAACCAGAAGCGGTCGGCGGCGAACGTGAACGACTCCCCGAAGGGGAGCGTCTCGCGCGGGCCCGGCTGATAGGCGAAGCCGAGCCGGGTGCGCCCGCGCGGCTCCACGTCGGGGTCGTAGACGGGGGTCATCTCGAAGGTGCGCTGCTGCCCGTCGCGGATGACCGTGACGGTCACCGGCGCGGTCGCCTCGCAGCCCTTCGTCTGCCTGCCCGCGCACTTGTGGGACGCGATCTCGCGCTGGAAGACGGCTGCGTCGCCGCGCTTCCCGTCGATCGCCACGAGCTTGTCGCCGGACTGCAGCACGCTCGCGGCCGGATAGCCCTTCTCGATCGACCCCGACCTTCGTGGTGGCCGTCTCGGGCCCGATCAGGAAGAAGAAGACGAACAGCAGCAGGAAGGCGAGCACGAGGTTGACGGCCGGCCCGGCGGCGATCACGACGATCCGCTTCCAGACCGGCTGCGAGTAGTAGGCGCGCGTGCGCAGCTCGTCCGGGAGGTCCTCGGACGGGTTCATTCCGGTGATCTTCACGTAGCCGCCCGCCGGGATCGCGCCGATCGCGTACTCGGTCTCGCCGACCTTCTTCGAGAGCAGCGTCGGCGGGAAGAAGAGCGAGAACTTCTCGACCCGCATCCCCACGGCCTTGGCGGCCGTGAAGTGGCCGAGCTCGTGCAGGATCACGAGGATCGCGAAGCCCGCGAAGGCGAGGAACCAGCTCACGCCGCGACGCCCCGCGCGACCTCACGCGCCGTGCCGTCGGCCTCGTAGAGGTCGCTGAAGTGGCGCACCGGCCGCGCGGGCAGCTCGGACAGGGTCGACTCGATCACGCGCGCGATGCCCGGTGAACGGACAGCTCGCCGCGCAGGAAGGCGTGCACGGCGACCTCGTTGGCCGCGTTCAGGACGCACGGCGCCGTGCCGCCGGCGAGCGCGGCCTCGCGGGCGAGCGCGCAGGCAGCCGAACGTGTCGGGGTCGGGCGCCTCGAAGGTGAGCTCGCCGAGCTCGACGAGGTCGAGGGCCGGGACCGGCACGTCGGCGCGCTCGGGGTAGTGCAGCGCGTAGGAGATCGGCACCCGCATGTCCGGGTAGCCGAGGTGCGCGAGCGAGGCGCCGTCGTTCAGGTGGACGAGCGCGTGGACGATCGACTGCGGGTGCACGACCACGTCGATCTGGTCGTAGGGCGTGCCGAACAGGTGATGCGCCTCGATCAGCTCGAGGCCCTTGTTCATGAGCGTGGCGGAGTCGATCGTGATCTTGCCGCCCATGTCCCAGGTCGGGTGGGCGAGCGCCTCCTCGGGCGTCACGCCATCCAGGTCGGTGCGCCCGCGGAAGGGCCCGCCGCTCGCGGTCAGGACGAGCCGCTCGACCGTTCCCGGCCGCTCGCCCGCGATCAGCTGGCAGAGCGCCGAGTGCTCGGAGTCGACCGGGATCAGCTGAGCGCCGGTGGCCTCGGCGAGGGCGGTCACGAGCTCGCCGCCGACCACGAGGCTCTCCTTGTTGGCGAGCGCGAGGTCGATGCCCTCCCCCAGCGTCGCGACCGTCGGCCCGAGGCCGGCCGAGCCCACGAGCGCGTTCAGGACGAGGTCGCAGTCGGTGTCGGTGATCAGCTCGACGAGGCCCTCGGGGCCCGCGAGGATCTCGCAGTCGGAGTGCTCGCCCGCGCGCGCGGCGGCATCGGGGTCCGCGAGCGCCAGACGCTCCACGCCGTGGGCGCGCGCCTGCTCGAGCAGGCAGCTCCCAGCTCGAGGAGGCCGCGAGGCCGACCAGCTCGAGGTCGTCGCCGCGCTCGATCACGTCGAGCGCCTGCGTACCGATCGAGCCGGTCGAGCCGACTATGAGGATCCTGCGCACCGAATTGAGTCTAGGGAGCGACATGCGCTCCTCGGCGCGGATTGTCGCGCCCCATCACCCAGGTTGGGGAGTCGTCCGCCGCTGGGTTGACTCCCGCTCGCGGCCGGGTGTAGGTTCGCTCCGCAGGTGCCGAGGGGCACGGCCCCCGGCCGGGACGCGGAGGTTCCTCGTGGACTGGTCCGGGTCGCGCTCCTACTCGGAGGGATAGGAGGTTGGGCATGGCGTGGTTCGATCCGCGTGCGTTCGGCCGTTCGGCACGCTCTCCCAGGGGAAAGCTGTTCGTTCTCGGGGCGAGCGTGGCGACCGTCGTCGCTTTGAGCGGGGTGGTCACCGGCGGGTTTGCGCAGACGCCGAGCATCTTCGCCGCAGCAAAGAAGCAGGGCTACGTCCCGGTGTGTACCCAGAGGACGGGCCCCGAGCCGTCAAAGGGCGATCTGAACGTTCGCCTGAAGGCCGCTTGTGCCAAAGGACAGAGCGCACTCAAGCTTGCGACGTGGCCGGTGGAGGGCAAGCAAGGGCCGCAGGGACCGCAGGGGCCGCCTGGGCCGCCTGGCGACGGTTCGGCGGACCAGTACGGCGTGGCGAACGTCTACGTGAGCCGAGGCGGTGGCGCGCCGTCCCGGTTTCGCGACCTACGCGGTCACGCTCGGCTCGCCGGTCGGAACGAGCACGGGCGGGAGCTTCCGTTTCTCGTGCTCGGTCGCTCAGTCGCCGTGCAAGATCTCGATCGGGGCCGCCGTCCTCTCGAGCGGATCTGGTGAATCCCTGGTCTATCCGAGGCTGATGATTCAGAGGCAAAACGAGGGGGCCCTTGGCACGCCCATGACCCACTGCGAGTACGCCGACGGATCCCTGAATCGGATATCGCGAGTGCCGTTGAACACTGCCGTCGCCGAGGTCCGAGAGCGTCTCACGATGAACGTGGGCGGCACGTTCGACTGTGGCAACACCGGCCAGCCGGGTGAGCCGGGCAGAGTGGATGAGATCTGGGTGACGAACCAATCGAATGGAGCTGACACCGCCTACTACGACGTCTGGACAACGCTGAATTTCGGGAGCTAGAGCTAACGCCTAGCCCGGTTGCACAGGATGGCCGGGAGGGAGCCTCCCGGCCATCTAGCCGTAGCCCAGCCCGATCGCCGCGTAGTACGCGACCGGGACCGAGAAGAGGCACGCGTCGAGCCGGTCGAGCACGCCGCCGTGCGGGCCGAACAGCGTGCCCGTGTCCTTGACCTCGAGATCGCGCTTGATGAGCGACTCGAACAGGTCGCCCACCGGCGCGGCGAGCGCGACCATCGCGCCGATCAGCAGCGCGTCGGGGCCGCTCAGCCAGTCCTGGTAGAGGCCGGCGAACCAGAAGGCCGCCGTGCCGCCGACGATCCCGATCACGAGGCCCTCGAGCGTCTTGTTCGGGGAGATCAGGGGCGCGAGCGGGGTGCGCCCGTAGAAGCGCCCGCCGAAGTAGGCGAACGTGTCGCCGAGGAAGGTGCCGATCAGCGTGTCGATGAGGAGCCCGGTGCCGATCACGATCTCGTCGCCGCCGCGGCCGGGCTCGACGAGCTCGCGCAGCCAGATCGCGTGCGCCATCGCCATCCCGATCCAGAAGACGCCGAACAGCGTGGCCGCGATCGCCCAGGAGACGTTCTCGCGGCGCGGACGCAGCAGCGCCAGGAAGAAGGTGACGGGGAAGGCGGCCACCAGCACCATCACGATGTGGCGCGGCTCGCCGTAGAGCGCGGCGATCAGCAGCCCGGCGAGCGTGAGGAAGCCGGCCAGCGCCGCCGGCTGCACGCGCCCCATCAGCGTGTACAGCTCGTGCAGGGCGATCACGCCGAGCACGAACAGGCCGAGCGCGAAGACCTCGCCGCCCTGCATGACGATGAAGATCGCGAAGGCGATCGCGGGAATCGCGACCAGGATGCGCGGGCCCAGGTCCGAGCGGTCCCCGCGCCGCTCCTCCACGACCTGCTCGGCCTGCACACGGGCCCGCTGCTCGCGTCCACGCGGGGGCCGGCTGCCCTCCATCCGCTAGCGGCCTCCGAAGCGGCGGCGGCGCGCCGCGTACTCGGCGAGCGAGTCCTCGAACGCCTCACGCGTGAAGTCGGGCCAGAGCTCGTCGCGGAACACGAACTCCGAGTAGGCGCACTGCCAGAGCAGGTAGTTCGAGAGGCGCTGCTCGCCGCTCGTGCGGATCAGGAGGTCCGGGTCGTGCATGTCGGGCGCGTAGAGCAGGCGGCGGAACTCCTCCTCGCTCTCACCGGTGAAGGTTCGCGCCGCGTCCACGATCTCCGCCCTGCCGCCGTAGTTGAACGCGACGAACAGCGTGATGCGCGTCGTTGGCCGCCGTCTTCTCCTCCGCCCACTCCATTCGCCGCAGGAGCGTCGGGTCGAGCCCGTCGCGGCGGCCGATGAAGCGCATCCGCACGCCCTCCTCGTCGAGCTCGGGCGTCTCGCGGTCGATGCGCTCGGCGAACATCGCCATCAGCCCGTCGACCTCGGCCTTCGGGCGCGACCAGTTCTCGGTCGAGAACGAGTAGACGGTCAGCTCCTCGATGCCGAGCCCGGGCGGCGTCGCGCAGGCGCGCCTTGACGACGTCGGCGCCGGCCTCGTGGCCGGCCAGCACCGGCAGTCCGCGCGCCTTCGCCCAGCGCCCGTTGCCGTCGGTGATGATGGCGACGTAGCGCGCCGTGGCGGCGTCGCTCGTGCTCACACCTCGAGGATTTCCTGTTCCTTGCCGGCGAGGGCCTGGTCGATTTCGCCGACGTGCGAGTCGGTCAGCTTCTGGAGCGCGTCCTCGGCGCGGTGCTCGTCGTCCGAGCCCACCTCGCCCTCGCTCTTCAGCTCGCGCAGGTCGTGCATGACCTCTCGGCGCACGTTGCGGACGCCGACCCGGCCCTGCTCGGCGATGTTGTGCAGCACCTTGACGAGCTCGCGGCGGCGCTCCTCGGTCAGCTCCGGGATCTGGAGCCGGATCAGCTGGCCGTCGTTGGAGGGCGTCAGGCCCGACGTCGGACTCGAGGATCGCCTTCTCGATCGGCTTGATCGAGTTCTTGTCGTAGGGCGTGATCGTGAGCAGGCGCGCCTCGGTGGCGGAGATCTGCGCCAGCTGCCTGAGCGGGGTCTTCGCGCCGTAGTAGTCGACCTCGATGCGGTCGAGCAGGTGCGGCGAGGCGCGCCCGGTCCGGACCGTCGCGAACTCCGAGCGGGTCGCCTCGACGGCCTTGTCCATGCGCGACCTCCCCTCGTCGAGGAAGTCCTTCAGGAGGTCTTCGTCATTCTCCCGGCGTCCTCACCACCGTTCCCACTCGCTCGCCGCACACTATCCGGTCGATGTTCCCCTCGTCGTCCATGTTGAAGACGTGGATCGGGAGCGAGTTGTCCATGCACAGCGAGAGCGCGGTCGAGTCCATCACGGCGAGGCGCTGCTCGATCGCCTGCGACGTGCGAGATCTCCTCGAGGAAGCGCGCCTCGGGGTCGATCCGGGGGTCGGCGCTGTACACGCCCTCCACCCCGTTCTTCGCCATCAGGAGCGCCTCGGCGTGGATCTCGAGCGCGCGCAGCGCAGCCGCGGTGTCGGTCGTGAAGAACGGGTTGCCGGTGCCCGCGGCGAAGATCACGATGCGGCCCTTCTCGAGGTGGCGCATCGCGCGGCGGCGGATGTAGGGCTCGGCGACCTCGGAGATCGTGATCGCCGACTGCACGCGCGTGATGGCCCCCGTGCGCTCGAGCGCGTCCTGGAGCGCGAGCGCGTTCAGGACGGTGGCGAGCATGCCCATGTAGTCGCCGGTGGCGCGGTCCATGCCCGCCGCGGCGCCCTGCGAGGCCGCGGTAGATGTTGCCGCCGCCCACGACGACCGCGATCTCGACGCCGCGGTCGTGGACCTGCTTGACCTCTTCGCGCGATCGCCGCGATGCGCCCGGGATCGGCGCCGTAGGGGAGGTCGCCCATGAGCGCCTCGCCCGACAGCTTCAGCAGGATCCGCTTGAAAGCGGGCGTCACTCCTCGCCGACCTGGAACCTCGCGAAGCGCCGGATCACGATGTTCTCGCCGGTTCCGGCGGCCAGCTCCGCGCGCAGCTCCTCGAGCGTCTTGCCCTCGTGCTTGTCCTCGTTCACGTGCCTCTGGTTGAGCAGCACGACCTCCTCGAGGCGCTTCCTGAGCCGGCCCTCGACGATCTTCTCCTGCACGTTCTCGGGCTTGCCCTCGCCGGCGGCCTGCTCGCGCAGCACGCGCAGCTCGGCCTCGCGCCAGTCCTCGTCGATCTCGTCCTCGGAGACGTACTGCACGTCGGCCGCTCCGGCGATGTGGACGGCGACCTCACGTGCGAACTCCTGGAACTGCTCGGTGCGGGCGACGAAGTCGGTCTCGCAGTCGACCTCGACGAGCACGCCGAGCCTGCCGTCGGCGTGGATGTAGCTCGACACGACGCCCTCGCTGGCCACCCGGCCGCCGCGCTTGGCGGCCGAGGCCTGGCCCTTGACGCGCAGGATCTCGATCGCCTTGTCGATGTCGCCCGCCGGCCTCCTGGAGCGCGCCCTTGCAGTCCATCATGCCGGCACCGGTGCGGTCGCGCAGGGTCTTCACGTCCTGGGCCGAGATGGTGATGCTCATCAGGACTCCTCGTCTGGGTCGAAGGTGCGGCGCTCGCGCGGCGCGGCGCCCTCGGGCACGGGCTGGGCGGGCTCGTCGGGCGAGAAGCCGGCCTCCTCGGCCTCGCGACGGGCGCGCTCCTCGGCCTCCTGGCGCTCGCGCTCCTCGGCCTCGCGAACGGCGCGCTCCTCGGCCTCGCGGCGCTCGGCCTCCTCGCGCTCGCGGCGGGCGGCCTCCTCCTCGGCGCGGAAGCGCGTCGCGCGATCGCGCACCACGTCGGAGATCCCCTCGATCACGAGCTTGCAGGAGCGGATCGCGTCGTCGTTGCCCGGGATCACGTAGGTCACCGGGTCCGGGTCGCAGTTCGTGTCGACCAGGCCGATGATCGGGATCTTGAGGCGCAGGGCCTCGCGCACGCCGATCGCCTCGGTCTTCATGTCGACGACGAACATCGCGTCGGGCGGCCGCTGGAGGTCCGCCACGCCGCCGAGGTTCGTCTCGAGCTTGTCGCGCTCCGACATCGCCCCGATGCGCTCGCGGACCGGCAGCAGGTCCATCGAGCCGGTCTCGGTCCACTCACGCAGCTCGTGCAGGCGGCTGGATCCGCTTGGAGATCGTCTGGAAGTTGGTGAGCAGGCCGCCGAGCCAGCGCTGGTCGACGTAGGGCATGCCGCACGAGTCCGCGGCCTCCTTGATGGTGTCGCGGGCCTGCTTCTTGGTCCCCACGAAGAGGACGGTGCCGCCGCGGCCGGCGAGCTCGCCGGCGAACTCCTGGGCGTTGTGCAGCAGCCGCTCGGTCTTCTGCAGGTCGATGATGTGGATGCCGTCGCGCTCGCCGAAGATGAAGCGGCGCATCTTGGGATTCCAGCGGCGCGTCTGGTGGCCGAAGTGCACCCCGGCCTCCAGCAGCTCCTTGATGCCGATGTCGGTGGCCAAAGAGAAGCTCCCTTGTGTTGTGTTGGTTGGTCCGTCTGCCCACCGGCCGGCTCGCGGACCCGGGCTTCTGAGTGCCCGGGCAGGGCCGCGGCCGCCTGTATCCGGCGGGGTCGCTTTGCTGAACGGTCCAAGGATAGAGAACCCTCCGCACGCGGCCGAGCCCACAAATACGAAACGAGGCGGTCCGAAGACCGCCTCGCTCGTATTTTCAGTCTCCGTCTGGCCCTCCGGAGACTGGCTCCCGTCTCGCCACGTCAAGCGCGTGACGCAGATCGACGGGTGGTTTGGACTCGCACGCAATGTTTGCCCGCGTGATCGGGTGCTTAAACATGAGTCGCGCCGCGTGGAGGAACTGGCGCGTCGAGGCCAAGTCTGCGACCGCATTCGGCGCCGCCGTAGGCGGGATCGCCGCACACCGGATGGCCGATCGCCGCGAGGTGGGCGCGGATCTGGTGGGTCCGCCCGGTCTCGAGCCGGACCCGCAGCAGCGAGGTGCGTGGCAGCCGCTCGAGCACCTCGAAGTGGGTGACCGCGCCGCGCGGGCGGTCGGTGCGGGTCGACATCGCCGTCCGCCGGGCCCGGTCACGGCCGATCGGGGCGTCGATCGTGCCGCGTCTCGGCGTCCGGATGGCCCGCCACGAGCGCCAGGTACTCGCGCGTGATCTCGCGGGCCCGCAGCATCCGCTGGAGCGCCGCGTGCACCTCTTCGGTGCGCGCCACGACGAGCAGCCCGGACGTGTCGCGGTCGAGCCGGTGGACGATGCCGGCGCGCTCCGGGTCGGCGTCCTCCCGCAGCTCTGCCCGCGAGCGCCTCGGCGAGCGTGGCGCCGTCGTGGCCAGGCGCCGGGATGGGTGACGAGCCCGGCGGGCTTGTCGACGACGAGCAGGTGCTCGTCCTCGTAGACGACCTCGATCTCCGGCGGCGCCGGCGCGGTCCCGGCCGCGACCGGCGGGGCGGCAGCCAGCTCGACCCGCTCGCCCTCGGCGACGCGATGGTTCTTCGGCCGCGCGGCGTCCGTCGACCGTCACCGCGCCCGCCTCGATCAGCCGCTGGGCGGCCGCCCGCGAGGGGGTTGCTCCGCGGGCCGCGAGGAAGGCGTCCAGGCGCAGGCCGGCGTCCTCGCCGGCGGCGATCAGGTCGTCTGAGCCCGTCGCCCGCTCCTTCGACCACCCAGAGCAGCAGGAACACCCCGACGACGATGCAGGAGTCGGCCACGTTGAAGGCCGGCCAGGCCACCGGGTCGATGAAGTCGATCACCGCGCCCTCACGGGCGCGGTCGGCGAGGTTGCCGAGCGCGCCGCCGAGCAGCATCCCCACCGGCAGCCACAGCCAGGGAATGGTCGCTGTTGCGCAGGAAGTAGCCGATCAGCAGCACGAGCGAGACGCCGATCAGCACGGCCACGATCACGCCACCGTCCTGGAAGGCGCCGAAGGCCACCCCGGTGTTGCGCGTGTTCGAGATCTCGAGCCCGGGAAAGACGCTCACCTGCGTCGCCGCGCGTCGACGTTCGTGTCCGCGATCTGCTTCGTGACCTGGTCGATGGCGACGACGACCCCGGCGGTCGCCACCGCGGCGGTGACACCGCCAAGCCGGGACATGTCAGCCCTCGATGAGGCTCGCCACCAGGCTGCTCACGATGATCAGCGCGAAGGTGGCGACGATCGGGCTCAGGTCGAGCGCACCGGGACCGATCCGCACCATCGGCAGGATGCGGCGGAAGAGGTTGAGGTAGGGGTCGGTCACGTCGGTCACGAACGTGAGGAAGCCCGTTCAGGATCGCGGTTGTACGGCATCCGCGGGATCCAGCTCATGATGATCCTGATGAAGATCAGGACGATGTAGACGAGCGCAAGCGTGCGCACGTAGTCGGCCACGTCCGCGCGGCTGACCGCGAGCCAGAGGTTCATCGCGTGGCCTCCACGACCTGGTCGACCGTCGCGCGCACGAGGTCGCCGAGACCGCCCTCCTCGAGGGCGATGAGGCCCGCTCGGTGGTGCCGCCCGGGGTCGCCACGCGGGCGCGCAGGTCCGCGCCGTCGTAGCCGTGCTCGCGCGAGCCAGGCGGCGCTGCCGGCCATCGTCTCGACGACCATCCGCATCGCCGCCGTCCGGGTCGAGCCCGTGGGCCGCGCCGGCCTCCGCGAAGCTCTCGGCCCAGAGCGCCATGAACGCCGGCCCGCAGCTCATCAGCGCCATCGCGGGCTCGATCAGCGGCTCGTCGTCGAGCGTGATCAGCTCGCCCGCACGGCCCATCAGCTCGAGGATCTCCCGCTCCGGGCCCGTCGGCGGCGCCCGGTCCGGGCACGTAGCAGAGCACCCCGCGCCGACCTCGACGGGCATGTTCGGGATGAAGCGGTAGATCGCGGCGCCCGGATAGGCGGCGGACAGCGCGCGCCGTCGGCGTGGCGGCGAGGATCGAGACGACCGTGTCGGTGTGGCCCGCCACCTCGGCGGCCACCTCGTCGAGCTGCTTCGGCTTGTGGCAGAGCAGCACGGCGTCGGCGCGCTCGGCCAGCTCGGCGTTCGAGCCGATCGCCTCGCCGCCCGTCGCCTCGGCCAGCGCGCGGGCACGCTCGGCGTCGATGTCCGCCACGAGCACGGGCTCACCGATGCCCCGCGCAAGGGCAGAGGCCATGTTCCCGGCGCCGATCAGACCCAGCTTCATCGGCGCCGAAGCCTACCTGCGGCTCAGTCGCCGCCCACGCGGCGGCTCAGGACTGGTTGAAGAAGCCCTTCTCGATCAGCCGCGCGCGCTCCTCGGCCGACACCTCGACGTTGCGCGGGGTCAGCAGGAACACCTTGTCGGCGATCCGCTGCATGCCGCCGTCGAGCGCGTAGGTCAGCCCGGAGGCGAAGTCGATCAGCCGCTTCGAGAGGTCCGTGTCGCTCGACTGCAGGTTCAGGATCACCGGGATCGCGTCCTTGAACTGATCGGCGATCTGCTGGGCGTCGTTGAAGCTCTTGGGGATCACCAGGTGGACCTGGATGTCCCCGGCCCCACCGCGGCCGTTGCCTCCGACCGGCCTCAGGACGCGCGTCTCGCGCCCGCCGCTGCGCGGCTCGTCGGCGAAGATGTCGTCGAACTCGTCCCTCCGGCGGCGCTGCAGGCGGCGCACGTTCGGGCGGTCGCGGTAGCGGTCCTCGAGCTCCGCCTCCGGCTCCGGCTCGGGCGGAAGCGACTCGTAGCGCGGGTCCTCCTCCTCGGCGAGGCCGAAGTAGACCAGCGTTCGGTGCCATGTATCGCGAAGCGCCATGCTCCCGGGGGATTTCGCCCGTAATGCGGGAAAGTCCTTGTCAGAGTGTAAGACAGTGGAAACCGTACCGTTCAGAGTGCGATAGACGGCGGCCGGGCTCATCCTCGACGGCGAGATCGCCGGCGACGGGCCTCCGATCGTGCTGGTGCACGGCCTGTCGGCCACCCGGCGCAACGTCGTGCAGGGCTCGCGCGCGCTGCTGAGGCGCGGCTACCGGCTGATCGCCTACGACGCGCGCGGCCACGGCGCCTCCTCCCCCGGCCCGAGCTACGGTACGAGGAGCTGGTGGACGACCTCGAGGCCGTGCTCGCCCAGCTGGAGGTCGAGCGGGCCGCGCTCGTCGGCAGCTCGATGGGCGCGGCCACCACCATGGCCTTCGCGCTCGCTCAGCCGGAGCGGGTGGCGGCGCTCGTGCAGATCACGCCCGCCTACACCGGATACGCGCGCACCGGGCGACGTCGACGGCGACTCCTGGGAGCGCCTCGCCAGCTGGGCTCGAGAGCGGCGGCGTCGACGCCTTCGTCGATGTCGCGCAGCCCGAGGGGCTGCCCGAGAAGTGGCGCGAGATCGCCCGCGAGGCCACGCGCCAGCGCATGGAGCGCCACGAGGACCCGCACGCCGTGGCGCAGGCGCTCCGCCAGGTGCCGCGCTCGATCGCCTGGAAGGGCCTCGAGCCGCTCGAGCATCTCGAGGTGCCGGTGCTGATCGTGGGCTCCCGCGACGAGGTCGACCAGCTGCATCCGCTCGGCATCGCCGAGGAGTACGCGCGCCGCCTGCCGAACGCCGAGCTCGTGGTCGAGGACAAGGGCGAGCTCGCCCGCTCGCCTGGCAGGGCGCGCGGCTCTCGGGCGTGATCGGGGACTTCCTCGAGCGGGTCGGCTACGCGCCCTCGTAGAGCACGCTGCCGAGCCTCACGATCGTCGCGCCCTCCTCGGCGGCCACGGCGTAGTCCTGGGAGGTGCCCATCGACAGACGCGCGAGCCCGTGCTCGGCCGCCAGCTCGGCGAGCCGCGCGAAGTGACGCCGGTTGTCCTCCGGCCGCTCGACGAAGGGGGGCATCGTCATCAGGCCCGTGACCGGGCACGGGCAGCGTCTCGATGTAGCGCCCGAGCTCGCTCGGGGCCGACGCCCTCCTTCGACTCCTCGCCCGCGACGTTCACCTGGATCAGCACCTCGCGGGCGGGGCTCTGCTCGAGCCGCCGCAGCGCGGACTCCGAGGCGATCGAGTGGATCAGGCGCACGTTCGGCGCGATGTCCTTCAGCTTGCGGCTCTGGATCGCGCCGATGAAGTCCCACGTGAACAGGTCGCCGTGCTGCTCCTGCTTTGCGCAGCATGTCCTGGGCGCGGTTCTCGCCCACCAGCTCGATGCCCGCCTCGGCGAGCGCGGGCAGGTCCGAGTCCGGCCACGTACTTGGTCGCGGCGAGGATCTCGATCTCGGGGCCGATCTCGTCGCGGACCCGCTCGAGGTTCGGCGGATCGCCTCAGCGCCGCATCGAGCACCGCCAGCCCGGCCTGACGGCCCGTGACGCCCCTGTCGCGGCGGTGCGAGAAGAACAGGTCCGGGTGGCAGCTCGTGCACAGGTCGAGGTGATGGACGTCCGACACCCCGGCGCGCTCGAGGCGTTGCGAGATCACCGCGCGCAGGTCGAGCATGCGCCCGTCCGCCACGTGGTCGAGCTCCTCGAACTCGACCAGCACCTCGGGGCCGACCTCGTAGCAGCAGCCGCCGATGCCGGGCCCGACCGCCGCCGCCGGCGACGTCGTCGAAGCGTCGCCAGCGCCGTCTCGAGGATGCCGCCGGCGAGCGGGCGCCAGCCGCAGTGGAGCATCGCGACGCGCTTGCCGTCCGACAGGGCGACCGGGTAGCAGTCGGCCACCAGCACGAGCAGGCCGATTCCGCGGCGTCGCGGTCAGGTGCCCGTCGACGCGCGGTAGGTCCTTGCCGCCCGGCTCGGCGTAGGCGCGGTCGGCCGGCGGCTCGGCCCACTCGAGCAGGTCGCCGCCGTGCACCTGCCAGCCCATCGCCACGCGCTCGGCCCGACACCCGCGCCTCGTCCGCCACGAGGCAGCCGGTTCTCGGTCACGGCCTGCGGGGTCGTCGTCGGTGAGGATGCCGAGGTTGAGCGACCGGTACGGGCCGCGGCTCGTCCCGCCGTTGCGGCTCGAGAAGAAGGCGCGGGCGCCGGGCAGGGCGACGCGTCCAGCCGCGCTCACTCATCGCTCGCCCCCCGTGCGAGCAGCAGCGCGGTCTCGAGCTCCTGGTCGCGGCCGCGCACCAGGCCGTCGAGCTTGCGCGACAGCGTCTCGTCGAGCGCGCGGCCGAGCGCCGGCCCCTCGGGCACGCCCGCCGCGAGCAGGTCCGCGCCCGCTGATCTCGAGCCGGACCGGCTCGCAGCTCGGTCACCCAGCGCAGGATCGGCTCGGAGGGCGCGCCCATCGCCAGCGCGAGCGAGAGCGCGACGAGCGTCTCGCGGCCGAGCAGGGCGCGCAGCTCCGAGGGCCGTGTGCTCGCGCGCGCGCAGCTCGGCGGCGAGCCGCGGCGCGACCCGCGCGGCGCGCGCGACGGCGTCGCGCTCCCAGGCGGCCAGGTGGAGGTCGGCGAGCCACAGGTCGAGGCGCTGCGCGGCCGGCGCGCAGAGCGCCGCGAGCGCCACCAGCGCGCGGTCGGCGCCGAGGGCGACCGCCCCGAGCGCCGCCGAGGCCACGAGCTCGGCGTCGGCCTCGATCGCCGTGTGCAGGGCGCGGTCGACCCCGAGCTCGCGCATGCGGGCGACTCCGGTCGGCAGCTCCGGCTCGGCGAGCAGGTCCATCAGCTCGTCGCGGACGCGCGCCCCCGAGACGGTGCGCAGCGCGCCCTCGGCGGCCGCGTCGCGGGCGAGCCGCTCGGTGTCCGTGTCCATGCGGAAGCCGAGCCGGGCCTCGTAGCGAAGCGCGCGCAGCAGCCGCGTGGGGTCGTCGATGAAGCTGCGCTCGTGCAGGACGCGAACGACTGCGCTCGTCGAGGTCCGCAAGTCCGCCGCGCGGGTCGTACAGGTGGCCGAGGTCGTCGCCGGACAGGCCGAGCGCCATGGCGTTGACCGTGAAGTCGCGGCGCGCGAGGTCCTCCGTCGAGCCCGGCCTCCTCGACGAGCGGGCAGCGCGCCCGGCTCGGGGTAGGTCTCGCGGCGCGTGGCTGGCCAGGTCGAGCTCAGGTCGTCCGCCCGCACCGTTGCGGTGCCGAAGCGCTCGTGCTCGCGCGCCACGCCGTCGAGGCGGTCCGCGAGCGCCCGCGCCACCGTCCGCGCGTCGCCCTCGACGGCCACGTCGATGTCGGACGATCTCGGCACCGCGCAGGAGGTCGCGCACGGCGCCGCCCACGAGGTACGCGGGCGGCGAGGCCGTCGAGCGCGGGCAGCAGCCGCTCCATGCCGGGCACGCCGCGCACGCGCTCGCGGCAGTTCGCCGATGTCGGAGGCCCGGTCACAGTCGGACGGGTATACCAGCCTCTCGCATGCGCTCCTTGGCCTCGCCCACGGTGTGCTGCCCGTAGTGGAAGATCGACGCGCACAGCACCGCGTCGGCGCCGCCCGGCCTGCACCGCGTCGACCAGGTGCTCGAGCCGCCCGGCGCCGCCGGAGGCGATCACCGGCACGTCGACCGCGTCGGAGACCGCACGGGTCAGCTCGAGCTCGTAGCCGTCCTCGGTGCCGTCGCGGTCCATGCTCGTGAGCAGGATCTCCCCGGCGCCGCGCTCGACGCCCTCGCGCGCCCACTCGACGGCGTCGCGACCGACGGGGGTGCGGCCGCCGTTGACGTACACGCCGTAGCGTCCGTCGCCCTCGCGGCGGGCGTCGATGGCCAGCACCACGCACTGGGCCCCGAAGATCTCGGCGAGCTCGCCGAGCAGCTCGGGGCGCGCGACGGCGGCCGAGTTGACCGACACCTTGTCGGCCCCCGCGTCGAGCACCGCCTGCGCGTCGGCGGCCGAGCGCACGCCGCCGCCGATCGTGAAGGGGATGAACAGGTCGTCGGCGCAGCGGCGCGCGAGCGCGGCGACCGTCTCGCGCTTCTCGTGCGACGCGGTGATGTCGAGGAAGACGATCTCGTCCGCGCCCTCGTCCTGGTAGCGCACGGCGAGCTCGACCGGGTCGCCGGCGTCGCGCAGGTTCAGGAACTCGACGCCCTTGACGACGCGCCCCTTGTCCACGTCGAGGCACGGGATGACCCTGCGCAGCAGCATCAGCCGCGCTCCTCGAGCGCGGCCTGCCCCTCGCGCACGCCGAAGCGCCCCTCGTAGAGCGCCTTGCCGGAGATGACGCCGGCCAGGTTGAGCAGTCGCAGGTCGCGCAGGGCCTTGCAGGTCGTCGAGCGAGCCGATGCCGCCCGAGTACAGGAAGCGGCCGCGCACCGATTGCGCGACGCGCCTGATCTCGTCGAGGTCAGGCCCCTCGAGCATGCCGTCGCGGTCGACGTTCGTGTAGACGAAGCGCGTCGCGCCGCGCTGCTGCATGCGCCGGATCGCGTCCTCGCCCCGCATCTGCATCTCGCGCGTCCAGCCGGCCACCGACACCGCGCCGCCGCGCACGTCGACGCCGACGAGGATGCGCGAGGTGAACGCGCCGAGCGCCTCGTCGAGCAGGTCGGGATCCGTGAACGCGGCCGTGCCGAGCACGACGCGGTCGGCTCCCGCCGCGAGCGCGCGCCGGATCGACGCGAACGAGCGCAGGCCGCCGCCCAGCTCGACCGGCACGGACAGCTCGCTCGTTGATCCGCTCGACGTGGTGGAGGTTGACCGGCTCGCCCTCGCGGGCGCCGTCGAGATCGACCACGTGCAGGAAGCGCGCGCCCGCCTCGACGAAGGAGCGCGCGGCGTCGAGCGGGTCGTCGGCGTAGACCGTCTCCTGGTCGAAGTCGCCCTGGCGCAGCCGCACCGCCCTGCCGTCGCGGATGTCGACCGCCGGCAGCAGGATCACGCGGCCACCCGTGCGCAGGCGCGCACGAAGTTGCCCAGCAGCGCGAGACCGTGCGGCCCGGACTTCTCGGGATGGGACTGCAGTCCGAAGATCGGCGCGGGCCGTCCTCGCGGCCGACGACGCTCACGAACTCGGAGCCGTACTCGGCCGTGCCGAGCACGTCCTCGGGGCGCGCCGGCCGCGGCGCGAACGAGTTCGCGTGGTAGAAGGCGCACGGGTCGGGCAGCCCGTCGTTCAGCACGCTGCGGCGCCGCCACGACACCGGGTTCCAGCCGATCTGCGGCACCTTCAGGCCCGGGGCGTCGAGGTCCTCGACGGGGCCCTCCAGCAGGCCGATGCCCTCCGCGCCGCCCAGCTCGGTCGTCGACTCGAACAGCAGCTGCATGCCCATGCAGAGACCGATCAGCGGCACGCCCGCGTCGACGCGCTCGCGCAGCAGCTCGTCGAGGCGCAGCCGGCGCACGTGCTCCATCGCCTTCGGCATCGCGCCCACGCCGGGCAGGACGATGCCGTCGGCCTCGCGCACGCGCGCGTGCTCGTTGGTGAGCTCGGGCCGGGCGCCGACGTGCTCGAGCGCCTTGTAGACCGAGCGCAGGTTGCCCATGCCGTAGTCGAGGATGGCGAGCGCGGCGGGCTCACAGGACGCCCTTGGTGGAGGGCACGCCCTGGACGCGGTCGTCGTACTCGACCGCCGCGCGCAGCGCGCGCGCGAACGCCTTGAAGGCGGCCTCGACCATGTGGTGGGCGTTCGTGCCGGCCTCGACCCGCAGGTGCACGGTCAGCTTGGCGGTGACGGCCACGGAGCGGATGAACTCCTCGGCGAGATCGGTGTCGAAGTCGGCCACCCGCTCGGCCGGGAAGTCGGCCTCGAACAGGCATGAAGGGCCGGCCGGAGACGTCGATCGCGCAGCTCGCGCGCGCCTCGTCCATGGGCACGACGGCGTGACCGAAGCGGCGGATGCCCGCGCGGTCGCCCAGCGCCTCGTCGAGCGCGCGGCCGAGCGCGAGCCCGGTGTCCTCGACCGTGTGGTGCGGCCCCGTCTCGAGGTCGCCCTGCGCGTGTCGACGTCGAGGTCGAGCAGGCCGTGGCGGGCGAGCGCGTCGAGCAGGTGGTCGAAGAAGCCGACGCCGGTCGTGCGGGTGCCGCCCCCGGAGCCGTCGAGGTCGAGGTCGAGCTGGATGTCCGTTTCGCCGGTGGTCCGGCGTACCTGCGAGATTCTGCTCACGCGCGGCGCTCCATCGATTCGGCGTGCACGGGAAAGCCCTCGGCGCGAGCCAGCGCTGCGCCGGCGGGCGCGAGACGTGCGGGCGCCTGGCCGGGCAAGGATACGCGAGCCATGCGGCGCCGGAAGGTCGCGGGCGACAGGGCGGACTGGAAGCGCGCGGCGCCGCCGGTGGGCAGCACGTGGTTCGAGCCGGCCACGTAGTCGCCGAAGGCCGTGGCCGCCCCCGCGCCGACGAACAGGCAGCCCGCGCGCCGCACGACCGGCGGCGAGCGCCTCGGCCCGCTCGCCGACGAGCTCGAGGTGCTCGGGGGCGATCCCGTTCGCGAGCCTCGAGCGCCGGCTCGCCGCCCATCGGGAGCACCTCGAGACGGGCGTCGGTCACGCTCGGGCGCTCCGGCGCCATCCGCTCGATCGAACCGATCACGGCCTCCCGCAGCTCCTCGTCGGGCGAGAACAGCCACAGGAGGCTGTCGGGACCGTGCTCGGCCTGGGCGAGCAGGTCGAGCGCGATCGGCTCGGCGTCGAGGCCGTCGCCGTCGGCGATGACGAGCAGCTCGCTGGGTCCGGCGATGCCGTCGATGCCGACCTCCGTCCAGGACACCTGTTTCTTGGCCTGCTGCACCCAGGTGTTGCCGGGTCCCGCGATCACGTCGACCGGCCTGACGGAGTCGGTGCCGAAGGCGAGCGCCGCGATCGCCTGTGCGCCACCCATCGCGGTAGACCTCGTCCACCTCGCAGAGCGCGCAGGCGGCCAGGATCACGGGGTTCAGGCCTGCCGCCGGGGCCCGGCGGCGACGTCACAACCACCTCGTCGACCCCCGCGGCCCGGGCCGTCACGGCGCCCATCACGACGGTCGACGGGTAGGGCGCCCGCCCGCCCGGGACGTAGACGGCCGCGCGGCGCGACCGCCAGCTCCGCGATGCTCGATGCGCTGTCCCTGCGCGAGCTCCGTCGCGACGGGCTCGCGCAGCTGCGCCTCCGCCACTGCGCGCACGTTCGCGATCGCGGTTTCGAGACCGTCCCGCACGGCCGGTTCGACCAGCTCGAGGGCAGCGTCGACCTCCGCGGGGTCGACCCGGAGCGAGCCGGGGTCGACGCCGTCGAAGCGCTCGCTCAGGCGGCGCACCGCCTGATCGCCCTCCGGCGGACCTCCTCGAGGATGGCGCGCACCTCGTCCTCGAGCCCGGGCCGGAGCTCCGGGCGCGAGGCGCCCAGCTCGCCGCGCTTGATCCTCATGGCGCGCGCAGCCCCTCGACGAGCGCGTCGATCTCGGCCGCCTTCAGCTTGTGAGCCACCGGGTTCGCGATCAGGCGCGCCGTGCAGATCGCCGATCTCCTCGACCACGCGCAGGTGGTTCTCGGCGAGCGTCGTGCCGGTGGCGGTCAGGTCGACGATGCCGTCGACGAGGCCGGTCAGCGGCGCCAGCTCGACCGAGCCCTTGACCTCGACGATCTCGGCCTGGCGCCCGGTCTCCGCGAAGTGCCGCGCTGCGATGCGCGGGTACTTGGTGGCGATCCGCACGCGCCCGAGCCGGCGCAGCGCGTCGCCGATCGGGTCGCCGCCCTCGCGCGCGGCCACGACCATGCGGCAGCGGCCGAAGCCGAGGTCGAGCAGCTCGTAGACCTTGCGCTTGTCCTGCTCGAGCAGGACGTCCTTGCCGACGATGCCGATGTCGGCCGAGCCGTGCTCCACGTAGGTGGGCACGTCCGACGGGCGCATCGTCACGATGCCCGCGTCCGCGAACAGCAGCTTGCGGTCGTTCGCCCGCACCTCGGCGGTGTCGATGCCGAGCCGGTCGAGCAGGTCGAGGGTGCCGTCGAAGAGCGCGCCGCGCGGCACCGCGATCGTCAGCCGGTCCGGCGCTCATCGCGAGCGCCTCCTCCGCGGCCTGGGCGAGGTGCACGCGCTGCACGTCGAGCGCGACGCCGCAGGCGGGCAGGTCGCGGCCGAAGCGCCCGATCAGCTCGTCGTAGCGCCCGCCGCCGCCGAGCGTGAAGCCGACCGCCGGGTCGTAGACCTCGAACACCGCGCCCGTGTAGTAGCCGAGCTCGCGCACGAGCCCGAGGTCGAAGATCACCCGGTCGGCCACGCCGCGGCGCTCGAGCTCCGCATACAGGGCGCGCAGGCCCTCGACCGCGCCCGCCACCGGGCCGTCCGCGCGCTCGAGCACCTCGCGGCCGCCGCGCAGCTCGGGCAGCCGCACGAGCAGCTCGCGCTCGGCCTCCCCCACGCCGAGCTCCGACACGCCCATCTCGAGGCCGACGAGGTCGCGCCGCGACAGGCGCTCGAGCAGCGGGAGATGGGCCTCTGCCGGCACGTCGAGCGCGTCCAGCAGCCGCCGGTAGAGCGAGCCGTCGCCGACGCCCGACCCGGTGGCGGCGCAGCCCGGCGGCGTCGAGGGCGGCGATCGTGAGGGCGACCACCTCGGCCTCTCCCTCCACGCCCGGGATGCCGATCAGCTCGATGCCCGCCTGCAGGAACTCGCGCGGCTCGCCGACCCCGCGGTCGGTGGCGCGCCAGGCGCGGCTCGAGTAGCTGAAGCGAAGCGGCGGCTCGGCGTCCTCGTAGCGGGTCGCCACGACACGGGCGATCGGGATCGTCATGTCGGAGCGCAGCGCCAGCACGTCGCCCTGCTCGTCGAAGGTGCGGTAGCGGGCGCCCGCCGCGCTCGCGTCGCCGAGCCGCAGCACCTCCTCGTACTCGAGCGCGGGCGTGTGGATCTCGCCGTAGCCGGCGCCATCGAAGGTCTCGCGCATGCGGTCGCCGATCGCGCGCAGCTCGCGCATCTCGTCGGGCAGCACGTCGCGGGTGCCCGGCGGAATCGGATGGGTCATGCCGCGGCCCTTCTGGTGCCGCTAGGCCGGCACGCGCTCGGAGGCGACGCGCTCGATGCGCGCGCCCAGCGACCGCAGCCGCTCGTCGATCCGCTCGTAGCCGCGGTCGATCTGGCGGATGTTGCCGATCTCGGAAGTGCCCTCGGCGCACAGCGCGGCGATGAGCATGGCCATGCCCGCGCGGATGTCCGGGCTCTCCATGCGCTCACCGTGAAGCCGGCTCGGGCCGCTGACGACCGCACGGTGCGGGTCGCAGACGATCACCCGAGCGCCCATCGAGACCAGCTTGTCCACGAAGAACAGGCGGTTCTCGAACATCTTCTCGTGGATCAGGATGAGGCCCTCGGCCTGGGTCGCCATCGCGAGCGCGATGCTCGTCAGGTCCGCGGGGAAGGCCGGCCAGGGGCCGTCCTCGATCTTCGACACGGCGTCGCCCTCGTCCGACTTGATCCGCAGCCGCTGGCCGGCGGGCACGACGACGTCGCTGCCGTCGTACTCGATCCGGCAGCCGAGCCGCTCGAAGACGAGCTTCGTCATGCGCAGGTCGTCCGGCACGCAGTCCCGGATGCGCAGCTCGCCGCCGGTGCAGGCGGCCAGCGCGATGAACGAGCCGATCTCGATGTAGTCCGGGCCGATCGCGTAGTCGGCGCCGCCGAGCTCCTCCTGGCCGTGCACGATCATCAGGTTGGAGCCGATGCCCTCGATGCGCGCGCCCATCTGCATGAGCAGGCGGGCGAGGTCCTGGACGTGCGGCTCCGCCGCGGCGTTGTGGATCACCGTCGAGCCGGGCGTGAGGGCGGCCGCCATCAGCGCGTTCTCGGTCGCCATCACCGACGGCTCGTCCATGAAGAAGTCGCAGGCGTGCAGGCCGTCCGGCGGCGTGCAGGCGCACGTAGGAGCGGTCGAAGCCGACGTCGGCGCCGAGGGCGCGGAAGGCGTCGAGGTGCGGATCGAGCCGGCGGCGGCCGATCACGTCGCCGCCCGGCGGCGGCATGTCGGCGCGGCCGAAGCGCGCCAGCAGCGGGCCGGCGAGCAGGAACGAGGCGCGGATGCGCTCGGCCCACTCGCGGTCGACGATCGGTGTGGCTGACCTGCGTCGGCCCGGAGCGCGATGACGTTCTCGTCGCGCCACTCGGCCTGCACGTCGAGCCGGCGCAGCAGCTCGAGCATCGCCTCCACGTCGCGGATGCGCGGGATGTTGCGCAGCACGACCTCCTCGCGCGTCAGCAGGGACGCGGCGAGCACCGGCAGCGCGGCATTCTTGTTTCCGGCGGGCACGACGGTCCCGGCAAGGGGAGCGCCGCCCTCGATGATGAACTTCTCCATGCGGGGATCCGTCCGGGGGAACAGGCACGAGCGTCGCTAAGGCCGGGCAAGGGTATCGAAGGCCATCGGGAGCGAGTTCGGGATGCAAGCTGGATACCCTGCCCGCGCCATGGCCCAGCCGACCCGTGAAGAAGCCTGGCAGCTCGTGTGCGAGTGGACCGAGTCGGATTCGCTGCGCAAGCACATGCTCGGCGTCGAGACCGCCATGCGCGCGTACGCGCGCGAGTGGGACGAGGACGAGGAGCTGTGGGGCGTCACCGGGCTCCTCCACGACCTCGACTACGAGCGCTACCCCGACCTCGACCGACACGGGCATCCGCGCAAGGCGCTCGAGCTGTTCGAGGAGCGCGGCTACCCGCCCGAGCTGATCGAGGCGGTGGCCGGGCCACGCGACCTTCCTGGGCGTGCCGCGCGAGACGCGCATGGCGAAGACGCTGTACGCCGTGGACGAGCTGTCCGGCTTCATCGCCGCCTGCGCCTACGTGCGGCCCGACGGCATCCACGGGCATGACCCCGAAGTCGGTCAAGAAGAAGCTCAAGCAGCCGAGCTTCGCCGCCGGGGTCAACCGCGACGAGGTGCGCGAGGGCGCCGAGGAGCTCGGCGTCGACTTCGACGAGCACGTGGCCTTCGTGATCGCCGCGATGGACGAGCGCGCCGACGAGCTCGGCCTCGGCCCGCGCGAGTAGCCGGGCTCAGCAGCGCTTGGCGAGTCGCGCCGACGACCGGGCGGCGGCCCTTGCGCTTCGCCCCGTACGCCACCGCGCTGCGGGCGAAGCTCTCACCCGCGTCGACCTGCCAGGCGAAGCGCACGGGCAGGCGCAGGCCCTTGGGCGGGCGGTGGGTGCGGAGCGTCGCGCGCGTTCCGTCGCGGAAGACGATGCGCAGGCTGCGCGCCCGCGGGTCGAGGGCGAACAGCAGCTTGCGGATCTTCTCGTCGCCGAGGCTGCCGGCCGGCCTGCACCGGGTAGACGCCGTCGCAGGCGCCCGCGTGCAGGCTGAAGCGTCCGCCGACGCTGCCGGCGACGCAGCGGACCGAGAGGTTGCCGAAGCTCGTCCCGGCCGCATCCCAGCTGTGGTCGGCCTCGAGGCACATCCCCGCGATCCCGCCCACGTTCGTGCGCTCCGCCCGCAGCTCCCAGGCGAAGCCGCCGCCCGCGTTCGGCAGGACCCCGCCGGCGAGCAGATGCTTGGTTGCCGCCTCGGCGAAGGCCGGGACGGCGAGCGCGACGGCGAGCGCGATGACGATCGTGAGGCGTCTCTTCACGGCGGCGGCCGAGGCTAGCGGAGCTCGCCCGACTCAGCGCCAGCGCCCGCCGGCCTTCGCCCACTCGGCCAGGTGGTCGACCGAGCAGAACGCGTCCGGGATGCGGTGCTCTCCGCGGTGGCGGACCAGCACGACGCGAACGTCACCGAGCGCTGCGCCGCAGTGGGCGCACTCGCCCGGGCCGTCGATCGACCCGCGCGGCTCCTCGATCTCGCCCGCCTCCCAGTGCGCCCCCTGGATCGCCCAGGGCACCACGTGCTCGAGCCGGCAGAAGGCCGCGCGGCGGGCGCCGGGCATCTCCTCGAGCGCGCCAGCCGTCCTCGCGCTCGACGGCGGTCGCCGCACCAGGAGCAGCTGTCGGTAGATTGCCCGGCCATGGCGCAGGATGATGATCGGTCCGGCGGCGAGACGCTCCGCATCGTCGTGCTCGAGGGGGACGAGACGGGCCAGGAGCTGCTCGAGCAGGCGCTCCGGGTGCTCGACGCCGAGGGTCACCAAGGTCCCCGTCGAGCTCGAGCACTACGACCTGTCGCTCGACAACCGGCGCAGGACCTCCAACGAGGTCGTCACGAGCGCGGCCGCAGGCGATGCGCGAGGCGCGCTTCGGCATCAAGGCGGCCACGGTCACGCCCGAGGGCGCCGACGACGTGGGCAGCCCCAACCGGCTGCTGCGCGAGGCGATCGACGGCAAGGTGATCATCCGCACCGGCCGCCGCATCCCGGGCGTGACGCCCGTGGCCGGCGTCCACTACCCGATCGCGGTCGTGCGCATGGCGGTCGGCGACGCCTACGGCGCCGAGCAGTGGCGCGAGGACGAGGACGGCGACGAGGTCGCCTACCGGACCGAGCGCATCACGCGCAGCGTGTGCCGCGCCGTCGCCGAGTACAGCTTCCGCACCGCGGCGCGCATCCACGGGCGCGTGTACGGCGGCCCGAAGTGGACCGTGAGCCCGGTCTACGAGGGGATGCTCAAGGAGGAGATGGACGCCGCCGCGGAGCGCCATCCCGAGGTTCCCTACAGCCCGGTGCTGATCGACGCCACCTACGCCGGCCTGATCTCGGGCGCCGCCGACGCGCCGCTCGTGATCCCCGCGCTCAACCGCGACGGCGACTGCCTCTCGGACCTCGTGATGCCGATGTTCGGCTCGATCGCGGGCGCCGAGTCGGTGCTGCTCGCGTTCGACGACGAGCTACGAGCCGAGCGCCGTGATGGCCGAGGCGCCGCACGGGACCGCGCCCGCGCTGCTCGGCAAGGACATCGCCAACCCGATGGCGATGATCCTGGCCGCGGCGGCCGTGCTCCACTACGCCGTCGACGCTCGGCTACGACGGCGCCGAGCACCGCCTCGCGCGCGATCTACGAGTCGGTGCTCGAGGCCACGGCCACCGGCGTCCGCACGCCCGACCTCGGCGGCCACGCGAGCACCACCGAGTTCACCGACGAGGTGATCGGCCGCGTGCGCACGAAGATCGACATCTGGGCCTCGCTCTAGCTGCCGTCTGTGCGCGTGCGGCCGGTGCTCCTTGCGGGCGCTGTGCCCGACGGGCAGCCCGGCGGCCTCGCGCGCCGGGTCCATCAGGTGCTTGCGCCGCCGCGCTCACGTAGCAGCGCCGCTGCACGAACAGCGTCAGGACGCCCGCCAGGACGATCGCCGACCAGGTTGATGCCCGAGCTGCGAGGGCGGCGCCGCGCGGCCTCGCTCCAGTCCCCGTACGCGGCGGCGACGCCGATGTTGGCGGCGGCCGGGATCGTGGTCACCGAGATCAGCACGCCGATCAGCGCGCCCGACTTCGCGGAGGTGAGCGACAGCATGCCGGCCGATGCCCGCCACGAAGGCCACGAAGAAGCGAGAAGAAGTCCGGATTCGAGATGAATCCGGTGAGACGGGTGGCTCGCCTGGCGCGAAGTCGTCCGGGCAGACCGTCCAGCGCGATCATGATCGACGTCGTCAGGAGCGTCACGCGCGATCCCGACCGGGAAGCCGACGGCAAGCGCGCTGAAGCGAGCGCCGCGCCAGCTCGCCCTGCGCGGTTCACGAGCGCGACGCAGAGCCCGGCGAGCGGGCCGAACTCGGGGCCGACGACCATCGCGCCCACGATCAGGATCGGCTGGTCGAGGAGGATGCCGACCGCCGCGATCTGCATGGCCAGCGACCATGAACAGCGACGAAGCTGAACGACAGCTCGGTGTCCTCGCTGGTGCGCTGCTCGACCTCCTCCCACACGACCGCGTCGGAGGGCAGCCCGGGCGCGGCCTTCTCGGCGGCGACCGCCGGCGTCCGAGATCGAGGTGTCGACGTGCTCGACGGCGATCGAGCCGCACGCGCGGGATGTCGAGCTCCTTGAGGTCGCCGAGGATCACGCTGGCGTCCTCGCGCGCGACGTCGCAGAGGATCACGTCGCCGTCCGGGCTTCGTGCGCGGCGGCGTGCAGGTGGACGACGTTCAGCGACCGACGGCGCCGCGCAGAGGAGCTCGAGCGCCTGATGCGCCACGTCCTCGGGGGCGACGATCCGCAGGTGGATCATCCGGCCGACCTGTTCCGGCTCGGCTCCACCCGGTAGCGCTCGAGCCCGTCGCGGATGCGCTCGGGCATCTCGCGCTTCTCGTAGGTCGTCGCGTCGACGAACACGTGCCGGAGCTCGCCCTCGACGAGCAGCTCGCCGTCGGCGTCCCGCTCGAGCGTGTAGCCGATCACGACCGACGTCTCGCCGAGTCGCGTGACCCGCATGCTCACGTCGATCTCGTCGTCGAAGCGGGCCGAGTCGCGGTAGCGGAGCTGTCGCCTCGGCCACCATCACGTCGGTGCCCGATCTCGATCATCGCGGTGTAGCCGCCGACGGCCTCCCGCCAGAACTCGGTCATGGCCACGTCGAAGTACATCAGGTAGTTCGCGTAGAAGACGACGCCCTGCGGATCGCACTCGTTGAAGCGCACCCGCATCCGGTGGCGGAACCGCTCCGGCATCGCGCGCCAGCCTAGCTGGGCTCCTTCTGCGGGCCCGCCGAGCGGCGGTGCAAGGAAAGTTGCAGCAAATCGGGCCTTCCGTCCGCGGCCGGCCGTACCTTCACGAACGCATGTTCCCTAGGTTCAGAGAGCAGATCGGCACGGCGCTCGACCTGATCGTCGAGTTCTCGACGCTCGGCGAGTACCGCCTCGGCGTGACCCCCACGCCGGGCGCCCCGGGCGCCCCCGCCGACGCTCCTGGCCAGGCACCGCGGCTGGGAGGCGCCGGCGACATCGCCGAGCGCGCCGCGGTCCGCCGCAATGTCGCGGGCGGGGCGGCCGGCAAGGTGCCGGTCGCGACCCCCGCGGCCGTGCGGAAGCACGTCGCCGGCCGTCAGCGGCGAGCGCCGCCAGGCGGCCGACCCGCACGTGCGCAGTCCCGCACGGCCGCCGGCGGCGCGTGCGCAAGGGCGCCCCGGTAGCGCCCGAGCAGCTCTGCCTCGCCGTCTAGCTGTTCGCTCAGGCGGGCGGCAGCTCCTGCTGACCTGGGTCGGCGCCGAGCAGGCCACGACCGGCGAGCTCTCGCTCGAGCCATTCGATCGGCGCGGGGTTCTTGCCCTCGGTCGAGCCGTCGAGCTCGACGAATCGCACGAACAGGCCGCGATCCTGGATGCGCCGTACGAGCACGTCGAGGCCGCGCCGCTCGCTGCGACGGAAAACCCACTTCGTGCGCCACAGGTGGTAGGGGCGGTCGTGCAGCTCGATCGTCACGAGCAGGCGCTCGTCACCCGTGTAGCGCTCGGCGAAGCGCCGCGCCCGCATGGCGTGGTGGTTCTCGCCGACGCGCGGCAGCCATGGGCTCACCGCGAACTTGAGCGAGTCGTGGACGAGCGACACGAAGCGCAGCTCGGCCCGCCGCTCGCCTCGCTCGCCCCAGCGCTCGATCGTCTCGAGCAGGTCGGCCACGTGCCTGCCGACTGAGCCCTCGGGGTGCCCGCGCCGGGGCCTCCCCCAGGCCCAGCCCTCGAGCATCACCGGGTCCCGCGAGAGGGCCCGCTCGAGCTCGGTCTCGGCGACGAAGCCGGGGACCAGGGATTCGGCCGTCACCGGCCGGCGCAGCCTAATCGACCGACTCGGCCACCCAATCGCCGTCCTGGCGGCCCAGGATCACGCGGGCCTCCTCGCCGCCCTCACCGACCGCGACGAAGTGCGCCCGGTCCTCCTCGACGCCAGGCTTGTCGTCCACCAGCACGAGGTGCAGGCCGGAGTACGCCCAGCCCGGGCGCTCGCGTTCGAGCGCGCCGCGCGCGGCGCCCTCCATCACCTCGCGGTGCCAGCCGCGGTCGCTCGCGCGCGCCTGCTCGAGCGCGGAGTCCGCCTGGGCCACGTGCTCCGCGTAGGAGCCGGCCTGGCGCCGGTTGCGTGCCCGGATGCCGAGCACGCCGAGCACCAGCGCGATGGCGATCAGCACCGCCAGCACGATGAGGATGATCGCGAGCGTGGAGATTGCGAGTGGGGGCGTGTACATGCGGCGGATCAGTCTAGGGAGTCCGCATGAGACGCCCGGGTGAGCCATGCGCGGCGTGAGCGGCTGACGGCCCTACAACGCGAAGCGCGGCCGGGAACCTGTCCACGGCCGCGCGGGCGATACGAAGAAGATCCGGCGGCGACCTACTCTCCCAGGACCGCGAGGCCCAAGTACCATCGGCGCTGAGGGGCTTAACTGCTCTGTTCGGAATGGGAAGAGGTGTTTCCCCCTCGCTATCACCACCGAAATGTCGCGAGACAGGACGGTGCCGCCAAGCGGTCCGCCCCCGCCCTCGCCGGAGCTTGAGAACTGCACAGCCAGATCCCGCCGGCGAACCGGCGAGCATCAGGGAAAGATCAATAGATCCGTCAAGCCCTCGAACCATTAGTACCGGTCTGCTTAGTGCATTGCTGCGCTTACACATCCGGCCTATCACCTGGTGGTCTTCCAGGGGTCTTACTCCCTCAAGGGGATGGGAGAGCTCATCTCGAGGTCGGCTTCCCGCTTAGATGCCTTCAGCGGTTATCCGATCCGCACGTAGCTAACCAGCAGTGCCCTTGGCAGGACAACTGGTACACCAGAGGTGCGTTCATCCCGGTCCTCTCGTACTAGGGACGACTCCCCTCAACTCTCCAACGCCCACGGCAGATAGGGACCGAACTGTCTCACGACGTTCTGAACCCAGCTCGCGTACCGCTTTAATGGGCGAACAGCCCAACCCTTGGGACCGACTTCAGCCCCAGGATGCGACGAGCCGACATCGAGGTGCCAAACCGGGCCGTCGATGTGGACTCTTGGGCCCGATAAGCCTGTTATCCCCGGAGTACCTTTTATCCGTTGAGCGACGGCGCTTCCACTTGCTACCGCCGGATCACTAAGGCCTGCTTTCGCACCTGCTCGACATGTCTGTCTCGCAGTCAAGCTCCCTTGTTGCCTTTACACTCTGCGCACGATTTCCAACCGTGCTGAGGGAACCTTTGCGCGCCTCCGTTACATTTTGGGAGGCGACCGCCCCAGTCAAACTACCCACCTGACACTGTTCACCGCCCGGATTCACGGTGCGGTGTTAGAAGCCCAAACCACCAAGGGTGGTATCTCAAGGTTGGCTCCACCAGGACCGCAGTCCTGGCTTCACAGCCTCCCACCTATCCTGAGCGAGATGCCTCAGACTCCAATATCAAGCTGTAGTAAAGGTTCACGGGGTCTTTCCGTCTTGCCGCGGGTACTCGGCATCTTCACCGAGACTGCGATTTCACCGAGCCCCTCGTTGAGACAGCACCCAACTCGTTACGCCATTCGTGCAGGTCGGAACTTACCCGACAAGGAATTTCGCTACCTTAGGACGGTTATAGTTACCGCCGCCGTTTACCGGGGCTTAGTTTCAGAGCTTCGCACCGAAGTGCTAACCCCTCCACGTAACCTTCCGGCACCGGGCAGGCGTCACCCCCTATACGTCGTCTTGCGACTTAGCAGAGAGCTGTGTTTTTGGTAAACAGTCGGTTGGGTCAATTCACTGCGGCCCCCTCGGGCTCCGGCCGCAAAGGCCTTCACCCTACCGGGGCGCCCCTTCTCCCGAAGTTACGGGGCCATTTTGCCGAGTTCCTTAACGAGGGTTATCTCGATCACCTTAGTATTCTCTACTTGTCCACCTGTGTCGGTTTTGGTACGGGCACGAACTGTCCTCCCTAGAGGCTTTTCTCGGAGGCATGGCGTCAGGGACTCGCCGGCCTTCCGGCCAGCTGGCATCGCACCTCGCCGTAACGGGCATCCGGATTTGCCTGGAAGCCCTGGCTACATGCTTACCCCCGCGCAACCGTCGGCGGGGTTCCCTTAGCCTTCCTCGTCCCCCCATCGGTGATAGCGGACAGACGTGGTACGGGAATATCAACCCGTTGGCCATCGACTACGCCTTTCGGCCTCGCCTTAGGTCCCGACTGACCCTGAGCCGAAGAACGTTGCTCAGGAAACCTTGGACAATCGGTGGAGGGGATTCTCACCCCTCTTTCGTTACTCACGCCGGCATTCTCACTTCTGAAGCCTCCACGGCTGGGTTCCCCCGCCGCTTCGCAAGCCTCAGAACGCTCTCCTACCGCGCACGGATCCCGAAGGATCGCGCACACCCGCAGCTTCGGTGGTTAGCTTGAGCCCCGTTACATTTTCCGCGCCCGAACACTTGACCAGTGAGCTGTTACGCACTCTTTCAAGGATGGCTGCCTCTAAGCCAACCTCCTGGTTGTCTCGGCATTCGGACATCGTTTCCCACTTAGCTAACACTTAGGGACCTTAGCTGGCGGTCTGGGTTGTTCCCCTCTTGCCTATGAAGTTTATCCCCCACAAGCTGACTCCCCGGGTACACCTAACGGTCTTCGGAGTTTGCCTGAAGTCGGTAACCTGGTAGGGCCCCTAGTCCAAGCAGTGCTCTACGGCCGTTAGGCATCGCCGGAGGCTATACCTAAATATATTTCGGAGAGAACCAGATATCTCCGGGCTTGATTAGCCTTTCACTCCGACCCACAGGTCATCCGCCCAGTTTTCAACCTAGGTCGGTTCGGCCCTCCACGGGGTCTTACCCCCGCTTCAGCCTGCCCATGGGTAGCTCGCCCGGTTTCGGGTCTACCGCCTCTGACTGAATCGCCCTATTCGGACTCGCTTTCGCTGCGGCTCCGCTCATCGCTTAACCTTGCCAGAGACGAGTAACTCGCCGGCTCGTTATGCAAAAAGCACGCCGTCACATCCCGAAGGATGCTCCGACCGCTTGTAGGCACACGGTTTCAGGTACTATTTCACTCCCCTTCTGGGGTACTTTTCACCTTTCCCTCACGGTACTAGTCCGCTATCGGTCACCAGGGAGTACTTAGCCTTGGAGGGTGGTCCCCCCAGATTCGGACCGCGTTTCACGGGAGCGGTCCTACTCAGGAACGGGCTCGGGAGGCCAATCGCTTTCGCCTACGGGGCTGTTACCCGCTGTGGCGCCTGTGTTCCACGGATCTTCGGCTAGCGACTGACTTTTTGACTCCCGCCGGAAGATGCAGCTCCCGGGAAGCTCGTCCTACAACCCCGACTACGCAACGCCTGCACGCTTTGCACGTAATCGGTTTGGGCTGATCCCCTTTCGCTCGCCACTACTCGGGGAGTCTCGGTTGATTTCCTTTCCTCGAGGTACTGAGATGTTTCAGTTCCCTCGCTTGCCTTCGTGCGCCTATGTATTCAGCGCAGGAGGACACCGCATTACCGGTGCCGGGTTTCCCCATTCGGGTATCCGCGGGTCAAAGCCTGTTCAGCAGCTCACCGCGGCTTATCGCAGCCGTCCACGCCCTTCTTCGACTCCTGGTGCCAAGGCATCCACCATGTGCCCTTACTATCTTGACGGTGATCGTTTGATATTGCCGGCGGCGCCGTCACCGAGCCGTGGGCGAACCCGCAGCCCGGCGAATGGCTTCGCCGGCTACAAACGGTGATCTTTCCGTTTGATGTCTGACTGTGCAGTTTTCAAGGTCCGGCGAGGGCGCAGCCGGGGGGACTCCCCGGCTGGTCTCTCAAAACTCAGCAGTACGCGGCCTGGACGCTAGGCCCAAGCCGACCAGGTTCGGTCGACGTTCTAGATGCGCCGGGCGGTCATGAGACCGTCCGGCCGGCTCTGCCTTGCAGAGCTCCCTAGAAAGGAGGTGATCCAGCCGCACCTTCCGGTACGGCTACCTTGTTACGACTTCACCCCAATCACGAGCCCCACCTTCGACGGCTCCCTCCCATAAGGGTTGGGTCACCGGCTTCGGGTGTTGCCCGCTTTCGTGGTGTGACGGGCGGTGTGTACAAGACCCGGGAACGTATTCACCCCGGCGTTGCTGATCCGGGATTACTAGCAACTCCACCTTCATGGAGGCGAGTTTCAGCCTCCAATCCGAACCAAGACCGGCTTTATGGGATTCGCTCCACCTCGCGGTATCGCAGCCCTTTGTACCGGCCAATGTAGCACGTGTGTAGCCCTGGACATAAGGGGCATGAGGACTTGACGTCATCCCCACCTTCCTCCGGTTTGTCACCGGCAGTCTCGCATGAGTCCCCAACTAAATGCTGGCAACATGCGACAGGGGTTGCGCTCGTTGCGGGACTTAACCCAACATCTCACGACACGAGCTGACGACAGCCATGCACCACCTGTGATCCTGCCCCTAAGGGAAACCGTGTTTCCACGGCGGTCAGGAACATGTCAAACCCAGGTAAGGTTCTTCGCGTTTCGTCGAATTAAACCACATGCTCCGCTGCTTGTGCGGGTCCCCGTCAATTCCTTTGAGTTTTAGCCTTGCGGCCGTACTCCCCAGGCGGGGCACTTAATGCGTTAGCTCCGGCACGGCGGGAGTCGACACCCGCCACACCTAGTGCCCATCGTTTACGGCGTGGACTACCAGGGTATCTAATCCTGTTTGCTCCCCACGCTTTCGCGTCTCAGCGTCAGTAACGTCCCAGCGAGCTGCCTTCGCCATAGGTGTTCCTCCCGATATCTGCGCATTTCACCGCTACACCGGGAATTCCACTCGCCTCTTCCGAACTCTAGTCCGACAGTATCGATCGGCATCCCAGGGTTGAGCCCTGGACTTTCACAACCGACTTACCGGACCGCCTACACGCTCTTTACGCCCAATGATTCCGGACAACGCTTGCCCCCTACGTATTACCGCGGCTGCTGGCACGTAGTTAGCCGGGGCTTCTTCTGGAGGTACCGTCACCAGGGTCGGCTATTCACCGCCCTGGCTTCGTCCCTCCTGAAAGAGGTTTACAACCCGAAGGCCTTCTTCCCCCACGCGGCGTTGCTGCGTCACGCTTTCGCGCATTGCGCAAGATTCCCCACTGCTGCCTCCCGTAGGAGTCTGGGCCGTGTCTCAGTCCCAGTGTGGCTGATCGTCCTCTCAGACCAGCTACCCATCGCAGCCTTGGTGAGCCGTTACCTCACCAACAAGCTAATGGGCCGCGGGCCCATCCCGATGCGGAGGCCGAAGCTCCCTTTCCAATCCTCGCTGATGCGAGGACAGCACATCCGGTATTAGCTCGAGTTTCCTCGAGTTGTCCCGGTCATCGGGGCAGGTTACCCACGTGTTACTCACCCGTTCGCGGCTTTGCCCCAGGCCGAAGCCTGGTTCGTCGCTCCACTTGCATGTGTTAAGCACGCCGCCAGCGTTCGTCCTGAGCCAGGATCAAACTCTCCGTGAAAATCTGGCGTGGTTTCAAATCCGGACGGACCGAGGGATACCCCGAGCCGGCCGGCTCCACTAGCAGATCAAGAGAGTTGTCAAGTCGTCTTAGCTCCCGCGTACACCTGCGGGTGGGCTTGACTTGACGGGTACTGATTCAGGCCCTTCCATCGGATTGCCTAAGCGCCCCGAGAGAAGGGTTCAAACCTGGACGCGACCTTTCGGTCGCACGTACTGCTGAGTTTTCAAAGACCTTGCGTCCTCGCGGGTGGGGCCTCCACCTCGCGTCTGAAGCGCGACGGAGCAGTGTAGCACTGGCGAGAGGGCGGCAGCAAGGGTTTTACCGCTTCCTTAGGCCAGCCGCAGGCGTCGAAGACGGCGCTTGCCGACCTGCAGCACCACGCCGTCGAGCTCGCGCGCCGGCAGGTCCATGCGCGAGACGTCGAGGGGGCCGCCGTCCAGCTTGACGCCCCCCTGGGCGATCAGCCGCCGGCCCTCGGAGCGCGAGAGCCCGAAGGCGTCGGCGATCAGCGCGGGCAGATGCACGGGCCCGTCGTCCGGCGTGAAGGCGAACTCCTCGATCTCCTCCGGCAGCTCGCGGCGGACGTGCAGGGTGTCGAAGCGCTCCTGGGCCGCCGCCGCCTGCTCCTCGCCGTGGTAGCGGGCGCAGAGCGCGAAGGCGAGCGCTCGCTTGGCGTCGCGCGCCGGCAGCGAGCGGTCGAGCGGCTCGTCCAGCAGCAGGTCGTAGTAGACCGGCATGACCTCGTCCGGAATCCGCAGCAGCTTGCCGTACATGTCCTCGGCGGGCTCGTCGACGCCGACGTAGTTGCCAAGCGACTTGGACATCTTCTGAACGCCGTCGATGCCCGGCAGGATCGGCATCGTCAGGATCGACTGCGAGTCGACGCCGTAGGCCTTCTGCGTCTCGCGCGCGAGCAGGACGTTGAACTTCTGGTCGGTGGCGCCGAGCTCGACGTCGGCGCGGATCGCGACGGAGTCGTAGCCCTGGAGCAGCGGGTAGAGCAGCTCGAGGATCGAGATCGGCTCGTGCGCGCCGTAGCGCTTCGCGAAGTCGTCGCGCTCGAGGAGCTGCGCGACGGTCGCCGTTCGGGCGAGCCGGAACAGGTCCTCCATCGGCATGTCGAGCCACTCGCCGTTGCGGCGCACCTCCGTCCGCGAGCGGTCGAGCACCTTGAACGCCTGCTCCTCGTACGTGCGCGCGTTGCGGTCGATCTCCTCGGGGTCCGCCTGCGGGCGGGTGCTCGAGCGGCCGCTGGGGTCCCCCACGCGCGCCGTGTAGTCGCCGACGATCAGCACGACCTGATGGCCGAGGTCCTGGAACTCGCGCAGCTTGCGCAGGACGACCGTGTGGCCGAGGTGGATGTCGGGCGTCGTGGGGTCGACGCCGAGCTTGACGCGCAGCGGCCGGCCCTTGGACGAGCTGGCGTTCGAGCTCGCCCCTGGGCAGCGCGTCGACGGCGTTGCGGGTGAGGAAACGGGCGTCCTCGCCCGCCGAATCCGTCATGCGCCCAATGCTAGACTCACGCGCTCGGTTGGCGCCCGTGACGATGCCGTGCGGGGCGGGCGCCCGTAACCGGCCGCCAGTCTTTCTCGCACGGACGCGGGGACCCCTCCAACGGGGCGCTCACAGCAATGCAGGAGCCGTCGACGCCCATCACAAGCCAAGCCGCCGCGCGCGGACGCCGCTTCCAGCGCACGGAGCGGGGCGGCGCCGTGCAGGGACCGCCGACGGGGGTCTGGCCCGCCCAGCCCGGCATGGCGCCCCCGCCGCCGCCCAGGCGCAAGCCGAAGCTGAAGAAGCTGAGGCTCGCGTTCATCCTGCTCGGCATCTCGCTGCTCGCGCTCGTCTCGACCGTTTTCGGGATGTTGATGGCGGTGTCGAGCGACCTGCCCGCGCTCGAGAACCGCGCCGAGTACCGCGCGGCGCGCAACTCCCAGCTCTACTCCGACGGCCCCGGCTGCCGCAGGCCGGGCAGGGACGACTGCCAGATCGCCACGCTGGCCGGCAACCAGAACCGCATCCTGCTCGAGGAAGGCGAGATCTCGGCCAACATCAAGAACGCGGTCATCGCCATCGAGGACCGGCGCTTCTACGAGCACGAGGGCGTGGACTACGCGGGCATCGGGCGAGCGCTCGTACAGGACGTCCTCAAGCGCCGCGCGGCCCAGGGCGGCTCGACGATCACGCAGCAGTTCGTCAAGAACGCGCTGGAGGCCCAGGGCAATCGCTCGGTGTTCCAGAAATTGCGCGAGTCGGCGCTGGCGTATCACCTCGAGCGCAAGTGGCCCAAGGAGAAGATCCTCACGCAGTACCTCAACACCGTGTACTTCGGGAACGGCGCCTACGGGATCGAGGCCGCGGTCCGCACCTACTTCGGCGACGGCGACGAGCCCGAGGAGCAGGACGACGCGGCGACCTCGGGGGTGCAGTACCCGACGCCGACGCTGCCCGACGAGGAGGACGACCCGAACGCCCGGCTCGCCGAGGAGGTGAGCCCCGCGCAGGCGGCGATGCTCGCGGGGCTGATCGCCTCGCCGAGCCTGTACGACCCGCTCGAGAACCCTCGCAACGCGCTGGCCCGCCGCAACCTCGTCCTCCAGCGCATGTACGAGCAGGGGATGATCACGCGCACGGAGTACGAGGACGAGACGCGACAGTCGATCCCCGACGAGGACGAGGTCGACCCGCCCGACTCGGAGTCGGAGCAGCCCTACTTCACGAGCTGGATGACCCAGCAGCTCGTCGACCGCTACGGCGCCGGTCTCGTGTTCGGCGGCGGCATGAAGATCAAGACGACGATCGATCCCGAGCTCCAGGCGGCTGCCGAGCAGGCGGTGGCCGGCCGTCTCGCAGGCGTCGGCCCGGACGCGTCGCTCGTCGCGATCGAGAACAAGACCGGCGAGGTCAAGGCGATGGTGGGCGGCTCGAGCTTCGACGCCAGGCCCTTCAACCTCGCCACCAACGGCCACCGCCAGCCCGGCTCGTCCTTCAAGCCGTTCATCCTCCTGCGCGCGCTCGCGGACGGCATCGACCCCAACAGCACGTGGGCCTCGGCGCCCAAGCAGCTGCCCTTCCGCGGCGCGAAGGGCCCCGAGCTCTTCAAGGTCTCGAACTACGAGGACTCGTATCTGGGCGCGGCCTCGCTGTGGTCGGCGACGGCCGCCTCGGACAACTCGGTCTTCGCCGAGCTCGGCATGCAGGTCAAGCCGAGGCGCGTGGCGCGGCTCGCGAGGCGGATGGGCATCCGCACCGAGCTCTCGACGAACCCCGCCATGCTGCTCGGCGGGCTCGAGGAGGGCGTCACGCCGCTCGAGATGGCCTACGCCTACTCGACGATCGCGAACGAGGGCGTCCGCGTGTCGGGCACGCTCGCGCCGAACTCGACCGGGCCGGTCGCCTTCGAGGAGGTCGACTCGGAACGGCGCGGCGTCGCGGCGGACAACGAGGTGGTGCGCAAGCGCGTCTTCCCCGCCTCGGTCGGCGCAACCGCCAAGGAGATGCTGCACCTGCGTCGTGACGAGCGGCACCGGCAAGTCGGCGCAGGTCGGCGACGAGTACATCTGGGGCAAGACCGGAACGACCGAGAACTACGGCGACGCCTGGTTCGCGGGCGGCAACGAGGACCTCTCGGTCGCGATCTGGGTCGGGTACGCCGACCGGCTCCAGCCGATGGAGTACGAGCACGCGGGCGGCCCGGTGGCGGGCGGCACCTTCCCGGCCGAGATCTTCCACGACTTCATGGGCTCGTGGCTCGAGATGCGCGCGGTGCGCGAGGCGGCCCGCGAGGCCGCCCGAGCCAAGAACGGCGACGACGAGGACGGCGAGGAGTCGACGCTCCCGGCGGCGCCCGTCACCCCCACCGAGGTGGCGCCGACGGAGGAGGCTGCCCCCGTCGAGCCCGCGCCGGAGACCGCGGCGCCCGAGGAGGACACCGGCGGCGAGGAGGCCCCGGCGGCGCCGCCCGCGCAGGAGCCGCCCGATCCGGCGCCCGCGCCGACGCCCGCTCCCGCGCCCACGCCTCCGGCGACCCCTCCGCCCACAACGGGCGGCGGCACGGGTGGCGGCACCGGCGCCGTGCCCGGCGCCAGCCCCTAGCGAGCCTACGCCGCGCTGCGCGTCCGCATCGCGGCGGGCCAGGGACGCGAGACGTGGCGGCTGTCCGCGTCGCAGAACCGCCACGGCAGGTCCACCGCCTTCGTGATCCCGACCCGCTCGCCGAGCACGATCCGGGGCGGCCGGGCGGAGGGCTCGCGCGCCCGCAGCTCGATCGGCCCGTCGATCAGCGAGCTGCCGTTGAGGGACAGCCCGATGTCGAGCGCCTGGGTGAGCTTGCCCGGGCCCGAGCACAGGTCCTCGGCACGCTCGAGGCCGCGGCGGGCGCGCATCAGCTCGATCCCCTCCACCGGCTCGAGCGCCCTGATCAGCACGGCCGCCCCTGTGCCCTCGTCCTCGCAGACCGCGTTCAGCAGCGAGTGGACGCCGTAGGAGAAGTACACGTAGGCCCGTCCGGGCGGGCCGAACAGCGTGCGCGTGCGGCTCGTGACCCCGGCGTGGGCGTGACAGGCCGGCTCCTCCATGTGGTAGCTCTCGGTCTCGACGATGCGCCCGGCCGCCCCGGCGTGGTGCACCGTGCAGCCGACGAGCTCACGCGCCACGTCGTGGACAGAGCGCGCGTAGAAGGCCCGACCGAGCCTCAATCCTCCGCCTCGGCCAGGACGTGCCGCGCCTGGGCCAGCTGATCGCGTATCGCGAGACAGCGCGGTGCCGCCCGTCGAGACCTTCGACTCGAGCCAGGCGCCCTGCTCGAGCAGCTCGTAGTAGCGGCCGTCGAGCTGAGGGGCGAGCTCGGCGAGCTCCGCCTCGGTCAGCTCGGAGAGCTTCTTGCCGCGATCGACGGCGGCGCGCACGATCCCGCCGACGATGCCGTGCGCCTCGCGGAAGGGCACGCCCTCGCGCACCAGGTGGTCGGCGAGGTCGGTGGCGGCGATGAACTCGTCGGACGCGGCCGCCGCCATCCGCTCGCGGTCGAAGCGGATCTCGCCCAGCATCTCGCTCGCCACGCGAAGGGTGAGCTCGACCGTGTCGGTGGCGTCGAAGAGCCCCTCCTTGTCCTCCTGGAGGTCCTTGTTGTAGGTGAGCGGCAGCCCGTGGAGGACCCCGTGGAGGCTCACGAGCCGGCCCACCACGCGCGGCGCCTTCGCGCGCAGCAGCTCGGCTGCGTCCGGGTTCTTCTTCTGCGGCATCAGGCTCGAGCCGGACGAGAAGGCGTCCGACGACCTCGCAGAAGCCGAACTCCTGGCTCGACCAGAGCACGATCTCCCCGCCCAGCTGCGACAGGTGGGTGGAGCAGGTGGCGGCGGCCGACAGGTAGTCGAGCACGAAGTCGCGGTTCGAGACCGCGTCGAGCGAGTTCTCCGCGACCCCGCCGAAGCCGAGCTCCTGGGCCACGAACATGCGGCTCGTGTCGAAGTTGACGCCCGCGAGCGCGCCGGCGCCCAGCGGCAGGTCGTCCGTCGCGGTCATGCAGAAGTTGAAGCGCTGCAGGTCGCGGCGGAACTTCCAGAAGTAGGCCAGCAGGTGGTGTGAGAGGTAGACCGGCTGGGCGCGCTGGAGGTGGGTGTAGCCGGGCAGCGGCCAGTCGAGATGTTCCTCGGCGAGGCGCACGAGCGTCGCCATCAGCTCGCGCAACAGGCCGCGTGCCTCGAGGCTGTGCGCGCGCACGAACATCGCCACGTCGGTGGCGACCTGGTCGTTGCGCGAGCGCGCCGTGTGGAGCTTGCCGCCGGCGGGCCCGACGATCTCGGTGAGCCGCCGCTCGATCGCCATGTGGATGTCCTCGTCCTCCTGCCGGACGAGGAACTGATCGGCCTCGATCTCCTTGCGGACCTCGGCGAGGCCGCGCTCGATGTCGGCGAGGTCGTCCTCGCCGATGATGTTGCTGCGGGCGAGCATCCGCGCGTGCGCGAGCGACTGCTCGAGGTCGTACGGCGCGAGCCGGTAGTCGAACGAGATCGACGTGTTCAGCGCCTGGAAGAGCGGATCCTGGGGATCGCGGAAGCGGCCCATGCGGGCCGGGAGTCTACGGACCGTAGGATTGGCGCCCGTGGCCCACGTGAGGCAGCCTGCGCCCGAGGAGGCGAGCGCGGTCGTGCGGCTTCTGCACCTCAGCGCGGCCGACATGTACGACCGCTTCGCGGGGGGACGAGAGCGCGCGCTGCGGATGCTCGAGCGGGCCTTCGAGACGCCCGGGAACCTGGCGAGCGCCGAGTGCGTGTGGGTGGCGGACGTGAACGGCGAGATCGGCGCGGCGATGGCGGCCTTCCCGTCGAGGAGGCCCACGGGCGCTCGCGCGCCTTCCTGCGGCTCGCCCTGCGCAGCTCGCCGCCGTGGCGCTGGCCGGGCACGCTGCGGCTCTACCGCGCCGGCGGTCGAGCCTCCCCCAGCCCGCCCGCGGCCGCGCTGTACGTCGACGCGCTCGCCACCGACGAGCGCCTGCGCCGACGCGGCGCAGCGCGGGCGCTGCTCGCCGAGGCGGAGCGCCAGGCCCAGGAGCGCGAGCTGCCCTGCGTCGCGCTCGACACGACGATCCCGAACACCGTCGCGCGCGCCCTGTACGAGCGCGAGGGCTTCGACGAGGTGGCCTACCGCCCTGCGAGCCGCGGGCTGCCCGGGTTCGTCGCGCTCGTCAAGCGGATCGATTAGAGCGCCCGAGCGCTGCCCGCAGCGCCCGCCACCACCCGCTCGACCTCGCCCTCGCCCAGCTCCGGGTGGAACGGCAGCGCGAGCGAGCGGCGCGCGACGTCCTCGCAGACGGGGAACTCGCCCTCGCGGTGGCCGAAGCGCTCGCGGTAGAAGCTGAGCAGGTGGATCGCGGGCAGGTAGGGCTTGGAGTCGACGCCCTGATCGCGCAGCGCGCCGATCACGTCGTCGCGTCGACGTCGCCCGGAAGCTGGACCACGTAGACGAACCAGCCGCGGCGATCGCCGCCCTCGTCGGGGCACGGGAGGGCGAGCGCCCTCGATGCCGCCGAGCCGCTCGCCGTAGAGCGAGGCCACGCGCGCGCGCCCCGCGAGCAGCTCCTCGAGCCGCTCGAGCTGCGCCAGGCCGAGCGCGCAGGAGAGGTCGTCGAGCCGGTAGTTGAAGCCGAGCCGGTCGTGGTCGAGCCAGCCCATGTCGGGCGCGCGGCCCTGGTTGCGCTCGGAGTCGATCCGCTCCTTCGCCTCGGCATCAGGGCAGACGACCATCCCGCCCTCGCCCGTCGTGAGCTGCTTGTTCGGGTAGAAGCCGAACACGGCGAGGTTGCCGCGCGCGCCCGCGGGCAGTCCGTCGGCGTGCACGGCGCCGAGCGCCTCGCAGGCGTCCTCGACGAGCCACAGCGCGCGGTCGGCCGCGAGCTCCTCGAAGCCGGCCATGTCGGCCGGGTAGCCGAAGATGTGTACCGGCAGCAGGCCCGTGGTGCGGTCGCTGACCGCTTCGGCCGCCGCCTCCGGGGTGATGTTGAGGGTGCGCGGGTCGATGTCGCAGAAGACGGGCCGCGCTCCCTCGTAGAGCAGGCAGTTGGCGGAGGCGACGAACGAGAACGGCGTCGTCACGACCTCGTCGCCGGGCTCGACCCCCGCGGCCCTGATCGCGAGGTGGAGACCCGCGGTCCCGCTCGAGACCGCGGAGGCGTGCTCGACCCCGAGCCGGCGCGCGAACGCCTGCTCGAACTCGCCCAGTCGCGGGCCGAGCGACAGCTGTCCGGAGCGGAGCGTCTCGAGGACGAGCTGCTCCTCGCGCTCGCCGACCACCGGCCGGGCGAGCGGGATCGAGTCGGTCATTCGGCGAAGCAGCCGGCTCGGCCGGCTGCGCACGACCTCATCACGTGACCGCGGCTCGGGCCCGTGCGCCCTGCGTGCGGCCGGGCAGGATGCCGGCCTCGAGCGAGTCGACGAGCGCGTCCCAGCTCGCCTCGATGATGTTCTCCGAGACGCCGATCGAGCCCCAGGTGTCCTGGCCGTCGCTCGCGTCGAGCAGCACGCGCGTGACCGCGGCCGTGCCCTTGCGCTCGTCGAGGATGCGGACCTTGAAGTTGACGAGCTCGATGTCGCGCAGGTGCGGGTGGCGCTCGCCGATCGCCGAGCGCAGCGCGCGGTCGAGCGCGTGCACGGGGCCGTTGCCCTCGGCGGTTCGCACGTAGCGCTCGCCGTCGACCCAGATCTTGATGGTGGCCTCGGTCTCGACGCGGCCGTCCTCGCGCTTCTCGACGATCGCGCGCCACGACTCGAGCCGGAAGAGCGGCTCGTACTCCCCCGTCTCCTTGCGGATCAGGAGGTCGAAGGAGCCGTCGGCGGCCTCGAACTGGTAGCCGCGGTGCTCGAGCTCCTTGACGCGCTCGATCACCCGCGCGGCCGTCTCGCCGTCCACGTCCGCGCGCGCCTGGACCGTGCCCTTGCCGGACAGCTCCGAGACGAGCACGCGCCGGTCGGCGCCGACGTCGCCCGGCTCGATGTGCTCGAAGGTGCGCGCGTCGCGGTTGACGCCTGCCACGTGCATGCCGCCCTTGTGGGCGAACGCGTTGGCGCCCGACGTAGGGCTGGTTCGGGTTCGGCGTGACGTTGCAGAGCTCGTCCATCAGGTGGGCCGTCTCCGTCAGCCGCTGCGAGCCGCTCGCGCCCGATCGACTCGTAGCCCAGCTTGAGCTCGAGCGCCGGCAGGATCGAGATCAGGTTGGCGTTGCCGCAGCGCTCGCCGTAGCCGTTCATCGTGCCCTGCACGAGCCGGGCGCCGGCCTCGATCGCGACCAGCGAGTTGGCGACGCCGCAGCCGGCGTCGTCGTGCGTGTGGATGCCGATCTGCACCGATTCGCCGAGCTCGGCCACGACGCGCGCGGTGGCCTCGGCCACCTGCGGAGGGAGCGACGAGCCGTTCGTGTCGCACAGCGTCACGTTCTCGGCGCCTGCCTCGGCAGCCGCGCGCAGGCAGCGGAGCGCGTACGCGGAGTCGTCGCGGAAGGCGTCGAAGAAGTGCTCGGCGTCGTAGACGACGCGCTTGCCCTGGGCCACGAGCCAGCCGACCGAGTCGGCGATCATGCGCAGGTTCTCCTCGGGCTCGACCTGGGTGACCTTCTCGAGGTGGAGCGACCAGGTCTTGCCGACGAGCGTGCACACGGGCGCGAACGAGTCGGCGAGGAGCCGCAGGGCGGCGTCGTCCTCGGCCTTCGAGTCGCGCCGCCGGGTCATCCCGAACGCGGCGATCTCGCTGGTCGCGAAGGTCTCGCCCGCGAGCAGCTCGAAGAGCGCCTCCTCCTTCGGGTTCGAGGCCGGGAAGCCCGCCTCGATCAGGTGGACGCCGAGGTCGTCGAGCGCGTGCGCGACGCGGACCTTCTCGTCGGCGGAGAGCGACATGCCCTCACCCTGCATGCCGTCACGCAGGGTGGTGTCGTAAACCGAGACCTTAGGAGTCACGCCGACGAGGGAACAGGCACGAGATCGAGCCAGTCCGCGTAGCGGGCGTCGCGGCCCCACAGGGCGTCCTCGAAGACGCCCTGGATGGCCCGGGTGACCGGTCCGGGGCTGCCCTCGCCGATCGGGATGTCGTCGATCTCCACGAGCGGGGTCAGCTCCGCGGCGGTGCCGGTCAGGAAGACCTCGTCGGCGAGCGCGAGCTCGGCGCGCGCGAGGTCGCGCTCGACCAGCTCGTAGCCCAGGTCGCGGGCGATCTGCATGCACGACTTGCGGTTGATGCCGTCGAGGATGGCGGCCGCCTGCGGCGGCGTGGTGATCGCGCCGTCCTTGATGACGAAGATGTTCTCGCCCGAGCCCTCGCAGACGTTGCCCTTGTCGTCGAGCAGGATCGCCTCGTCGTAGCCCGCCTTGAGCGACTCGATCTTCGCGAGCACCGAGTTCAGGTACTGGCCCGAGGCCTTCGCGTGCGGGATCAGCGAGTCGGAGGAGATGCGCCGGTACGAGGACACGCGGCCGCGCACGCCCTCGCGCTTGCCCTTCTCGCCCAGGTAGGGCGCCCACTCCCAGACGGCGATCATCGCCTCGACCGGGTTCTCGAGCGGGTTGAGGCCCATCGGCCCGTAGCCGCGGTAGACGAGCGGGCGGATGTAGCAGCTCTTGAAGCCGTTGCGGGCGATCAGCTCGTGGGTGACCTCGCGGAGCTGCTCCTTCGAGAAAGGCAGGTCCATGTAGTAGAGCTTCGCCGAGTTCTCCAGGCGGTCGAGATGGTCCTGGTGGCGGAAGACCGCGGGTCCCTGCGGCGTCTCGTAGGCGCGCACGCCCTCGAATACGGCCGTCCCGTAGTGCATGCAGTGCGTGAGTACGTGTACCTTCGCGTCCTCCCAGGCGACGAACTCTCCGTTCAGCCAGATGAGGTCAGCGGTGTTCACGTACTGCTCCTAGAGGTTTGCGAGGACCGCCCGGGTGGCGGTCTCTGTGGTGGCGTCGCCGTCGAGATCCGGCGTCCGGAGGCCATCGCCGAGCGCCTGATCGACCGCCGATTCTAGGGCAGCGGCCTCATCTTCCATAGCGAGTCCGTGCCGCAGCATCAGCGCCACCGAGCCGAACATCGCGAGCGGGTTCGCGATCCCGCTGCCGGCGATGTCGGGCGCGGAGCCGTGGACGGGCTCGAAGAGGCCCGGCCCCGAGCCGTCCCCGAGCGAGGCGCTCGGCAGCATCCCGAGCGAGCCGGTGAGCATCGCGGCCTCGTCGCTGAGGATGTCGCCGAACATGTTCTCGGTGAGGATGACGTCGAACTCCGCCGGCCTCGACACGAGCTGCATCGCGGCGTTGTCGACGAGCATGTGCTCGAGCGGGATGTCCTCCCCCTCGCCGATCCGCGTCGACCACCTTGCGCCACAGCCGCGAGGTCTCGAGGATGTTGGCCTTGTCGACGCTCGTGACCTTGGTGCGCGCGAGCCCGAAGGCGACGCGCGCGATGCGCTCGATCTCACCCTCGCTGTAGACGCAGGTGTCGTGGGCGGTGTCGCCGTCGAGGCCGCGGTCGCCGAAGTAGATGCCGCCGGTGAGCTCGCGCACCACGAGCAGGTCGGTGCCCTCGATGCGGTCGCGCTTGAGCGGGCTCGCGTCGAGGAGCGCGGGGCTCGGCCGCACCGGGCGCAGGTTCGCGAACAGGCCGAGCCCCTTGCGGAGGCCGAGCAGGCCCTGCTCGGGGCGCGGCGCGGCCGGGTCGGTGGTGTCCCACTTCGGGCCGCCGACGGCGGCCAGCAGCACCGCGTCGGCGCTGCGGCAGGCGTCGAGCACCTCGTCGGTGAGCGCGCTGCCGTGCGCGTCGATCGACGCGCCGCCGACGAGCCGCTCGTCGTACTCGAACTCGCCGAGCCGGTCGAGGATCTCGATCGCGGCCGCCATGATCTCGGGGCCGATCCCGTCGCCCGGGAGGAGGACCAGCGCGCTTCGTCACGACGCGAGCTCCTTGCGGCGCATCGACCACATCTGGGAGGCCCGCTCCAGCTCGAGCGCGGCGGGCCAGGGCAGCGCCGGCGGGCCGAGCACCGTGCGCAGGGAGGCCGCGGTGCGGCGGGCAAGCTCGCGGGTCGGCGCCCGCCCGGGCCGCGAGCTCGAGCGCCGTCTCCTCGACGTCGGCGTCGTCGACCGCGGCCCAGGCCAGGCCGAGCTCGGCGGCGCGTTCGCCGTCGATCCGCTCGCCGAACAGCGCCAGGGCCGCGGCGGTCTCGCGGGCGCCGGTGCGGCCGAGGAGCGCGCCGTGCCCGCCGCCCGGGTGCAGGCCGATCGGGATGAAGCCGGAGACGATGCGCGCGTCGCGGGCGACGATCCGCAGGTCGGTGGCAAGCATCAGGTTGAGGCCGGCTCCGACCGCCCGCCGCGAACGGCGGCCAGCGTCGGCGCCTCGAGCTCGCCGACGCGGGCGAACGAGCGGTAGACGGCCCCGAGTCCGGCGTAGATCTCCGGATCGGCGGGATCGCGCCCGGCCGCCGCCAGCGTGGCACGGTCGCCGCCGGCGCAGAAGAAGCCTCCCGCGCCGCGCACGACCACGGCGCCCACCGACGTCGTCGGCGTCGAGCTCCTCGCACGCGGCCGCGAGCTCGCCGGCCATCTCGACCGTGAGGGCGTTGCGCCGTTCGGGCGCGTCGAGGGTGAGCAGGGCGACGCCGTCGCCCGTGCGCTCGATTCCGATCTCGCTCATGCCGGCTTCGTGGCGTTCATGTTGAGGCGAACGTAGTCGAGCTCCGGGTCGGCGCGCTCGGCGACCGCGTCCACGTAACCGTCGCGCAGCTCGTCGGGCAGCCGCTCGAGGTGGTAGCCGAGGCACACCGTGCGCAGATAGCCGGTCGGGTCGTCGGGGACGACCGGCCAAGGCTCGAGCCAGGTCTCGACTTCCTCGAAGCCCGCCCGCGTCGAGGCGCTCGGCGGTCTCCTCGGGCCCGGCGAAGTTCCACGGCCCGACCCAGCCGCCGAGGTGCTCGGCGTAGGGCGGCTCGTCCGCCGACTGCGCGCGCCGTGGCGTGGAAGCGCTCGACGTTGCCCTGCGCCGCCGCACTGCGCCACCAGCGCGCCCGCCCGGGCCGAGCGCCGCGAACAGGCGCTCGAAGAGCAGCTCGTGGTCGGCGATCCAGTGGAAGACGGCGTTCGAGAAGACGGCGTCGACCTGCTCGTCGAGCTCGAGCTCGGTCAGGCTCGCCCGCAGCACGGTCGCGCGGCTCGCCGAGCCGGGCCGCGCGCGTGCTCGACCATCGAGGGCGCCTCGTCGACCGCGATCACGCGTCCCTGCGGCAGCCGCTCCAGGAGCAGCTCGGTCACGCGCCCCGAGCCGCAGCCCGCGTCGAGCACCGTCTCGTCGCCGGCGAGCGGGAGCCGGTCGAGCACGCGCTCCGCCATCTCGACCTGGGGCCCGAGACCCGGTCGTAGGTGGCCGCGTCCCAGTCGCGGCTCACGCGCCCGCCAGGCTGGTGGTGACCGGTCCGCTGCGCTCGCGCTCGGCCTCGTAGCGGTCGATCTCGTGCTGCACCTGGAGCGTGACGCCGATGTCGTCGAGGCCCTCGAGCAGCCGGCGCGCGATCTCGGCGTCGATCTCGAACGGCACCTGGCGCCCGGCGAACGAGATCTCCTGCTCCTCGAGGTCGATGCGCGCGTGCCCCGCGGCCATCAGCTCCTTGACGTCGGCCTCGCCGAGCGCCACCGGCAGCAGCCCGATCTTGGTGCAGTTCGAGTAGAAGATGTCGGCGAAGCTCGGCGCCACGATCGCCCTGAAGCCGTAGTCCTCGAGCGCCCAGGGCGCGTGCTCGCGCGACGAGCCGCAGCCGAAGTTGCGTCCCGCGGCGAGGATCGGGTTGCGCGGGCAGGTCCCAGCCCGGCTCCTTCGCCCAGTCGTAGAAGAGGAACTCGCCGAAGCCGCGTGCGCTCGACCCGCTTCAGGAACTGCTTCGGGATGATCTGGTCGGTGTCGACGTCGTTGCGGTCGAGCACCGACACGGCGCCCTCGATGATGTTGACGGGCTCCATCAGCTCCACTCCCTGATGTCGACGAAGTGCCCCTCGATCGCGGCCGCGGCCGCCATCTTCGGGCTGACGAGATGCGAGCGCGCGCCGCGGCCCTGGCGGCCCTCGAAGTTGCGGTTGGAGGTCGAGGCGACGCGCTCGCCCGGCGCTGCGATGTCCGGGTTCATCCCGAGGCACATCGAGCAGCCGGCCGAGCGCCAGTCGAAGCCGGCGGCGCGGAAGACCTCGTCGAGCCCCTCGGCCTCGGCCTGCTCCTTCACCTGCGCCGAGCCCGGCACGACCATCGCGTCGACGCCCGAGGCGACCCTGCGGCCCTTGCACGACCTCGGCGGCCTCGCGCAGGTCGCCGATCCGCGAGTTCGTGCACGAGCCGATGAACACGCGGTCGAGCTTGATCTCGCTCATCGGCGTGCCGGCCTCGAGGGCCATGTAGTCGAGCGCGCGCTCCTCGCCCTCGTCGCTCGGCTCGGGCACCGCTCCGGTCACGTCGACGACCATCCCGGGCGTCGTGCCCCAGGTGACCTGCGGCGAGAGCGCCGAGGCGTCGATCACGACCTCGGTGTCGAACTCGGCGCCCGTCGTCGGTGTGCAGCTCGCGCCACTCGTCGAGCGGCAGCGGGTCGGGCGCCGCCTCGCGGCCCTCGACCCACTCGAAGGTGGTGTCGTCGGGCGCGATCATCCCGGCGCGGCCGCCGCCCTCGATCGTCATGTTGCAGACCGTCATGCGGCCCTCCATCGAGAGCGCCTCGATCGCGGGCCCGGCGTACTCGATCACGTGGCCGACGCCGCCGGACACGCCGATGCGGCCGATCGTGCCGAGGATCAGGTCCTTGGCGGTGACGCCGAAGCCGAGCTCGCCCTCGTAGAGGATCCGCATCGAGCGTCGGCTTGCGCTGCGCGAGCGTCTGCGTGGCGAGCACGTGCTCGACCTCGCTCGTGCCGATCCCGAACGCGAGCGCGCCGAAGGCGCCGTGCGTGGAGGTGTGCGAGTCGCCGCAGACGATCGTCATGCCCGGCTGGGTCACGCCGAGCTCGGGGCCGATCACGTGCACGATGCCCTGGCGCGCGGAGCCGATCGAGTAGATCGGCACGCCGAACTCCTCGGCGTTGCGCTCGAGCGTCTCCACCTGGACGCGCGAGAGCTGGTCGCGGATCTGTGCGGCCGCGCGTCGAGCCGTCGGTCGGCACGTTGTGGTCCGCCGTCGCGAGCGTCCGGTCGGGGCGGCGCACCGGGCGGCCCGCCAGCCGCAGCGACTCGAACGCCTGCGGCGAGGTGACCTCGTGGACGAGGTGGAGGTCGATGTAGAGGATCCCCTCGCGCGACCTCGTGGGCGTCCCAGATCTTGTCGAAGAGGCGTCTTGGGCACGCGCTAGCTCCTTCTGAGGCCGGCGGCGACGACCGCGTAGAAGCGAGCCTCGCCGCCGCCGGGGTTCTCGAAGTGATGTGGGATGTCGGCGTCGAACGTGACGGCGTCGCCGTCGTGCGAGCTCGTGAACGGTCCCGCCGCAGACGAAGCGGAGCGGCCCGCTCTCGACGACCGCCGTCTCGCGGCTGCCGGCCTCGTGCATCGGCGGGTCGCCGGGGCCGGCGGTGCTGGCGCCAGGCGCGAGCTTGTGCAGCGAGACCTCGGCGCGCAGTCCCGGCAGCGGCGGCGTGAGCACCTCGTAGCGGTGCGCGCTGCGGCCGCCGTGACGGCGCTCGGCCGCGCGCACGACGGCGACCCCGTCGCCCTCGTCGAGGCGCAGCAGCTGCGAGAGGCTCAGCTCGAGGCCGTCGGCGATCCGCTCGGCCACGGACAGCGTCGGGCTCGTCTCGCCGCGCTCGACCTGCGACAGCATCGGGGCCGATACGCCGGAGCGCTCGGCGAGGTCACGCAGCGAGAGGTCCATGGCGTCCCGCAGACGAGCGGACCCGGGTGCCGAAGCGGTGACCGTTGACCGACATGGTCTGTACGTTATCACGGACGTTTGTATGTTGCCAGCGCCGTCGGGCGTTAGCGGGCCTGCATAGTCGGCCGCACGACGACCTCGTTCACGCACACGTGCCGGGGCCGGGTCACCGCATGCACGATCGCGTCCGCGATGTCCTCGGGCGCCAGCACGTCCCCGATCTGGTCACGCGCCTTCGCGAGCCCCCGCTGGACCACGGGGTCGCGGTTGTGTCCCTGGAGCTCGGTCTCGACGAATCCGGGCGCCACCGTCGTGACGCGAATGCCCGAGTGGAGAGCCTCCTGGCGAAGCGCCTCCGAGAACGCATGGACGCCGAACTTAGTCAGGTTGTAGACGGCGGCGCCGGCGTCGGCGCGGCGGCCCGCGACGGAGGAGACGTTGACGATGTCCCCTCCCCCGCCCCCCGCCATCAGCGGGAGCGCGGCGTGCGTGCAATAGAGCAGGCCGAGCAGGTTCACGGAGATCATCCGCCGCCACTCCTCGGTGTCCGCCCCGGCGACGGGCCCGAGCAGCATCACCCCGGCGTTGTTGACGAGGATGTCCAGGCGCCCGAGCTCGGAGTTGGCCTCCTCGACGAACGCGCGTGCCTGATCCTCGTCGGCGATGTCGACCTCCTTCACGAAGGTGCGGCCGCCGAGCGTGTCGGCGATCTCGTTCAGCCGCTCCAGCCGGCGGGCGCCGAGCGCCACGGCGGCGCCTGCGTCGGCGAGCGCGTGGGCGGTCGCCTCGCCGATACCAGACGAGGCGCCGGTCACCACGGCCACGCGGCCTTCGAGCGGACCCGACATCGTTCGCGATCCTACCGTGACCCGAAGGGCATGAAAGGCCTCGTTCGGGTATTCAGTAGGCGACAGTGACGAGAGCGCACCGCAACCTGAACATCGCGGCGGTAGTGCTGCCGTTCCTCGCGTTCCTCGTGGCGATCCCGCTGCTCTGGAACCGCTGGATCGGCCCGCTCGACCTGATCCTGCTGGTCCTCATGTACTTCGCCTCGACGGTGGGCATCACCGTCGGCTTCCACCGCCTCCTGACCCACCGAGCCTTCGCGACCTTCAAGCCCGCCGAGTACGTCTTCGCGATCCTCGGGTCGATGGCGATCGAAGGGCCCGTGATCGGCTGGGTGTCCGATCACCGGCGCCACCACGCCTTCTCCGACGAGGAGGGCGATCCGCACAGCCCCCACGTCGGTGAGGACGGCGAGCACGGTGGCACATTGCGAGGCCTCTGGCACGCGCACGTCGGCTGGCTCTTCGACCACCCCACGGCCGTCGAGGCGGAGCGCTACGCCCCCGACCTGCTCGAGGACCGCGGCATGCGCTTCATCAGCCGGACGTTCCCGGCCTGGGCCGCGCTCGGCCTGGCGATCCCGTTCTTCGTGGGTTGGGCCGTGGGCGGGCCGGGCGCCGGGCTCCAGGCCTTCTTCTGGGCCGGGCTCGTGCGCGTCTTCCTCGTCCACCACGTGACGTTCTCGATCAACTCGATCTGCCACTTCTTCGGCCGGCGGCGCTTCGTGACGGACGACGAGTCGACCAACGTGTTCTGGCTCGCGATCCCGTCGCTCGGCGAGTCCTGGCACCACAACCACCACGCCTTCCCGCGCTCGGCGACGCACGGGCTGCGCTGGTGGGAGGTCGACATCGGCGGCGTCGTGGTGCGCTCGATGCAGCGCGTCGGGCTGGCGTGGAACGTCGTCCTGATCTCGCCGGAGCGCCAGCGCCAGCGGCTAGAGCGCCGCGCGAAGCAGGGCCAGCAGCTGCTCCCTCTGAGGGCGGGGCGGGCGTGTTCAGGTAGGCCGGGTGCTCCACCACCGCCGCGGCCACCGGCGGGAGCTGCTCGTCCTCGACGCCGAGCTCCGACAGGCGCGTATGGCCGGAGCGGGCCGACAGCTCCGCGACGAGTCCGGCCGCCGCGTCAGGGTCGGGTTCCGGCGCGCCCAACGCGCGGGCGAACGCGCCGAGCTGCGCGGGCGCCGCGCCCGCCATCAGGCCGGCGAAGTGCGGGAGCATCACCGCGTTCGTCTGGGCGTGCGGCGTGCCTGCACTGCGCACGAGCGTCTGACAGGTCGCGTGGTGGATCGCGATGCCCGTGCTCGCCGACGCGTAGCCGGCCAGCAGCGCGCCGAGCGCCACCTCGTCGCGCCCGGGCGGGCCGGTCCGAAGCCCCGCGCCAAGGAGCTCGGCGCCGCGCAGCGCGGCCAGCTCCGCCACCGGGTTCGCGAGCGGGGCGTAGAGCGCCTCCATGGCGTGCGCCAGCGCGTTCATGGCGCTCGCCGCCAGGGCCTCGGCCGGCTGCGAGGCCATCAGCGCCGGATCGGCGATCACGAGCGACGGGCCGCACCATCCGCGCGCCCGGCACGCCCTTCGGCGTCCGGTGGAACGGAGTGAGCTCGGCGCCGGACAGGGTGGTCGGGATCGCCGCGCAGGCGCCGCCGCGCGCGCCCGCGATCGCCTTCGCCGTGTCGATCACACGACCGCCCCCGAGCGCCACCAGCGGACGGCCGCCCGCCTCTGGAAGCAGCGCCGCCGAGATCTCGTCCACGAGCCCTGGCGGCACGCGCACCGTCGCGCCGGCCCGCTCCACGATTGCGGGGACATCGCCGGCCGCCCGCTCGGTCGTGAGCAGGACGAACTCCTCGAAGCCCGCTCTTGCCAGCAGGCCGGGAGCCTCGGCGACGGCGTCCTCGGCGAAGCGGATAGTGCGCTCGCCGTCTCGCCAGGTGAAGTCTGCGGTCACGGGGCGCTAGGGCGCAGGGGTCTTCTCGACCTCTTTCTCGAGCACGCGCTCCGCCTCGGAGACGGCGTTGTCGAGCGCGTTCGAGATCGCTCGCAGGTACGCCTTGCCGGATGCCTCGAGGATGTCCGTCGAAACGCCCACCCCGGACGACAGGCGCCCGTCGAGCTCGAGCAGCACGTTGACCTCGCCGAGCGCGTCGCGCCCGCCGGTGACCGCGGACACGTGGTACTCCTTCAAGCGCGCCTCGTGGTTCGTCGCGGCGTTGAGCGCGCTGAAGAAGGCGTCGATCGGGCCGTCGCCGGTGAAGCTGCCGGACTCCACCTCGCCGTCGGGCATACGCACACGTACACGCGCGAGCGGGGAGCGCGTGTTGGACGCCTCGATGTCGAAGGACTCGAGCTCGAAGGCGGCGGGCGCCTGCTTCATCTCGTCCGAGACGATCGCCTCGAGATCGAGCGCGGTGACCTTCTTCTTCTTGTCCGCGAGCTCCTTGAAGCGCTTGAAGGCCGTGTTGAGCGCCGGCGCCGTCGACCTTGAAGCCGAGCTCCTCGAGCGCGTTGCGCAGCGCGTGGCGGCCGGAGTGCTTGCCGAGGACGAGCGAGTTGGTCTCGAGCCCGATCGTCGTGGCGTCCATGATCTCGTAGGTCGTGCGCTCCTTGAGGACGCCGTCCTGGTGGATGCCCGGACTCGTGGGCGAAGGCGTTGCGGCCGACGATCGCCTTGTTGGGCTGCACCTGGTAGCCGGTCATGCGGGACACCATCCGGCTCGTGCGCGCGATCTCGCGCGTGTCGACGCCCGTCCAGAGGCCGTGGGCGGCCTCGCGTACTCGCAGCAGCATCACGATCTCCTCGAGCGATGCGTTGCCGGCGCGCTCGCCGATGCCGTTGATCGCGCACTCCACCTGGCGGCAGCCGACCAGCAGGCCCGCGAACGAGTTGGCGACGGCCAGCCCGAGGTCGTCGTGGCAGTGGACCGAGGTCGTGACGTCCGCGAGCCCGGGCACGAGCCGGTAGAGCGTGCGCCACATCTCGGCGTGCTCCTCGGGCGTCGAGTAGCCGACGGTGTCGGGCACGTTGATCGTCGTGGCGCCCTCGTCCAGGGCGATCTGGAGCACCTCGGCGGTGAACTCGAGCTCCGAGCGGGTCGCGTCCATCGGGGAGAACTCGACGTCGTCGCAGTGCGCGCGCGCCTGAGCCACCGCTGCGCGCGCCTGGCCCTTCACGTCCTCGCGCGTCGTCTGGAGCTGGTGCACGATGTGGATGTCGCTCGTCGAGATGAAGGTGTGGATGCGCGGCCGCTCGGAGTCCTTGACGGCGTTCCAGGCGGCGTCGACGTCCTGGGCGTTCGCGCGAGCGAGGCCGGCGATCACGGGACCGTGCACCTCACGGGCGATCGCCTGAACGGCCTCGAAGTCGCCCGGCGAGGAGATCGGGAAGCCCGCCTCGATGATGTCGACGCCGAGGCGCGCGAGCTGGTGCGCGATCTCGAGCTTCTCCTGCTTGTTCAGCGAGATCCCCGGCGACTGCTCCCCGTCGCGCAGGGTGGTGTCGAAGATCTTTACTCGGTCCTTCTCGCTGCGGTCCATGTCGCTCGTGCTTCCTTCCCTGTCGGCCCTACCGGATTCTCCCTGAGCTCGCGCCTACTGCGGGCGCCACGCGTTATTCCCCCCGAAGGGGGAGAAGAAGGAGAAGTCGGGCGTCGGCCAAGAGCGGCATCCGGTTCGCAGGGTACTACAGCGTCAGCACGACCTTGCCGACGTTCTTGCGCTCGTGCATGTAGCGGTGCGCCTCGGGACCGTCGTCGAGCCGGAACTCCTTCGCCACGACCGGCCGGATGCGGCCCTCGTCGAGCCAGGCCCTGAGCGGCTCGATGTAGCCGTCGAGGCCGCGGGAGTCCCACAGCGTGAGCATGTTGAGGCCGATCACCGACTTCGACTCGCGCATGAGCTTGACCGGGTTGAAGCGCGGCATCTGCGCGAGCACGCGAAGCGCGCGGACGGGGCTGCGGCGCTCGCCCGCCTGCATCTCCGACGCGCCGAAGCAGACGAGCCGCCCGCCGGGCCGGAGCAGCGCGAAGCTCTGCCTGAGGCTGCGCCCGCCGACGGCGTCGAAGGCGAGGTCGATGGGGTGCTCCTCGCCCGCGATGCGGCGGACCTCGTCGACCACGTCGTGGGTGCGGTAGTCGACCGGCTGGTCGACGCCGAAGCCGCGGATCGCGTCGTGCTTGGACGGCGACGCCGTGCCCCAGACCTCCGCGCCCGCCAGCTTGGCGATCTGCGTCGCGGCGATGCCGACCCCTCCCCCGGCCGATTGGATCAGCACCCGCTCGCCCTTCCGCAGCCCGCCGTAGCGGATCAGCCCCGCGTACGCGGTTGCGTACGCCACGGGCAGCGCGGCGGCCTCGGCGTAGCTCCAGCCGTCGGGAATCGGGACGAGCGCGTCGCTCCCGGTCACGGCGAGCTGTGCGTAGCCGCCGAAGCGCGAGCCGCCCATCACCCGCTGGCCGATCTCGAAGCCCTCGACCGAGTCGCCGACCGCGTCGACGTCGCCGGCGATCTCGTAGCCGACCACGCAGGGCGGCTTCGGGGCGTCCGGGTAGAGGCCGACGCGCGCCAGCAGGTCGGCGAAGTTGACCCCGGCGGCGCGCACCCGCACGCGCACCTCGCCGGGGCCGGGCTCCGGGTCGGGCCGCTCCTGGACCCGCATCACGTCGGGTGGCCCGTGCTCGGTGATGACGAGCGCTCGCACGCCCGCATCATCCCAGCCGGGCGTCCTCACCTCCATCGTCGCCGCTGACCGCGCGGGTGTGCTGATCGGTCAGGGCCTGCTGCTCGGCGAGCTGCTCCTGGATCTCGTCGTAGCAGTTGGCGCGGCAGTCCGAATCCTGGTACTGGACCGAGAACTGGATGGTCGCGCTCAGGGACGTCGCCCAGGCCTCGAGCGACGCAAAGGCGGCGCGCAGCTCCGCGAGCCCCTCCTCGTCGTCGTCGCTCGCGTACGCCGCGGCATCCTGGCTCGTGTCGCTTGCCTGTGAGGCGGACTGGTACTGGCTGGTTGCGTAACACTCGTAGACGCAGCCTCGCTGCCGCTGGAAGGCGAACTGCCGGGTGAGGCTGTCGTTGCTCGCCGTGGCGCCGTCGCCGGTCGCCGCGGCCGACTGCTCGGTCGAGGCCGACTGTTCCGCAGCCTGGGACTGGCTCGTCTCGTAGCAGAAGGCCACGCAGCCGAGCTGGGTCTGCCAGACGAACTGGATGGTGCGGCTGCGGTTGACGGCGGTCGCGTCGCCCTCGGGCGCGCTCGCCTCTGCATCCTGCTTCGTCTCGGCCTGTTGGCCTGCCTGCTGCACCTGCCGCGTGCGGTAGCAGTGGACGCGGCAACCGCGCTGAACCTGCCACACGACCTGGACCGTGAGGCTCTCGTTGACGGCCGTTGCGTTTCCGGGGGCGGGCTGCGGCTCGGCCGGGGGCTGCGTATCCGGCTGAGGCTGTGCATCCGGCTGCGGCTCGGCCGCCGGCTGCGGGTCAGCCGGGGGTGCCGGCTCCGCTGCGGGGACGGGCTCGGCCGGCGCCGGTGCGGGCGCTGGCTCGACCGGCGGGGCCGGGGCGGGCGCCGGCTCGACGGGCGGGGCCGGGGCGGCCTGTGGGGCCGGCGCGGGCGCGGCCGCGGGGGCCGGCGGCGTCTGGTCCGACAGCGCGTCGGCTGCGGGCGCGGCGGGCGCCACGCCCTCGACCACGGCGACGCGCTCGGGCTGCGTGGCCGACGCCGCGGGCGCCGCGGCCAGCAGCGCCGTCAGCCCCAGCGCCGTCGCGAATGCTCTGCTCTTTCTCATGCTCGTATCGATCGCTTGCGTTCGCCGCGGCGGCGCCGCCGCCGGCCGGTCCTCGTGACCGGCCGGCTCGGCGGCGATCACCTCTAGCGGTGGCTCTTCTTGCTCCCCTTCCCGTGCTGGCACTTGTCGTGCTTCGCCTTCTTGCACTTGGACGGCTTGTGGCTCTTCTTGCCCTTGCCGACCGTGACCGGGGCGTTCTTGTTCTCCGCGGTCTGGTTCGCCTCGGCGTCCGAGTACGCGTCCTGCTCCGTATACGCGTCCTGCCACAGGCCCTGGAACTGGCCTGCGCCGCCGGAGCCGGCCTTGCCGTCCGACTCGGCCTCCTGCGACTGCGCGGCCTCCTGTGTGGTGGTCGCGTCGTTCGACGCCTCGGACGAGGCCGAGTTGTCGAGGTCCTGCGTGGCCGAGCTGTCGCCACTGTCGTTGTGCCAACCGATCACGACCGGCACGTTCGCGTTGATGGCGTCCTGGTTGGCCTCGGCCCATGAGTCCGCGTCCTGGACCGTCTTGGCGCGCTGACCCAGCTTCTGGGCCTGACCCGAGCCGCCGCAGCCCCACTTGCAGTCGGACTTGCTCGACTGCTCCTGGCCCGCCTTCTGCTCGGTCGCGGCCTTGTTGGTGGCCGTCGAGTCCGCGTCGTTGGAGAGCTTCTGATCCGCCGAGCTCGAGCCCGACTTGTTGCCCCAACCGATCACGACGGGCACGTTGGCGTTGATGGCGCGCTGGTTCGCCACGGCTCCGGACTCGGCGTTCTGCTTGGTGCTCGCGTCCTGCTTGAGCTCCTGTGCCTGGCCCGAGCCGCCGCAGCCTGCGTGACAGCTGGAGTCACTGGACTGCTCCTGAGCGGCCTCCTGCGTGGTGCTTGCGTCATTCGACGCCTCGGACGTGGCCGAGTTGTCGAGCTCCTGGCTCGCCGAGCTGTCGCCGCTGTCGTTGCCGTAGCCGATCGTCACCGGCACGTTGGCGTTGATGGCCTGCTGGTTGGCCTCCGCGCCGGACTCCGCGTTCTGCTCGGTGCTCGCGTTCTGCTCGAGCTCCTGCGCCTGGCCCGAGCCGCCGCAGCCGTAGCTGCAGCTCGAGTCCGACGACTGGCTCTGCGCTGCACCCTGCGTCGTGCTGCTGGTGTTCGACGCGTCCGAGCTCGCGGAGTTGTCGAGGTCCTGGCTGGCCGAGCTGTCGCCGCTGTCGTTGCCCGCCACCGATGGTGACCGGCACGTTGGCGTTGATCGCCTCCTGGTTGGCGGCGGCTCCCGAGCTCGCGTCCTGCTCGGTGCTCGCGTTCTGGCTCAGGCCCTGGTACTGGCCCGCGCCGCCGCAGCCGTAGCTGCAGCTCGAGTCCGACGACTGGGTCTGCGATGCACCCTGCGTCGTGCTGCTGTTGTTGCTCGCCGTCGAGCTTGCGCTGTTGCCAGCGCTCTGGTCGCTCTGGGCGGAAGCGCCGGCTGGGACGATGCCCAGCGCGAGCACCGCCGCACCGACTGCGAGCGCCCTTCTCCTTCGCCTTCTCATTCCGTCTCCTCCTGGATTGACGTTGCGTACATGCACGGGCCGTACGCCGCCCGCGCGAGGCGTCTGCTCAATCCGTGGGAGCTAGCCCGGCCGTTCGGGCGGCTCTTCGGCACTCACCGTCCGCCAGCACGGCCGGAAGTGCCAGAGCCGCGACAGGGGGCCCTGGTGCGCGAGTGCTGCCACGCCTGGCAGCGTCGCGACGCTTGGAGAAGCTGAGGTTCCGCCCCCGCCGGCGGCTGTTGCCGACGATGCGCTGCGGGGAGCCTTATGGCGCTTCGGAGCGGGTGCGGAGGGGCGCTCGGCGCCGGGCTCCCTTGAGGGGCGTGCGGAGCGCTGCGCGCTCTTACGCACCGCGGCGGGGGTCTGCGTTGCGTAAACCGGGGCGGGCGCGACCCGGGCCACCGGAGCGACAGGTGCGGCGAGCGAGCCCTGAAGCTCGGGTTGAGGCTTGGGCCGGGGCCGCGGCGCCGGCTGATGCGCGCGGCGCGGACGGACGGGCGCCGGCTTCGCAGCGGTCTCATAGATCCGGGTGGGCGGCTCGTCGGCCTCCTCCGGCTCGGCGGCAGTGGCCTGCTCCACGGGTGCCGGCGCAGCGCTCGTCCCGGGGGCGCCGGCGCCGGCCGGCGCCGGGGGGGCCGGCTCGGTTACGCCGGCAGCCCCCGGGCTCGCCGGAACCGGCGAGGTCTCCATGGTGGGGATGTCCTGCTGGACGGGGCCCTCCGGCAGCGGCACGGTCGGGAGCTCCGGTTCGGCGGGAGCGCTCGCAGGTGGCTCGTCGGGGCAGGGCGCCACGCCGGTCTGCTCGTCCACCGGCGCGGCGCCCTGCTGGCCTGTGTCGGCAGGGGCGGGGGACCCCTGCGGGACGATGGCCTGTCCGGCGATACCGGTCGCATCCCCGCCGCCGGCCGCCACCTCCGCCGCGATGCCCTGCGCGGCGTTGACGGCGTGCTCGACGAGGTCCTCCGGCGCTTGGCCGGAAGCGGCCCAAGCGGGGCCAGTCCCGCCCGCGAGCAACAGCACGGCGCCGGCAAGGAGGGCCGCCGGCAGGCGTGCAGCGAAGCCGCGGACGGGACGCTGCGTGGGCTTGTGGGGACGCGATCGGATGCACCGATCCTTGCTCCGCGCCGCCTCCGCGACAACGAAAAACCCTGGAAATCAGCGCTTACGCGTCCATCCCGTTGCGGATTGACGCAGATTCAGGCCGGCTTGCCGCGTCCGCGGCCCCGCTTCGGGCCGCTTGTAGCCGGCGGCGGCCTGGACGCTCGACGGGCGCCACTTGCGCGCCGCCGCGCATGGTCGGGACACCCTCCGCGTTCAGGGTGTCGGCGATCGCCTGGAGGGTCATGCCGTTCGCCCGCATGTCGACGATGCGCTGCTTCAGCGAAGGCCGGTCGGCAACCGCCGGCCGGCCGGATGCGCTGGCGCCGCTGCGAGCCGCCTCGAGGCCCTTGCGCGTGCGCTCCTCGATCTTCTTGGCGTCGATGCCGCCGACGGTCATGAGCGCGTCAGCCGCGACGCGGCCGTCGGCCGTCCCGGTGTCGAGACCGATGTCGAGGACGAGCAGCCGGGCGTCCGTCTCCTTCAGGATCCCGACGAGTGCGCCGAGGCTTGCCGCGGAGCGGGTCAGCCGGTCGAGGCGGCTGACGACGAGACACTCGTACTCCCCGGCCCCGAGCCGCTCGAGTGCGTACGTGAGGCCTGGGCGGTGCAGGTCGGAGCCCGACTGGGAGTCGAGGTCGCGCACCAGCTTGCCGAGCACGAGACCGTGCTCATCGCACGCGGCCCTGAGCACCTTCGCTTCCTCGCGCAGGCGATCGCGCTCGGCTTCACCGGAGGCCGCGACGGTCGTGTAGCCGAGCGCCGGGCGCCGGGCTGCTCCCTTGGCGGCGAGTGATGAGGCGGCGGTGGCCGGCGCGGCAGGGGCCGGGTCGATCTGAGCGGCGGCTGCTCGGCGCCCGCGGGCGACTCGGTGGCGGGCGGGAGCAGCTTGGCGGGCGGCCGGCGAGGCTCGACGGGATCCGCCTTGGGGGCCGGCGGGCCCGGCTCAGGCTGGGCCTTGCCCCGCCCCCGCTCGCCAGCTGCTCACGCTTGCTCCGGTCGCCCGGACGCACTTGCGCTGTCGTGGGCGCAGGGGCGGCGCCCGCGCGCCTGCGCTGCGCGCCCCAGAGCACCGCCAGCGCCGCGCCCGCGGCGAGCAGCGCCAGGGCGATCGGAATCGCCGGGGACCCTCCCCCGCCCTCCTCGCCGCTCAGCGGCTGCGCCTGGGGGACGTCCCCCACGCGCGTTTCCGCGTCCGGCGGGCTCGACGGCGCCGTCTCGTCGAGCGGATACTCCTTCCACAGCTCGGCTCGGCGGCGAGCCGCCGTCCTGGGCGGCCACGCCCTGCGGAGCGGCGATCGAGGCGCAGACCGCGAGCAGCAGCGCGAACGCGGTCAGAGGTCGCATCAGCTAATCGTGATCGGAGTGCCCACCGGCATCAACCGGCCGAGGCGCTCGATGTCGCGGTTGCGCATTCGGATGCACCCGTGCGAGACGCGCCCGGGGATCAGCTGCGGCTGGTTCGTCCCGTGAATGCCTACGAAGCCGCCACCCGGCCAGTCCGTGAGCACCGCTGAGCGGGCGCTCGTGCCGAACGCGAGCGGCCCGTAGAAAGGGCTGCGATAACGCACGAGCTTGTTGCGTACGTAGAAGCGCCCGCGTGGCGTCGGCCACTGCGGCAGCCCGACGCCCACGGGGGCGCGCAGGACCGGCCGGCCGTCGCGAAGGAGCGTCGCGCGCCGGTGCTCGATGCTCACGACCAGGCGCGTGCGCACGGAGCGGTAGCCCGAGATCGCGGCCCGCGGCACCCATCCGGTCGTGCCGTTCGGAAGCACGGCGAGGCGGGTCCGGACCCAGACACGCCCGCTCGCGTCGCGTGCCCGGTCGAGCACGAGGAGCGTGTTGGCGGTTCCCTCCGGGGTCCGGCTCGCGAGCTGGGCGACGGCGGGCGCCGCCTCGTCGGGGGCCGAGCGGGCGGTGACCGGCCGCCGCACGGTCGTCCACAGCGAGACGTGCCGCTCGCCGGCGAGCGCGTGCGGCATCCCGACGCGGAGCGCCGGCTCGGCCGGCCCGGGCAGGGCCTCGGCCCGGGATCCGGTTCCGGCTCCCGCGGAGGTGCCCGAGCCGGGCGCGAGCAGGACGGCGATGATCACGGCTGCGGCCGCCCCGGCCGCGATCGCCATCACCTGCCGCCTGCGCCGGGCCCTCACCGGCTCACCCCGTGAAGCGCGGGGCACGCCTTCCCTTGGTTGCGGCCGCTGCGGTGATGAAGTTCGTCGAGCGCACGATCTGCGACACCTCGCGCTTCGATTTCGGCTGGTCGAAGGCCGCCGCCGCGGGATTGGCGCCGAAGAGGTAGCGCATCCAGGCGGCGTGGCGTGCCTCCACGGAGTGGATCGAGACGGCGGCCGCCAGCGCCGCGTCCGCCTGCAGGTTCGTCGCCTGGCCCTTGTAGGCGGCCACCGCGAGGTCCTCGAACGCAACGGCCGTCTTCAGGAAGGCCTGCGGCTTCTCGGTGACTCCCTGGAAGTCGAAGGCCGGGCGCTTGACCGCCTTGCTCCCGAGCAGGTCGAGGAACGCCTTGACGTGAGCCCGCTCGACGGCGCCGACGGTCCGCGCCGCGCGCTCGGTGCGCCCCTTGAGCGCCTTCATCCGCTCGGCCTCGGTGTAGAAGGCCGCCTGCAGGTATTCGAGCGTCAGCGCGAAGTTGAGGATGTCCTGGTCGTTCGACGGCTTCTGCCGGGCGCCTGCCTCGGCGGCGCCGAGGCTGAGCAGCGCGAGCGAGGCGCCGAGCCCCGCGCCCAGGAAGCCGGCGCGGGACACGCCGCCGAGCGGCTCCGCCGCCTCCGCGAGCGCGCCGTCCACGTCCATCCGGTCGAGTGAGAAGTCATCCATGCCGCTCAGCCTCCGCAGCCCGATCCGCTCGAGTCCCGCTCGCACTTCCGCGGCCCCGAGCGCCTTGTCGGTGGCGTCGGGCGCGGGCGGCTCGCCCACGATGCTGCGGACCCACGCCGCGTGGCGGGCCTCCACGGACACGATCGTCGCCGCGGCCGCGAGCGTGTCCTTGCTGACGTTCGTCGCCTGGCCGTTGTAGCCGGACACAGCCAGGTCCTCGAGATCGGCGGCGGTCGCCGCGAACTCGTCCGGGTCGCGTGTGGCGGAGCCGAACTCGAAACTGGGCCGGTCCTCGGCCGCGGATCCGAGCGCTCGCTTCACGAACGCGAGGTGCTCACGCTCCTGAGCGGCCACCTCCTCGGCGTAGGCCCTCATCTCGCCGCGCAGCGCGCCGCGCTCGAGCGCCTCGGCGTAGAAGGCGCTCTCCGTGTACTCGAGCAGCAGGATCAGCTGCAGCGCCTCGATATCGCGGTCGGTCTGGGCGCTCGTGTCGTCGGGCGGCCCGGACGCGACCCCGGCTGCCGCGGCAGCGCCGGCCGCGACGGCGCCCGGCTGCGATGAACTGTGTGCGGGACAGAGCCCGACGGTCAGCAGTGTGCATTGTCTATTTCTCCCTTATTTCGAGGGATGAAGCGGTTGAACTTCGACGGAAACCGATTTACGCAACCGTCCGATGCGTACATCGTCGACCTGAGTCGCTCATCGCGGCCCGAGCCTGACGGGCGTGCCGGGCGCTTGTAGCCCGCGGCGGACTGCACGCTCGAGGGCCGCCACTCGGCCCCGCCGCGGAGCGTCGGCACGCCCTCCGCGTTCAGCTCGTCCGCGATCGCCTGCAGGGTCCGGCCCTGCTCGCGCAGGCGCGCGGATGCGCTCGCGCAGCTCGGGCCGGTCCGCCACGGCGGGCCTCCCGCAGCGCGCGCCCTTCTCACGCGCCGCCTCGAGACCCCGCAGGGTGCACTCCTTCAGCTTGCTGATGCTCGAGCTCCCCGGCCGCGCTCAGCGCACTGGCGGCCACGCGCCCGGCCGGCGTCGCGGTGTCGAGGCCGTGGTCGGCCGCGATGAAGCGGACGTCCTTGCGGGCGAGCCACTCCATGATCGCGCCGACTGCCGCCGCCGAGCCGGCGAGGCTGTCGAGCCGAGCGACCACGAGCGTCGACGCCTCCCCCGCCACGATCCGCGCAAGCGCCTGACGCAACGCGGGCGTGGTGGCCTCGGCCCGGCCGCGGGCGTGCTCGTCGCTGAGCAGCCGGCCGAGGTCGAGGCCGAGATCGCCGGCAGACCTGCTCGATCGCGCGCGATTGGCGGGCCAGCGCGAACTCGTCGTGCCCGGAGTCGGGCTCGAGCCGAACGTAGCCGAGCGCACGCCCGCCCACCACCGGCTCATGGGGGGACCATGCCTCAACAGGTGTTGTGAACGACCCGGCCGCCATCCAACCCACTACTTACGAGCGGCTTGCACGATCGGATCACTCGCGTGTTCGAGCAGCTGCGACCGGGCGCCGCGGGTCTATCGTGAGGCCATGACCACAGCCGCCCCCGCCGGCCAGGACATCAGCGACTCGATACTCGACGCGATCGGGGGCACCCCGCTGGTGCGGCTGTCGCGGCTCGGGCGGGATCTGCGCCCGCAGCTCGTCGCGAAGCTGGAGTCGCTCAACCCCGGGGGATCGATCAAGGACCGCGTCGCGGTGGCGCTGATCGAGGCGGCCGAGCGCGACGGCGTGCTGCGGCCGGGCGGGACGATCGTCGAGCCGACCAGCGGCAACACGGGCACCGGGCTCGCGATCGCGGCCTGCCTCAAGGGCTATCGCGTGATCGCGGTGATGCCGGACAAGATGTCGAAGGAGAAGATCGACCTGCTGCGCGCGTACGGCGCCGAGGTGGTCGTGGCCCCCACCGACGTGCCGCCCGAGTCGCCCGAGTCCTACTACCGCGTCGCCGACCGCCTCACCGAGGAGATCCCCGGGCGCGTTCCAGCCGAACCAGTACCGCAACCCGGCCAACCCCGAGGCGCACTACCGGACGACGGGCCCCGAGCTGTGGCGCCAGTCCGGCGGGCGGATCACGCACCTGGTGGTCGGCGTCGGCACCGGCGGGACGATCACCGGCGTCGGGCGCTACCTGCGCGAGCAGAACCCCGCGATCGAGATCATCGGCGCGGATCCGGTCGGCTCGATCTACTCGGGCGGCGAGGAGGGCGTCAAGCCCTACCTCGTCGAGGGCGTCGGCGAGGACTTCTGGCCCGAGACCTACGACCCCTCGATCGTCGACCGCTACGTGACGGTGCCCGACCGCGAATCGTTCCTCTGGACGCGCCGGCTGGCCGAGACCGAGGGCATCCTCGCCGGCGGCTCCTGCGGCCTCGCGCTGTACGCCGCCCACCAGGTGGCGCGCGAGCTCGACGACCCGGGCGCGATGGTCGCGGTGATCCTGCCGGACGGCGGGCGCTCCTACCTGTCGAAGATCTTCAACGACGGCTGGATGCGCCAGTACGGCTTCCTCGGGCGCGACGAGGAGCTGACCGTCGGCGACGTCCTGCGGCGCAAGCACGCCTCCGAGGAGGTCCCGCCGCTGCTCACCGTCGACGCGCACGCGAAGGTGCGCGACGCGGTGTCGCTCCTGCACGAGCACCGCGTCTCGCAGCTGCCCGTGGTGTCCGCGCACGACCCGCACACGGTCGTCGGCTCGGTGTCGGAGCGCGGGCTGCTCCGCCACGCAATGGACGACCCGGCGCTGCTCGGCGCCGAGATCGTCGAGGTGATCGAGTCGCCCTTCCCGGCGGTGGCGGCCGAGGACGGCGTGCGCGAGGCGGTCGAGCTGCTCACCGACAGGCGCGAGGCGCTGCTCGTGAACATGGACGGCCGCGCCGGCGGGCATCCTCACCCGCGCCGACCTGCTCGAGTCGCTCGCACGGTGAGCCGGATCCCCGACGACGCTCGGCTCGCCACCCGCGCGGTCCACGCCGGGCTCGAGCCCGACCCGAGCTACGGCTCGGTCGATCCCGCCGATCCACCAGACCTCGACCTTCGTGCAGCCGGCGCCCGGCGAGTTCGTCGAGGACTACGACTACGCGCGCTCGGCCAACCCGACGCGCGCCGCGCTCGAGCGCGCGCTCGGCGAGCTCGAGGGCGGGCTCGGCTCGTGCTTCTCGAGCGGCATGGCCGCGACCCATGCGCTGATCACGGCGCACTGCGACGCGGGCGACCACGTGCTGCTGCCGTCCGACCTGTACGGCGGGACCTACCGGCTGCTCGACAAGGTGCTGACGCGCTTCGGCCTTCGCTACGACATGGTCGACCAGACCGACCTCGACGCGCTCGAGCGCGCGCTCACGCCCGAGACGACGCTGATCTGGGTCGAGACGCCGACGAACCCGCTGCTGAACGTGGTCGACATCGAGGCCGTGGTCGCCCGCAAGCGGGCGGCGCGCTCGTCGCGGTCGACAACACCTTCGCGACCCCGGTCGTCCAGCGGCCGCTCGAGCTCGGCGCGGACGCCGTCGTGCATTCGGCCACCAAGTACCTCGGCGGGCACTCCGACGTCGTCGGCGGCGCGGTCGTGGTGCGCGACGGCGAGCTGCACGAGGAGCGTGCGCTTCGTCCAGAACTCGGTCGGCGCCGTGCCGGGGCCGTTCGACTGCTTCCTCGTGCATCGCGGGCTGCGCACGCTGCACCTGCGCGTGGCGGCGCACACGCGAGAACGGCCGCGCGGTGGCGGAGCTGCTGCGCTCGCTGCCCGGGGTCGTAGGACGTGCGCTGGCCGGGCTTCGGCGGGATGGTGTCGTTTCGTCACCCGGAGGCGACGCGGATCGCGGCCGAGACGCGCATCTTCTCGCTCGCCGAGTCGCTCGGCGGGGTCGAGTCGCTGATCGAGGTTCCCCAGGCCATGACGCACCAGTCGGTCGAGGACTCCGCCGCCGCCGTGCCGGCCGACCTGGTCCGGCTCTCGTGCGGGATCGAGGCGGCCGAGGATCTCGTCGAGGACCTGCGCCGGGCGATCCTCGGCTCGGGCGCTCGAGCCGACGAAGGTCGCCGATGACCGGCGCCCCCTGGGAGCGCACCCTCGGACCCGCCGAGCTGCCCGTGACCGCGATCGGCCTCGGCCTCGCGGCGCTCGGGCGGCCCGGCTACCTGAACCTGGGGCACGGCGCCGACCTCGGCTCCGACCGCTCGGTCGAGAGCCTCGAGCAGCGCGCGCACACCGTCCTGGACGCCGCCTACGACGCGGGCGTGCGCTATTTCGACGCCGCCCGCTCCTACGGGCGAGCGGAGGCATTTCTGGCGTCGTGGCTGCGGCGGCGGGAGCTGGCGCCGGGAGACGTGACGGTCGGGTCGAAGTGGGGCTACACCTACACCGCCGGCTGGCAGGTCGACGCGGACCCGCCGGAGGTCAAGGACCTGTCGCTCGACACCTTCCGCCGTCAGCTCGGCGAGACGCGCGAGCTGCTCGCGGACCACCTCTCGCTCTACCAGATCCATTCGGCCACGGTCGAGAGCGGCGTGCTGGACGACCCGGCCGTGCTCGACGCCCTGGCCGAGCTGCGCGCGAGCGGCGTCAGCGTGGGTCTGTCGACGAGCGGCGCGGAGCAGGCGCAGACCGTCGAGCGCGCGCTCGAGAGCGGCGGCTTCGACACCGTTCAGGCGACCTGGAACCTGCTCGAGCCCTCGGTGGGCGACGGCGCTCGCACACGCCCACCGCGAGGGGCTCGGGGTGATCGTCAAGGAGGCGCTTGCGAACGGCCGCCTCACCTCCCGCGGCGACTCTCCCGAGCTCGAGCGGGTCGCACGGAGGCTCGGGGCGAGCCCCGACGCCGTCGCCATCGCCGCGGCGCTCGCCCAGCCGTGGGTGGACGTCGTCCTGAGCGGCGCGTCCACGACCGAGCAGATCACGAGCAACCTCTCGGCGCGAGAGATCGCGTGGGACCCCGAGGCCTCGGAGGCCCTCGGACGCCTCGCCGAGGAGCCCGAGGAGTACTGGGCGACCCGCTCGGACCTCGCCTGGAACTAGCCGCCCGTGCCCGCCAGCCAGGCGTCGCGGATCTCGGCGACGTGACGGTGGTCGGTTCCGCAGCACCCGCCGAGCACGGTCAGGCGCGGAAGGCGCTCGCGCAGCTCGGCGTAGCGCGCGCCTAGGTCCGCGGGGTCGCCCTCGTCGAGCTCCTCCGCCTCGTCCAGCTCGGCGTGGCTCATCGTGGAGGCGTTGGCGCGCAGGCCGCCGATCCGCTCGCGCCACCCGTCTCCCTGCTCGAGCACGGACTCGAAGTGAGTCGGGTGGGCGCAGTTGATCATGTAGTAGCTCACGCTCCCGCCGGTCTCGCGGTCCACCTGCTCGATCGCCTCGCCGAGCTCCTGACCGCTCGGCAGCCGGCCGTCGGTCTCGACCGTGAACGAGATGGCGGCGGGCAGCCCCGCCTCCGCCGCCGCGCGCGCGATGCCGATCGCCTCGGCGGCGTAGGTCATCGTGATCGCGGTGACCATGTCGGCCGCGGTAGCGGCGAAGGTGCCGATCTGGGTCGCGTGGTACTCCTGGGCGGCCTCGGCGGAGAGCAGCTCGGTCGGGTTGTAGCCGTCGTCGTGAGGCCCGATGCAGCCGCTGATCACGATCGGCGGACCGCCCGGCTCCTGCTCGTCGCGGAGCTTCTCGAGCAGGGCGATCGCCTTGCGGTTGAGGTCATCGAGCTGCTCGTCGTCGTAGCCGAGCTCGCTCGCCCAGCGCGGGCTCGCGCGCCAGGTCGGGCTCTCGAGCACGAAGCCGAGCCCGCGCTCGCGGGCCAGCTCCAGGTAGGGCTGGAAGTACTTGCGCAGCTGCTCGGTCCCCTCCTCGTCCTTGAGCAGGTCGAAGGAGGCGAACAGCGGGCAGGTCGAGACCCTCGTGGAAGATCAGCACGGTCTCGATGCCACCGTCGGTGAGGAAGGGCTCGCCGCGGAGCTGGGGCAGATCGTCGCGGAAAGTCATGGCGGGAACGCTAGAACACCCGCCGCTCTGTGCGCGATCTCACAGGAATGGAAAGCTCGTGCGCGGGGTCATCCCGGACATGACCCCCACCGGCCCGGCGCGCCGAATCCTGTTCCTGGTCTCCGCGCACAACAGCCTCAGCCAGCGTGCGCTACATCGCGCTCACGGAGCGCGGCCACCAGGTGGACGGTCGCCGTGGTCGACGGCGCGGAGGCGATGGAGGCCGCCGTCGCGCGGCACCGGCCGGACCTGATCGTCTGCCCGATGCTCAAGAAGCTGATCCCGGAGTCGATCTGGGCGAAGCACCGCTGCCTGATCGTGCACCCGGGCCCGGTGGGCGACCGCGGGCCCGTCCTCGCTCGACTGGGCGATCGAGCTCGGCGCGAGCGAGTGGGGCGTGACGGTGCTCGAGGCCAACGGCGACTACGACGCCGGCGACGTCTGGGCCACGCGCACGTTCCCGATGCGCAGGACGGGCAAGGGCAGCATCTACCGGCACGAGGTCCGCCGCGCCGCGATCGACGCGCTGGTCGAGGCGGTCGACCGCGTCGCTCGACGGCCAGGCGCGGGCGGCCTCCGACCCGAGCCCCGCGCGGGTGATCGGCCGGGCGCGGCCGCTGATGAAGCAGGACGTGCGCGCGATCGACTGGAGCGTCGGACCGCACCGAGACCGTGGTCCGCAAGATCCGCGCCGCCGAGGGCCATCCCGGGGTGCTCGACGAGGTCGCCGGCGCCGAGTTCCACCTGTTCGGCGTCCACCGCGAGAACGAGCTGCGCGGGCGCGCCGGGCGAGCTCATCGCCCAGCGCAACGGGGCGATCTGCCGGGCGACGGTCGACGGCGCGGTCTGGATCACCCACCTCAGGCGGTCCGGCGCCCGGGACACGCACTTCAAGCTGCCCGGCGACGCTGGCGCTCGACCTGGCCGGCCGCGAGCTCGACGCGCCGGAGGTCCCGCGTGCCGCTGCACGGCGGCGCCGGCGGCGCGAGCGCACCTACCGCGAGATCTCCTACGAGGAGGACGCGGGCGTCGGCTACCTGCACTTCGACTTCTACAACGGCGCGATGAGCACCGAGCAGTGCCGGCGCCTGCGCGAGGCCTACCGGTACGCGCGCTCGCGCCGGCAGACGAAGGTGATCGTGCTGATGGGCGGCGCCGACTTCTTCTCGAACGGCATCCACCTGAACGTCATCGAGGCCGCCGACGACCCGGCCGAGGAGTCCTGGCGCAACCTGCACGCGATCAACGACGTCGTGCGCGAGATCGTCGAGACCGATTCCCACCTGGTGATCTCGGCGCTCGCCGGCGACGCCGCGGCGGGCGGCGTCCCGTTCGCGCTCGCGGCCGACCACGTGTTCGCGCGCGAGGACGTCGTGCTCAATCCCGTACTACCGGCACATGGGCGGCCTGTACGGCTCCGAGTACTGGACCTACCTGCTGCCCCGGCGGGTCGGCGCCGGAGCTGACCGCGCGGCTGACGGGCCCGCCCTTCACGCCGCTCGGCACCGCGCGCGGCGGTCGAGATCGGGCTGCTCGACGCCGCGTTCGGCGCGAACGTCGAGAGCTTCCGGCAGCGGATCCGCGCGCTCGCCGAGCGGCTGGCCGCGCGACGGGCTTCTGGACGACCGGCTCGGAATCGAAGCGCCGCCGGCGGGCCCGCGACGAGCGGATCAAGCCGCTGCGCGCCTACCGGGCCGAGGAGATGGCCCGCTCGCACGCATGCTTCTTCGGGCCCGACCGCAGCTACCACGAGGCACGGCGGCGCTTCACCCGCAAGCTCGGAACGGCCGAGCCCGCCCCGCATCGGGCGAGCACCCTGCTCGCGGCCTGAGGTCAGCTCGGCTTCGACGGTAGCCGGCGCGTGACCCACAGCGACAGCAGCGCAGCGAGCGCGACCGCGCCCAGCGACAGCCGCAGCGCCTCGAGCTGCGCGTCGCCGTAGTCGGCCGCGACCTCGCCCGCCTGCTCCTCGGTGAGCCCACCCTCCACGGCCGCCTCTTCCACGTCCGTGACGGGCACGATGTCGATTCCCTGCTCGGTGTTCGCGCTGATCGTCTCGCGCGCGGCCGCCGGGACGTCCGGGTTGTTCGTGATGCGCTCGCTGAAGCCCGTCGCCAGCGACGCGAGCAGGACCGCGCCGATGATCGCCGTGCCGAGCGAGGAGCCGAGGTTCTGAGCGGTGCCCTGAAGGCCGCCGGCCTCGCTCGTCTGCGTGGGCGCGACCGAGGACATGATGATGTTCCCGAGCTGGGATGCGAGCAGCCCGGCGCCCGCGCCGATCAGGGCCAGAGCGACCTTGAAGCCCGTGTCGTTGAGGGTCACGTCGATCGTCGCCAGCATCACGGCCGCGCCGATGCTGACTGCGACCAGCCCGACTTGCGCCACGACGCGAGGCGAGCGCCGCCCCGCGATCCGCGGGCCCAGCAGCGCAAATATGAGCATCGCCACCGACAGCGGCAAGAGGCGCTTGCCCGTCTCGAACGCATCGAGGCCCAGCACGACCTGCAGGTAGACCGGGATGACGAAGAAGGTGCCCATCAGGACGAGCTGCTGCCCGACGAGCGTCGAGAGCCCGGCGCGAAGCTGGGTGATGCCGAGCAGCGCGGTGTCGAGCAGCACGTCGCGGCCCAGACGTGCGCGACGCTGCTCCCAGGCAGAGAAGGCCCACAGCAGCGCCAGGCCGGCGAGGATCATGAACGGCACCACCGAGAAGCCCAGCGGCGTGATCTCCGTGTCGCCGATCGTCGGCGGCGTGCGCGGCTGCACGAAGCCCCACACGCTGCTGCGCAAGATCGCGAACACGATCAGGCCCAACCCGGCCGAGGAGAGCACGACGCCCACGACGTCGAGCTGCGGGCGCCGCTCGGCTCCGGGTGAGCGCGCGATCTGGCCGCGTAGCAGCAGGATGCCGATCACGACCACCGTCTCGGCCGCGAAGACGTAGCGCCACGTGAACTCCGTCGTGACCCAGCCGCCGATCAGCGGGCCGGCGGCAACGGCGACCGCCGCGATCCCGCCGAGCAGCGCGTATGCCAGCGCGCGGTCCTTCCCCTCGTAGCTGGCGGCTGTGAGCGCGGCGATCGCGGGCACCACGAGCACGGCGCCGAATCCCTCGACCCCCGACCAGCCGACGAGCAGCACGGCGAGGTTGGGGCTCAGTGCCGTCGTGAGCGATCCGACGCCGTAGATCGCGAGGCCGATCGCGAACGCCCGGTTGCGGCCCATGATGTCGCCGAGCTTCGCCCCCAGCAGCATGAACGCGGCCATGACGAGCGTGTACAGCGTGATCGCCGTCTGCACGCCCTGGATCGACGTGTCGAGGTCCTCGACGATCTGCGAGATCGCCACGTTCATGACGCTCGAATCGAGCACCATCACGAACTGCGCGGAGGCCAGGATGGCCATGGGGAGCCACTTGCGCACGGACGTACGACCCTACCCCGGCGGGTCGACGACTCCCGTCAGGCGGTGATTAAGCCCGCTCGAACTCCAGGTACAGCGACTTCGGCCCCCGGTTGAATGCGCTGTCGATGTGCAGGAAGTCGTTCTTGCCCTCGGCGAGGCGGATGCTCCCCAGGCGGTTGAAGAGGGTCTCGAAGGCGATCTTGCCCTCGAGCCGCGCCAGCGGCGCGCCCAGGCAGAAATGCGGGCCGAGGCCGAAGCCGACGTGCCGCTTGACGTTCGCGCGCTCGGGGTCGAACGCCTCCGGGTCCTCGAACTGCTCATCGTCCCGGTTGGCTGACGCGAACACGAGCAGGACGATCGACCCCTCCGGGATCGCCACGCCGCCGAGCTCGGTGTCCCGCTTGACGTAGCGGGGCATGAACTGCAGCGCGGCCTCGAGCCGGAGCGCCTCCTCGAGCATCCGCGGGATGCGCTTGTAGTCGGCCCGGACCCGCTCCATCTGCTCGGGGTGCTGCAGCAGCAGGAGCATGGCGCTGCCGCTCAGGTGGGCGGAGGTCAGCACGCCGCCGAGCAGGAGCACGGTCGACTCCGCGGCCAGGTAGGGGATGTTGACCTCGCCCGTGCGCTCCCGGTGCCCCTCGATCAGGCGGCTGATGGCGTCGTTCCCGGGGTTCTCAACACGCTCCTCGACGACAGCGGTCATCTGCTCGTTCAGCCGGAGGCCGTCGCGGTCCTGGAGCTGCTGCAGCTCCGGGGGCAGAAAGCGGACGCCCGCCCCCTCGAACTCGATGTCCGCGCTCCAGGCCCACTCCTCCGCCTTCAGGCCGAGGATGTTGAACATCACCATGCTCGACATGCCGTTGGCGAACTGCGTGACGAATTCGCACTCGCCGTCGTCGATGAAGGCGTCGATCAGGTCGTCGACCACCGCGTGGATCATGGGCGTGTACTCGCGCAGCTTGCCCGGGTTGAACGACCGGTAGGCGATCTCCCGCTTGACCGTGTGGTCGGGCGGGTCCGACGAGAACACGCTCGACTCCCAGCCCGGCTGCGCCTCGGCGGCGAGCGGCGTCGAGCTCGAGAAGACGTCGGGTGTCTTGAGGGCCGCGGAGACGAGCTCGTGGCTACTCACGATGAACTCGTCCTGGCCCGGCACCTGGTAGACGCCCCCCTGCCCGCGCAACTCATTGAAGATCGGATACGGGCACTCGGCGGTCTCGAGCGACGGCCAGTTCACCTTCTGCGACGCGGTGCTCATCGAGGTCTCCTCGCGGTGGAACTTGCAACAAACGTCTGTTTGAAGTCTGAGTTGTACCGCTTCCGGCGATCCGGGCCGTCCCCGGCGGGTCGACCCTCTGCAATAGGCTTCGCCGCCATGAACGTCTGGCAACTCGCGGGCCTCTCGCCCGAGCCCTCCAAACCCGAGGTGCTGCGCTCCGACGACGGCGTCGCGCGGGTCATCGCGATGACCCTCCCCCAGGACGATCAGCTCCAGGAGCACGAGGTGCACGAGCACACGTGGATGTCGGTGCTCGACGGCACGGTCGAGATATCGAGCGGGTCCGAGGTGCAGGAGCTGGGCCGGGGATCCCTCCTCCACTTCGATCCCGGCGAGCGACGTCAGATCCGAGCCAAGACCGACGCGCGCATCATCTACCTGCTCGCGCCCTGGCCCGGCCCGGGGCATCCGTCGCTGAGCGGGTCCTGAGGCGCTCGCCCGCCTAGTAGGGCTCGCGCGGCTCCAGGATGCGCCGCGGGTTGCCCACCAGCATCTGCTCGATCTGAGCGGGCGAGACGCCGCGCTCGGCGAGCGCCGGCAGCACCTCGCGCGGGACCGGCATGTACGTGTCGGGCACGAGGCCGCCGGTCGACGGTCCCCAGTTGTGGAACGCGGGGTAGTCGTGCGAGAGGACGAGCCTGTCCGCATAGCCGCGCTCGCAGAGGGCGGCGATGGTGGCGATGCGCTCGGCGCGGGGCGGATCGAGGTTCGTGCCGAGCCGGTCCATCCCGAGGTACGTGCCGCCCTCGATCAGGCGCTCGAGGTAGTCGAGGTCGGTGCTGTCGTCGCAGTGGCCGATTACGACGCTCCCAGGGTCGACCTCTTCCTCGCGGAACACGCGCTGCTGGTCCAGGCCCGTCTCGGCCGCCACGTTGGTGTGGGTCGTGATCGGCACGCCCGTCCGGCGGTGGGCCCGGGCCGACGCGCGCAGCACCATGTCCACGTCGGGAGTAAGGCCCTGGCTGTCGACCGCGCACTTGATCACGCCGGAGCGGATGCCGGTGCCGGGCGCGCCCTCCACGATGTCCCGGACGAGCATCTCCTCGATTGGGTCCTTCCCGTCTTCGCGGGGCAGGCCGGCATACGGGCCGGGAAGCGTGTCGAAGAAGTAGAGCCCGGTGGCCACCACCACCCTGATGCCGGACCGCTCGCTGACGTCGCGCACGCGGCTGAGCTGCCGGCCCATCGGCACGACCGTCACGTCGACCATGGTGTCGAAGCCCTCGGCCCTGAGCGCCTCCAGTTGCGCCACGATGTGGGCCCGCCCGCGCTCCTCGTCCCACGCTTCGCCGAGCCAGGGGTAGTTCTCGTCGCGCTCGGCGTCGAGCACCACGAGGTGCTCGTGCATCAGCACGCGGCCGAGGCGTTCGGGCTCGACCGGGCCGGTGGCGGTCTGGACCGCACCTCGGTCCATGTGACTACAGGCTCACGGTCCTGCCCGCCTCGAAGCCGTGGCTCTCGGCGATCTTGTCGACGACGTCCTGGGGCACGGGCGAGTCCGTCGTGACGATCATCGTCGCGACCCCGCCGACGTGGTCGGCATCGGGCCGGCGGCCGACGGCGGCGCCTGAGATGTTGATGCCCGACTCGCCGAAGAGCCCTCCCACGCGGCCGATCATGCCGGGCTGGTCGACGTAGCGGAAGACGGCGAGGTTCGGCTCGAGCTGGATGTTGAAGCGCGACCCCCAGGCCTCGAGCAGGTGCGGGCGGTGCCTGCGGCCGAAGGTCGTGCCCACCACGCGGGTGCGCGTGCCGCCGCTGACGATCGCCACGCGCACGAGGTCGGTGAAGTCGCGCGCCTCGGCCGAGCTCGTCTGGGACACGCTGATGCCGCGCTCCTCGGCGAGGGCGGGCGCGTTCACGTCGTTCACGTCCTCCTCGACGTGGCCCGCGAGCACGCCCTTCAGCACCTGGACGGTGAGGAGGCGGGTGTCGCGGGTGGCGATGCGGCCGAGGTACTCGATCTCGAGGCGGTCGATCGAGGTGCCCTCGGCGAGCGCCAGGCAGACGCGACCGAGATGGCGCGCGAGCGGCAGGAACGGGCCGAGCGCCTCGAGATCCTCGGGGGCGATCGAGGGCACGTTCACGGCGCTCGTGACGACTCCGCCCGTGAGCGCGGCCACCACCTGCTCGGCCGCCTGGTAGCCGGCCCGGTCGGTCGCCTCCGCAGTTGAGGCGCCGAGGTGGGGCGTCACGACCACGTTCGGGTAGCCGAAGAGCGGGTTGTCGGTGACCGGCTCGTCGCGGAAGACGTCGAGCGCCGCGCCCGCCACCCGGCCCGAGTCGAGCGCCTCGCGCAGGTCCTCCTCGACGACGAGCTTGCCGCGGGCGACGTTGATGATCCGCACGCCCTCCTTCATCTTCGCGAAGGCCTCGGCGTCGAGCCAGTTCTCGGTCTCGGACGTGACGGGCAGGTGGATCGTGAGGAAGTCGGCGCGGGCATAGACCTCGTCCGAGGAGGCCGCCCGCTCGACCCCGAGGGCGCGGAAGCGCTCCTCGGCGACGTAGGCGTCGAAGGCGAGCACGCGCATCCCGAAGCCGAGCGCCCGCTGCGCGACAAGCTGCCCGATGCGGCCGAAGCCGAGGATGCCGAGCGTCTTCTCGTACAGCTCGACGCCGCTGAAGCGCGAGCGCTCCCACGCGCCGCCGGATGAGCGACTCGTGCGCCTGCGGCACCTTGCGCGCCATCGCGAGCAGCATCGCGAGCGTGTGCTCGGCGGCGGTGATGACGTTCGACTGCGGCGCGTTCGCGACGACCACGCCGCGCTTGGTCGCGGCGTCCACGTCCACGTTGTCGACGCCGACGCCCGCGCGCCCGATGGCCTTGAGACGGTCGGCGCGCCCGAGCAGCTCGGCGGTGAGCTGCGTGCCCGAGCGGATCAGCAGGCCGTCGAACTCGCCGATGCGGCTCTCGAGCTCGCCGTCCTTCCAGTCGGTACCGACCTCCACCTCGAGGCCGGCGTCACGCAGCAGCTGGACGCCCGACTCGCCGATCTTCTCCTTGACGAGAACCTTCACGCCGGCGACGGGCACGCCGGCCTCGAGCACCCGCTGCGCGGCGGCGACGCCGGCGCCCAGCTCGACCTCGTGACCGAGCTCCCTGAGGGTCATCTCGAGCGCCGAGACGGTGACGATGATGTCGAAGGGGCCGAAGTAGCCGCAGTGGGCGATCCTCGCGATCTTGCCCTTGAGCCGCCCCTGGCCGCCGGCGATCGTGATCCCGAAGCGGTCGCGCATCAGCTTCGGCACCGCCGCGCCGTCGATCTCGTCGGGCAGCACGATCGCGGTCACCACGTTGGCGGCCTCGTCGCCGCCGCCGAGCAGTTCGAGCTCGAGCCCCCGCGCGGCCGCCCGGGTGGCCCGGCCGAGCAGGTCGTGGCGCCGGTGGACCTGCTCGAGCCCCTCCTCCTCGATCAGGCCGAGCGCGACGTCGAGCGCCTGCACGAGTCCCACGGCGGGCGTGAACGGGCTGTCCGGCGGGTCCTTGCGCTGGCCCGCCACCGTGCGGCCCCAGTCGAAGTAGAAGCGCCCGCCCGGCGAGGCCGCGGCCCGCTCGAGCGCCGCCTCGTTCGCGCTCGCGAAGCCCAGCCCGGGGGGCGCCATCAGCGCCTTCTGCGAGCCGGCCACGACCACGTCGAGGCCCCACTCGTCCTGCGGGCAGGGAATCGCGCCGAGCCCGGACACCGCGTCGACCGCGATCAGCGCGCCGTGGCGGTGCGCCACCTCGGCGAGCTCGCGCACGTCGTTGACGACGCCGGTCGAGGTCTCGGAGAGCTGCGTGAACACGACCTCGACGCCGGGGTTCTCGCCCAGGCGCGCGTCGAGCTCCGCCGGCTCGACGCGCCGGCCCCACTCGCTCTCCCAGTGGATGGTGTCCGCGCCGTAGGCGTCGCAGAGCTCGGCCCAGCGCTCACCGAACTTGCCGCACGAGGCGACGAGCGCGGGCTCGCCGCGCCGCACCAGGTTGGCGACCGCGGACTCCATCGCGCCGCTCCCGGAGCTAGCGAAGAGGAGGACCTCGTTGCGGGTGCCGAAGACGGCCTTGAGGCGATCGAGCACGCGCGCGTACACCTCGATGAAGCCCGGCGCGCGGTGGTAGACCATCGGCTCTGCCATCACCTGCGAGACCGCGGGCGGCAGCGGGGTCGGCCCGGCGGTCATCAGATACCGCTTGAGATACGGATTCGCCATCGGACCGGCGAGCATAGCGAGCGCTCAGGCCATCAGATGAAGGGCGACCCGCAGGGCCGCCGCGGCGACCACGGAGAGGCTCTCGGACTCGTCGAACTCGTCCTCGAGGTCGTCCCGGAAGTCCTCGTCGGAGAGCGCGGCGATGAGGACCGCTATCCAGAACGCCGTCGCGATGAGCGACAGGATCAGGCCGACGAGCCCGATCCAGAAGCCGGCCTGGCCGAGCGAGCGGTGCTGCGGCGTCTTGCCCTCGTCCACCTTGCGCACGCCCTTGCGCCCGAGGACCAGGCCGGCGATCGCGCAGCCGACCGAGATGATCGACGAAAGCCCCGCCGAGAACAGGAGCAGGCCGATGGCCACGAGCGAGAGGACGAAGCCGGTGATCGCCTGGTTGTTGTCGGGCGTGCGCGGCTGCGGGTAGGCCCAGGGCGGGGGCGCCTGTTGCTGCTGCTGCCAGGCGGCAGGTCCGGGGCGGCGGATACCAGCCGGCAGGAGGGGGCGGCTGCGGCGGCTGTGCGGGCGGGGCGTACGCCGGCGCCGGTTGCTGCGGGTAGGGCTGAGGCGGGACCGGCGGGGCGGGCCGTCCGCCCAGCTCCGGCTCCGGGCCCGCGGGCTCCGGTGGGAGAAAGCCGCCGCCGCGTTGCTCGTCGTCCACCGAGGCCTCCGGCTCAGAACTCCTGGTCGATCCAGGGCATCATCGAGCGCAGCTCCTTGCCCTCGCGCTCGATCTGGTGCCCCTTCTCCTCCTCGCGCATGCGCAGGAAGTTCTCCTGGCCGGCCTTGTTCTCGGCGATCCACTCGCGCGCGAAGTCGCCGTTCTGGATCTCGGCCAGGATCTTGCGCATCGCCTCGCGGGCGCGCTCGTCGATGACCCGCTTGCCGCGCGTGAGGTCGCCGTACTCGGCGGTGTTGGAGATCGAGTAGCGCATGCCGGTGATGCCCTTCTCGTACATCAGGTCGACGATCAGCTTCAGCTCGTGCAGGCACTCGAAGTAGGCGAGCCGCGGGTCGTAGCCCGCGTCCACGAGCGTCTCGTAGCCGGCGCGGACGAGCTCGCTGACGCCGCCGCAGAGCACGGCCTGCTCGCCGAAGAGGTCGGTCTCGGTCTCGTCCTTGAAGGTGGTCTCGATCACGCCCGCCCGCGTGCAGCCGATGCCCTTGGCGTAGGCGAGCACGAGCTCGCGGGCGTGGCCCGTGGCGTCGCGGTGGATCGCGACGAGGCCGGGCACGCCGTTGCCCTCCACGAACTGCCGGCGCACGAGATGGCCGGGGCTCTTCGGCGCGACCATGCCGACGTCGACCTCCGGACCCGGGTCGATCTGGCCGAAGTGGACGCTGAAGCCGTGGGCGAACATGAGCAGGTTGCCGGGCGCGATCCCGTCGCGGATCTCCGCACTCCCAGATCTCGGCCTGCTTCTCGTCGGGCAGCAGGATCATCACGACGTCGCCCTCGCTCGCCGCGTCCGCGATCGGCAGCACGCGCAGGCCGTCCGACTGCGCCTTCTGGACCGAGGACGAGTCCTCGCGCAGGCCGACGACGACGTCGACCCCGGAGTCCTTGAGGCTGAGCGCGTGGGCGTGGCCCTGCGAGCCGTAGCCGATGACGGCCACGGTCTTGCCGTCGAGCTTGGAGAGGTCGGCGTCCTTGTCGTAGATCATGGGCGCGAGACTCTAGTGAGCCGGTCTCGGAGCAGCTTGCCCGCGGCGTTGCGGGGCAGCTCGGGCAGCGCGTGGATCGCCTTGGGGACCTTGAAGGGCGCGAGCCGCTCGCGGCACCAGGCCTCGAGCTCGCCGTCCTCGACCGGCGCGGCGAGCACGACGAAGGCGGTGATCGCCTCGCCCCAGAGCGGGTCGGGAAGCCCGGCCACGCCCGCGTCCGCCACCGCCGGGTGCGCGAGCAGGGCCTGCTCGACCTCGAGCGGCGCCACGTTCTCGCCGCCGGTCACGATCAGGTCCTTGATGCGGCCCTCGACGTGCAGCAGGCCGTCCGCATCGAGGCGGCCGCGGTCGCCGGTGTGGAGCCAGCCGTCCGCGGCGAGGGCGCCGCGGGCGACCATCTCGCCGCGCACGAGGATCTCGCCCGCGTCCGACACCCGCAGCTCGGCGCCGCGCAGCACCCGGCCGGGGTGGCCGGCAGCCACCTGCGAGCAGGTCTCCGTCATGCCGTAGACGGGGATGACCGGGATGCCCGCCGCGGCAGCCCAGTCGAGCAGGCCGGCCGGGATCGGGCCGCCGCCGAGCAGGATGGCGCGCAACCCGGGCGCCTTGCCGAGCCCCGCGTCGCGCAGGCGGGCGAGCATCGTCGGCACGAGCGAGACGAGCGTGACCTCGCCGCGCTCGAGCAGCGCGCGCACGCGCGCCGCGTCGAAGCGCTCGTGCAGCACCGCCGTGGTGGCGTTGATCGCCGAGCGGACGAGGATGTTGAGCCCGCCGACGTGGTGCAGCGGCAGCGGGCACAGCCAGCGGTCGCCCGGCTCGACGCCGACGGCATCGGCGGACGCGAGCGGCGGACGCGGCGTGGTTGCGGTGCGTGAGCTCGACGCGCTTGGGCGCTCCGGTCGTGCCCGAGGTGCGGATGACGGTGTGGACCGCCTCCGGCGGGTGGTCGTGGCGGAGCTCGGCGCCGGCCGGCCGCCGAGCGGCGGCGGCGGGCCCGGAGCGTCCGCCGGCAACGGCTCGAGCGCCGCGCCGCGGCGCGGCAGCGCGTGAAGCAGGGCGGCGAACTCGAGGCTCGCGGTGGCGGCCGCCTCGAGCGGCTGCCTCGGGCGCACGTCGAGGCGCCCGGCGAGCTCGTCCGCCTGGGCATGGAGCTCGGCGTAGGTGAGCCGCCCATCGCCGGCCTCGACCGCGACCCGGTCGGGGTGCTCCTCTGCCGCTGCCGCCAGCCAATCCCGCATCGTGCGGGGATTAAAGCCGTCCAGCGCGCGTATCCTCCGGGGCGCATGGCCACGACCGAACCGGACGCGAGAGGCGGCTGGACCGACCAGCACGCGGGCCGGACGATCCGGGCAGCCGCGGACTGGCGCGCGGCCGGCGACTACGAGGACATCCGCTACGAGATCGCCGAGGGGATCGCGAAGATCACGATCGACCGCCCCGAGGTGCGCAACGCCTTCCGCCCGGAGACGCTCGTCGAGATCTCGGACGCGCTCGAGCGCGCGCGCGAGGACACCTCGGTCGGCGTGATCGTGCTCACCGGCGAGGGGCCGCTCGCGTTCTGCTCGGGCGGCGACCAGCGCGTGCGCGGCGACACCGGCTACGTGGCGAGCGGCGCGGCGGTCGGGCGCTTCCACGTGACCGACCTGCACGTCCAGATGCGCCGGCTGCCGAAGCCCGTCGTGGCGATGGTGGCGGGCTACGCGATCGGCGGCGGGCACGTGCTGCACGTGGTCTGCGACCTGACGATCGCCGCCGACAACGCGCGCTTCGGCCAGACCGGGCCGAAGGTCGGGAGCTTCGACGGCGGCTTCGGCGCCGGCCTGCTCGCCAACCTGGTCGGGCCGAAGAAGGCGAAGGAGATCTGGTTCCTGTGCCGCCAGTACGGCGCCCAGGAGGCACTCGACATGGGGCTCGTGAACCGCGTCGTGCCGCTCGAGGAGCTCGAGGAGGAGACGGTCGCGTGGTGCCGCGAGATGCTCGCGCTCTCGCCCTTCTCGCTGCGACTGCTCAAGGCCAGCTTCAACGCCGCCGAGGACGGGCTCAGCGGGATCCAGCAGCTCGCCCACGACGCCAACCTCCTCTTCTACGGCTCGCGAGGAGGCCCAGGAGGGCCGCGACGCCTACCGGGAGAAGCGCCGGCCCGACTTCGCCAAGTTCCCGAAGCGGCCTTGAGCCACCTGCGCCTCTGGCTGCTCGCGGCGCGGCCGCGGACGCTGCCCGCCGCCGTGGCGCCGGTGCTCGTGGGCACGGCGCTCGCGGGCGCGGAGGACGAGTTTCGCGCGCTGCCGTTCGTGGCTGCGCTCGTGGGCAGCGTCTTCATCCAGATCGGCACGAACCTCTCGAACGACTACTCGGACGCGCGCCGCGGCGCCGACACCGAGGACCGGCTCGGGCCCGTGCGCGTGACCGCGGGCGGCCTGATGCCGCCGCGGCGGGTGCTGGTCGGCACCTACGTCGCGCTTCGGCGATCGCCGTGGCGGCGGGCCTCTACCTCGCCGCGGTGGCGGGCTGGGAGCTGCTGGTGGTGGGCGCGGCCTCGATCCTCGCCGGCGTCCTCTACACCGGCGGCCCGCGGCCGTACGGGTACGAGGGGCTCGGCGAGCTGTTCGTCTTCCTCTTCTTCGGGATCGTGGCGGTGGTCGGCTCCTACTTCGTGCAGACCGAGGAGCTCCGCTGGGAGGCGTTCGCGCTCGCGGTGCCGGTGGGCCTGCTCGCCTCGGCGATCCTCGTCGTGAACAACGTGCGCGACATCGACACCGACCGGCGCGCCGGCAAGCGCACGCTCGCCGTCAAGCTCGGCCGCGAGCGGGCGCGCGTCCTGTTCGCGGCGATGATCGTGATCTCGTTCGTGGTGCCGCCGCTGCTCGTGCCCGCCGCTCTCGCCCTGGGTGCTGCTCGCCGCTCGCGGCGCTGCCGCTCGCGCCGCCGCTCGTGCGGACGGTCGCCACGCGCACCGACGGGCCCGCGCTGAACGGCGCGCTCGCCGGCACCGGCCGCCTGCTCGCCGTCTTCTCGCTGCTGCTCGCCGGCGGGGTGCTGCTCTCGTGAAGCGCTCGGTCCTGCGGCTGTCGATCCCGCTCAAGCGGCCGTTCGTCACGGCCGCGGGGGTCACGACCGCGCGCGAGCTGCTGCTGCTGCGGCTCGAGGCGGCCGACGGGACCGTCGGCTATGGCGAGGCGGCCCCGTTCGAGCCCTACGACGGCGTGCCGCTCGAGCGGGCGCTCGCGGCGCTCACGGGCGGAGCGGGCCGGCGCCCGCCGCAGGCGCGCGCCGCCGAGGAGGTGGCGCGGCTCGACCTGCAGGCGCGCCAGGAGGAGCGACCGCTGGCCGAGCCCACGAAGGACTCGCTCCCCGTGAACATGACGCTGCCCGCGGGGCCGCCGGAGGAGACGGCCGAGCGCGCCCGCGAAGGGCATGCGCGAGGGCTTCGCGTGCTTCAAGCTGAAGGTCGGCCTGCCGGACGACGCCGAGCGGGTGGCCGCGGTGCGCGAGGCGGTGGGACCGTGGCCGGCGCTGCGGGTCGACGCCAACGGGGCCTGGACCGTAGACGAGGCCGTGCGGGCGATCAGGGCGCTCGAGCCGCACGACCTCGAGTTCGTCGAGCAGCCCTGCCGGCGCCTGCGCGAGCTGGCGGAGGTGCGCCAGCGCGTCTCGACCCCGATCGCGGCCGACGAGTCGGTCGCGTCCGATGCGCGAGCTGCGGCGCGCGCTCGAGCTCGAGGCCTGCGACGTGGTCAACGTGAAGCTGGCCGGCGCCGGCGGCTTCACCCCGGCGCGCGAGGTGCTGCGCGAGGCGCGCGCGAACGGGCTCGACGCCTTCCTGTCGAGCACGCTCGACGGGCCCTGGGGAATCGCCGCGGCGCTCCAGCTCGCCGCGTCCGAGGGGCTGTCGCTCGCCTGCGGGCTCGCCACGCTCGAGCTGTTCGACGCGCGCATCGCACGGGCGCTGCCGGGCCCACGCCGCGGGACGCTTGGCGTGCCGCCGGGCCCGGGCCTCGGCGTGCAGGTGGACGAGGCGGCGCTTGACGAGGTGACGGCTGAGGTCGTGGCGTAGGGCTGGGCGACTTCTGCGCCCGGCCGAGGGCCGGTCTCAACGACAGCAGAAAGGGCAGTTAGATTGCCGGTTTCGTGTCGTCCTGCGACACCAAGCCGGCAACGCTCACCGTTCGCGGGTGGAACAGGAGCGCTGGGTCGACTTGATGTCGTCCCACGACACCAATCGGACACAGCGAAGGGATCAGGACGGTGGGGCGCCACGGTCGTCGCGGGCGACCTCCCCCAGGAACCCCTCGATCAGCCGCGCGACCTCGTCGGGCCGCTGCAGCTGCACGCGCGTGGCCGGCCTCCTCGACGATCTCGGCGCGGCCGCGCGGCGCCGTGTCGGCGATGCGCCTGGCCGCCGCGACGTAGCCCTCGTCGCGGGCGCCCGCGATCGCCAGCAGCGGCAGGTCGAGTCGGACCAGCTCGTGCCAGACCGGCTCGAGCACGCCCTGGCCGGCGGTGCGCAGGGTCATCGCCAGATCCAGCGGGCGCTGCGCGAGGCGCCCGGCGCGCTGCTCCTCCACGAGCGCCTCCGACTGGTCGGCGAACAGCGGCTGGCGCTCCCAGATCGCCCACGATGTCCTCGATCGGCGCCGCCTCCATCCAGGCGGCGAGCCGCTCGTCGGCCTCGGCGCGCACGGTGCGCAGCGAGGGCTCGTCGATCCCCGCCGTGGCGCCGATCGTGACGACGCCGCGGTAGCGCCCCGGATCGCGCAGCGCGGCCCGCAGCGCCAGCCGCCCGCCGAGCGAGTAGCCGCACGAGCAGGCGCCCGGCGCCGGCGTCCGCGATCTCGCGCAGCCGCCCCTCGAAGCTGCTCTCGGCGTGCTCGAGCATGACGCTCGGATAGCGTTCCGGCAGGAGCTCCGCGACGGGCCGCCAGGCGTCGCCACGCTGCATGAAGCCCGGGATGAAGAGCACCATCGCTCCTGCATGATCCCGATCAACCGCACTTACGCGCCTCTTCAGGTCCTGCGTGGACGAGCTCGCAGCGCTGCGGCATGCGCCACGCGGTGACCTCCCCGGGCTCGCGCAACGCCCCGATCGCGCTGACGCTCGCAGCCGCGCCGGGCATCGAGTGCGGTGTCGGTGATCGACGAGCGCTCCGCCGGCTTCGTCGCGCTCGGGATGGCGAAGGCGAGCGGCCGGCCGGTCGCGGTCACGTGCACGTCGGGGACCGCGGCGGCGAACCTGCATCCGGCCGTGGTCGAGGCGTGGGAGGCCCGCGTGCCGCTGATCGTGCTGACCGCCGACCGGCCGCCCGAGCTGCGCGAGGTCGGCGCCGGGCAGGCGATCGACCAGATCAAGCTCTACGGGCGGCGCGTCAAGTGGTTCGTCGAGGTCGGCACCCATCCGCCCGGCCGCGACACGGCCATCCACCACCGCGCGCTCGGCTGCCGCGCCTACTGGACCGCCGCGGGCGGACGGCCCGGGCCCGGTGCACCTCAACGTCGCCGCTGCGCGAGCCGCTCGCGCCCGAGGTCGAGGACCTTCACGCCGACGGACTGGGCCGGACGCGCCGACGGCCGCCCCTGGACCGAGCTGCGCGAGCACGCGAGCGCGCCACACGCCGACGACGTCCACGCGCTCGCCGCGCGGATCGCCTCGACGTCACGCGGAGCGATCGTCTGCGGCCCCGGCGCCGAGGACGTGGCCGAGCCGGCCGCGCGGCTCGCCGCCGCGACGGGCTGGCCGCTGCTCGCGGAGCCGACCTCGGGCGTTCGCTGCGGCGAGCACGACCGCTCGCACGTGGTCGCGCACTACGACGTGCTGCTGCGCGTCGAGCGCATTCGCGTCCGCGCACGTGCCCGAGCTCGTCCTGCGCGTCGGCGACACGCCCACCTCGAAGCCGCTGCGCGGCTGGCTCGCGGGCGCGCCGCAGGTGGTGATCGACCCGCACGCCGGCTGGCACGAGCCGACGCGGCGTGCGGAGCTGATCCTCGCGTCCGCCGCCGCGCCGACTCTCGACGCGCTCGCGTCCGCCGTCGAGATGCGCAGCGCCGAGCGCGACCCCGGCTGGCTCTCGTCCTGGCGCGCCGCGGACGAGCTCGTGCCGGCCGCGCTCGCGGAGTCGCCCGACGGCTTCGAGCCCAAGCTGATCGCGGCGCTCGAGCGGCGAGCTGCCCGAGCGAGGCGCTCCTCTGGGTCAGCTCCTCGATGCCGATCAGGGACGTCGAGGCCTACTCTCCCGCAGTCGGACAAGCGCATGCGCGTGCTCGCCAATCGCGGCGCCAACGGCATCGACGGCGTCGTGTCGTCGGCGCTCGGCGCCGCGATCGCGACGCGGCCTGCCCACCTGGCTCCTGATCGGCGAGCTCGCGCTCCAGCACGACGTCGGCGGCCTGCTCGCCGCGCGCCGGGCCGGGCGTGCGGCTCGAGATCGTCTGCATCGACAACGGCGGCGGCGCGATCTTCGACTTCCTGCCGGTCGCCGAGCACGCCGACCCGGTCGCCTACGAGCAGCACATCGCCACCCCCACGACGACCGATATCGAGACGCTCGCGCCCGGGATCAGGCTGCTGCGCACAGACCGCGCGACGAACGTCGCGCTCCACCGCGAGCTGGTGGAGCGCGTGGCGGCGCGCTATACGGAGGGCTGAGCCTGCGGCCCCGCGGGCGGGATGTCCTGCGCGGGGCCGGCCCGCTCCTCCCGGTAGCGGCGCAGGTTTCCCTCCGGCGTCGTGATGTCGGCGGGCTCGACCGGGATCAGCTTGTCGGTGGAGTACTTCATGAGGGTGAAGGCGAGCGTGCCGAAGCAGAAGGGCAGCGTCAGGGCAGGCAGGCCCCAGGGCCCGAACAGCGCGGCCAGCGCCCCGAAGAGGATGGCGGTGGCGACCGCGCAGAAGACGGCGAGGATCGCCGAGCGGACAGTCAGCACGTAGAAGACGCCGCCGATCGCCAGACAGGCGTCGAAGGAGTTGAAGCCCCACAGCCCGTTGTAGATCGCGATCCCGCTCGCCCCGAGCGCCAGGCCCGTGAGCATCCCCACGGCGGAGCCGATCAGCGCGAACACCGCCGCGATCCGCGACGCGACCGCGATCCCGGCGATGATCAGGATCCCCGCCACGATGTCGTTGGCGAAGAAGAGCTGCCCGATGCCGCGCATGATCGCGTTCGCCCAGCCCTCGATGTCGTTGTGGCTCGCAGCCGCCTCGACCGACCGCAGCGCGGTCTCGACGTTGTTCCCCAGCGCCTGCACCTCCGCGGGCAGGACGAGCGGCCCGACCTGGGCGTTGGCGAGCTGGAGCCCGGCCACCAGGAAGATCAACGTCGCGAAGTTGAAGGGCAGCGTGAACGGCGGGACGTTCCAGGTTGCGAACACCGTGGCGAGCGACGCCATCAGGATCGTCGAGAACGCCGCGATGACGATGATCCACACGATCACGAGCCCGTCCCACTCCGGGCCGAGGAAGAGGCTGAGCCCGGCCCCGACGAGGATCCCGTTGAACCCGAACAGGCCGGCGCGGATCAGGCCCCTGTCGACGCCGATCAGGATGCCCATCAGCGTCGAGCTCACTAGGCCGATCACGGCCGCCACCCCGAGCCAGGCGGAGGCCACGAACATGCCGATCAGGATCAGCAGCCCCGTGACCGGGTTGTTCATGAACACGACCTGGCCCACCCCGCGCAGGCAGTAGTCGACGAAGTCGAGGACGGGATTGGCCTCCACCCGCTCCTGCATCTCGGGCATGGTGCCGTCGATCATCCCCAGTGGGCCGGCGCTGCTACGGGGGGCGGAGCTCACTTTGGGCCTCCTCGTCGACGTCCGTGGCGACGAGCCGAGCGCCCGCCGCCACGGTCGCGATCGTTAACTGGTCATGGCCTGGGAAGGCGTCGGAGAGTGGGGGTCAGCGGCAGCACAGGCGTGCGCTTGTGCGCCGGTCTGGGAGGCAGCGAGGTCACCACCTCCGGCTCGTCGCGGCTCTTCTCCGAATGCTCGATGGCGGCCACCAGGGCGGCATTCGAGAACGAGAGCATCGGCGTCGAGAACACTCGCCTCGAATCGCTCTCGCATACAGGGCACTCGATTGACTCCGGTGACGTGCCGAGCGCCCGGGTTACCTCGAAGTGACCATGGTCGTAGCACTGATATTCGTAAGTGGCCATATCAGTTGGGCGACATCGGCACGGGTGCCCCCTGGGTCACCTGATGCGGGCCCTCACTCGACGGGGCCGGATCGAAGTCGAAGATCCGCCTCGGGATGTACACCGTGGCGCACGAGTTCGGGATGTCCACCACGCCGGAGAACCGCCCCTCGATCGGCGCCGAGCCCAGGATCATGTACGCCTGGATATCGGTGTAGCCGAACTTCATGAGGTAGTCGATCGCGTGATGGCAGGCGCGCTCGTACGACAGTTGCGAGTCGAGGTAGTGCTGCTTGCCGTCGAGGTCGACCGAGACGCCTGAGAAGGCGAGCCACTCCGAGTACTGCGGATCGCGCAGCCCGGGCATGAAGATCGCGTTCTCGGAGACGCCGAAGGTCTCCATGCCGCCCTTGATCAGGTCGACGTGCAGGTCCATGAACCCGCCCATCTCGATGGCGCCGCAGAAGGTGATCTCTCCGTCGCCCTGCGAGAAGTGCAGATCGCCGAACGACAGGTTCGCTCCATCCACGAAGACGGGGTAGAACACCCGCGTCCCGGCGGTGAAGTTCTTGATGTCCTGGTTGCCCCCGTTCTCGCGCGGCGGAGCGGTCCGGGCCGCCTCGCCGGCCACTCTGTCGAAGTCGTCACCCTCGAGCGTTCCCAGGATTGCGCTGTCCGGGAGCGGTGGGAGCGCCAGCGGCGGGACGCGGTCGGGATCGGTTGCGATCAGATCCGTCTCGCGCTTCGTCCACTTGGCGAGCAGGTCGGCCGACGGCGCGGTGCCCATCAGGCCCGGATGGTGGATGCCCACATAGGAGCATTCGGGTATGTGGCGAGAGGTCGCCACGTCACCGGTGAAGTCCCAGATCACCTTGTAGGCGTCCGGGAACCTGTCGGTGAGGAAGCCGCCGCCGTTCGTCTTGGCGAAGACTCCGGTGTAGCCCCAGCCCATGCCCGAGTAGGGGCCCTCGTCCTCCTGATCGCAGGCGTCGATCTCGAGGATGTCGACGACGAGCAGGTCGCCCGGCTCGGCGCCCTCGACGCGGAAGGGCCCGGAGAGGACATGCACGCCGGGGAGCGGGGCGTTGCGGACGTCGTCGGCGGAGTCGTCGTTGTGGATCGCCCCGTCGAACCATTCGCGGCAGTCCGCGCGGAACACATCGCCGGGCTTGACGCTTACGTTTGGAGGGATGTCGGGGTGCCAGCGGTTGTGACCAACGTGTTTCTGATCGGTGAAACTCTTGGTGTTATCCAAAGGGAACAGGTTTTTCGGCACACCCAGCTCCTTTAGTCAAAACGGCAGCCCGACAGCGTCACCCGCACGGGTGTTTTTCTCTGCGGCTCACCCTCCGCAGAGCCCTGTGGTCACTCCCTTCGGCCGGGAATTGAGAGAACGTGCATGGTAGGCAGGCGGCGCCGACCAAGTCAATGGCCCGCGGGGACAAACGCGTCGGACAAGCGGGCCAACTACGCCCGCGTTCCTCAGGAGAGCAGCGGCAGGAGCGCCTCGAGCTTGACCTCGGTCTCGGCGAGCTCCTCGGCGGGCACGGAGTCGCGAACGATCCCGCAGCCCGCGTACAGGTGCGCGACGCGCCCGCGCAGCAGCGCGCAGCGCAGCGCCACGCAGAACTCGCCGTCCTCGGCGAGGTCGGTCCAGCCGACCGCGCCCGCATACCAGCCGCGGTCGAAGCCCTCGAGCGCAGGGATCAGCGGCAGCGCGCGCTCGCGCGGCTCGCCCCCGACCGCCGGTGTCGGCAGGAGCCGCCCGGCGAGCTCGACGGCGGACACCGGGTCGGCGAGCTGGGCGCGGATCGCCGTGGCGAGGTGCTGGACGTTGTGCACCTTGACGAGCACGGGCTCCTCGGACGCGGCGACCCAGAGGCTGACCGGGATCGAGCGTGCGCTCGATGCGGCGCTCGACGATCAGCTGCTCCTCGCGGTTCTTGGGGCTCTGCAGGAGCTGCTCGCCGAGGTGGTCGTCGACGGCCGGGTCGGCGCTGCGACGGGTCGTGCCCGCGAGCGCGACCGTCTGGGCGCGCTGGCCGTCGCGCCGCACGAGCAGCTCGGGGCTGGCGCCGACGAACGCGAGCTCGGCCGTGCCGACGCACCAGCAGTAGCAGCCGGGAAAGACCTCCCGCAGGGCGCCCAGGACCGCCGCCGGGTCGTGCGGCGCCGCTCGCGTGGGCGCGCACCTCCCGGGCCAGCACCACCTTCTCGAGCTCGCCGGCGCGGATTCGCTCGACCGCGCGCTCGACGGCCTGCTCGTAGTGCGACGGTGGCGCCGCGCTCGCCACCCGCACGCGCTCGATCGGGTCGGGATCGATCAGCGGCATCGAGGCCGGCGCGAGCGTCGCGAGCCGGCCGGCGAGCCGCTCGGCGAGCGCGTCAGGGTCGTCGTCGGGATCGACCGCCGCGGACACCGTCATCCGCGCCTCGCCGCCCTGACGGGCGAAGCCGATCTCGGGCAGCACGAGCGACGCGGGCGCCAGAGAGGACCACTCGGGGCTCGCGCCGCCGTCGTCCGCGAACGCGAAGCCCCCGAGGAAGACGGGCCCCGCGCCGGGCGGCCGGCCAGGATCACGCGCGGGATCGTCGGCCACGACGCGCCCGCCGTGAGACCTGGCGGCCTCGGCTGACCTTCCGGAAGCGCCCGGGGCCGGACGCCTCGAGCGCCACCGCCGTGCCGAGCCCGGCCACGGTGTAGCCGTCGCGGTCGGGCTGCTCGAAGCAGAGGAAGCGGTCGTCCGGCCGCCGTGCAGCGAGCACCGCCGCGGACAGGTCGAGATCCGCCGCGACCGGAACCGTCAGCGATGCGATCCAGCGAACCCCGCCGCGGCGGGCCCGCCGGGCCGCCTCGCCGAGGCGCTCCTGAAGCAGCGCGTGCCGGTCCTCGTCGAGCTCGAACGGGCGCCGGCGGCGGGTGGTGCGAAGAGCCACGTCCCCAAGGATGCCGCACCCGGCCCGGGCGAGGCGCTAGGTCGCGCTCTTGCCGCGCGCGACCGCGATCTCGCCCGTGCGCACGAGCTCGATCAGGCCGAACGGGCGGACCATCTCCTCGAACGCCTCGATCTTGTCGTCGGCGCCCGTGACCTCGACGGTCACGCTGCGCTTCGACACGTCGACGACGTCGCCGCGGAAGATCTCGGCGAACTGCATCACCTGTGCGCGGGCGTCGCCGTCCTGGCACGAGATCTTGAAGAGCGCGAGCTCGCGCGCCACGGTCTCCCCCGGCTCCAGGTCGCGGATCTTGATCACGTGGACGAGCTTGTGGAGCTGCTTCGTGACCTGGTCGATCGGGTGCGCGGCCCCGTCCAGCGTCAGCGTGATGCGCGAGATCGAGGTGTCGTCGGTAGCCCCGACCGCGAGCGAGTCGATGTTGAAGCCGCGGCGCGCGAACAGCCCCGCGATGCGCGCGAGCACGCCCGGCTTGTTCTCGACGAGGATCGACAGCACGTGCTTGCGGCCCGTGCGGATGCCGCCGCTGGCCTCCAGGTCCTCGAGGTTGAGGATCTCCTTGGTTCCCGGCTCACCCATCGCTCAGCCCACCATGTCCCGGGCGGCCTGACCGGCCGGGATCATCGGATAGCAGTTCTCCTCCGGCGTCACGCGCACGTCAACGAGCACCGGGCCGTCCTCGGCGAGCGCGTCCTTGAAGGCGCCCACGAGCTCGCCCTTGTCCTCGACGCGCATGCCCGTGGCCCCGAAGGCCTCGGCGAGCTTGACCCAGTCGGGGCTCGAGCCCATCTTCACCGACGAGTAGCGGCGGTCCCAGAAGAGCTCCTGCCACTGACGCACCATGCCGAGGTAGCCGTTGTTCATCAGGAAGACCTTGACGGGGATGTTCTCGTCGACGCAGGTCGCCAGCTCCTGGACGGTCATGATCAACGAGCCGTCGCCGGCGAGGCAGACCACGTCCTGGTCCGGCCGCGCGACCTTGGCTCCGAGCGCCGAGGGCAGCCCGAAGCCCATCGTCCCGAGCCCACCCGAGTTGATCCACTGGCGCGGGCGCGTGAAGCCGTAGTACTGGGCAGCCCACATCTGGTGCTGCCCGACGTCGGAGGTGACGATCGCCTGCCCGTCGGTGGCCTCGAACATGGCCTGGACCATGTACTGCGGCTTGATCTCGGCGTCGACACTGTCCTCGTAGCCCAGCGGGTGCTTTTCCTGCCAGCCGCGGATGCGGGAGACCCAGCCCTCGAGCCGCGCGCCATCCGCGCCCAGGGCGCGGTACTCGGCGGTGAGCTTGGGGAGGATGTTCTTCGCGTCGCCGACGATCGGGATGTGCGCGGGCACGTTCTTCGAGATCTCGGCCGGGTCGATGTCCACATGGATGAACTTCGCGCGCGGCGCGAACTCGGACAGCTTGCCGGTCACGCGATCGTCGAAGCGGGCGCCGATCGCCACGATCAGGTCGGCCTCGTCCATCGCGTAGTTGGCGGTGCGCGTGCCGTGCATGCCGAGCATCCCGAGCCACTGCTCGTTGTCGGCCGGGAACGCGCCGAGCCCCATCAGCGTGCAGGTGACGGGGAAGGCGTCGGAGACGCAGAACTCGACGAACTCCTTGGCCGCCCCCGCGTTGACGACCCCGCCGCCGCCGTAGATCACCGGCCGGCGCGAGTTGGCGAGCGCCTTCGCCGCCAGCCGGATCTGCTTCGCGTTGCCCTCGGTGGTCGGCTGGTAGCCGGGCAGGTGGACCTTGGTCACTGGCTCGTACGGGATGTCGGCGCGCGAGAGGTCCTGAGGCACGTCTACGAGGACCGGCCCGGGCCGCCCTGTGCGGGCGATGTGGAAGGCCTCGTGGATCGCCTTGGGGATGTCGCGCGGGTCCTGGATCAGGATCGAGTGCTTGACGATCGGCATCGTGATCCCGGAGATGTCCGCCTCCTGGAAGCCGTCCGTCCCGATCAGCTCGGTGCGCACCTGACCCGTGATGAAGACCGTCGGCACGCTGTCCATCACCGCGTCGGCGATGCACGTGACGAGGTTGGTCGCCCCGGGGCCGCTCGTGGCGAGCGCCACGCCGACGTCGCCGGAGGCCTTTGCGTAGCCCTCGGCGGCGTGGCCCGCGCCCTGTTCGTGGCGGCACTGCACGTGCCGGACGCCCGCGTCGTAGAGGGCGTCGTAGGTCGGAAGGTTCGCGCCGCCGGGAATCCCGAATACGTTCTCGACGCCCTCGGCCTTGAGGCACTCCATGATGGCGTCGACGGCTCGCATGACGGCTGGTGCTCCTTCCGGATCGCTGCGTGGCTGGCCGGACGGCCAGGGTAGGCCAGTGTAACAGCGCGTTTTCCGCGCTCAGACGGTGTTTCCCGCGGGCTCGGCGAGCTCCTCGGGGAACTCGAGATCCCTCCCGCAGCGCTTGCAGACCTGATCGCTCACCGGCAGGACGAAGCCGCACTCCGGGCAGGTCCGCCGCGGCTCGTCGCGCTCGTCGCGCATCAACAGTGCCGCGAGGATGCCGATGCCGGGCAGCGCGGTGCCGACCAGAAACCAGATGAGGACGGAGCCGCCCTTGAGCCGCCCGATGGCGGCTGTGGCGACGCCGAAGGCGAGGGCTATGAAGATGAACTCCACGGCCCGCCGGCGCTCAGAGCACCCGCAGCGCCCAGACGACGGCGATCACGGCCACGACCGCGACCACGATCCACGCGATCGCCGCGACGAAGCCGAGCACCACCTTGAACAGGATGTACGCCGCGACGACGAGCACCACGACGGCGAGCGCCTTGCGGGCGAATTCGGACAGTGCTTCTCCCATGACACTCAGTTTGGCAGACCTAGGAAGCCTTCCTGCTGCGCTCCTCGAGCCATGGGATGAGCGCCCGCACGGTCAGGAACACGGCGGCGAACAGGAGCACCAGGGCAGCGGCGAACCAGACCCAGCGCTCGATCGCCCACTCCCCCACGCCCTTGATGTCGTCCCAGCCGGCAAGCGCCCAGGTGCCGGCGATCACGCTGCGCGCGACACGCCACACCACGAAGACCGCCGCCACCACCGCCGCCGCCGACTTGTGCCGGGAGAGCCAGGCGAGCAGCCGGTTCAAAGCAGGCGCGCGGGGCGCGTCGGCACGTAGCGGTCGAGGCCAGGAAGCGGCACCGACGACATGACCCAGGCGGGCCAGTAGACCTTGAAGCCGAGCCGCCGCAGGCGGTCGAGCAGCCACCAGGAGCCCGTCGTGCAGAAGACGCCAATGCTCTCGGGCTGACGGGTCTTCGCGACCCGGTCGAGCGCGGCGAGCACGACCGGCACGAGGTCCTCCGCCGACTCCCCGACGGCCGGCCCTATGTCCCCCTCGGGGCTGACCCAGCACAGCGCCTTGGCCGCGCCAGAGCCCTCGTCCAGATAGGCGAGGCAGGTGCGGGCGCGGCCGAAGAAGTCGTGCAGCAGCGGCCGTTCGTGGCCGATCGCCTCCGGCTCGAGCCGCTTCCACTCGCTGAGGGCTCGCTCCTTCGTGAGGGCGTGGATCGCGGGCTCGGTGGAGTCGACCTCCTGGGCGCGCTGCTCGAGGTACCGGTCGACGCGGTGGCGCATATGCCAGTGGCCGGTTACGGGCATCACACCGAACTCGGTGTAGAGGGTGAGGTCGACCGGCGTGCCGAGCGTGACCACCACGCGCCCGAGCTCGGGCGAGGGCGAGTTCGGCCAGACGCGCTCGAGCAGCGACCTGCCGACGCCCTGGCCCGCGCGCGAGGGAGAGACCCAGAGCTCCGTCAGCTCGTCCATGACGCCGAAGCGGGCCGACGTCGTGTACCCGACCATCTCGCCGTCCTCTTCGCAGATCCAGAACGAGCCGTCGGGCTGCGCCGCGACGAACTCGATGAACTCGCGCGCGCGCTCCCACTCGGCGCGGATCTCGTCCATGTCGCGACCCTGGTCGGGCGCAAGCAGCCCGCGGGCGCGCCGGGAGGCGTCCCAGGCCGTCTCGCCGAGCTCGAAGGCGGCCTGCAGGTCCCCCGGCCCGCCCTCGCGGAAGCTGAATCCGGTCACCCGGCCGAGGCTAACGCGCCGCGCGCTGCGCCGCCTTCAGGGCGGGGCGCATCGCCGTCGGCAGCCGCCGCCGCACCCGCCAGGGCGCGCCGGCGAACGCATGATTGGCGACGGTCGCGAAGCCCTCCTCGTCCACCCGCAGCGCCAGCAGCAGGTGCGCCACCCGGTCCGAGGGCGGCAGCTCGGGCTCGGTGGTGCGCACGCAGAAGCAGTGGACGCGCGAGCCGCCGGGCGTGACCAGCAGGGCACCCGCCTCGCCGACGAGCCATGCGCCCAGCGCTCCCCGCTCGAGGGCGAGCCCGGTCGCGCGCTGGAGGTCGCGCTCGCCATGGCCGAGCAGATCTCCGAGCAGACCCTGCGCCACGGGCTCGGCGGCTTCGTTGCGCGGGCCCTTCTGGCGCACGACGCTCGCCCCGCGGAAGGCGTACAGCTCGGGGATGATCCACGCGTGCGCGATGGCCGCCAGGGCCACGGGCGCCGAGAGTGGCTCGAGCCACAGCATCCCCGCCCCCGCCGCCAGGAACGGGACCGTGTAGAGCAGGGTCCACGCATGCCAGATCCGCCCCCAGCGGCGCAGCCACTGGGCGTCCGTCCGCTGGCGCCACGGTACGGACGCCAGCTCGGGAAGGACCTGTTCCACTAGGCCACCAGTACTACCCGCCCGCGATCGGGCGCCGCATGATCACGAGCTCGGCCGCGCGCGGCAGCTCGCGCACGTGGGTGGCCTTGCCGGGCCCGTCCGGGACCGTGCCGATGTATCCGAGCCCCTGCTGCTCCTGGAACTCGGTGACGGCGGCCTCGAACGCGGCGTCGTCGACGGCGGTCCACTCGGCGAGCGTCGTGTGCCCCGTGCCGTCCATACGGATCAGTCGCGCCATCTCGTTCTCCTCTCGGAAGCCTGGTCTTGATGGTACGCCGGTGCGTTGTGGGCGAGCAGTTACCGGCTCGGAGGATGCTGCTTCTGCATCCATGACGGAACTGGCCCCCTTTGCGCACGGCCGTGGGCAGGTGTACGGTCGAACTTTGGACTTTCGCCTGCTTGGCCCGCTTGAAGTACTCGGCGATGGTGGTCGCGCGCTGCCGATAGGCACGGGGCGACAGCGTGCCCTGCTGGCCCTCCTCGTCCTTCGGGCCAATGAGCTGGTTGCGAGCGACCGGCTCGTGGAGGAGCTGTGGGGCGAGGCGCCTCCGCCGACGGCGAACAAGATGCTTCAGAATCAGGTTTCGGCCCTGCGGCGAGCGCTTGGCCGCAACGGCCGGCTCGAGACACAGGGCAGCGCCTACAAGCTCAACGTCCAGCCGGGCGAGATCGATGTGGACCGATTCGAGGACCTGGTGGCGCAGGGCCGGTCCGAGCTGGAGGCCGATCCGAACGGCGCGGCGGAGAAGCTCCGGCAGGCACTCGACCTCTGGCGCGGACCTCCGCTCTCCGATCTCGCCTATGAGCCGTTTACGCAGACCGAGATCGCCCGCCTGGAGGAGAGGCGCTGGGCGGCGTTCGAAGCGCGCGTCGAGGCCGAGCTGGCGCTCGGGCGGCACGCGGACCTGGTCTCGGAGCTCGAAGCGGCCGTGGCCGAGCAGCCGCTCCGCGAGCACCTGCACGGCCAGCTGATGCTCGCCCTGTACCGCTGCGGCCGCCAGGCCGAGGCGCTCGAGGCCTACCGTGCGGCGCGCAGCACGCTTGTCGAGGAGATCGGGGTCGAGCCCGGTGCGGAGCTCCGGGCCCTGCATGACGCAATCCTCGCGCAGGACCCCGCTCTTGATGCGGCGCCTCGGCCCGGAGGAGCTCCCGGCGGAGCTCGATGGCGGCTCGCCGCTGCTGGCAGGCCGGGATCGGGAGCTGGCCGAGCTGATCGCGCTGCTCGCCGAAGCCTGCGAGGGGCGCGGCGGCGTGGTGCTCGTTTCCGGCCCGCGCGGCATCGGCAAGACTCGCTTGGCTGCCGAACTGGCTCGGGAGGCGCTGCGGCGGCGGATGGCCGTCCTCTACACCGGCGCCGGCACCGAGCCCGGTGACGCGGGCGCGGCGATCCGGCGTGCGGAGGAGAGCGAGCGCTCGACCCTGCTCATCATCGACGACGCCGACGACGCCGGTCGTGAGCTGCTCGACCGCGCGGCCGTGCTCGGTCGCGACAGCACGGGGCGACCACTGCTTCTTCTGGCTCTGCATGCGCGCCCGGAGCCACCCTCGGCGCTGGCGGCCATGGCGGAGCGGGTGCTCGAGTTGGGTCCGCTTGGGGACGAGGCCATCGCGGGGATCGCGCGCCTGTACGTGCCGGCTGGAGTCGAGTTCCTCCCGACTGACGCTCTCGCCGCGGAGAGCGGTGGCGTCCCCCGTGCCGTGCATCGGACGGCGGAGCAGTGGGCACGGGCACAGGCCTCGCGTGAGGCGGAAGCGAGCGCGGACCGCGCCGCCATCGAGCGCGGCGAGCTACGCGCCGCCGAAACCGATCTCTCCTCCGACCTGCTCGCCCTCCGGACGCTCGACGAGCGCGGCCGGCTCTACCAAGGCGAGGAGGACGACGCGCCGCTGCCGGCGGTGTGCCCCTTCCTCGGCCTCGCCACCTTCGATGCCGCCCACGCGGAGTACTTCTTCGGCCGCGAGCGGCTCGTCGCCGAACTGGTCGCCCGGCTAGTGGGCTCGCCGCTCCTGGCCGTGGTCGGGCCATCCGGAAGCGGAAAGTCCTCGGCAGTCCGGGCGGGCCTGCTGCCGGCGCTGGCCGCGGGCGTGCTGCCCGGATCCGGGCGCTGGCGCCGAAGGCTGATGCGCCCTGGCGAGCACCCGCTGGCCGCGCTGCAGTGGGTGCTGCCAGAGCGCGGCGAGCGGGCGGTACTGGTCGTCGACCAGTTCGAGGAGATGTTCACGCTCTGCCGCGACGAGCAGGAGCGCACGGACTTCCTGGACGCGCTTGTGGGTCTGACGGAGGATCGCGACCGGCAGGTTCAGGTGGTGGTCGCCATGCGCGCCGACTTCTACGGGCGCTGCGCCGCCCACGACCGGCTTGCCCGGCTTGTCGGAGCGAACCAGGTGCTCGTCGGCCCGATGCGCCGGGACGAGCTGCAGAGAGCGATCGTCGAACCCGCCCGCCGGGTCGGGCTGCGCGTGGAGCCCTCGCTTGCCGATACCCTCATCGCCGACGTTGCGGATGAGCCAGGCGGCCTGCCCCTGCTGTCGGCGGCATTGCTCGAGCAGTGGCAGGAGCGCGACGGCCGCGTGATGCGCCGGGCCGCGTACGAGCGCACCGGCGGTGTGCGCGGCGCCGTGGGCCGCCTCGCCGAGGCGACCTACACGAAGCTGTCCGAGCCAGAGCGCATCGCCGCGCGGCGGATCCTGCTGCGGCTGGCCGACGCCGGCGAGCCGGAGACCGCGTTCGTGCGCCGCCGCATGCCGCTGGAGGAACTCGACGCCGAGCGCGACGACGCCACCGCAGCTGCGCTGGCCGCCCTGACCGACAGCCGGCTCGTGACCGCAGATGAGGGAACCGTCGAGGTCGCGCACGAGGCTCTGCTGCGCGAGTGGCCCCGCCTGCGCGGCTGGCTCGAGGAGGACGCCGAGGGGCGGCGCCTGCACCAGCACCTGATCCACGCTGCAGGCGACTGGCAGGCGGGCGGCCGCGACCCCGGCGAGCTCTACCGCGGCGCCCGGCTCGCCTCGACGCTCGACTGGGCCGCCGCCCACGAGGGCGACCTCAACGAGCTCGAACGCGGCTTCCTGGACGAGAGCCGCGCCGAGGTCGAGCTCGAGGCCGAGCACCAGCGCCGGGCGAACCGCCGGCTACGCGCGGTGCTGGCCGGCCTCGCCGCCCTGCTGGCGCTCGCGGTGGTGGCAGGCATCGTGGCGCTCAACCAGCGCGGCGAGGCCCGCGACTCCGCCCGCGTGGCCGACGCCCAGCGTCTCGGCACCGAGGCGCTGGGGCAGGAACGCCTCGACGAGGCGCTCCTGTTGACCAGAGCAGCCGTGGAGCTGGACGAATCCCCGGCCACGCTCGGCAGCATGCTCTCGGTGCTGCTGCGCAATCCCGGCGGCAATCGGCGTGCTCAACCACGGCTCGCCGATGTACGGGGCGGCGTTCAGCCCGGACGGGCGGATGATGGCCACGGGGGACGAGCGCGGCGCCGTCAACGTCTACGACGCCGCCACTCGCCGCCCGGTCGGCGCGCCCTACGTGATCGAGGGCGGCCTCGTGCAGAACGTGCGCTTCACGCCGGACGGCGCGTCGATCGTCGTCAGCTCCATGGACCCGGAAGACCGGGACCACAACGGCCTCGTAGATGTGATCGACGCCCGGACTCTGAAGCGCACGCTCCGGGTGAGGGTGCCTCCGCTGCCCGGCCCGCCGAACTGGGTGTACCCGGACGTGGTATTCCCGCCGAGCGGTCCGGATCTCCTCGTGCGCCTGGTGAACGGTTCCGGGCCGGACGGCCCGGTCGGGCCGGTGTATCGGGTGGACGGGAAGACCGGCGACGTCACGGATCGGCTCCTCGTAGGGCAGCACGCATCCGACTCCTACGCGTCGTGGACGGCGGACCGCGAGCGGTTCTTCCTCACGAGCCCGCGGGACGACCGGACGTGGGAGCTCGACCCGGAGCCCCTTCGCGTGGTGCGCTCTTGGCCGGTCGGAGACACGGCCGGGGCGGTCAGCCCCGACGGACGGTTCTTCGCGCTCGGCTCCGAGACGAGTCGAGTGAGGTTGCTCGACCTGGACTCCGGCCAGACCCGTTCGTTCGATGGCAGCCTCGACGGACCCGTGTACCGGATGAGGTTCACACCTGACGGACGGACGCTCGTGACTGCCGGCGAGCTTGGACAGCTGTACACGTGGGACGTCGAGCGCGGAGCCATCGCCGAGCGGCTCAGCGGCCACACCGGCAACATCGACGGGCTCGACATTGCGACCGACGGAAGGACGCTTCTCACAGCTTCGGCTGACACGCGCGCCATCCTCTGGGACCTCGCAGGAGACCGGCGGCTCGACCGGCGTTTCGCCGTCGAGCCGCGCTTCGACGTCCTCGAGACACCGCGAGGGATCGCTGTGAGCCCCGACGGGCGCACGCTGGCGCTCACGCACAGCGACGGGACCGTCGAACTGGTCGACACCAGGACTCTGGAGCCGCGGGCGAGCGTCCGCGCCACGGCGGGTTTTGCCGCCTCGGTCGACTTCAGCCCGAACGGTCGGCTGCTCGCGGTCACCGGCGAGAGCGGGGTGGTCACACTGTGGGACGCCCGGTCGTTGGCGCCGGCGGGCGAGCTCCGCGGGATACGAGGGCCGTCCCAGGCGCTGGCCTTCTCGCCCGACGGGAAGCTACTCGCCGCCGCTCAAGTGGGGGAGGGCACGGGGCCGCACCGGCTGCGCGTCTGGGATGTCCGCCGTCGGCAGCTCACGAACTTTCGAGCGCGAACGGCCGCCGGTCTCATCGCGTTCAGCCCTGACGGCGAGCTGATCGCCGCGGCTGCGGCCGATCGCGGCACGGAGATCCTTGATGCGCGCACCGGCGACCTCGTCAGGCGGCTGGAGGTCAGGAAGCTCGAGGGCGAGGGAGGCTTCTCGCGATCGGTGGCCTTCTCGCCGAACGGCAATCTTCTCATCGTCGGGCAGTTCAACGGCACGGGGCGCCTGCTCTCCACGAAGAGCTGGAAGCCGGTCGGCCGGCCGCTTCGCGCGCACACGGCGCGCATCACCTTCCCGGAGTTCTCTCCGGATGGGCGTACCCTGATCACCGCGTCGGCCGACGGCACCGTGATTCTCTGGGACGTCGCCACGCAAAAGCAGATCGGCGCGCCGATCGAGCTTGAGGCGAACTCCTTCGTTTCCGCCGCACTGAGCCCGGACGGCAAGCGCCTCTACGCGATCTCGGCCGGGGACCTCTGGGAGACCGTCAACAAGTCGCCGGACGTCGGGGTCAGCTTCGACATGTCGCCGGACGCTTGGAAGCGTCACGCGTGCGCTGTCGCCGGGCGCGACATCAGCGCGGGCGAGTGGCAGCAGGCGCTGCCCGGGCGGCCCTTCCAGTCGGTCTGCCCTGGCGACTGAGCGGCCTCCGACGCGCGATTACCGCGGATGACCGCGCCGTGAGCGGGCCGTTACCACTGCGGCGCACATCTGCTGTCGATCGATCGCAACCAGCGGTCGCCGACAGAAAGGATCGGACATGTTCTCCCCCGCATCCAAGAAGCGCCTGACCACCGCCCTGGCCGGCGCGGCCCTCGCGAGCGCGCTGGTCGTGTCCGGCGCATCCGCGGACCCGCACGCCATCGACGCCCACAACCGCGCGACGGGCGAAGTGCCGTACGTCGCGCCGCCCGCGTCGTCGATCGCCGCTTCGGCCGGTGACGAGTACAGCGGCCTGCGCGACCCCGCCGGGCCGGGTGCCCAGGGGCAGGACCTGCGCTCGCCCGACACGCGCGACATGGCTGAGGGCTATGCCCCGACGGTCGAGCCGCAGCCCGTGGCCAACGCGCCGTCCGAGCCGTCCGGGTTCGACCCGGTGTCGGCGGTCATAGGGGCCGTCGCCGCGGGCGCGCTGTCGCTGCTGCTCATGGCCGCGCTCGGCATCCGCCGGCCCACGAGCCGGGGTGCCGCGAGCGCCTGAGGCGTGCACTTGGGCGGGCCGCTTCCGGCGGCCCGCCCGCCCCGCTCGTGCTCAGCCGATCCGCTCCCGGATCAGTCGCTGCACCTCTTCGCCGTCGGCGCGGCCCTTCGTCTCGCGCATGACCGCGCCGATCGATGCGCGCCCACGGCCTTGCCGCTTGCCGGCCTGGATCTGCTCGACTGCGTCCGGGTTCGCGGCGATCGCCCGCTCCACGATCGCCTCGAGCTCGTCGCCGAGTCGGCGATCGCCAGGCCCTGCTCCTCCACGATCGCGGCGGGGTCGCCGCCCTTCGTCCAGAGCACGTCCAGCACCTCCTTGGCGGCGGACTGCGAGATGGCCTTGGCGTCGACCATCCCCACCAGCTCGAGCGAAGGCCTGCGGGCTCGAGCTTCGACTCGGCGGGGTCGGCCTCGCCGCCAAGCGCGCACCAGCTCGTCGGTGCGTCCAGTTGGCGAGCGTCTCGGCGTCGCCGTTGCCAGCCGCACACAGCGCGTCCTCGAAGAAGTCGCCCAGCTCGCCGCGGAAGGCCAGCACGCGCGCCGTCTCGTCGGGCAGCCCGAGCTCGGGCTCGAAGCGCGTCGGCGCGCGCCGACGGGCAGCTCGGGCAGCGCGGCACGCGCACGCTCCAGCATCTCCTCGGTCGGCACGAGCGGCGACGAGGTCGGGCTCCGGGAAGTAGCGGTAGTCGTGCACCTCCTCCTTCGAGCGCAGCGGGCTGAGCGCTGCCCGACTGCGGGATCGAAGTGGAGCGTCTCCTGCTCGACCGCGTCGCCGGCGGCGACGATGCCCTTCTGGCGCTCGATCTCGGCCTCGATGCCGCGCTCGAGGAAGCGGAACGAGTTCATGTTCTTCAGCTCCGCCTTGGTGCCGAGCGGTGTCCGTGCCGACGGGCCGGATCGACACGTTGGCGTCCACGCGCAGCGAGCCCTCCTCCATGTTCACGTCGGAGACGCCGATCGGCGCGCAGCGTGGCGTGCAGCAGGCAGCCGCCCGAACTCGGCCGCCTCCTCCGCCGAGCGCAGGTCCGGCTCGGTCACGATCTCGACCAGCGGCGTGCCGCCGCGGTTGAAGTCGACCACGCTGGCCTCCGCGCCGTGGATGCGGCCCGAGCTGCCCGCGTGCACCAGCTTGGCGGCGTCCTCCTCGAGGTGCACGCGATGGATGCGCACGTCGCCGCAGCCGCCCGGTCGAGGCGAGCGGGATGTCGTACTGGCTGATCTGGTAGCCCTTCGGGCAGGTCGGGATAGAAGTAGTTCTTGCGGTGGAAGATCGAGCGCGGCGCGATCTCGCACTCGAGCGCCATCGCGATCATCAGCCCGAAGTGCACGGCCTCCGCGTTGGTCACCGGCAGCGTGCCGGGGTGGCCGAGGCAGATCGGGCAGGTGTGCGTGTTCGGCTCGTCGCCGAACGACAGCGCGCAGCCGCAGAACATCTTCGTGCGCGTGCTGAGCTGGCACGTGGATCTCGAGGCCGATGACCGGCTCGTAGGCGTCAGCCACGGAGCGGCACCCCCATCGAAGCCGAGGGCGCCTGCTCGAGCGCGAACGCGGCGTCGAGGATCCTGCTCTCGCTGAACGCCGGGCCCGCGATCTGGAAGTCCCACCGGCAGGCCGTCCGCGAGCGCCCGCGGGTATCGAGATCGCGGGGATGCCCGCCAGCGACATCGGCACGGTGAAGTAGTCGGACAGGTACATCGCGAGCGGGTTCTCCGTGCGCTCGCCGAGCTTGAACGCGACGGTCGGCGAGGTCGGCGTGACGACGAAGTCGACCTTCTCGAACGCGGCGCGGAAGTCGTCGGCGATCTTCGTCCGCACCCGCTGGGCGCGTGCCGTAGTAGGCGTCGTAGTAGCCCGGACGAGAGCGCGTAGGTGCCGAGCATGATGCGGCGCTTCACCTCGGCGCCGAACCCCTCGCGCGCGGGTCTGCTCGTAGAGCGTCAGCAGGTCGCCGTTGCCGGCGCGGATGCCGTAGCGGACGCCGTCGTAGCGGGCCAGGTTGGCGCTGGCCTCGGCCGGGGCGATCACGTAGTAGGCGGAGATGCCGTAGGCCGGCGTGCGGCAGCTCGATCTCCTCCACGGCTGCCGCCGAGCTCCTCGATCTTGGCGAGCGAGGCCCGGGTGACGTCCGCCACGCCCGCCTCGACGCCCTCCTCCTCGGCGAGGCCCCAGACGCCGAAGCGCAGGCCGTCGAGCCGCTCCGCGCTCGGCAGCGGCGACCTCGCCGGGGAGTCCCGAGCGAGGTCGAGTCGCAGGGGTCGCGCTCGCCCACGAGGTGCGCGAGCATCAGCGCGGCGTCCGTGACGTCGCGCGTGAGCGGACCGCACTGGTCGAGCGAGGACGCGAACGCGATCATGCCGTAGCGCGAGACCGCGCCGTAGGTGGGCTTCAGCCCGACGATCCCGCACAGCGCGGCGGGCTGGCGGATCGAGCCGCCGGTGTCGGTGCCGATCGCCCAGGGCGCGAGGCCGGCCGCCACCGCCGCGGCCGATGCCGCCGCTCGAGCCGCCCGGCACGCGCGTCGCGGTCCCACGGGTTGCTGCACCGGGCCGTAGCCGGAGTTCTCGTTCGACGAGCCCATCGCGAACTCGTCCATGTTGGTCTTGCCCGAGCACGGCGGCGCCGGCCGCGCTGAGGCGCCGACCGACCGTGGCCGTGTAGGGCGGCCGGTAGCCCTCGAGGATGCGCGAGCCGGCCGATGCTCGGCACGCCCTCGACGCAGAAGAGGTCCTTACGGCCGGCGACACGGGGGCAGCTCGTCCGCCTCGTCCGGCGCCGCGTCCGGCCGACCCACAGGTACGCGCCGAGGTCATCGGCGGCCGCCCGGCCGCGCCAGAAGTCGAACAGCTCCGCGGGCGACACCTCGCCCGCGCGCACGCGCTCCGCCTGGCGAGCGGCGGTGAGCTCGAGCAGCTCGCTCAGACTGTCCCGGGGCTCGGCACGCGGAAGCCGCCGTCGGCCTCGTCGGGCGCCTGCTCGAGCGCGCGCTCCCGCGGCAGCCCGTCGCGCGGCACGTCCTCGCGCAGCACGTTCTCGAGCTCGACGACGTGCGAGGTCGGCTCGACGCCGTCGAGGTCGAGCCGGTCCGATCTTCTCGATGTGCTCGAGCGATCGGTGGACAGCTCGCGCGACAGCCGCTCGACCTCGTCGTCGGTGAACGAGAGTCGCGCGAGGCTGCGCCACGTGGAGCACCTGGTCGCGGTCGATCATCGACGCGATTGTAGGTCGGCCTCGGCCGGTGGCGCCGGGATCGCCTCGATCTCGGCCGGCGGCGGCGCCGGGCTGCCGCTCAGGTCGGTGCGGCGGCCGGGGCGCGAGGGACGCTCGTCGCGCAGCGCGACGAGCGAGCCGGCGACGATCCCGAGGGCTCCCGCCAGGCCGAGCCACAGGCCCCAGTCGCGGGTCTCCGCCCCGCCCGGCAGGTCGACGACCCTGACGAGGACCAGCAGCACCCCCAGCAGGCCGGCAAGCGTCACGAAGACGTTGAAGGCCAGCGGGATGGCGGGCAGGCGCTGCGCCGCGGTGATCAGGAGCAGAGCGACGGCCATCGCCGCGATCAGGGCCAGGAGCACGTCGAGCACGGCAAGCGACTCGAAGCCGCTGGCGCTGAGGCGCTCGTCCCCGTACCAGGGCGAGAACAGCGACACCAGCAGCGCGATCCCGGAGATCGCCGTGATCCACTCCCCGGCACGCAGCCTTCGCAGGTCCATCGGGGCGGCAGCGTAGCCCGCCGCGCCGCTTCCCGGCGCCGCCGGGCCCCCGGCGGCAGGAAAGCGCCGGGGACCGACGGGCCGGGGCGCGCGGGATGCGCCTGCGAGGGAGTGGCGGCCCCGCGCGGGCGGCTCGGGCGGGGTTCGACAGCGGCCCGCCAGGCCCGCTCCACCCGAACTCGCCATGAAGGCTCCCAGCAGCATGGCCGACCCTAAAGGGGGTTGCCCGGCCTCCTCGGGTTCGGTTATCCGTACAACTGCCGCGGCGTCGGCGTCGGGCCGCCATCATTCCCCCCGATGAGGATCGCGCCGCTCCGCCTGGCCGTGGCCGCCGTCGCCTTCCTGGCGCTGGCCGACACGGCGATCGTGGCGCTGGCACTTCCGCCGATCCTGCGTGAGCTCGACACGGACGTGGCCGGAGTGGCGGCTGTCCTCGGCGTGTACGCGGTGGCGCTGGCGCTCGCGCTGCCGGCGGCGGAGTGGCTCAGGCGGCGGCTCGGCACGCGCGCGGTCGGCGTATCCGGCGTGGCGCTGTTCGGCGGCGCCTCCCTCGCCTGCGGCCTCGCGGACACCCTCGACGTGCTGCTGATCGCGCGCGGCGTCCAGGCCGTCGGCGGCGCCGCGCTCCTCGTCAGCGCCTACGCGCTCCTCTCCGATGAGCACGTCGGCCGCCGCATGTGGCAGTTCGCGATCCTGCTCGGCACGGCCGCCGGGCCCGCGATCGGCGGGGCGCTCACCCAGGCCCTCGGCTGGCGCTCGATCTTCTTCGTGCAGGCGCCGGCCGCGCTGCTGGCGCTGCCCGGCGTGGTGACCGCCCGGGAGGAGCTCGGCGAGCCTTCACCCGCGGCCGGCGAGCGCCCACCGCGGCGGAGCCGGCGCGACTGGCAGGACGTGGAGTCGGGCGGGGTGGTTCGCCCCCGCTGGGCGGCCGGCCGCGTGCTCGCGCTCGGGCTCGTGTCGGGCGCGATCACGGCCGCCCTGTTCCTGACGGTGCTGTTGCTGATCTCAGGCTGGGGCATCGAGCCGCTCACGGCGGCGCTCGCAGTGACCGTCATGCCGCTCGCCGCGCTGGCGGTGGCGCCGCTGCGCGGCTCGCCGGGCGCGCACGCGGCGGGCGGGGCGCTGCTGGTGGCCGCTGGGAGCGCGTCGCTCGCGTTCCTCCCCACGGCGTCGGTGGGCTGGACGGTCTTGCCGCAGATCGTGGTCGGTGCGGGCATGGGGCTTGCGCTGCCCGCGCTAGGCGGGCGCCTGCTGCCCGAGCGCAACGGGCGCGACGCCGCGCACCTGCTCGCGATCAGGCACCTCGGGATCGCGCTGGTGCTGCTGATCCTCGCGCCGATCGCGCAGAACGAGCTCGACAGCACCCTCGCCGAGACGCGCGAGCGCGGCGCCGCGATCATCCTCGACGCGCCGATCGACCCGCGCGTGAAGCTCGACCTCGCGCCCAAGCTCTCCGAGAGCGTCGAGACGGAGGACCCGCGCGGCGGCCTCGAGCGCGTGTTCGCCGAAGGGCGCTCCGAGGTCGACGACGACGAGCGCGAGGACTACGACGCGCTGGCCGAGCGCGCGGACGAGGTGCTCGTGGCCGGTGTGAACAACGGCTTCCGGACGGCCTTCCTCGTCGGCGCCGGCCTCGCCCTGCTCGCGGCGTTCATGCTCCTCCCGGTCGCGCTCGGCTACAGCCTCGCGGGCGCGCGGCCGGCACTCGCAGTGGGGGCCGTGGTCGTCGCGGGGCTCGGGGTCGTCGCCTATGCCCTCGCCGCCGACAGCGAGCGACCCGAGGAGGTGGTGATCGCCGACCCCTGCGAGGACCGCGACAACCCCGGCAGCGGCGGCATCACAGGCTTCCTCCAGGACGCCGCGCTCACCGCGGTCGACGAGGTCGCATGCCGGGTCGGCTCCTCGCGCGAGGAGCTGGTGCTCGCGATGGTCGACGACGACGCGGCCAAGGAGTACGAGCGCGAGTACGACGTCGACCCGCGCTCCGTGATCGACCTCGCCGGCAGCGTTCTCCCGGGCTAGCGCCCGTACACCATGATCGCCACGCCGTCGTCGCCGACGGCCCTCGAGTCGACGAGCTTGAGCGTCTTCTTGTCGCTCGTCTCCCCCCACAGCCGCTTGCCGGTGCCGAGCACGACCGGGAACACCATCAACCGCAGCTCGTCGACGAGGTCGTTCTCGAGCAGCGCCTGGGCGAGCTGCGCGCTCCCGTGGACCACGATGTCGCCGTCGTGCTCGTCCCTGATCCGCGCGACCGACTCCGCGAGGTCGCCCTCGATGACCGTCGAGTTGGTCCACTCCGGATCCTTCAGGCGTGGCGCTGACCACGTACTTCGGCATGTTGTTGAACTTGTCGGCGAACTCGCCCTCGCGCGACGGCCACGCGTCCGCGAAGCCCTCGAAGGTCACGCGACCGAGCAGCAGCGCCTCGGCGGCCATCGTCTCGTCGAGCTTGAACTTGTCGCCCTCGTCGCCGCGCGAGATCTCGAAGCTCCAGCCGCTGTGCTTGAAGTCCTCACTGCCACCCGGGTCCTCGATCGACCCCGTCCAGCGAGATGAACTCGGTCACCACGATGCGTCCCATTTCGGTTCCTCCTTCGTCGATGTTCTACCGGTGCGTCGAATGAGACGACCGAGAATCGACAACTAGGTGTTGCGTGCTGCCTTGAGAGTGTTGACGAGCAGCATCGCCCGGGTCATCGGCCCGACCCCGCCGGGCACCGGCGTGATCGCCCCGGCGCGCTCGCGGACGCCGTCGAAGTCGACGTCTCCGACGAGCCCGTCGTCGGTCCGGTTCGTGCCGACGTCGATCACGACCGCGCCCTCCCGCACCATCTCGGCCGTGACGAGCCCGGGCGAGCCGACCGCCGCGACCAGAACGTCCGCCGCGCGGCAGACGGCGGCGAGGTCGCGCGTGCGCGAGTGGCAGTGGGTGACCGTCGCGTTGGCGGCGAGCAGCAGCTGAACGAGCGGCTTGCCGACGAGGATCGAGCGCCCGATCACGACGGCGCGTGCGCCCTGCAGCTCGACCTCCGCGTCGCCGAGCAGCTCCATCACGCCCGCGGGCGTGCAGGGCACGAGCGCCTCGGGCCGGTCGTGCATGAGCAGGCCCGCGTTGGTGGTGGTGAGGCCGTCGACGTCCTTGGCGGGATCGATCAGGCCGATGAACTCGTCCTGGTCGAGCCCGTCCGGCAGCGGCAGCTGGAGCAGGATGCCGTGTACGCGCTCGTCGTCGTTCAGCGATCGGATCAGCGCCGCGAGCTCGGCGGGCGCGACGTCCGCGCCGGGCTCGTGGTGAAAGGACTCGATGCCCACCTCGGCGGAGTCCTCGCGCTTCATCCGCACGTAGACGGCCGAGGCCGGGTCGTCGCCCACGAGGATCGTCGCGAGGCCCGGCTTGAGGCCGAGGCCGGCCACCTCTTCGGCCACGCGGGCCTTGACGCGCTGGGCCACGGCCTTTCCGTCGATAATGCGAGCGGGCATGAGCGCGCGGCAGCTTAGTGGAGCGAAACCTCCGCCACCGGGGCGGGTTTCAGTGTGCATGGGACTCGCTTGGCGCGCCGTGCTGGTCGCTCTCGCAGCGCTGATGGCGATACCCGCCGGCGCGCCTGCCCGAGTCCTCCAGAGCTTCACCCCGGCGGACGAGCTCGCCGAGGGCCCGCTGCTCGCGGGGCCCCGGGTGGCATGGGAGGAGCGGCGCTGCGCCTCCCCCGAGGGGTGCGGATTCGAGGAATCCGCGCGCTACCGGATCCGCGCGGGCGGCGAGGGCGGCGTCAGGACGCTCAGCGAGGGGCGGACACGCTCGCTGCCGGGCGGCTCGAACTCCTTCTTCTCGAGCGTTTCGTTCGACCTGTCGCCCAGCCGGTTCGTGCTGGTCCGGTCCGAGTTCGGGACGCTTGAGTGAGCAGGACTTCGCGACGGAGCGCATCTTCGCCGCACGGCGCGACGGCTCCGGACTCACCCGGCTGCTCCGCTGCCGCGCCGGGCAGCAGACGGTCGAGAACCCGTTCGACCTCACGGGCGACCTGCTCGTGTACGACCGCAATCCGTGCGACGAGAAGGCGCGCCTGTTGCTGCGAGACCTGGCCGCCGGGACGTCGCGGGCGATCGGCCTCGTCCCGGGCACGGGCCCGGTGAGCGACGTCGCGGTCGCCGGCGGCTTCGTCGCGAGCGTCCACGCCGGTCGAGTTCAGCTGCACGACGCGGCGAGTGGGGCCGAGCTGTTCTCGGCGCCGCTCCCGGCCGGCACGCTGCACGGCATCGACGTGGCGAAGGACGGGCGGCTCGCCGTGAGCGTCGGCTCGCAGCGGACCGGCCTCCGCAGCTGCTGGCGCAGCCGGCTCTGGCTGCGCGCGCCCGGTGGGTCAGGGCTGGTGCTGCAGCAGGGCAGGCCGTGCTGGGACGCGAAGCTGGCCGGGACGGCGCCGCCTACCTGGCCGGCGAGCGGCGCCCGGGCCGGCTCGAGCTGCTGACGCGGGCTGGGACGAGGCGCACGATCGTGGCGTTCGGCGCCCGGCGCGCCCGCGCGGACTTCGATGCCCAGGGCTCTCGCGCAGCGTTCGCCGTCGGCTGCGACGGCCGCGTGCGCATCCGCGTGGTGTCGCTCGGCGGCTCGGCGCCCGCCTGCTAGCGCCGCTTCAGCGGCGCGTAGTCCGCCATCAGCTTGCGCTCCGAGCCGTCGCCGGCGAAGCGCACCACGACGAGCCCGCCGGGCTCCACCCCGGTCACGACGCCGTCGCCGAACTGAGCGTGCACCACGTCGTCGCCGAGCGCGAAGCTCGCGCCGGACTTCTGCCAGCGCGTCCGGCACGGAGGCCCCGCCCTCCCAGGTGGCGGCGGCCGCCGGGCCGCGCGGGGCGCTCTCGTCGCGATCGGTGAACTCGGCCGGGATCTCGTCGATGAAGCGGCTGCGGACGTTCCATTCGCGGCTCCCGAAGAGCGCGCGCGTGCGGGCGTGGGTCAGGTAGAGGACGCGCTTGGCGCGCGTGATGCCGACGTAGGCGAGCCGCCGCTCCTCCTCGAGGTCGCCCGACTCGATCGAGCGCATGTGAGGGAAGACGCCGTCCTCGAGCCCGATGATGAAGACGATCCCGAACTCGAGGCCCTTGGCGTTGTGCATCGTCATCAGCGTCACGATGCCCTGCTCGTCGCGCAGGTTGTCCTGCTCGGAGAAGAGCGCGATCTGCTGGAGGAACTCCTCGACGGCGCCCTCCTCGGCCGCCGTGTCGTACTCGCGCGCCACGCCGACGAGCTCCTCGAGGTTCTCGAGCCGCACCTGCGCCTCGACGGTGCGCTCGGCGCGCAGCGCGTCCGTGTAGCCGGTCTCCTCGAGGGTCTCGGCGCAGGAGGTCGCCCACGCCGCCCCGCCCTCCGCGCCGCTCGCGCAGGCGCTCCATCACCGACATGAAGCGCCCGACCGCCTTGATCGCCGCGGCGCCCAGCCCGGGTATCTGCTCCGGCGCCGCCGCGACGTTCCAGACCGGCTCGCCGAGCGTGCTGGCGTAGTTCGCGATGCGCGCCTGCGAGGTGTTGCCGATCCCGCGCCGCGGCGAGTTGACGATGCGGCCGAAGGCGACCGTGTCGGCCGGGTTGACGAGCAGCGTCAGATAGGCGAGCGCGTCCTTGACCTCGGCCCGCTCGTAGAAGCGCGTGCCGCCGATCACCTGGTAGCCGACGCCGTAGCGCACGAGCATGTCCTCGAGCACGCGGCTCTGCGCGTTCGTCCGGTAGAAGACGGCGATCTCGTCGCGCGACTCGCCCTCGTCCACGAGCCGCTCGATCTCGGAGACGACGAAGCGCGCCTCCGCGTGCTCGTCCTCGAGCTCGCGCACGTGCACCGGATCGCCCTCGCCGAGCTCGGACCAGAGGGACTTCTCCTTGCGCGCGCGGTTGTTCGCGATCACCGCGTTGGCGGCGTTCAGGATCGTCTGCGTCGAGCGGTAGTTCTGCTCGAGCTTCGACGACCTGGGCGTCCGGGAAGTCGTCCTCGAAGTCGAGGATGTTGCGAATGTCGGCGCCGCGGAAGCGGTAGATCGACTGGTCGTCGTCGCCGACGACGCAGAGGTTGCGGTGCTCCTCGCAGAGCAGCTGCAGCCAGCGGTACTGCGCGCGGTTCGTGTCCTGGTACTCGTCGACGAGCACGTGCTGGAACGAGCGCCGGTAGCGCGTCGCGCACCTCGGGGAAGAGCTCGAACAGGTTCACGCAGCGGAACAGCAGGTCGTCGAAGTCCATCGCGTTGGCGGCGTGGAGGCGCTGCTCGTAGAGCTCGTAGACGTCGGCCGCCGTCTGCTCGAAGAACGTCGACCACCTTGATCCGGTAGCGCCTCGGCGTCGAGCAGGTCGTTCTTGGCGTCCGAGATCTGGCGCCGGATCCCGCGCGGCGCGAAGCGCTTGGGGTCGACGTCGAGCTCGTCGACGCAGTTCTTGACGAGCCGCAGCGAGTCCTGCTCGTCGTAGATCGTGAAGCCGCGCGTGTAGCCGAGCCGCTCGGCGTCGCTGCGCAGCATGCGCGCGCAGGCCGAGTGGAAGGTCATCACCCACATCGCCCGCGCGCGGCCGCCGACGAGCGCCCCGACGCGCTCGCGCATCTCCTGCGCGGCCTTGTTGGTGAAGGTGATCGCGAGGATCTCGCTCGGGCCGGGCCTGGCCCGTGCCCGACGAGGTGCGCGATCCGGTGGGTGAGCACGCGCGTCTTGCCCGAGCCGGCGCCCGCGAGGATCAGCAGCGGCCCCTCGCCGTGCGACGACGGCCTCGCGCTGGGGCTCGTTGAGGCCCTCGAGCAGGGCGTCGGCTGCGACCGGGGTGCTCACCCGGCCAACGATAGATGTGTCAGCGGCGGGTGCCGAGCACCAGCAGGTAGGGACGCGGCTGGACGACGGTGCCGTTGCTCTTGAACTGGTCGAAGTACCCGACCCAGTCCGAGTGGAGCGCGTCGCGGCGCTCCGGCTCGAGCCCGTCCACCAGCGTCTTCGTCGGCCCGTACGACGTCGAGAAGAGCTCCCAGATCTCCTCGGAGGACTCGCCCGGCTGCGGGCAGTCGCCCTCCTCGAAGCGCAGCTCGTAGGCGTCGCCGAGCAGCTCCGTCACGTGGTCCTTGTCACCCCAGGCGAACGGATTGCCGACGCCCTCGGGCCGCGGCGGCTGGTAGGGCCGCCATGATCTTGAAGAACTCCGCGACGCCGCGCTCGGGATGCCAGGCCAGCAGAGCGAGGCGGCCGCCCGGACGGCAGACGCGGGCGAGCTCGCGCGCCACGGCGCCGTGATCGGGCGCGAACATCACCCCGAACGTCGAGGTCACCGTGTCGAAGCTCCCGTCCTCGTAGGGAAGCGCCTCGGCGTCGCCCACCTCGAAGGTGACCTCGACACCATCGGCCGCGGCGCGCTCGCGGGCGGTCTCGATCAGCTCGGGCGCGAGGTCGAGGCCCGTCACCTGCGCGCCGGCGCGCGCGGCCGGACGGGCGATCTCACCGGTGCCGGTCGCCACGTCGAGCCAGCGCTCGCCGTCCTGCGGCGGGGTCTCCCTGAACAGATGGTCGTGAGCGATCTTCAGATGCTCGCTGACGCGCGAGTAGGGCCCGTTGCCCCACATCACGCCGTGCTTTGCCTTCAGCTCTTCGAATGCCATGGGCCGAGTATCGGCTCCCCGGCGCTCCGCCGCAATCGCCCGATCGGGCCATTCCTCAGATCAACCCCTCGCGCGCGGCCTGAGCGACCGCGGCGGCGCGCGAGGGCTGGCCGAGCTTCGTGCGGATGTTGGCCACGTGACGGTGGGCCGTGTGCGGGCTGATCACGAGCCGCTCGGCGATCGCCTCCTCGCTGAGGCCGTCGGCCACGAGACGCAGGACCTCGAGCTCGCGCTTGCTGAGCGCGGCCACCCCGTCCCGCCCTTCGGCGCTGCGTGCCCGCGGCTCGCAGCCGAGGCGCCGGAAGGCCGCCGCCGCCAGCTCGCGCTCCCGCGCGGCGGCACGGCTGCGGCCGGCCTCCCCCAACACCGCGGCGAGCTCGAGCCGCCCCTCGGCCTCCTCGTAGGGCAGCCCCGCCCTCCCCCAGGCGGCGATCGCATCCTCGAGCCGCGTCCGCGCGCGCTCGAGCTCGCCGTCGAAGCGGTCGAGCCGGGCGAGCGCCAGGTCGCGGGCCGCCAGCAGCGGCCCGGTGTCGCCGCGCTCGGCGGCCTCCGCGAGCTCCGCCGCGGCGGCGCGCGCACCCTCCGCGTCGCCGGTCGCGAGACGCAGGGCCACCGCGAGCTCGAGCCCGTCGACGCGCCCGAGACGGTCGCTTGCCTGGACCGCGCGCAGGTGGGCGTCGAGGTGGTTCGCCGCGTCGTCGAGCCGGCCCTGCTCGAAGGCCACCGCAGCGCGGCAGCGCTGGGCGCGCGCGTGCCAGGCGACCTCGGCGCAGAGCTCCTCGGCTTCGCCGAAGCGCTGCTGGCGGCGGCGCAGCTCGGCGAGCCTCAGCACGGCCTCGTACCCGATTCCCCTCGCCGAGCGCGAGAGCAGCGCGGCGGCGCCGTCGAGCTCCGTCTCGGCGGCGTCCCAGTCGCCGCGGTGCATGAGGACGGAGGCGTAGTGGGCACGGCAGATCCCGAAAGACTCCCGAGATGCCGTCTCGGTGGGCCGTGGCCGCGGTGGCCTCGCACCATTGGCCGGCGCGCTCGAGGTCGCGCACGTGCTCGCACGCGAAGATCAGGTCGCAGCAGATGGCACCCCTGACGTCGCGCCACTCGACCTCGCCGGACGTCGCCGCGGCGCTCGCCTCGTCGAGGCAGCGCATTCCCTCTTCGATGCGGCCCTGGCGCACCAGGGCCACCCCCGCAAGCGCCAGGCCCGCCATCTCGAGGTCGGTGTCGTTCGCGTCCGCGCCGCAGCGGCGGGCCTCGCGTCCCTTGAGCTCCGCGGCGGCCGCGTCGTGGAACCCGTAGAGCGCCGTCTGTCCCTCGCGCAGCGAGAGCCAGCCCCGCTCCGGGCTGTCGCCCTGGCCCTCGAGCAGCGCCGCGGCCCGCGAGAGCCAGCCGCTCGCCACGGCCATGTCCGCGCGCACGATCATGTTGTCCCGGCCGAGCCGCGTCGCGAGGCGCGCCGCCCCGTTCACGTCGCCCGCCTGGCGGTAGAGCAGGAAGGCGCGCTCGTTCGTCTCGAAGCAGCGCGGGAAGTCCTCGACCCAGCGCAGCGCCAGCCCGAGCCCCTCGAGCGCCTCCGGGCTCTCGCCTTCGGCGAGCGCCGACTCGTACGCGATTCTTGCCTCTTCCCATCGTCCGCCGCGAAGGGCAGCTTCGCCGGCGTCCACAGCGCGAGTGCTCAAAACGGGGACAGCCTAACCCGAGCCGTGTAGGAATCTCTGTCATGAGCCTCACGGACGACGTGCGCCGGAGCTGCGCTTCGATCGCAGAGAGCGCGCGCTCCGTGGCGATCGACGTGGACCGGCTCGGCTCGGTCGCGCCGGTCGCGCCGCCCTCGCTCGATCCCGAGCGGCACTTCTTGGAGGGCACGCCGGATGAGGTGGCCGCCTACATGCTCACGCTCGACGCGATCAACTTCGGGTCGGGCTGGTTCCCGACGCTCCGCAAGCGACCGGGGTGCTCGGGGTATTTCACGGTGGCGTGGGGGCTGGCGGATCGCTTTCGCGCTCTCGGGCCGTGGTCGAATCGCGAGCTTCGGGCGCTGGATGCGGCCTCCGTCGCTGCCGTTCTTGGTCAGGACCCATCGCACGAGCTGATGGACTTGTACGCGACCGCTCTGCGTTCCCTTGGCTCGTTTCTGGGGGAGCGGAGCGCACTGCAGCTGGTGAGGGAGGCCGATGGGTCGGCGGAGCGGTTGGCTTCTTCGCTGGCTCTTGGCATGCCCTTCTTTGCCGATGTCGGGTTCTATAAACGGGCGCAGATCGTGCCGAATGACCTCGCCCTGGCGGGTGTGGCTTCGTTCTTTGACCTCGACCGGTTGACGATCTTCGCCGACAACCTCGTGCCGCACGTGCTGCGGGTCGACGGGGTGCTGCGCTACTCGCCGGGTCTCGCCGCGCGCATCGATGCGGTGAGCTGCTGCCCCCGGGGGGTGAGGAGCGCGAGATAAGGGCCTGCGCGGTTCATGCCTGCGAGTTGATCTCGAAGCTGCTCGGCACCCCGCCGCGCGTGCTCGACACGTGGCTCTGGAACCGCGGCCAGGCGCCTCGGTATAAGGCGATCCCCCGGCATCGCGACCCGGACCGTCTACTACTGAGCTTCAGCCGCCCGCGCTGTCCGGGCCGCGGCGGCTTCTCAGCGGCCTGACCTCGGCGCCCTGCGGCTTGCGGCCGGTCTGCTCGGCCAGGAGCTCCTCGACCTCCGTCAACCGGCTCGCGAGGCCGCGGATGGCGTCGGCGACCGGGTCGGGCAGGTGGATCCAGTCGGCGTCTGGGCCGGAGGGCTTTCTGCCGTCCACGCGCACCGGGTGGCCGGGGTTGCCGACCACGGTGGAGTTGGGCGGCACGTCGTGGATCACGACCGAGTTGGCGCCGATCTTCGAATGGGCGCCCACCTCGATCGGGCCGAGCAGCTTCGAGCCGGCGCCGATCATCACCTCGTCGCCGACCGTCGGGTGGCGCTTGCCCTGCGCGAAGCCGGTGCCCCCGAGCGTCACGCCCTGGTACATCGTCACGTGGTCGCCGACCTCGGCCGTCTCTCCGATCACGACGCCCGAGCCGTGGTCGATGAAGAGGCCGCGGCCGATCTTGGCGGCCGGATGGATCTCGATGCCGGTCAGCACGCGGGTGATGTTCGCCAGCACGCGCGGCACCAGCGGGACGCCGATCTCGTGCATGCGCGTGGCAGACCCGGTGCGAGAGGATCGCCTGGACGCCCCCGTAGCTGAGCAGCATCTCGACCCGCCCCACGCTGTGCGCCGCCGGATCTCGTTCCTGCGCGGCGCGGAGGTCGTCGCGCACCTCGCGCACCACCCGGGCGAGTGTCCCCGAGCCGATCACGGCGCGAAGAACGGCAGGCTCACGTAGCGCTCGCCCGAGTCGGGGATGATCACGGCCACCCGCTTGCCCGCCATCTCCGGCCGCGAGCCCACCTCGATGGCGCCCCAGAGGGCGGCGCCGCCCGAGATCCCCGCGAGCACGCCCTCGCGCCGCGCGCAGAGCCGGGCCACGTCCAGCGCGTCCTCGTCGTCGACGGTCACCACCTCGTCGATCACATCGCGGTTCAGCACCTCGGGGACGAACCCCGGCCCGATCCCCTGGATCTTGTGCGGCCCCGGGTCACCGCCCGAGAGCACGGGCGAGCTCAGCGGCTCCACCGCGACCACGTACAGGTCCGGGTTGCGCTCCTTGAGCCGCTCGCCGCAGCCCGTGATCGTGCCGCCCGTGCCCGCCCCCGCCACCAGCACGTCGACCTTGCCCTCGAGGTCCCGCCAGATCTCCTCGGCCGTCGTGCGCCGGTGTATCTCCGGGTTGGCCGGGTTCGAGAACTGGTTCGGGACGTAGCAGTTGCCGCGCTCGCGGCAGATCCGCCGCGCCTCCTCGACGGCCTCGTTCATCCCGCCCATCGACTCGACGAGCACGACCTCCGCGCCGTAGAGGCGCAGCAGGTTCTCGCGCTCCCGGCTCATGCCCTGAGGCATGGTGATGCACGAGGTCGTATCCCTTCGCGGCGCACACGAATGCGAGCGCGAGGCCGGTGTTGCCCGAGGTCGACTCGACGACGACGTTGCGTCCGGGCTCGATCCGCCCCTCCGCCTCTGCCGCGTCGATCATCGGCGACGCCGATGCGGTCCTTGACGCTGCCGCCCGGGTTGTACGCCTCGAGCTTCGCGATCAGCTCGGCGCCGCATTCGGGTGCGACGCGCGTGAGCCGGACCATCGGCGTGTCGCCGACGAGGTCCGCCAAGTTGTCGGGGATCGCCTGGCTGCGCGGCAGAACGCTCATCCGCCGACGAGGGTACCCGCCGGAACCGCGCTAGCTCTCGCGGCGGTGCGCCCCGCGCCGGTGGGTGAGGCCGTCGAGCAGCACCTCGATCGGAGACCGCCGGTTCGCCTGCTCGAGTCCCTCGCGGATCTTCTGGACGTCGTCGGTGGCCGAGGCGGCCTGGCCGGCGGCCGAGCCGAGGCCGTCGGCTAGCTGCTCGAGCACGTCGGCCATCCGCTCGATCCCGGTCTTCGGGCCGATCCGAAGCCCGAGGACCTTCTGGCGACGCGGCAGCAGCCCGGCGCGCTTGCTGCCGGCGCGCCCGAGGGCGAAGCCGCCCGCGAGCGCCGCGGCGGTGGCGCCCACCGCCACGAGCGGGCCCTTCGCCCGGCCCGCCGCCTCGGTGACCGACTCACCGGCCTCCTTCGCCCTTGCGACGGGCTTCGCGATCACGCCGTTCGGTGACTGACTCGAGCGTGTCCCGGTCGCTGCCATCGGCTAGCCCAGGATCTTGCCGATGCGCTCGGCCTGGTCGCCGACGCGCTCCATGTCCTTCGACACGGTCTTCGTCGTCTCGCCCAACTGCTTGCTCGCCTTGCCGACCGACTTCGCGATCGACTTGACGTCGATCTCGGGCTTGCCGAGCGAACGCGGAACGGGCACGCCGAGCACCGTCTTGCGGCGCATCTTGCCGCGGATGAGAAGCCCGCCGGCGACTCCGACGGCCGCCGCTCCCACGGCGACCGCAGGGCCCTTGGCCTTGTCTGCGACCTGCTTCACCGTGTCGACGACCCCGTTGGAGCCGTTGCTCCGGCTCTGCGTGCTCTGGCTCTGCGTGCTCCGGCTCTGCGTGCTGCGACTGCGGGTGCTCTTGCTCTGCGGAGAGCGCTTTGCGGTCGATCCGCCGCTCGAGCGCTTGGAGCCATTGCGCGAGCGCGAAGACGCGCTGCGCGACGACCGCGCCTTGGCCCCCGATGAGCTGCCGCTCGCCCTTGTCTTTGACGCCGAGGCGCCGGACGACGACCGGCTCTTGCTCTGCTTGCTTCCCGAGGCCTTGCTGTTCGCGGCCATGGTCAAACCTCTTTGTCGAGAACGTTCCCTCGACAGACGGGTACCCCCTGTGTGGCCTCTTTAACCAGCCGCGACCGCAGTTAGGGTACGCGCATGGCCGACCGCCTTCTCGGCTGGGCGGATGGAGGCCTTCAGTGACGGCGCCTTCGCGATCGCGGCCACACTGCTCGTGCTCGAGATCAGCGTGCCGGAGAGCGGATTCGACGACCTCTGGGGCGCGATCCGGGACGAGTGGCCGTCGTACCTCGCGTACACCACCAGCTTTTTCACGATCGGCGGGCTGTGGGCGGCTCACCACGCTCTGTTCAGGCGTCTCGCGTCGGCCGACGTGACGCTGATGCGCCTCAACCTCGTCCTGCTCTGGCTGGTCGCGTTCCTGCCCTTTCCGACGGCCCTCACGGCCGACGCTCTCCGCCTCGAGAGCGACGCGCCGGAGCGGACGGCCGTCCTCTTCTACGGAGGCGCTCTGCTCCTGATCTCCCTGACGATGACGGTGATGACGGTCTACGCCGCGCGCCGGAAGGGGCTGCTGCAAGAGGGCGTGCAACTCGACGAGCTGCGACAACTGAACACGCGCATCCGCCCCACGGCGCCGTTCTACGGCGTCATCCTGCTGCTCGCGATGCTGGCGCCGCGGGCGGCCGTCTGGATGTTCCTCGTGGTGGCCGTGACCTCGGTGGTCGCGCCCGAGCGGCCGAGGCGGCAGAGCCGTCAGATGTAGTACATGAGGGCGAACCCGCTCTACGACCGGGATTCCGCGGGGTGCGTAGCAGTCGGCGTAGCAGTCGGCGCGCCGAGCTGGCGCGCCAGGAACGCGTCGAGCAGGCCCGCGGCCTCGTCCTCCGCGCCCGGCAGCAGGTGCCCGTACTGGTCGAGCGTGAACCTGATGTTCGCGTGCCCCATGAAGGTGGACAGCGCCTTGACGTTGACGCCCGTCGCGATCATCAGCGACGCGTAGCCGTGGCGGCACTCATGCAGCGTCGGCGGCTCGACGCCCGCGGCTTCGGCGGCCTCGCGGCCACGGTCGTAGCTGCGCGCACGTCAAGGAAGATGCGCCCGCTGGTCGGCGCATCGCCCGCCAGGTACGCGTCGAGGCGGTCGCGCAGGGCGCCCGGGACCGGCACCTTGCGGCGGCCCTGCTTGGACTTCGGCGCGATCTGGCCGTCCTCGTGGTCTCAGCCGCGTTCGACGCGGATCACGCCCGTGGCTAGGTCCACGTCCTCGCGATGCAGCGCCATCAGTTCGCCGCGGCGCAGCCCGGCGTAGAGCGCAGTCGCCCATAGCGCCCGGTCGCGGGCGCTGTCGAGCCGGGAAGCCATCGCCTCGATCTGGCCGGTCGAGGCGAACCGGGTCTGGCGGCGGTCAATCGCCGGAACGCTCACGCCCGCGGTCGGGTTGGCGTGGACCTCTCCGAGCTGGCGGGCGCGCCTGTAGATCGCACGCAGCGGCGTGACGCACGTCGTGGCGGTCAGCGCCGGGGGAGGCGACGAGCCCGCCAACCTGCGCGCCGTCTGCCGCGGCCACAACCTGCGCGGCGCCGATCGGCACGGATAACCCGCGGCAGATCACCGGCCGACGTCACTCCTCAGTGTCGCTTGTGCCTCAACTCGATAGCCGAACGTGGCGCGGCCTCGGCGTGATCTGATCTGCTCCTGCGCTCAATGTCCTGTCTCCGCCCGATCGTGAGGTCACGGCCATGTCCACGCCTGAAGGGAAGGCAACCGCCCCCAAGTCAGCTCACCCCCACGCTATGAGCATCCTCTCGCGCAAGCCCCTGACCACGGGGCGGGCGGCGTGGATCATCTCGTGCGTCACCGTCTTGATGACGATCATCGGCGGGGTGCTGATCCACCTCACCGACAAGGAGAACTACCCCGAGATCGGTGACGGCTTGTGGTGGGCCATACAAACTGTCACGACCGTCGGCTACGGGGACCTCGTGCCCACGAGCACGACGGGACGGTTCATCGCCGCGCTCGTGATGGTTGTCGGGATCGGCTTCCTGACCGTCATCACCGCCGCGATCACGTCAACGTTCATCGAGTCCGGCCGGCGCCGCCTGCAGGCCGCGAGAACCGACTCCGTGTCCGCGAAGCTCGATCAGATCGGCACGCGTCTGGACGCGATCGAAGCGACGCTCAAGAACATCAGCGGGCACCGCGACGACGCTCCGCGATGAACCGCGGACCGGATCCCGGCGATCAGCCGGGCGCGAGTTCGGGCTGTGGGTCGCGCTTCGCTTCGCGTGCGGCCAGAGCGTGGACGACGGCCAGGCCGACGACGAGCAGGCCGATACCGACGAGGATCTCAACGCCACGTTCCTCGGCCTCGAAGCCGACCTGGCCGGGTGCGGACAGCAGGAGCACGAGCGCGAAGGTGTACAGGCCATACATCAGCCAGTACGTCTTGGCCTGCGTGAGCGCGATGATGAAGGCGATGATGCCGATCGTGGTGAGGACGGCTTGAGGCGGCGAGATGATCGCGACCGGGACGGCGGCGGCGACTCCGAGCGCGGTGCCAAGCGCCTTGCCGCGGATGCGGTCGCGCTTGCCCATGATGATGTACAGGACTAGGACGAGCACGGGCTCGGGAATCCAGTAGGGCTCGGTCCAGCCCAGCGCCACCCCGATCGCGGCGGTTGCACCGAGAACGAGTCCGAACGTGACCGCCACCACGGCGGCGGGTCGCGGGGCAAGGTGATCGCCGTCCACGATCGCTGGAGCGCCGAACCGGTGCGCGAGCACGACGCCGTAGAGCGACGCGATCGCGAGGATCACGCCGTAGATCACAGCGTCGGTCACCGTGGAGACGGGCGTAACGAACGTAGCGGCGAAGGGGACCATCAGCAGCGCGGCAAACCACCCGAACCTGATCCCGGCGCCGGTAACGACAGCCGCGGCGGCCAGTAGGGCCACCCACCACCAGTCATACGCGGTATACGCCCCGAGCCCTCCCGCCACTCCGATGGCCGGGGCGACGTACAACATCCGGTGGGTGCCGCCGAGTTTTGCTCCGACGGCGCCGAGCAGCACCCCGGTGAACATCGCCGACACCCCGAGGTCCCCGACGAACGCGCCGATCACCAGCGCGGGCAGGACGAGCACCACCACGACAGCGCCAACGATGTGCACCACTCGCCGCGCGCCGGACGGCTTGTGCTCGGCGCCTGGGTCATCCTCAGCCGTCACGGGGCGCGTCGCGCCGTCCTCAACCGAGCTCACTCGCGAGCCTCCAGACCTCGCCCAATCCGACCCTATACCACCACGCACCACGCCCATCGCCTCATCGCAGCATCGTTCGAACTCGATCCAGACGACCTCCGACCACGCGATCCGAGCGTCGTCGAGCACTACTGCTATCGCCTGATAGCAACACTCCGCCGGTCGACATTCTTGCTCGATCGGCGAGCAATCTGTCCGCGAGCGCTCTCAAAGAAACCGCGAACCGCCCCGCCGGACGGCTAGTGCGTAGCAGTCGTGTAGCAGTCCACACCCCGATCCCAGCGGTTTGGAGCGGTCCCCCAGCGGTCGAAACCGCTCTAGCAAGCGGAATCCCGCTCTGCGACGGACCCGCTTTCAGATGTAGTACATCGGCGCCGCCGCTGACTGCGCCTCGCGCTCCGCGACCGTCGCGATCGTCGTCGCTTCGAGCACGTTCCTGACGGCGTCGACCGCCTCTGTCCAGACCGGGCCTGAGGCGGCCGCGTCCGTGCCGAGCTCGCCCTCGAGCAGCTCGACCACCTCGAGCACGGTGACCTCGTCGGGGGGGCGGGCGAACGAGTAGCCGCCCTTGACCCCGCGCTGCGACTGCAGGATGCCCGCGCGGCGCAGCGTCGCGAACAGGCCCTCCAGGAACTGCACCGGGATCTCGCGCGCCCGCGCGATCTCGCCGATCGGGACGGGCGCCGGACCGCCCCGGCGCGCGAGCTCCGTGAGGGCGCGGACGGCGTACGGCGATTTCGTCGTTATCACCAGCAAGGGATGTGACTCTACGGTATGCACATGCCGCCGCTCCGGCGCCCCGACCTCTGGCTTCCGCCGCTCGCGCTGATGGCGGCGATCTTCTATTTCTCGGCCCAGCCAAGCCTCGAGCTGGGGCTCGGGACGCTCGAGCTGATCGGGCGCAAGCTCGTCCACTTCGGTGAGTACGCCCTGCTCTGCCTGCTCTGGTGGCGCGCCTTCGAGCCGGGCCTCGGCCGGCGCCGCGCGGCGCTCGTCGCGCTGCTCATATCGAGCGGCTACGCGGCCACCGACGAGTTCCATCAGACCTTCGTCGAGGGTCGGCACGGGACGCCCGTCGACTGGCTGATCGACACGGCGGGGGCAGCGCTGATGGCGCTCGTCCTCCACTCCGGTGTGCGCCGGCGGGCGGCGGCCTGATGGTGCGGCGGCTCCCGATCGAGGCCGCGGGCCCGATCCACGTGTTCGCGCTGACGCGCGTGATCGCCACGCTGGTCGCGATCCTCGGGCTCGTCGTCTTCGGCCTGCCGGACCACACGGCCGCGGCGCTCGCCGTGGCAGCCGTGGCTCTTCCCTGGACGGTGCTCGTGCTCCGCCTCACCCAGCGCGACCCGGAGTTCGCGCTGAACCCGGTCGTGCCGATCGTCGACTTCGCTCTGCTCGTGCTGCTCGAGGTCGTCGCACCGGAAACCGTCGGCGCCGTGCGCGTGGCGGCCCTGTTCCTCGTGGCGTCGCACGCGTACCTCCAGGGCGAGCGGCGCGGCATGGCCGTCGCGGCGCTCGGCTCGGCCGCGCTCGTGATCGCCACACAGATCCGCGGAGACGAGCCCGTCGACGCGAGCGTGTTCGGCTTCTACGAGCTCGTCTTCGTGGTGTCCGCGCTCGCGACCGGGCTGGTCGTCGGCACGCTCCGGAGCGCCGAGTCGGCCTCGCGGTTGCGCGCCACCGGCCTCTCGCGGCGGACGATCCAGGCCGAGAGCCACGCCCGCCGGCGGGTCGCCGAGGCGATCCACGACGGACCGGTGCAGGAGCTGATCGGCCTTGACATGATCCTGTCCGCGGCCGGGCAGGCTGCCGACGGCGGCCGGCCGGAAGAGAGCTCGGCACTGATCGAGGAGGCGCGCGAGCTCACCACCCGCAACATCCGCGCGCTGCGCGACGAGATCGTCGACCTCGGACCGTACGCGTTCAACGAGCTCGGCTTCGACCAGGCGGTCGAGAACTGCATCCCGGTCTGGCGCCGGCGCTTCGGCTTCGAGGTCATGGCGACGATCGAACGCATGGAAATGCCGTCCGATATGGCTGGAGACCTGTTCCGGATCGTCCAGGAGGCCGTGGTCAACGCGGGCCGCCACGCGGAGGCGGAAGCGGTGTCGATCAACCTCCGCACCACCGACACGCACGTGGAGCTGCGGGTGGCGGACAACGGGCACGGCTTCGGCTCGAGCGACCCGGAGAGCCTCTCCGACCCGGGCCACCTGGGGCTCGCGAGCATGCGCGAGCGCGCCGAGCTGCTCGAAGGCATGCTCGACATCGCCACCTCCGAGCGCGGCACACGGGTGCTCGTCAAGGTGCCGCGCTCGCTGCTCGTGTCCTGAGCGATACTCCGGGCGTGCGGCGCGCGCTCGCGATCGCGGTGATCGGCGCGGCCCTTGCCGGAGCCGCCGCCGGCGAGCGCCGCCGCGTGCGGCTCTTCTAGACGACGGCCGTCGTCAGCGGCGACACGCGCACCGGGATGCCGTTCAGGTGCGCCATGCCCGCGAGCCGCTCGAGGTCGCCGGGCGCTCCTCCTGCAAGCAGGTTCACGTTGGCGCCCGCGTGCTCGTTGGCGAGCCGCCAGCCGCCGCGGTGGCCCCAGCCGTGCGGCAGCGCGACCGTGCCCGGGGTCATCTCGTCGCGTCACCATGACCGGCACGGTCACGGCGCCGTCCTTCGACTCGAGCCGCGCCTCGCCGCCGTCCTCGAGGCCGTGCGCCGCCGCGTCGTCCGGATGGACGCGCAGCGCCTGCACCCGCCCGCCGCGCATCAGGAGCGGCGCGTTGTGCATCCACGAGTTGTGCGAGCGCAGCTCGCGCATGCCGATCATGCGCAGCGGGTAGCGCGGGTCACCGCCGTTCGAGGCGGCGAGCCGCTCGACCTCGGCCACGATCTCGGGCGGCGCGAGCCGCACGCGACGGCCCGGGGTGCGCAGCTTGTCCTCGAGCACGCCGGTGGCGATCTCGTCGCCGAGCACCAGGCCGTGCGGATGCTCGCGCAGCCGCCTCAGGCTGAGCCCTCCGCGGCGCAGGCCGAACAGGTCGCCGCTGGGCCCGGTGCGCAGCAGCAGGTCCGCGAGCCGCTCGGGCCGCAGCCTCAGGCCGAGCCGCGCGAGCCTGCGCAGCGGCTTCGCGCTGTAGGGCGCGAGGCCGAGCCGCCGCGAGAGGTCCTCGACGACCTCCCACTCCTGGCGGCACTCGCCCGGCGGCGGAACGACCGCGTCGCTGAACTGGATGAACGGCGTGCTGAAGAAGCCGAGGAACGCGAGCGGCAGGTCCTCGCGCTCGTAGAAGGTGGTGGCCGGCAGCACGTAGTCGGCGTGCCGGTTCGTCTCGTTCACGTACAGGTCGATCGACACGCACAGGTCGAGGCGCCCCAGCGCGCGCTCCAGCGCCTCGCCGTCGGGCACCGACAGCACCGGGTTGCCGGCCGAGACGAAGAGCGCCCGGATCTGCCCCTCGCCCGGTGTCTCGATCTCGAGCGGCAGCAGCGACGCCGGCATGTTGCCGATCACGTCGGGGAAGCCGCCCACGCGCGAGCGCCGCTCGCCGTAGGTCGCGAGGCCCGACCCGCTCGCCGACGTCGTCGAGCGCCACCGGCGGGCGGCCGAACACCGCCCCGCCCGGCCGGTCGAGGTTGCCGGTCACGGCGTTCAGCGCATCGAGCAGGAACGCGACGAGCGTGCCGTGGCGGCCGAGGCAGGAACCGGTGCGCCCGTAGGCCGCGGCGCCGTCGGCGGCCGCGAAGTCGCGCGCCAGGTCGCGCACGCGCTCGGCGGGGATCGTCGTGCGCGGCCTCCGTGTCCTCGGGCGGGTGGGCGCGCAGCGATCCGCTCGAGCTCCGCCGCGCCGCTCCCGAAGCGCTCGAGGAACGGGCGGTCGCACAGGCCCTCCTCGAAGATCACCGCCAGCATCGACAGCAGGAGCAGCGCGTCCGCCGTCCGGGCGGATCGGGAGGTGCTCGAAGCGGCGGGCCGTCTCGGTGCGGCGCGGGTCGACCACCACGACGCGCTCGTATCTCGCCGCAGCTGCTCGCGCGATGCGCGGCGCCGAGAGGACCGATCCGTGCGACACGAGCGGGTTCGCGCCGACCATGAGGAGGAAGGACGTGCGGCGCAGGTCGGGGATCGGGATCACGCAGCGGCGAGCCGTACAGGAGCGCGCTGGCCGCGAAGCGGTTGTTCACGTCCTGCGAGCCGGCCGAGTAGTAGTGCGTGCGAGCCGAGCGCGTCGAGGAAGCCCTTGACCCAGAGGGTGTGCGAGTAGCGAGAAGGCGCCGGGGTTGCCCATGTACCAGGCCGACGCCTGTCGCGCGGCAACGCGCGCAGGCGCGCGGCGATGTCGCTGAGCGCCTGCTCCCAGGAGACTCGCTCGAACTCGCCGCCGGCCATGCGCTTCAGCGGGTGAAGGACGCGGTCGGGGTCGTTCTGCACCTCGGCCATCGCGATTCCCTTCGGGCACGCGTAGCCGCGCGAGAGCGGATGCTCGGGGTCGGGCCGGAGCTTCACGATCTTCCCGTCGTCGACCGTGGCCACCATGCCGCAGAGCGGCTCGCAGATCCGGCAGAACGTCGCCTTCTGCTCAGGGGCCACGCCCCGACCGTACCTCGTCAGCCGTCGGCGCGCGCGAGCGCCGCGTCGATTCGCGCCAGCGTCTCGTCGCGCCCGAGCGCGGCCACCGACTCGAAGATCCCCGGTGACACGGTCGTGCCCGTGATCGCGACGCGAATCGGCTGGAAGACCTCGCGCGGCTTGACCTCGAGCCGCTCGACGACGCCGCGGAGCGCCTCCTCGACCTGCTCGGTCCCGAACGGCTCGGCCGCTGCCTCGAGCGCGCCACGAGCCGAGCGCAACCGCTCGGGCGCGCCATCCGACATCACCTTCGACCAGGCCTTCTCGTCGTAGGCCGCCGGGCGCTCGACGAGGAACCCGGCGAGCGGCCAGAAGTCGGCGAGCGTCTGCATCTTCTCCTGGCTGATCGCCACCGCCTGCGGCGGCACCTCGCGCCCGCTGAGCGCCTCGAGCCGGGCGCGCAGCTCCTCGGGCGGGAGCTCACGCAGGTAGCGCCCGTTCATCCAGCGCAGCTTCTGCTCGTCGAACACCGCCGGGTTCTTCGAGACGCGCGCGAGGTCGAAGCGCTCCACGAGCTCGCCGGTCGTCATGAAGGTGGTCGACTCGTCGTAGCCCCAGCCGAGCAGCGACACGTAGTTGCGCACCGCCTCGGGCAGGTAGCCCGCGTCGCGCAGCTCCTGCACCGACGCGGCGCCGTGGCGCTTCGAGAGCTTCTTGCCGTCCGGGCCGTGGAGCAGCGGCAGGTGCGCGAAGAGCGGCGGCTCGGCGCCGAGCGCCCGCAGGATCATCACCTGGCGCGGCGTGTTCGAGATGTGGTCGTCGCCGCGCACGACGTGGGTGATCCCCATGTCGCGGTCGTCGACCGCGACGGCGAGGTTGTAGAGCGGGCTGCCGTCCGAGCGCCGGATCACGAAGTCGTCGATCGCCGAGTGCGGGAACGTGATGTCGCCGCGGATCGCGTCGTGGACGACGGTCTCCCCCTCGTCCGGCACGCGCAGCCGTATCGCGCCCTCGTCCTCGTAGGCGGCGTCCGCCTCGAGCAGCCGCTCGATCACGGCGCTGTGCTCGGGGCGGCGCTCGGCCTGTGAGATCGGCCCCTCGTCCCAGTCGAGCTCGAGCCAGCGGAGCGCGTCGAGAATCTGCTCGACGTTCTCAGGAGTGGAGCGCTCGCGGTCGGTGTCCTCGATGCGCAGCACGAACGTTCCGCCCGAGCCGCGCGCCAGAAGCCAGTTGTACAGTGCCGTCCGCGCGCCGCCGATGTGGAGCACGCCCGTCGGGCTGGGTGCGAACCTCACTCTCATGCTCATCGGCGCCCATGTTTCCACGGCAGGCGGGCTGGTGCAGGCGCATCAGCGCGGCGTCGAGCGCGGATGCGACGCGATCCAGGTCTTCAACCAGTCGCCGCGCGCAGTGGCGGCCGACGCGCTGGAAGGACGACGACATCGCCGAGTTCCTCTCGCTGATGAAGGACGGGCCGATCAAGTCGGCCACGATCCACGCCGTCTACCTGATCAACCCGGCGACGAAGGACAGGGAGATGCGCAAGAAGTCGGCGGACTCGCTCGATCCACGCGCTGCGCATGGGCGACGAGATCAGGGCCGACGGCGTCGTCGTCCACCCGGGGTCGACGGTCGGCGAGCCGCTCGCCGAGGCGCTGCCGCGGGTCGGCCGGATGATCGAGCACGCGCTCGGCGAGTCCGAGCGCTGCCGGCTCCTGCTCGAGAACACGGCCGGCGCGGGCAACACGATCGGGCGCTCGTTCGAGGAGCTGCGCGAGCTCGTCGACCTCGCGGGCGGCGACAGGCGCATCGGCATCTGCCTCGACTCCTGCCACATGTTCGCGAGCGGTTTCGACATCACGACGGCGGACAAGCTCGACGAGGTGATGGACCGGGGCCTCGAAGCTCGTGGGCAAGCGCCGGCTGCGCTGCCTTCACATGAACGACTCGAAGACCCCGCTCGGCTCGAACCGCGACCGCCACGCCCCGCCCGGCGACGGCGAGATCGGCGCGCGCGGCTGCGCGGCGTTCCTGTCCGAGCCGCGCTTCGAGAAGCTGCCCGTGCTGTTCGAGGGCCCGGGCAGGGCGGGCAAGGGAGTCGAGAAGGTCGACATCGAGCGGATGCGGGAGCTACGGCGCAACGGGCTGCGGTCGCGGAAGCGGCGAGCGAAGGGCTGAGCGCTCACTACCATCCGCGCGCGTGTCGACGCTGCTGATTTCAGATCGCGAGCGTGAGTACACGGTCGGGCTGCTGCGCGGCCACCTGCTCAGCGGACGACTGACCATGGAGGAGTTCGAGCAGCGCGTCGGCGAGACATGGCGCGCCCGTTACTCGCAGGACCTGTGGCAGGCGCTCCGCTTCCTGCCGGTCGAGGGCAAGCCGCCCGTGCGCACGCGAGAGCGGCAGCGGGACCGGCGTCCGCCGCGCTGCTCGTCGGGATGGCGGGTCTGTGCGTCATGGTGTTCACGCTCGGGCTGCTGTTCCCGCTCGGCCTGCCCGTCGGCATCACGGCCTGGGCGCTCGGCCGCGACGCGCGCCGCTCCGGCCCGGCGCGCGCCCGCGGGCTCGCCCGCACCGGCGAGGTCATGGGAATCGTCGTGAGCGTCTGGGCGGCGCTGATGCTGGCCGGCTGCGCGGCGCTGCTCGCCTAGCGCGCCGTGCTACGGCCGGCGAGCGAGACCGATGCCACGGCGATCACCGACCTGGTGGACGCCGCATACGGGCCGTACGTCGAGCGCATCGGAATGCGCCCCGGGCCGATGACGGAGGACTACCGCGAGGTGATCCGCGAGCGCCAGGTGACGGTCGCCGAGCTCGAGCGAGCCGTGGTCGGAGTGCTCGTGCTCGACAGCAGCGCCGACGGCTTCTTCATTCACAACGTCGCCGTCCATCCGATCCATCGAGGGAAGGGGATCGGCAGGGCGCTCCTCGAACTGGCCGAGGCCGAGGCCCGCCAGGCGGGATTCGACGCAATCCACCTCTACACCCATGAGGGGCTTGTGGAGAGCCGAGCGCTCTACGAGCGGATCGGTTACGTCGAGTACGAGCGCCGCCCGCTCGAGGGCTTCTCGCTCGTATTCATGAGAAAGGCGCTGAACCGGCTAGAGCTCGTCGCGGAGATCGAACGCCGCGTCGACGTCCTCGAGCGAGGGCTTCGTGAAGAACCGCGGGTTCTTGCACTGGAAGGCCTCGCTGTAGCCGTCGTAGGCGCGCTCGACGCTCGAGCGGCACTGCGGCAGCGGCAGGCCGCTCATCTTGACCCCGCCGAAGCCGTGGCGCGTGTGCTCGGCCTGCTCGAACAGCTCCACGTCGATCTCGCCGCGGAAGACCTTGTTCATGCAGCCCATGAAGCGGCGACCGGTCTGCTCGTCGTCGTACAGGTAGAGGAACCGGCAGCCCGACGCGATGCAGCCCGACGGATGTACCACCCGGTCGCAGAAGGAGCAGCAGCGCCTGCACTCGTGCAGTTCGGTTGCGGCCTGCGCGGGAAGGGGTTGCACCCGGCAAGTGTAGGTCAGCCGCGGCGGAGCGTGCAGCGCTGAGCTACACGACGAGGCGCGCCGCGCCGGTGAGCCCTGACAGCTCGGCGCGGCACGCGCCGTCGGCGGAGACGCGCCAGTCGGTGCCCAGGAGGAGCCGCCGCTCGCCGACCGCGAGCAGGATCTCGTGGTCGCCGCGGTGGTGTCCGACGACCTCCTTGAGCTCTTCGAGGAAGCTGTCCGGCACTCCGGGTGAGACATGCAGCGTCAGCCGCCGGACCACCGGCTCGGCCGCGGCCTCCTCGGCGGCGCGCAGCACCTCCTCGGGCGAGGGCTCGAACAGCTCGACGTCCTGGGCGATCAGCTTGGTCTCGCCCGCCTCCTTGTGGTCGACCCGGCCGCGCACCAGCACGATCCGGTCCACGTCGACCTTGTCCGCGTTGGCGGCGTAGGCCGAGTTGAAGACGAGCATCTCGACCTGGCCCTCGAGGTCGTCGAGCGTGGCGAACATCATCGGGTCGCCCTTCTTCGTGCGGATCCGCTTGCACTCGGAGATCATTCCGCCGACGGTGACCCACTCGCCGTCCTTCTTCGACGGCAGCTCGTAGACCGAGCAGTCGACGCGCTTGCGCAGCGCCGGCCGCACCTCCTTGAGCGGGTGGCTCGAGAGGAACAGGCCGAGCGTCTCCTTCTCCCACTCGTTCAGCTGCTCGCGCTCGTCGGGGAGCTCGGGCACCGGGAGGTCCGGCTCCGCGACGGCGCCCGGCCCGTCGTCGAAGTCGAAGAACGAGCCCTGGCCGCGCTGGGCGTCCTGCTGCATCTGGGCGCCCGAGGCCTGGGCGTTCGCGAGCACGCGCATCGTGCCCGTGCGCGTGCCCGGGAGCGAGTCCATCGCCCCGCACTTGACGAGCGATTCGCTCGCCTTCTTGTTGACGGCCTGGCAGTCGACGCGCCGGCAGAAGTCCCACACCGAGGTGAACGGGCCGTCCTCCTCGCGCGCGCGGATGATCGCCTCGACCGCCTGATAGCCAAGTCCCTTGACGGCGTCGAGGCCGAAGCGAATGTTGCCCTCGACGACCTTGAAGTCGTGCCCCGACAGGTTCACGTCGGGCGGCAGCACCTCGATGCCCATGTCCTCGCACTGCGCGACGAAGAACGGCACCTTGTCCTTGGTCGACATGACCGACGAGATCAGCGCCGCCATGTACTCGGCGGGGTAGTTCGCCTTGAGCCAGGCCGTGCGGTATCCGACGAGCCCGTAGCAGGCGGCGTGCGAGCGGTTGAACGAGTAGTCCGCCGCGGCCTCGTTGACGGCCCACAGCTCCTGGATCACGTTCTCCTGGGTGCCGCTCGCCCTGGCCCCCTCGAAGAAGCGCTCGCGCAGGGCGGCCATCGCCTCGCGGTTCTTCTTGCCGATCGCCTTGCGGAGGTCGTCCGCCTCGGCGCCGGAGAAGCCGGCAACCGACTTCGCGATCTGCATCGACTGCTCCTGGTAGAGGATCACCGAGTAGGTCGCCTCGGTGATCGGGCGCAGGCGCTCGTCCAGGTAGGTGATGGCGTCGGGGTTGCGCTTGTTGCGCGCATAGGTGTCGATGTGCTTCATCGCGCCCGGCCGGTAGAGGGCGTTCAGCGCCACCAGGTCCTCGAACTCGGTCGGCTTGACCTTGCGCAGGGCGTCGCGCATGCCGTCGGACTCGAACTGGAACACGCCGATCGAGTCGCCGCGGGCCATCATCTCGTAGGTCTGCGGGTCGTCGAGCGGAAGCGTGGCCATGTCGGGGCGCTGACCCGTCGACTCCTCGATGATCGACAGGCAGTCCTCGATCACGTCGAGGTTGCGCAGACCGAGGAAGTCCATCTTGAGCAGGCCGATCTCCTCGATCGGCTTCATCGAGTACTGGGTGACGACCTTGTAGGAGCGCTCGCCGTTCGCGCCCGGCGTGCCACGGTCCTCCATCAGCTGGACTGGAACGATGTCCGTGAGCGGGCGGTCCGCGATCACCACCGCCGCGGCGTGGATGCCGGCGTTGCGAACGATGCCCTCGAGGCCTCGGGCGGTGTCGATGATCTGGCGCGCCTCCGGCTCCGAGTCGTAGGCGCGGCGCAGGTCGGGCTCCTCGGCGAGGTACTGCTCGAACGACTTCGAGCGGCCCATGATGGGCTCCGGGATCAGCTTGGCGAGCCGGTCGCCCGCGCCGTAGTCGAGCCCCAGCACGCGCGCGGCGTCGCGCGTGGCGTTGCGCGGCAGCATCTTGCCGAACGTCACGATCTGGGCCACCGACTCCTTGCCGTACTTGTCCTCCACGTAGCGCATGACGCGCGCGCGGCCCTTGACCGAGAAGTCGATGTCGATGTCCGGCATCGACACGCGCTCGGGGTTGAGGAAGCGCTCGAACAGGAGGCCGTAGGCGAGCGGGTCGACCTCGGTGATGTTGAGGCAGTAGGAGACGAGCGAGCCGGCGGCCGAGCCGCGCCCCGGGCCGACCGCGATGCCCTGGTCCTTCGCGAACTTGACGAAGTCCCAGACGATCAGGAAGTAGGCCGAGAAGCCCATCTTCTCGATCACGCCGAGCTCCATCTCGAGCCGCTCGACCGCCTCGGCCGGGGCGGGGTCGCCGTAGCGCTTGATGAGGCCGGCGTGGGCGAGGCGGCGCAGGTACTCCGGCTCCGCCGACTCGTCCGGGGTCGGGAAGCGCGGGATCAGCATCTTGCCCAGCTCGATGTCGACCGAGCAGCGCTCGGCGATCTCGAGCGTGGCGGCGAGCGACTCGGGCCACTCGGCGAAGTCGCCCGCCATCTCGTCCGAGCTCTTCAGGAAGAACTCGTTGGTGTCGAACGACAGCTTGGGCTGGGCGAGCGTCGACTTCGTCTGCACGCAGAGCAGCGCCCTGTGGTTGTCGTAGTCCTCGCGGCGCAGGTAGTGGACGTCGCCGGTGGCGACCAGCGGGCGGCCGAGCTCGCGCGCGATCTCGACGATGCCGGCGTTGGCGCGCTCCTGCTCGGCGATGCCGTTCTTCTGCACCTCGAAGTAGACGTTGTCGGCCGCCGAAGACCTGCATCAGGGCATCGGCATGGGCGCGCGCCTCGTGTGGCGATCCGTCCACGAGCCGCCTGCAGAAGCGCCCCTGCAGGCAGCCGGTCAGGGCGATGATCCCGCCCGCATGCTGCGAGAGCAGGTCGAGGTCGACGTTGGCCTTGCCGCGCCGGTAGCCCTCCAGGTAGCCCGCCGAGCTCAGCTTGACGAGGTTGCCGAAGCCCTCGTCGCTCGCGGCGAGCAGCGTCAGGTGGTTGCGCTCGTAGCGGACCGCCTCGGTGCGGCAGTCGTCGACGAAGTAGGCCTCGAGCCCGAGGATCGGCTTGATGCCGTGCTTGCGGCAGGCCTTGAAATGCTCGACCGCCCCGTTCATCACCCCGTGGTCGGTGAGCCCGAGGGCCGGCTGGCCGTACGCGGCCGCGCGCTCAGCGAGCGAGTCGATCCGGCAGGCGCCGTCGAGCACCGAGTACTCGGAGTGCACGTGAAGATGGGCGAAGCTCATCCGGCTTCGAATATACGGTCGGGATCCGACGGCTCCGCCTGACCGCCGCCGAGGGCCCGCACGTTGCGGAAACAGGTGCCGGGAAAGGGCGACCTATGCGGCCGGGCTACTCCTCGCCGTTCGTCGCCTTCGCGGCCACCAGGCCCGCCACGAGGATGCCCAGCACGGTCGCCGCCGCGCCGATCTTGACCTTGTTCGTCCCAAGCTTGCGCCGGACCAGTATCACGATCCCCTGCCAGGCCGCCCAGCCGAGCATCGTGTAGACCTTCGTCTTCATGTGTCCTCTCTTCCCCGGTTCCGGACCCGGTACGCCATGCGCGATTCCCGAAACTTGCCAGCGCGAGATCGTAGAGGGCGTTCAGGAAACGGGCGAGGCGGCTAGCTGGCGCGGTTGCCTGCCGGTCGCCGGCAGGTCTCGAGCAGCGCCTCCTCGTCGTCCAGGTACCGAGGCAGCGTGCCCCATGGATTCGGGAGCGACCCGGAGGTCACGTAGAGGTATCCAGCTCCTGTGCCTGCCTCGATCGCCCGGGTTGCCTCGTCGGCCGAGGCGTCGTACACGAGATGCGCGATGCGCCGGCGAGGCATCTGCCGAACCCATTCCGGCATCCGCTCGAGCGCAGCCGAGTACTCCGCGTAGGGACCCTCGAACGTCACGACCACGTCGCCCGCGTCGAAGTAGCCCCAGGCGGGGACGACGCCCGGGTTGAGCACGATGAGCTGGTCTTCGGAAATTCGGATGTGGCCGCTCAGCGCTTGGTAGTAGCCCAGGTGGTCGTCCGAATGAGCCGCCTCGTCGACGAAGATGCCGTCCACCCCGTACCACGAGCGGTAGCGGTCGACGTCGTCCATGGCGAGGCCCAGGTCTCGGGCTCCGTAGCCCGTCGGGACGTAGCCGAGCACGCGCGTCCCCGCCTCTTTGGCCTTCTGCACGGCCTCCTGATAGGCAGGGTGCGGACGGGTCCCCGGGCCGCTCGACGGGTTGACGATGAGCACCCGTGACCGGTCGGACCGCTCCGCCAGATCAGCGATCTCGTTCGGCGGCACGTAGGCTGGAATCAGTGCGCTCCGGCAAGGCGGCCGGCTCTCGGAGTCCCGAGTGAAGAGCACCGCCATCAGCACGATCGCCCCCGCGGCGACGGACGCCAGTATGTATGCGCGCGGCGCATGCCAGCCGCGCTGGCGCCGGGCTTTCACGGGATCCAGAGCGACGTCGCGAGGGTCCTCGCCGGGCGGCTGAGCAGCGCGATCGCCGCCGGCAGGGCGACGAGCACGGCCACCGCGCCGCCCACCGTGAGAGCGGCGGCCGCGAACGGCGTCCAGTCGGCAAGGCCGATGGCCACCTCGGCCGCGATCGCGAGGCCGACGGCGGCAAGCGCCCACCGGCCCCGGCCGACGGCCTCGAGCAGGCTCACGAGCAGGGTGGCGAGCGCGATCAGCCCGAAGCCCACGAGGACGCCGATGCCGACAGTGTCCTGGCCTGCCCAGGCGCTCCCGGCCACGAGGGCCGCCGACAGCACGGTTGTGAGCACGGCCAGCCGCCCGACCGCGCCCAGCAGGATGCTCAGGGGCCCCCAGGCCAGTCGGCCGGCCTTGGCGTCGCGCAGAGCGACGCCGGACAGCGCTCGTGGTATCGCCTGCTGGAATCGCCATAGGTGATAGCCGCCCCAGAAGCTCGCCACGGTCGAGGGGAGCAGCGCAAGCGCCGTGATAGCTCCCCCGCTCCAGTTCACGTGGCGGTCGGCGACGAGCATGACCCCGAGGCCGATGCCGATCGCGCCCGCACTCAACGCACGGCCCCAGCGCCCCGGCGGGTTGAGGCTGCCGGACGCCGGCGCCCGCACGGCCGCGAGCACTCCGAGCGTCGTGATCGCCGCCGTCACGCCGAGCACCGCCGGCGGGGATATCCCAGCCAGCATCGCGACCGTCGCGACGATGATCACTCCCACGTAGCCGGCCGCCCAGCGACGACGGATCAGGATCGTCCCTCCCGTCCACGTCAGCGTCATCAGCCCCGCCACAGCGCCGGCGAGGCCCATCAAAGCCAGAGGGAGCGCCACCACGGCCACGGCCACCAGGCCGAGGACGTAGGGCCGGCGGCCCAGCTGAGCAAGCCCGTCCGGACGCCCGAGGTAGCGGCTACGCAGCCCCCACTGCAGCGCCAATGTCACGGGCAGCGCCAGTATCAGGGCGCGCTGGACCAGCCCGGCGCCGAGGCTCGACGCGAGTGGCACGGCCCAGCAGGCAATCGCGACCACGGCCATGACGAACGCGATCGCCTCGACGAGAAATCCCTCCTGGGTCTCCCCTGGTCCCTGGAGACGGGCCACGCTGGCCTCCTGAGGACCGGCTGAGGCACGCATGAGCGTGCGGCCGGCGGCGAGCGCGTCGCGGGCCGGGATCCCACCCCAGGCCTCGAGCACGACCGCCGCCTCCAGCATGTCCTGGGGCGGGCGTCCCAGCCGCGCCTCGACGACGCCCTGCAGGCGCTGTGTGTCGGGTGTCATGCGGCTCATGCCGCGACGAGCTGTTCGGTGACGATCGGCGGTGAGATCCGAGGCAGCACAGCCGGGGCGGCCACCGCGTGCAGCAGGCCGCGATAGCTCTCGACGCAGGCGACCTCGTTGAAGGTGCGCTGCAGCCGGCGATGGCCGCGCCTACCGAGCTGCCAGGCGAGCTCGGGGGAGTTCAGCAGCGTCGTGATTCCCAGGGCGAGCCCGTGGACCTCCCCGGGGGGGGTCGTAACGCCGCAGCCCTTGACCACGTCCGGCACTCCGCCGACGCCGGTGGCCACGACGGGCCGGCCCTCCCCCATCGCCTCGAGGATCGACATCGGCAGGCCTTCCGAGATGCTCGTCATCAGCACCACGTCGGCGTCGCGCACCACTCCGTGCGGATCGGTGGTGCGGCCCATGAAGCGAAAGCGGTCACCCAGACCGAGCTGTTCGTGCAGCAGCAGACAAGAACGCCCGTAGGCCTCCTCGCCGCGCGTGACCGGTCCGTAGTGGAGGAACTGCGCGTGCGGCACGTGCCGGAGCGTCTCCTCGGCGACCCGAAGCATCGTGTGCACGTCCTTGAGCGGATCGATCCGGCCGACCGAGACCACGGTCGCGCTGGCCGGGCGGAGGTGTCGGCTCAGGTGGTGGGCGAAGTCCGTTGTAGAGAACCAGGATCTTGTCCGGATCGATGCCGAGGCCCTCCTCCCACTGCACGTTGGCGTCGGTGACCGGAGAGACCACGTTCGCGCCCGCATAGGCGGCCCGCGCCAAGCCGCGAGCGAGGCGGGTGGCCACGAAGCGGGCACCGGCGGAGTCGCGGCTCCGGAGAGCGGCCAGGTATGACTCACGCACGAACACGCCGTGCTCCGTGAGGATCATGGGCGTGCCGTAAAGGGCCTTGTGGACGAGGGCCGGGATCGCCGACCAGCCGGCGGCGGTCACGTGCAGCACGTCGGTCTCCGGCGTCGGCACCGCTGCCGTGCGCGCTACCCAGTAGAGCGTCTGGTAGAGGGCCGCAGCCTCGACCAGGTCGAGTGCGGGCGGAACGCCGGCCTCCTCCACGCGTTCGTCGAGGACCTCGGCCAGCCCTTCGAGGAAGGACGCCCAGCCACGGCGCGAGCGGAAGACTCGACGCACGCCGGCGGGATGCAGGCGGCACCAGACGAGGCCGTCGACCACGGCGGCCGTATCCCCGCTCCAGCCGAGCAGCCCGCGGACGAACGTGGCCGGCAGCTCGCTGCCGACGCTGCGCTCGGAAGCGCGAAGGCGACGCCCGGATGGCAGGGTCTCGGACCACACCTCGATGCGCCCGACCTCCTTCACGTGGGGCGGCAGCTCGAACAAGCGTGGCCGGCGGTCGGGCGGGACGATCGGAAGGACCTGCCAATCGAACTCGGCGAGGCTCTTGACGAGCAGGTCGCACCAGGCGCTGACGCCGCCGACGACGTAGGGATACGTGCCCTCGGTCGTGAGCAGCACACGCGGCCGGTCGCCCTGGGGCTCGGCGCTCAGGGGCATGCCATCAGGCCTTGACATGTCCATTGCCATTGCCATTGCCTCGTGCGTGGCCATTGCCATTGCTCGAGTGCAGGACCGGCTGCGGGACCAACGCGTCCAGCCGGGAGCTGATCGCCGCCATCGAGCGCTCGATCTCGACGCAGATCCCTCGCAACGCTTCGCGCTGGACGAGGATCTCCGTGAGCATGTGCGCGGTCTCGTCACCGGCGTTCTCCGGGTCGAACACCTCCTCCGACACGGCACGGGCCCGTTGGAGCAGCCGTCCTACGCCCGGCTCGCTGTGCTTGGCGGCCTTCAGCTCGGCGTTCTCCTCGCGGAGCAGCACCAGCTCGGCCTGCAGGGCGCCAAGCGACTCGTCGCCGGCCGCGTGGTTTGCCGCGCTCGATTGGTCGCCGCGGCGTAGGCGCCGGCCGCGCCGGCCCTGCTTTTTCTGCTCGCTCATCGGAGCTCCTTCAGTACCGCGAACCCGAGCGTGTGCTGCGTGGACGGCCGCCGCGACGCGTCGACGTTCATGGCGGTCACGACCAGCCGGTAGCTGCCCGCGGGCAGCTTGCGCCCGCCGACCTTGCCGGTGAGCGTGAGACCGCCGGCGCCCGCCGCAACGGGGCGGTTGAACGCCGCCACGGTGACGAGCCGGCCACAGGCCGGGCGTGCGCTGTTGCCCTTCGAGGGCGCGCGACACACTCCCGCCACCCGGCGTCCCGGCAGGGAACGCCTGAGCGTCAGCCGCAGCGTCGCCCGGTCGCTCACGTTCCAGCTCAGCCGGGCTGAGCGCGGCGAGCCGGTGAGGCCGTAGCGCTTCGGGCTGATGCGCAGCGCCTTCAGCGACACACGGGGCGCAGGGCCGGCGGGAGCGCCGGTCTGCGGCGGGGTCGGGTTCGGCGAGGCCGCGCTCGGCACGACGCTGTTGGAATCAGCCGACGCCGAGTCCTGGGAGTTGGTCGCCGTGACCGTGCACTTGATCGCTTGCCCAACATCGCCCGCGACGAGCAGGTAGGTCGACGCGGTCGCGCCGGCGATGTTCCCCCCCGCCCGCTTCCACTGGTACGCGAACGTCGGCGTCGGGCTGCCGGTCCAGGTGCCCTGCGAGCAGGTCAGCGTCTGACCCGTAAGCGCGGTTCCGGTGAGCGCGGGAGCGCCGGTGTTGGCCGGTCGGCTCGTGGCCGTAAGCGAGTTCGAGCTAGCGGACGTCGAGCCACCGGCGTTGGTAGCCGTAACGGTGCAGGTCAGCGCATGGCCTGCGTCGCCCGCGACGACGGTGTAGGTGCTGTCCGTCGCGCCGGCGATGTTCGCGCCATCGCGCTTCCACTGGTAGGCGAAGGTCGGCGCCGGGCTGCCGGTCCAGGCGCCCTGCGAGCAGGTCAGCGTCTGGCCGACGGCTGCGCGTTCCGCTGAGCGCAGGCGCTGCGGTATTTGCCGGAGCGATCGTCGGCTCCACCACGTCCGTGACCAGCGGACTGCGCCTGGCTGTAGGACGAGATCCAGTTCGCCGCCGAGACGACCACCCGCAGGCGCTTGTCCTTGTCTGCAGCCTGCGTCGTGTAGGTGGTGGCGGTGGCGCCGGGGATGCTCTCGCAGGCGGCGCCCTGGATGTTGCAGCGCTGCCACTGGAGGAGAGCCCGATGGTCGGCGTACCGCTCCACGTACCCGTCGTGGCGGTGAGCGTGCCGCCCACCGTCGCGACCGAGCCGGTCACGGTCGGCAGGGCGGTGTTGGCGGGGTCGCTCGGCGCGAACACGCGCTCCGAGCTCGCCGGAACGTTCGTCCACCCGGACCGCTGGCCGCCGTAGAGGTCGCCGACGCTCGTGCCGGTGAGCGGCACGTCGATCGCGCTTCCGGTCGTGTTGACGACGTGCACCTGACCGTCCTGGACGTAGGCGGAGACCGCGGCACTGGCGGCCTTCCAGGCCCGCTGCCGCTGCATCTCCTGGCCGATCTGCGCATGGGTGAGCTGGACGAGCGGGGTGTTGAAGTAGGGCTGGTAGCGCGCGAGCAGCGCCTTCCAGCACCGGGTAGAGGACGGCATCCTCGGCGCAGGTTGCTCTGATGGGCGTAGTGCGGCTTCGGGTCGTTGCCCATCAGGTGGTCGAACATGATGTTCGCCTCGCTGTCGACGTACTGCTGCTGGGTGGCCGCTGCACCGAGGCAGGTGTTCGTCGTGCTGTTGACGCACTTGCCGCCGAGGGCCGGGGGCAGGTAGATGTAGTTGTACTCGTCGAGCTGCTCCGCCATGGTCGCGACGTTGTAGTAGACGTTCGAGGGGTACCGGGGCACCGTCGTCGCCTGGCCGATCGCGTAGGGGTTCGGCTCGCGCGAGTTGTCGGCCGCGATCCAGCGGATGCCGGTCTGGTTGATCGCGGCCGGCATCGCGGCGTTGTGCAGCCCGGAGTGCTCGCCGGTCACCAGCTCCGTCGGATCGATCGGCAGCGCCCTCTGCGGGGCTGGGCCCACTGGATGTTCTGGGCGATCTCGTTCCGGATCTGCAGTCTGCGACAACGCGTCGAGCTGCAGGTGGCTCCAGGTGTGGTTGATCCAGTGGAACTGGGACTTGTTGGCCACGAAGGCAGTCGGTGAGCGGGTCGGGCGCGCGCCGCGGCCTCGATGGCCTCCTCGCTGCCGTCCCCGTTGAAGGCCATGTCGAGCTTGATCCCGTTGGTGTTCTGCCAGTTGATGACGCGGTCACGTCGGCCGCGGTCATCCGGATCGGCAGGCAGTCGGGGACGTCGTGATCACGGGTCGCACTGGTACTCGTCGGCAGCGGTCGTCGGACCGTCGACTCCCGTCAGGTTGCGCGCCATGTCCCAGCGGTCGTCCGGCAGGAAGACATCGTCCACCTGCATCGCGAAGTAGTCGCGCTGGTGGCCGAGGAACACGCCACGCGTGAGCCAGTTGATGATCCCGTGGCGCAGCAGCTGGAAGTGGGTCTGGCTCGCGTTGCCGGTAACCGCGTTCACCATCTCCTGCCGGCCGTCGGGACGCGTGTAGATCCCCAGGTACGCGGAGCCACTCGGCCCCGCGACCAGCGTCGTGAAGTCGGCGCCGGCGCGGGCGTCGCCTGGAAGCCCCAGGCGAAGGGGGCCTCGATCGGCACCGGGCCGTCGAGGTAGGGGAAGGCGGCCCTGCCTCGCGCCGTGAGCGTCCCGGTGTTGCCACCCTGCTCAGCACCAGGTCGGGATTGACCAGACCATGCAATGTCGGGTCCGGATGTTGTCGCTCAGCAGGCGGACTCCGAACGTCGTCTGCAGCTTCGCCAGCGCGTCCCTCGTCGCTTGCGACATGGCCATGTCGCCGGGTGCGACGATCACCGCCTGATACTTCGCCCTGTTGGCCGAGTAGTCCGCCAGGTCGGCGTCGGTCAGGCCCGCCGACGCGCTGACGATCCTCCTGTCGTGCGGCACGCCCTCGCGGTCGAGGGCAGACTCCCATTGCAGCCGCGACGGGGTCGAGGGTGTTCGTGGTGACCACGAGGACCTTCAGGTCGATGCGCTGGCCGGGCTTCGGCTCGGACGCGCTCAGTGCAACGGGAACCGCAAGCAGCAGCGCCGCGAGCGTGATCAGGAGCAGGGACGGCACCCGCCGCCGAAGCCTCCGGCGCCCAGACGGCCGAGCGACGTCGCGCTCAGCCGTTCTGGCGTGAGGCTCTCGAATGGGTCTGCCGTTGCGATGTGTCACCTGCTGCTCCAATTGGTCGAATCCCCGAGGGCTGGACTGCGCAGGCGAGCGCCGTTGGGCGATCGCGCGGGCAGCGTCGTTGGACGATCTCGACGGCGAGCGAAGACGCTCCCGCCGGGCGAGTCCTTTCTAGACGTCTCACGAAACGCAGTTCATGTCAAGCAATTCCTGTACCGCAGTAGTGGTGACCTGGAGCGCGGGGGTTGTGCACCGTCGCTCGTGACCCCCGGTCGTCGGCTGGGCCGACAGTTCCCAGGGTGGGCGACCTCACCGAGCGAGCGGCGCACAACCTCGTCCCGCACGCCCATGCCCCGGGACGTGCTCGCCTAGAGCGAGCACGGGACACGAGCGATCCTGACGCTCTGCCGTTCTGGCGCACCGGACCCCACGGCGGGGAGGCAGTAGACGACCTCGCGCTCCGCCCCTCTGCCGTGGGGGACTCGAATGGGTCTGCCGTTGCGATGTGTCACCGGCTGCTCCAATTGGGTTCGAATCCTGTGTTTCGGCACGCGAGCGTCGTTGGACGATCCGGATGGCGAGCGACGATGCTTCCATCCGACGAGTCCATCTAGAACTCTCACGAAACGAAGTTTGTGTCAAGCAATTGGGGACGCCTATATAGCTAGTTCAGGGGAGTAGACAAAGACCGTTTCGGGGTATATATCGCCCTGTCGGGTACGACGACCTTGTACTCCGTATGGGGGCCAGCTGTCTCTCCTCCACCGCGCAGCTGACGAAGATCCGGGGGAGCTAATGGCTAGGGTGGCGGCAGTGCCCGCTCGTCCCCCGATCCGAGATGCCACGCTCACGGGCGGCCATCGTCGCGCTGGCCCTGCTCCTCCTGACCTGTGGAGCGGCCGCGGCGGCCCGCACGCCGCAGCGCGTGGAGGCCGAGCGCATGCGCTCGTCGGCCGATGCCGGGCATGCCGTCCGCGATCCGTCCGCAAGCGGGAGAGCGCGCGCTGCTGCTCACTGGACGGGGATGGGCTCGCGGCCGGATCACCGCGCCGGGGAGTTCCGTGCTGGCCATCCGCCTTCGCGCAAGGCGCTGCGGCGGCGCCCCGAGGCTCGTCGTCGTGGTCGACCAACGGGCGGCCCTCTCACGGCGTATCCCCAGTCAACGCTGGACGAGCTGGCGCCTGCGTCGGCCCCTCGCCCCCGGCCCCCACTCGATTCGGCTGCGCCTGGCCAATCCCCACCGCCGCGGCAACTGCAGGCGAGCGCTCCGGATCGACCGTCTCGGGCTGCGGACCACGCCACCGCCCACGCCCGGCCAGGGTCCGGCGCCACCGCCCGCCAGTCCGGGGGGATCCGGCTGCCCGCTCGGAACGCGACCTGGCAGTGGCAGCTGACCACTCCCGTCGACCAGTCCGTCGACGCCGCGATGTTCGACATCGATCTCTTCGACAACTCCGCCGGCGTGGTTGCCGGGCTGCACGCCCGAGGGCGGTACGTCGTGTGCTACATGAGCGCCGGGACGGTCGAGCCCGGGAGACCTGACACCGGAGAGTTCCCCGCCGCGATCATCGGCCAGCCCCTCGACGGGTGGCCCGACGAGCGCTGGCTGGACATTCGGCGGCTCGATCTGCTCGGCTCGATACTCGAGCGACGCCTGGACCTCTGCAAGGCGAAGGGATTCGACGGTGTCGAGCCGGACAACGTCGATGCCTACGCGAACTCGAGCGGCTTCCCGCTGACGGGGGCGGATCAGCTCCGGTTCAATCGCTTCCTGGCCGCGGCCGCGCACGCCCGAGGGCTCTCGATCGGGCTCAAGAACGACCTCGAGCAGGCGGAGGTGCTCGAGCCTGACTTCGACTGGGCGCTGAACGAGCAGTGCCACGAGTACGACGAGTGCAACCTGCTGGCGCCCTTTACACGAGCGGGCAAGGCCGTATTCGTCGCCGAGTACGACCTCGACACCGCGAGCTTCTGCTCCAAGGCGCGCGCGGCCGGCCTGATGGCGATGCGCAAGCGCCTCGCGCTCGACGCCTGGCGGGAACCGTGCTGACGCTCAGGTGGCGTTTCGCTTGCGCACGTTGTACGCCATGCGCGACTGGAGCGACCAGAGCTCGATGAAGCCCGGGCTCGCCTGCTGCGAGAAGAGCCCGCCCGACTCGCCGAAGCCCGCCAGCGCCGCGTCGTAGAGAGCGTTCGGCGAGCGCCGCGCGACGGGTCGCGCGCTGCCCTTGTAGAGCCGCATCGTGATCTCGCCCGTGACCTGCTCGTTGACCGCGTCCATGAGGGCGTTCAGGTCCGAGAGCAGCGGCTCGTACCAGAGCCCGGCGTACACGAGGTACGCCCAGTGGCCGTCGAGGTGCGGCTTGAAGTTGTTCTGGTGGATCGTCCCGACGAGCTTCTCGAGCTCCTTGTGCGCCGTCAGGATCAGCGCGGCCGCGGGCACCTCGTAGAGGTCGCGGACCTTGAGCCCGACGATCCGGTCCTCGATGTGGTCGACGATCCCGATCCCGTGGCGGCAGCCGATCTCGCCCGCCCGCTCGAGCAGCTCGACGAGCTCGAGCCGCTCGCCGTTCAGCGACACGGGCACGCCGCGCTCGAAGCCGACGACCACGTCCTCGGGCTCGTCGGGCGCCTCCTCGGGCCGGGTGACGAGCTGGAACACGTCGTCGTGCGGCGGCTCGTCGAGGTCCTCGATCGGCCCGCCCTCGGAGGAGCGGCCCCAGAGGTTGTCGTCGATCGAGTAGGGCGGCGTCTCCGTCCCGCCCTTGACCGGGATGCCGTGCTCGCGCGCGTAGGCGATCTCCTCCTCGCGGCCCATCTGCCAGCCGCGCACGGGCGCGATGATCTTCATCTCCGGGTCGAGCGCGATCACGGTCGACTCGATCCGGACCTGGTCGTTGCCCTTGCCGGTGCAGCCGTGGGCGATCGTGTCGCAGCCGGAGCGGCGCGCGTACTCGACCGCCAGCTTCGCGATCAGCGGCCGCCCGAGCGCCGTGAACAGCGGGTAGCCGCCGCCGTAGAGGGCGTTCGCCTTGATCGCCGGGAGCACGTAGTCGCGCGCGAACTCCTCGCGCGCGTCGACCACGTGGCAGTCGAGCGCCCCCAGGTGCAGCGCCTTGCCCTTGACGACGTCGTAGTCCTCCCCGGGCTGACCCAGGTTGACCGTGAGCGCCACGACCTCGGCCTCGTACTCGTCCTGGATCCACTTGAGCATCACGCTCGTGTCGAGCCCGCCCGAGTAGAGCAGCAGCACGCGGCCGACCTCGCCGGGCTCGGCCTCGTAGGAGGCCGTCTTGCTGAGGGTGCGGCGCTCGACGCTCATGCGGCGGGGGAAGCTAGCAGCGCGCCGATGCGGCTCAGAGCCTCGTCGATCTCGTCCTCGCTCACCGTCAGCGGCGGCAGCAGGCGGATGGTGACGGGGCCCGTCGCGTTGACGACGAGGCGCTGCTCGAGCAGCAGCCGGCGCGCGACCTCGGGCGCGTGCGGCACGTGGATGCCGACCATCAGGCCGAGCCCGCGCGGGTCGAGCCGCAGCGCGCGCAGGCCGTCCGCCAGGCGCGTGCCGCGCTCGCGCACGGTGGCGAGGAAGGCCTCGTCGTCGACCGTGTCGAGCACGGCGTTCGCGGCGGCGGCGATCACCGGGCCGCCCGCGAACGTCGAGCCGTGGTCGCCGAGCTCGAAGATGCCCGCGCAGTCCGGGGTGGCCACACAGGCGCCGATCGGCAGGCCGCCGCCGAGCCCCTTGGCGACGGTCATGACGTCGGGCCTCACGCCGAGCTGCTCGTGCGCCCACAGCGTCCCGGTCCGCCCCATGCCGCACTGGATCTCGTCGAAGATGAGCAGCGCGTGGTGGGCGTCGCAGGCCTCGCGCGCCGCGTGCAGCAGCTCGTGGTCGATCGGGTGGATGCCGGACTCGCCCTGGATCGGCTCGATCAGCACCGCGGCGGTGTTCCCGTCGATCGCGCTCACGAGCGCGGCGGCGTCGCCGCGCGGCACGACCTTGAAGCCGGGCACGAGCGGAGCGAACGGCGCCTGCTTCGGCTCCTGCGGGGTGGCCGAGAGCGAGCCCATCGTGCGCCCGTGGAAGGCGCCCTCGAGCACGACGAAGTCGCCGCCGGCGCGCCGCCTGCGGGCGAGCTTCAGCGCGCACTCGATCGCCTCGGTGCCCGAGTTCGTGAAGAAGACGCGCCCGCCGAGCGACGAGTCGGCCAGGTGCTTGGCGAGCCGCATCGAGGGCTCGGTGTAGAAGAGGTTGCCCACGTGCATCAGCCGGCCCGCCTGGTCGCGCACCGCCTCCACCACGCGCGGGTGGCAGTGCCCGAGCTGCACGACGCTGATGCCGGTCAGGAAGTCGAGGTACTCGTTGCCCTCGTCGTCCCAGAGCCGCGTTCCCTCGCCGCGCACGAACTCGACGGGGTTGCGCGCGTAGGTCGCCATGACGGAGTCGGCGCTCGAGCGATTGCAGGTCCCTCAGGGCCACAGCTTCGTCCCGATCCCCTCGTCGGTGAACAGCTCGAGCAGCAGCGAGTGCGGCTGGCGCCCGTCGATGATGTAGGCGTTGCCGACCCCCGCCTCGAGCGCGCTGCAGGCAGGCCTCGAGCTTCGGGCGCATGCCGCCGCTCACCCCGGGAAGGCGCTCGCGCAGCTCGGCGGCGGTCGCCTCCGATATGCGGCTGGCCGGATCCGCGGGGTCGGCGCGCCAGCCGTTCACGTCCGTGAGGAAGACGACCTTGAACGCACCCATCGCCTCCGCCACGGCGGCCGCGGCGGCGTCGGCGTTGACGTTGTAGGAGTGGCCCTCGGCGTCGGCCCCCACGGATGCGATCACGGGGATGTAGTCGGCGGCGATGTGGTTCAGCACGTCGACGTCGATGCGCTCGATGTCGCCGACGAAGCCCACGTCGGTCTCCCCCGCGAGCCGCTTCTTGACCGTGAACAGCAGCCCGTCGTCGCCGCACAGGCCGACCGCCGGCTGCCCGTGGCGCCCGAGCCGCAGCACGATGTCCTTGTTCTGCTTGCCGACCAGCACCATCTTCGCGATCTCGACCGTGTCGGCGTCGGACACGCGCAGGCCGTCGACGAACTTCACCTCCATGCCCGAGCCGCTCCATGTAGCGCGTGATGTCCGGCCCGCCGCCGTGGACGACGATCGGGTTCAGGCCCACGTACTTGAGCAGCACGACGTCGCGCGCGAACTCCTCGTTCAGCTCCGGGTCGGTCATCGCGGCGCCGCCGTACTTGATGACGATCGTCCTGCCGTAGTACTCCCGGATGTAGGGGAGCGCCTCGAGCAGCGTGGCGACGTCTCTCATGACGTGTACTCCGCGTTGAAGCTCACGTAGCCGGGCCCGAGGTCGCTGAAGAAGACCTCCGTCTCGCCGCCCTCGCCCGGCAGGGTCAGCTCGTACTCGATCTCGTCGCCCTGCACGAGCTGCTCCAGCTCGCGGAGGCCGGCCTCGTCGAGCTCGAGCGCGTCGCCGGCCGAGGCCACCTGCGGCCCTCGATCGACAGGTCGGCAACGAACGGCTCGCCCGCCGGCCAGGCCTGCCCGGCGGCCTGCAGGATGCGCCCGAAGTTGGGGTCGCCGCCGTGCAGGGCCGTCTTCACGAGCGGGGAGTTCGCGATCTGGCGCGCCACCGGCTCCACCGCCTCGCCGCGCCCGCGCACCACGATCCGTGCCGATCCGGCGCGCGCCCTCGCCGTCGGCCACGATCACCAGCGCGAGCTGGCGCAGCAGGGCGTCGAGCGCCTCGCCGAAGCGCAGCTCGTCGTCCGACTCGGGCTCGACCGTCACGCCCGAGCCGCCGTTCGCGAGCGCGAACACGGTGTCGCTCGTCGAGAGCTGGCCGTCCACGCTGATGCGGTCGAAGGAGCGCTTCACGCACACCCCGGTGAGCAGGTCGAGCGTCTCCTGGCGCAGGCGCGCGTCGGTCTGGATGAAGCAGAACATCGTCGCGTAGCGCGGCTCGATCATGCCCGCGCCCTTGGCCTGCGCGGCGAGCTTGACCGTGCCGTTCGAGAGGTGCACGTCGAGGCAGGCGCGCTTCGGGCCGCTGTCGCTCGTGAGGATCGCCTCCGAGAAGCTGCTCCGCCTCGAGCCCGAGCGCCTCGCACGCCTCGTTCACGCCCGCGACGACCCTGTCGCGCGGCAGCTCGTGGCCGATCACGCCGGTGGAGGCGACCCCCACCTGCGAGGGCTCGAGACCGAGCCGGCCCGCGGCCGTCTCCTGCATGGCCACGGCCGTGTCGAGCCCGCGCTGCCCGTCGCCGACGTTCGAGCAGCCCGAGTTGGCGACGACGGCGCGCAGCCCGGCGAGGTCGGCCTGCTTCGAGACGATCACGGGCGCGCCGAGCGCGCGCGTTCGTGGTGAAGCGCGCCGCGGACACCGTCTCGGGGGCGTCCGAGACGAGCACCCCCACGTCGAGCCCGCTCGGCTTGATCCCGGCTGCCACGCCCGCCGCGCGGAAGCCCGCGGGCAGCTCGGTGTCCTTCGCCTCGCCGGCGTGAACGGGCAGGTCGACCCAGCGCGAGCTGAAGAAGGTCATTCGAGCCCCTCCGTCTCGGGCAGCCCGAGCATCAGGTTCAGGTCCTGGACGCCCTGGCCGGCGGCGCCCTTCCAGAGGTTGTCGATCGCGCAGAGCGCGATCACGCGCTCGCCGACCACCGTCACGTGCACCTGCGCCCGGTTCGTGTTGCGCACGTTGCGGGTGCGCGGCGAGCCGGCCGTGAGCTCGATGAACGGCTCGCCCGCGTAGCGCTCTGCGTAGAGGGTGTGCAGCTCGTCGCGCGAGAGCGGCTCCTCGAGGGTGGCGTAGCAGGAGGCGAAGATGCCCTGGTCGACCGGCATCAGGTGGGTCAGGAACGAGAAGCGCGCGCCCGGGAAGCTCCTGCTCCATCTCGGCGCTGTGGCGGTGGCCCGTCGATCTTGTAGGCGTTCACGTTGTCGACCGCGGAGACGAAGTGGGTCTCCTCGGTGGCCTCGCGGCCCGCGCCGGACACGCCCGCCTTAATGTCCACGACGGCGTCGGCGATGCGGCCGCGCAGGGGCAGCAGCGCGAGCAGCGCGGCGGTCGAGTTGCAGCCCGGGCCCGCCACGAGCTCGGCGCCGCGGATCTCGTCGCGGTGCGCCTCGGGCAGCCCGTAGACCGACTCGCCGAGCAGCTCGGGCGCCTCGTGGGGCTGGTACCAGCGCTCGTAGGCCGCCTGGTCAAGCCGGAAGTCGGCGGACAGGTCGACGACCTTCAGCGCCGCGCCGGCGAAGCTTCGACACGGCCTCGGCCGCCGCCTTGTGCGGGTACGCGACGACGGCGGCGTCGGCGCGCTCGGCGATCACGTCGGGATCGAAGCCCTCCATCGTGAGCGGCACGCGGTATGCGGGATAGAGCTCGTCATGGCGCCGGCCCGCGTCCGTGCGCGCGGTGAGCGCCGTCAGCTCGATCGACGGGTGGCGCTGAAGGATCGCCGCCGCGACGCGCGCCGCCGTAGCCCGCCGCGCCGATCACGGCGGCCCTAGGCACGCAGCCGCCCCCCGATCGACTCGAGCTCGCGCTCGATCGCGGCGCGCCGCTCCGCGACCTCCTCGTCGGTGAGCGTGCGGTCGGGCGCGCGGAACTCGAGCCGCAGCGCGAGCGACTTGTTCCCCTCGCCCACCTGCGCGCCGCGGTAGAGGTCGAAGACCGACAGCGCGCCGAGCAGCTCGCCGCCGCCCGCGCGCACAGCCTCCTCGACCCGGCTCGCGGGCACCTCCTCGCCCGACCACGACAGCCATGTCCTGGAGCACGGCCGGGAAGCTCGTCACGTCGCCGTAGACCTCGAGCTCGCCGCGCCGTGAGCTCCACGATCGCGTCCAGGTCGAGCTCGAAGGCCGCGGCAGGCCCCTCGAGGTCCCATTCGCGCAGCACGAGCGGATGGAGCTCGCCGACGAAGCCGAGCTCCGGGCCGTCGGCGCTGCGCACCGTGGCGGAGCGGCCGGGGTGCAGGAACGGCCGGGCGCTGCGGCTCGGCGTGCCAGTCGATCCCCGCCACCCCGAGGAGCGCCTCGAGCAGCGCGCGCGACGGCGAAGAAGTCCGCCGGGCGGGCGGGTGTGCGCCAGCCGCCCGGCGCCGCCTCGGTCATCAGCACCGACAGGTGGCGCGGCTCGGCGGCGGGCAGGGCGCCCCGCGGCGAGCCCTCGGGCGCCGGCTCGAGCGGGCCCGCCGGGTGGTAGACGTGCGCGGCCTCGAAGAGCGCCACGCCCGGGCGGCCGTGGGCGGCGTTGTGGCGCGCGGCGTCGAGCAGCCCGGGCAGGAGCAGCGGCCGCATCACGCTCAGCTCCTCCGACAGCGGGTTGTCGATCCGCAGCACCGGCTCGTCGCCGAGGCGCAGCCGCCGCAGCGCGCGCCGGCGAGGTGAAGGCGTAGGCGATGCACTCGTGGAGGCCGCGGTCGCGCAGCAGGTCCTCGATCCGGCGGCGCAGGCGCTGGCCGTCCGAGAGCCGCCCGACCGCGCCCTCGCGCGCGGGCAGCGTCGTGGGCAGCTTGTCGAGCCCGTGGATGCGGGCGACCTCCTCGATCAGGTCGGCCTCGCGCTGGACGTCGGCGTCGCGCCAGGGCGGCACCCGCCACGCCTCTCCCGCACGCTCGAAGCCGAGCCGCTCGAGGATCTCGCTCGACGCGCTCGGATCGGGATGCTCTCGCCGAGCAGGCGCTCCATGCGTTCCTCGCGCAGCCCCACGACGCGCGGCTCCGCGGGCCGCGGGTAGACGTCGATCGTGCCCAGGCACGAAGCGGGCGCCGCAGAGCTCGACCATGAGCCGCGCGGCGAGCCGCTGCGCCGCGATCGCCTGCTCGGGATGCAGCTGCTTCTCGAAGCGCGCCGACGCCTCCGTCCGCAGCGCCGAGCGCCTTCGAGGTCCGCATGATGTTCGGCCCGACCCAGGTGGCGGCCTCCATCAGCACGCGCGTCGTCTTGTCCGACACCTCCGAGATCTGGCCGCCCATGATCCCGGCGATGCCGCTCGGGCCCTCGGCGTCGCAGACGAGTGCCACGTCGGAGGAGAAGGTGCGCTCGACGTCGTCGAGCGTCGTCATGCGCTCGCCCTCGCGCGGCGCGCCGGACGATGATGCGCGCGCCGCGCACCTCGTCCAGGTCGAACGCGTGCAGCGGCTGCCCGGTCGTGAGCATCACGTAGTTCGTGATGTCGACGACGTTCGAGATCGGCCGCTGGCCCGCCGCCATCAGCCGCTGCTTGAGCCACAGCGGCGACGGGCCGATCTTCACGTCCTCGAACACGCGGGCGGTGAAGCGCAGGCAGATCTCGGGGTCGATCTCGACGGCCGCGTGGTCGTCCGCCGAGTCGCTTCCGGACGGCTCGGCGTCGCTCTCGGTCGGGTCCTCTGCGAGCGGCGCGCCGGTCACGGCGTGCAGGTCGCGCGCCACGCCGTAGACGGCCATGATGTCCGGCCGGTTCGGCGTGATCTCGAGCTCGAGCACCTCGTCCGCTATCGGCAGGTGCTCGGCGAGCGGAGCGCCCACCGGCAGCTCCGCGGAGAGCACCATGATTCCGTCGTGGTCCTCGCCGATGCCGACCTCGTCCTCGGCCAGGATCATTCCGCTCGAGGCCGACCCCGCGCAGCTTCGCCTCGCCGAGCGTGCTGCCGTCGGGCATGACGGCGCCCGGCAGCGCCACCGCGACGGTCTGCCCCGCCGCCACGTTCGGCGCCCCGCAGACGATCGTCTGGGGCTCGCCACGGCCGACGTCGACTACGCAGACGCTCAGCCGGTCGGCGTTCGGGTGGCGCTCGGACTCGAGCACGCGGCCGGTGAGGAAGGCCGCCGGGTCACCGACGCCCGTGTGGTGCAGGCGCTCGAGCTTGTCGCCCGCCATCGTCAGCGCGTCGGCGATCTCCTCGGCCGGCAGGCCGGGGTCGCAGTAGGAGCGCAGCCAGCCGACCGGGCACCCTCATACGCCGGCCCCGAACTGCTCGAGCAGCCGCAGGTCGTTCTCGTAGAGCATGCGCAGGTCCGGGACCTCGTGGACGATGCTCGCGATCCGCTCGATGCCCATCCCGAACGCGAAGCCCTGCACGCGCTCGTTGTCGTAGCCGCTGTCCGCGACGTAGTCGAGCACGTTCGGGTCGACCATCCCCGAGCCGAGGATCTCGATCCAGGCCTCGCCCTTGCAGGTCCCGCAGCGCTGGGCGCCCTCCCAGCCGGTGCCGCCGCAGCGGAAGCAGGACACGTCGACCTCGACGCTCGGCTCCGTGAAGGGGAAGTAGCCCGGCCGCAGGCGCACGCGCGTGTCCTCGCCGAACATCTGGCGGGCGAACTGGAGCAGCACGCCCTGGAGGTCCGCGAGCGTGATGTCCTCGTCGATGGCGAGCCCCTCGAGCTGCCAGAACATCGGCACGTGGGTGGCGTCCGGGGTGTCGGGGCGGTACACGCGGCCCGGGCACGACGATGTAGATCGGCGGCGCCTGGGCCTCCATCGCGCGCACCTGCATCGGCGAGGTGTGCGTGCGCAGCAGCACGCTCTCCGCGAGGTAGAAGGTGTCCTGCGGGAGCCGCGCCGGGTGCTCGGGCGGGTGGTTGAGCGCGGTGAAGTTGTAGTAGTCGTACTCGATCTCGGGGCCCTCGAGCACCTCGAAGCCGAGCCCCACGAACACGTCCTCCATGCGCCGCCTGATGTGCGAGACGAGGTGCAGGTTGCCGGACGGGAGCGGCGGGTCGCCGGGGAGCGTCACGTCGATGCGGTCGTCCGCCAGGCGGCGGTCGAGCTCGGCGGCCTCGAGCTCCGCGGTGCGCTCCGCGAGCAGCCGCTCGAGCGCCTGCCTGACCTCGTTCGCCCCCTTGCCGACCGGCCCGCGCTCAGCCGGCGGGAGCTCCCCGATCGAGCGCAGCGTCGCGGTCAGCTCCGACTTGCGGCCGAGCAGGCGCACGCGCAGCTCCTCGAGCTCGGCGGTCGTGCCGGCCGCGGCGATGGCGCTCTCGCCGCTCGCCCGGAGCTCGTTCAGGTCAGGCATGGGCGGCCATCCTACGCGCGACCTCGTAGAGGGCGACGGTCGCCGCCATGGCCACGTTCAGCGAGTCCGTGGCGACCGGTATCCGCACCGCCGCGGCGCTCAGCTCGGCCGGCAGGCCGGCGCGCTCGGCGCCGAGGCAGAGGACGAGCGGCGGCTCGACGCGGGCCTCGCTCAGCGTCGGCCCCGCCTGCGCGTCGAGCGGCAGCAGGGTGCCCGGGAGCCCGGCCGGGTCGTCCGTGCGAGCGGGCGGCCGGGCGAACAGCGAGCCCATGCTCGCGCGCACCGCCTTCGGTGAGAACGGGTCGGCGCAGCCCGGCCCGAGGATCACCGGGCCGTCCGCCAGCGCGTGCGCCGAGCGCATGACCGTCGCCTACGTTGCCGGGGTCCTCGACACCGTGCAGGTACACCGACACGCGCCCGCCCGGCTCGCCGAAGCGCTGCGGGTAGACACCGATCACGCGGCTTCCGGAGCCGAGCGCGCTCACGTCCGCGAGCAGCTCCGGCTCGACGTCGACGCCCGCGCGCAGCACGAACTCGGCCGGCCAGCCCGAGGCCTCGGCCGCCTCCACCAGGTCCTCCCCCTCGGCCGCGAACAGCCCGAGCTTGACCCGCCAGCGCTTCTGCTGGAGCTTGCGGATCGTCTTGAGCTTGTCGTTGTCGGCTGAACGGATCATGGAACGAAAAGGGCGCCCACCTGGGGCGCCCGGGAGAGTCGGTTCCGTGGTTCGCGCGCTAGTTGGCGGCCACGGCCTCCCGGGCTTGCTCGGCAAAACGTCGGAACGTCTCGGGGTCGCGCACGGCGATGTCGGCGAGCATCTTGCGGTCCACCTCGATGCCGGCCTCCTTGAGGCCGTGCATGAACTGGCTGTAGGACATGCCCTCGCGGCGCGCCGCGGCGTTGATGCGTGTGATCCAGAGGCGGCGGAAGTCGCGCTTGCGGTTGCGCCGGTCGCGGTACGCGTACGAGTCGGCCTTCAGCAGGGCCTCCTTGGCCCGCTTGTAGCTCGACTTGGCCTGCCCGCGATAGCCCTTCGTCCGCTCGAGGGTGGCCCTGCGCTTCTTGCGCGCGTGAACTGAGCGCTTTACCCGGCTCACTTGTGATCTCCGACGGAGGCGATCACTTGTGCAGGAGCTCCATCACGCGCGGGTGGTCTGCCTGCGAGACCTCGACCGGCCGGCCCAGGCGGCGCTTGCGCTTCGCGGACTTCGGCCCGAGGTTGTGGCTCGTGAAGGAATGCCGCGCGCGCAGCTTGTTCTTGCCCGTCTTGCGGAAGCGCTTCTTGGCGCCGGAGTGGGTCTTCATCTTCGGCATGCGACGGTCTATTGAAGCAGACGCGAATCAGGCCGCACGCGGGGTGACGGCGGACGCCCGGGCCAACCGCGGCAGCTAGGAGGCTTCGGCCTGCGGCGACGGCGCCGGGTTGCCGTCGGCGGCCGCGGCGCCATCGCCGTTGCCCTCGCCGGTCTCGGCGTCCTGCGCACGGCGCTTGACCGGCGCCAGCAGCATGGTCATGTTGCGGCCGTCCTGCTGGGGCGCCTGCTCGACGGTGCCGAGCTCGGCCACGTCGTCGGCCAGGCGGTTCAGCAGCATCTCGCCGCGCTCGGGATGAGTCTGCTCGCGGCCGCGGAACATGATCGTGACCTTGACGCGGTCGTCGCCCTTCAGGAAGCGGACGACGTGGTTCTTCTTCGTCTCGTAGTCGTTCGTCGCGATCTTGGGGCGCAGCTTGATCTCGCGGACGTTGACCTGCTTCTGGTGGCGGCGGGCGGCCTTGGCCTTCTGCTCCTGCTCGTACTTGTACTTCGAGTAGTCGAGCACTCGGCAGACGGGCGGGCGGGCGTCGGCCGCCACCTCGACCAGGTCGAGATCGCGCTCCTGCGCGTAGCGAAGCGCACGCTGCGTCTCGACGACACCGATCTGGTTGCCGTCCTCGCCGATCAGGCGCACCTGCGGAACGCGGATGCGCTCGTTGATGCGAGTCTCGTCGCGCTCGGGGGGCCGCCGATCGAACTTGCGCGGGATCGGCACTAGCTGCGGCTACCGGCCGTCAAGAACGCGAGATTTTCCTTCGCCTCATTCGCGGGCGAGTATAGCGGCGGATATCAGCCTGGCGAATTCCGAAACCGGCTGCGCACCCGTGTCTCCCTCACGGTGGCGGCGTACCGCCACCGCACCGTCGGCCTCTTCCTGATCGCCGACGACGAGCATGTACGGGACCTTGCGCAGCTCGGCTTCGCGGATCTTCTTGCCGACCGACTCCGTTCGCTCGTCGAGCTCGGCCCGGATGCCGGCGTCGGTGAGCTCGCGCACCACGCCGCGCCCGTACTCGACGTGGCGGTCGGAGATCGGCAGCACAGCCGCCTGGACCGGCGCCAGCCAGAGCGGGAACTCGCCCGCGTAGTGCTCGATCAGGATGCCGATGAAACGCTCGAAGGAGCCCATCGACGCGCGGTGGATCATCGCCGGGCGGTGCTCGGTGTTGTCCGCTCCTGTGTAGACGAGCTCGAACTGCTCGGGCATGTAGTAGTCGAGCTGGACGGTGCCGAGCTGCCAGGAGCGCCCGATCGCGTCGGTCATGTGAAGGTCGATCTTGGGGCCGTAGAAGGCGCCGTCACCCTCGTTCAGCTCGTACTCGAGCCCACGGCTGTCGAGGGCGCGCTGAAGCGCCGCCTCGGCCTTGTCCCACATCTCCTCGCTGCCCACGCGCTTGTCGGGCCGGGTGGAGAGCTCGAGCCGCGGCTTGAAGCCGAACTGGTCGTAGATGAAGTAGCTGAAGTCGACGCAGCGCAGCACCTCCTCCTCGATCTGCTCCTCGGTGCAGAACACGTGCGCGTCGTCCTGGGTGATGTGGCGCACGCGCATCAGCCCGTGCAGCGTGCCGCTCGGCTCGTGCCGGTGGACGAGCCCCTGCTCGCAGTAGCGGACCGGCAGGTCGCGGTAGGAGCGCAGCCGGCTCTTGTAGATCTGGACGTGCGCCGGGCAGTTCATGGGCTTGAGGCCCATGGGACGGTCCTCGACGTCCGTGAAGTACATGTGGTCGCGGTACACGTGCCAGTGACCCGACTGCTTCCAGAGCTCGACGTCGTAGAGGATCGGCGTGCGCACCTCGGTGTAGCCGTGCCCCACGTTGCTCGTGCGCCACAGCTTCGTGAGCTCGTTCCAGATGTGCGCCCCGTTCGGCAGCCAGAACGGCGAGCCGGGCGACAGGTCGGAGAGCATGAACAGCTCGAGCTCGCGGCCGAGCTTGCGGTGGTCGCGGGCACGAGCCTCCTCGAGCCGCTGCAGGTGCTCCTCGAGCTGCTCCTTGCTCGCGAACGCCGTGCCGTACACGCGCGTGAGCATCTGGCGGTCCGAGTCGCCGCGCCAGTAGGCGCCCGCCACGCTCGTCAGCCTGAACGCCTTGATGCGCTTGGTGCCCGGGCCGTGAGGGCCGCGGCAGAGGTCGGTGAAGGGCCCGTTCCGGTAGAGCGAGACCGTCTCGAGCGGGTGCCCGGCGTCAGCGGCCCGAACGAGGTCCTCGATCAGCTCGACCTTGTAGTCCTGGCCCTCGGCCCGGAAGCGCTCGATCGCCTCGGCGGGCGACAGCTCGCTGCGCTCGAAGTGCTCGTCGGCCCTGATGTGCTCCCGCATCCGGGCCTCGACGCGCTCGAAGTCGTCCTCCGTCAGCTTGGTGCCGTCGGGGAAGTCGAAGTCGTAGTAGAAGCCGTCCTCGATCGGCGGGCCCGATCGAGATCTTCACGCCCGGGTAGAGCTCGGTGACCGCGGCGGCGAGCACGTGCGCGGCGTCGTGGCGGAGCAGCCAGAGCCCGTCCTCGTCGCGTGCCGTGACGATCGCTATCCGCGCGCCCTCGTCGAGGGGGGCGGAGAGATCGCGCAGCTCGCCGTTGACGCGGATGCCGAGCGCGGCGCGCGCGAGCCCCGCGCCGATGGCCGCGGCGGCGTCGGCGCCGGTGGCGCCGTCGGCGAGCTCGAGCTCGGTGTCGTCCGGGAGGAACACCTTCATGACGCCTCCAAGGTATCGGCGAGCGCCCGCAGCTCGCGTTCAAGCGCGCCGGTCACCAGGAAGCGCTCGCGCACCCGCTCGCGCCCCGCGCGGCCCATCTCGGCCGCGAGGCCCGGGTCGCGCACCAGCTCGAGCAGGCGCGCGGCGGCCTCGCCCTCGTCGTCCGTGAGGAAGCCGTCGACCCCGTCGCGCACCGCGAGCGGAAGCCCTCCGCCCGTGCCGCCCACGACCGGTGTGCGCTTCCAGAGCGCCTCGCATGGGGCGAGCTCGAAGCCCTCGCCGAGCGAGCGCTCGACGACCACGCGCGCGAGCAGCTGCAGGGCGCCGAGCTCGAGGCTGCCGAGGCCCTCGTAGCTCGTGAGGAGCAGCACGCCATCGGTCCCGGCGAGGTAGTCCGACACCTCCTTCGCCGCCTGCCAGCCCTCGCTGCCGGCGCTGTCGAGGAGGGCGGCCAGCACGAGCTGGAGATCGGGCTCGTCCGCCTGCGCGATCCGGAAGCTCTCGATCGCGGCGTGGGGGTCGTCCCAGCGGTCGAGCTCCAGCACCTGGAGGCAGAAGGGGCGTTCGAGGTCCACGCCGAGCGGCCGCACCACGCGCCCGGGCAGGCGCGGCTCGAGCTCGATGTTGCGCGGGTCGAGCGGGTCGATGCCGGGTGGCGCGGCCGCGAGCCGCGCGTCCCGCAGCGCGGGCGGCGCGAAGCTCTCGTGCGGGACGAGCGTGAGCCGGCAGCGCTCGTGGAGCGGTCGCACGAGCTCGAACGCCTCGGGCTCGGCGGCCGCGAGGTCGTCGTGGCAGCGCCAGACCACCGGCGCCTCGACTCCCGCCGCGAGCGCGAGCGCCGAGTCGTGCAGGACGACCAGGTCGTGGCCGTCGGCCGAGCGCGCGCCCGGCGCGCTCGCAGCCCTCGGCGAAGCGCGCCCACGCCTCCGGCTCGATCGCGCTCTCGGCGCCGCGCAGCCCGGACTGGAGCGCGGCGGCCAGCGCTCGCTCCTCCGCCGAGCCGAACAGCACGCGCCACTCGACCTCGAGGCCGCTGCCGGCCGCCAGGGGAAGCATGCTCCCGAGCAGCTCGGGCACGCGGCCGGCCGTCCCGGCGGCGCTCACGTGCAGGATCCGCACGCCGCGCAGCGGCTCGGCCGCCGCGGCGAGCGCCTCGAGGGCCCGCGCACCCGCGACCGGCGCGTGGTCGCCGGGCGGGCGCGAACCCACGGCCATCGGCTGGAGGTCCACGCTCAGCCCTCTCCGGCGGGAGCGATGCGGCCGCGCACCTCGCCGAGCGGATCGCCGCGCAGCACGACCTCGTCGCCGTCCTCGAGGAAGCTGCGCGGCTCGCCGTCCGGCAGCTCGATCGGCTCGCTGCCGTTCCAGCTCAGCTCGATCAGGCTGCCACGCTCGCCGGGCTCGGGGCCCGAGATCGTGCCGGTGGCGAGCAGGTCTCCGGTGCGCAGGCTCGCTCCGTTCACCGTGAGGTGGGCGATCTGCTGGCTGATCGACCAATAGAGATGGCGCGTGTTCGAACGGGCCACGACGGTGCCGTTCAGCTCGACCTCGAGCGGGATGTCGAAGGCCCAGGGCGGCTCGCGCAAGTACGGGAGCGGCTCGGGCTCCTGCGGCTCCGCGGCGACGCGGCGGTCGAGCAGCTCCTCGATCGGCACGACCCAGGCGCTCACGGAGGTGGCGAAGGACTTTCCGAGGAAGGGGCCGAGCGGCTGGTACTCCCAGGCCTGGATGTCGCGGGCGGACCAGTCGTTCACGAGCACCATCCCGAACACGTGGTCGAGCGCCCGCTCGATCGGGACCGGCTCCCCACGGCGGCTTGGTAGGCCGATCACAAAGCCGGCTTCGAGCTCGATGTCGAGCCGCTCGCTCGGCCCGAAGCCGCCGCCGGGGCGCTGGCCGCTCGGCCGCGGGACGACGCTGCCGCTCGGCACGACCGTACCCGCGCGGCCGTGGTAGCCGACCGGCAGGTGGCGCCAGTTCGGCATCAGCGGCTCTCCCTCGGGCCGGAACATGCGGCCGAGGTTCGTCGCGTGGTGGATCGAGGAGAAGAAGTCGACGTAGTCGGCCACCTCGAACGGCAGCACGAGCTCGGGACTCTCGACCGGGCGTCCCTCCTCGACGCGCGCCGCGACCTCGCGCCGGAACTCCGGCCCGCGCGCCATGAACGCGTTCAGCGAGCCGGCGGCGAGCACCTCGTCGAGCGCGCTCAGGTCGAGGACGCGCTCGCCTGAGCGCGCGCATACGCCGCCGCCCGCGAGCACGCCGTAGGCGAGCGTCACGCGAGCACCCCCAGCTCCCGAAGGTCCGCGACCGGCTCGCGCCAGCTGCAGCTCCCGTAGGAGACGAACAGATGCGCGCGCGCCGCGGCGATCTCGGCCGCCGACGCGCTGAGCTCGCCCACCCGCAGCCCCTCATCGGTGACCTCGAACGCCTGCGGGTCCTCCTCGGCGAGCACGCGCTCGATTCCGCTCGGGCGCAGGTTGTGCGCCGCGCCGAACGCGGCCGCGGCCAGCAGGTTGAGGAAGCCGTGCTCCGTGATCCCGGTGGCGGCGTCGGTGTGGCGCACCGGGTGGTGGAGGCCCGCCGTCGCCTTGAGCACCACACCCGTGTCGCGGCAGGCGGCGAGCGCGAGCGCCACGAGCTCCACCGGCGGCACCGCCGCGGCGCTCTCACCGCCGCAGCGCAGCTTGACCCGCGCCCCGATCGCGGACGCCGCCCCGATCGCGGCGGGGACCGAGTCGCGCCAGTCCTCCGCACGCAGCAACTCGAGGTAGATCTCCGACCTGAGCGGGCGCAGCGCGGTCTGAGCGGCGACGAGCGCCGCGGACCCCGGTCGCGGCGAGGGCATGCGCAGCTCGACGGCCGCGACCGGTGCGCCGGATTCGATCGCGGCGGCGATCTCCTTCGCGTCCGCGTCGAGCGCCTCGGTCCAGCTCGCCTCGTCGGTCTGGCCGACTCCGTCGAGAATGACGCTCAGCGGGGGCGTCTCGGCCCAGCCGCCAAACGCCTCACGGAGCTCACCGAGCCGCGACGCGGGACAGACGAAGCGCGCCAGCAGCCAGCCGTACGGGCCGGCGCGCGCCACGCGGTCCTCGGCCACGGCGTCCTCCATGGTCATGCTCGCCGGCGGGAAGAGCGCGGCGTGGTCGATCAGCGAGCCGAGCAGCGCCCGGCGGATCTCCGTCACGGGCTCAGCGGCTCACCCGGCTGCCGGGCACGATGTCGTCGCTGCCGTCCGGCCAGCGCACCCACGCCTTGTGCCCGCCGTCGTAGTCCGGTGCCCAGAGCACGAGGGTGGCGTCCTGCCCCTCGACCGTGCAGGGCTCGTCGCCCTCGTCGTCCAGTTCGCGCCAGAGCCGCACGAACGCGTTCTGCTCCCACTCCTCGCCGACGCTCGTCGGATCGGTGTGGCCGGGGTGCAGGCGCGTGTCCTTCGGAAGCGCCATCAGCACGTCCATGATCGAGCGGCGCAGGTCCTCGAAGCTCGTCGAGCCCGGCGCCCGCACCCCGCCGACCGAGCCGCGGAAGAGCGTGTCGCCGGTGAACACGTCGAGGTCGTTGACGACGAAGTTGAGCATCCCCGCCGTGTGCCCGGGCGTGTGCAGCGAGCCGATCTCGAGGCCGCCCGCCGAGATCACCTCGCCGGGCTCGATCGTGCGGTCGACACCCTCCATCAGGCCGGCCTCGATCGGGTGGGCATAGGTCTCGACGCCGTGCTTGCGGCGCCAGGCGTCCGCCTCGGCCACGTGGTCGTGATGGTGGTGCGTGAGCAGCAGCAGGTCCACGTCGAGGTCGAGCCGCTCGGCGGCGTCCAGGAGCGGCCCCGACGGGCCGCCCGCGTCGATCACCACGCCGCTCCCGCCCTCCCGGTCGGCGACGAGATAGGTGTTCGACAGCCAGTCGGGATGCATGGAGCGCTCGATGATCATGGTCGGCGCAGCCTAGTATCCGGCCGCCGTGCACGACCTCCGCTCCCAGTTCCCCGTTTTCGACCGGCTCGCCTACCTGAACACGGGCAGCACCGGGCCGGTCCCGCTGCCGGCGGTCGAGGCGGCCGAGGCCTCGATGCGCCGCCAGGCCGAGGAGGGCCGCGGCGGGAAGGCCTTCTTCGAGCACGTGATCGGCCGGGCCGACGAGCTGCGTGCGCGGATCGCCGGGCTGATGGGGGCCGAAGAGCGGGAGGTCGCGCTCAACGGATCGACCACCGACGGCGTCAACTCGGTCCTGCACGCGCTCGACCTGCAGCCCGGCGACGAGCTGCTCACCTCGGACGAGGAGCACCCGGGCGTGCTGGCGCCGCTCGCGGCGGCACGGGCCCGCGGCATCCGCGTGCGCGTGGCGCCCTTCGACGAGCTGGCCGCGGCGGTCGAGCCCGGCACACGCATGGTCGTCTGCTCGCACGTGTCCTGGAGGACCGGCAAGGTGGTCGACTCGGCCGGGCTCGCCGCCCGCGGCGCGCAGGTGCTGCTGGACGGCGCACAGGGCCTCGGCGCGGTGCCTGTCGACGTGAGCGCGCTCGGCTGCGACTTCTACGCCGCCTCGGGCCAGAAGTGGCTGTGCGGCCCCAACGGGATCGGCTACGTCTACGCGCGCGCGGACCGGATCGCCGGGCTGCAGGCGCCCTGGCCGGGCTACCAGGTGCTCGAGGATCCCCATCACCCGCTCGAGTCGCCCCTGCTTCCGGACGCGCGGCGGCTCGGCACCGGCTTCCCGGCGCCCCATCAGACCGAGTGGGCGCACGCCGCGCTCGACGTGCTCGAGGGGCCCGGCATCGCCGAGGTCCAGGAGCGAGCGGCCGGCTTGGCGGAGGGGCTCGCCGAACGGCTGCGGCGGAGGGGCGTCGAAGTCGCCCCGCGCGGGCGCTCGACGCTCGTCTCGTTCGTGGCCGAGGATCCGCCGGCGCTGCTCGAGCGAACGCTCGCGGCCGGGATCGTCGTGCGCGACCTGCCCGGCACTCCATACGTGCGCGCGTCCGTGGGCGCATGGACGAGCGACGAGGAGCTCGACCGGCTCACCGAGATCGTGGCCGGCTGAGCGCCGCGCTACTTGTCGCTCAGCGTCACGATGCCGAACACGATCGCGGCGAGGACCACGCCCATCGCCACGACGCCCGAGCGCGCCGAAGAGCACGGCGCCTCCGGTCTCGCCGCGCCGCCCCAGCGTCGACGGCGCGCGAGGCGCCGACGATCGCCACCCCGTAGACGGCGGTCACCCCGATGCCCGCCACCAGCGACACCCAGATCACCTCGAGCAGGGCTTGGGTGTCGACGATCGAGGCGATCATCCGGCTGCCTCCGCGGTCCCAGCCACGGGTGCGGGCGCCCGCTGCTGCGCGCGCCGGAGGAACAGCGCGGCCGTGCCGAGGGATATGACCACCAGCACTATCACCGGGCCGGCCGCACCGGTGCCGAAGATCCTCGTCACGCTGTAGGTGAGCGCCCCGAAGCAGGCCGCGGCCGGCAGCGTCAGGACCCAGGCGAGGACGATGTTGCCGGCCACGCCCCAGCGCACGGCCGATACGCGCTTGGCCGCGCCTGAGCCGATCACCGCGCCCGAGATGGTGTGGGTCGTCGAGAGCGGGAAGCCGACCTTCGACGCGGCGAGGATCACGACGGCGCCCGCGCCCTGCGCTGCGAAGCCCTGGGCCGAGTCCATCTTGTGGATGCGGCTCCCCATCGTCTTGATGATGCGCCAGCCGCCCGCGTACGTCCCGAGCGCGATTGCCGACGCGGCCGAGACCACCACCCAGTTCGGCACGTGGAAGTCGTTCTCCGAGATGGAGCCGTTGGCGACGAGCGCAAGCGTGATCACGCCCATCGTCTTCTGTGCGTCGTTCGTCCCGTGCGCGAGCGCGAGCATCCCGCCCGACAGCACCTGGCCGAGGCGGAAGCCGGTCGAGACGGGCCGCGGCCGCAGCCGCCCGACGATCTTGTACAGCGCGAGGATCCCGGCGCCGCCGACTACGAACGCAAGCACCGGCGCGACGACGGCCGGGATCATCACCTTGCCGAGGATCCCGTCGTCGAACGAGACGGCGCTCGGGCCCTCCGCCACCAGCACGGCGCCCACCATTCCGCCGATCAGCGCGTGCGACGAGCTCGACGGCAGGCCGAAGTACCAGGTGATCAGGTTCCACGTGATCGCCCCGACGAGCCCGCCGAAGACGGCGAGCAGGCTGACCGAGCTCGGATCGACCACGTCGTTGGCGATCGTGGCCGCCACGGCCAGCGACAGGAACGCGCCCGGCGAAGTTGAGAATCGCCGCGTAGCCGACCGCGATGCGCGGCTCCATCGCCCGGGTGGAGATGGATGTGGCGACGACGTTCGCCGTGTCGTGGAAGCCGTTCGTGAAGTCGAACGCGAGCGCCGTCGCGACGACGATCACGACGATCAGGTCGCTCTCCATGGCCTCCCGCTACCCGCCGTCGCTAACCACACGCCCTCGCACGCGCCTCACGAGTTCTTGATGACGATGCCCTCGAGGATGTTCGCGACGTGCTCGGTCGCGTCGATGGCCTCCTCGAGGCGCTCGAAGATGTCCTTCCAGCGGATCACGACCATCGGGTCGATCCCGGTGTCGAAGAGCGACGCGATCGCCTCGCGCACGATGCGGTCACCGTCGTTCTCGAGCCGGTTGATCTCGACGGTGTAGTGGCTGATGTCCTTGAAGCCGCGCAGCTGGGGCATCGCCTCGGCGATCTGTCGCGCGGCGGCGTGCAGGACCTTCGCGAGGTCCTGCGCCTGCGCCATCGGGGCCTCGATCTTGTAGAGGCCGAGATAGTCGGCGACCTCCTCGGTGTAGTCGACGACGTCGTCGAGCGCCGACGCCAGCTCGTGGATGTCCTCTCGGTCGATCGGGGTGACGAAGGTCTGGTTGAGGCGCTGCATCATGTCGTGCGTGATGCGGTCGCCCTCCTGCTCGCAGATCAGGATCTCGCGCGCGAGCTCGTTGCGCTCCGGAAAATCCTCGAGCATCTCCTCGAGCAGGCCGGCCGCGCGCAGGATGTTGCCGCCCGCCTCCTCGAAGAGGTCGAAGAACTGGCGGTCGCGCGACGCGAGGACGCTCGGCAGGCGCACCGGCCGGAAGCTATCAGGGGGTCACGTCGAGACGGGCCTTCTCGAGGCGCGTCGCGAAGGGCTCGCCCATGCGCTCCCGGACGAGATCGACGACCGGGCGCCAGTCGTACTCGGCGCGGCGGCACTCCACGCGGCCGTCGTCGTGGATGAGCGCGTATGCCGCCCCGTGCTTGCCGTCGAACGGCATTCCGACGCTGCCGGGGTTGAGGAGCTGGATCCCCTCCGGGTTCTTGCGCTCGAACTGGATGTGGGTGTGGCCGAACACGACGCGCTCGGCGGCGACGCCCTCCACGAGCTCCGTGTCCTTGGCGCTCGCCTTGTCGGGAAAGCCGAGCATGTCCGAGCCCGGCGAGGCGTGACAGAAGAGCGTGCCGTCCCTGGTCGTCTCCTCCTCGAGCCCGGCCAGGCGCTCGACGAGCTCCGGCCCGAGCAGCTCGCGGCACGCGACGAGCCCGGCGGCCACCGCGCCGGGCGCGTCCGAGTCGTCGACGAGCCAGCGATCGGTGTTGCCGCGAATCCACTCGGCGTCGAGCTCGTCGAGCCGCTCGACGGTCTCCTTCGGCCACGCCCCTCCGAGGGCGTAGTCGCCGCCGAGCAGGAAGCGCTCCGCGGGGCACTCGTCGAGGACCGCGTCGAGCGCCGCGAGGTTCCCGTGGATGTCGTACAGGAGGGCGAGCATGGGGGCACGCTAGCTCAGCCGCGCGTGATGCCGGTGGCGTCGAGCGCGTGAGCGGGGTCGAGGTAGTAGTCGGCCTCCGCGACGCGCCCGTCGCGAACACGGTGCACCACGGCGAAGGACTGCGTGTACGGCGCGTCGCCCTCGGCCGCGTCGCCGACCATGCTGACGATGGCGACGAAGCGGCCGTCGGCGGCCTCGATCAGGTCCTCGAGCCGCACCTCGAGCGGCCCGACCAGTTCGACGATGCTCTGCATTCGCTCGAGCGCGGCGTCGCGCCCTACGAACACGCCCGCGTCCGGCCAGCCCGGCATCTCGCGGTAGACGGCGTCCTCGGTCCAGTAGCGCTCGACGAGGGCCTCCGGACCCTCGTCGTTCCAGGCCTCGAACGCACGGCGGATCATGTCGGCGTCGGTCTGGGACATCCTCCTCACCGCCTCCCCAGGCCCTTCCGAGCCCGCCTCGCTAGCTCCGCCTTCGCCGGCGCTGCGACTTGCGGCGGCTCACCGGGTGTGGCTGCCGCGGGGTCGGCTCCGGCGCGGGCTCCGGGCCTGAATCGGTCTCGTGGTCGCCCCTTTTACGACGGGAGAGCACCATTCTCAGCGCGATCAGGCCGCCGACCGCGCTGACCTTTGCGATCGCGTACGCGGGGCTCCCGGGTGTCAGGGGATGGATCGCTGCGATCATCGGCTTGGAGTATGGCTGGAGGAGAGCTCCATGTCCTCCGCGTGGTACCGGGCGAGCAGCTCCTCCTCCTCGTCTCTCTTCGGGAAGAGGAAGAAGATCAGCGCCGCGCCCAGCAGGATCGCGACGATCCCTGCGATGTAGGCCCAGTCGTCGCCCTGCAGGAACGACACCTTCGCGGCCGCGATGATCTGGCTCTCGTACTGGGGATACCGCTCGGCGACCTCGGCCGCGCTCGAGAACGACTTCTGGAACTCGGCCTGCACGTCATCGCTGATCTTGTCCTTGTCCGGCGAGGCTGCGATGGCGCTCGCCACAGCCGCCGCGTAGCCCGCGGTGAGGACCGCCCCGAGGATCGACTGCATGATCGCCCCGCCCAGGTCGCGCTGAAGGTCCGCCGTCCCGGACGCCATCCCGGCCCTGCGGACGGGCACGGATCCGGTTAGGGAGTGCGAGGCGGGCGTGCCCGCAAAGCCGACCCCGATCCCGATCAGGGCGTAGCCGAGCCCCACCTTCCAGTAGGAGATGTCGTCGTTCCACATCAGCAGCATCACGATGAAGCCGAGCAGGCAGAACACGTAGCCGACCAGGAGCGTGAGACGCGCCCCATGGGCGTTTACGAGCTTGGCCGAGCGCGGCGCGACCACCACCATGCATGCCACGGCCGGGAGAATCGCGAGGCCGGCGTCGAGCGTCGAGTAGTCGAGCACGTTCTGGAGGAACTGCTGCCCGATGAACATCGCGCTCATCAGGGTCCCGAACACGATCATCCCCGCGCACGCCGCGACCCAGAAGACGCGACGCCGTGCCACGTCCAGGTCGTACAGCGGGAACCTGGCCCGGCGCTGGCGAATCACGAAGGCGATCCCTGCCGCAATGGCGACGAGGCCCAGCCCGGCGGCGACGGCTCCTTCGCCCGGCACAGGGGCGAAGTTGATCGCCAGCACGAGCGCCGCCACCAGCAGGATCGAGATGATCCCGCCGAGGTTGTCGACCGGGTCGGTCGTCTCGTTTACATGTGCGGGCACGTAGCGGTAGGCCATGTACAGGGCAACCACGGCGAGCGGCAACGTCACCAGGAACACGGATCCCCATTCGAACCCCGTGAGCAGCGCGCCCGAGAGCACCGGTCCGAGCGCCGAGATCGCACCGCCCAGGGCCGACCACAGCGCAATCGCCTTCGTCCGCTCCGGCCCCGACCACAGCGCGGTGATCAGGGCGAGCGTCGTGGGAAACGCCATGCCCGCGGCGAGGCCGCCGATCAGGCGCGCGGCAAACAGCACCTCGATGGACGGCGCGAAGGCGGCAAGCACGGACGCGGGGATCGCCAAGGCGGTGCCCAGGATCAGCATCCGCTTGCGCCCGTGGCGGTCACCGATGGCGCCCAGGTAGAGCACGGAGGCGGCAAGCCCCAGCGAGTACCCCACGGCAACGAGATTGAGCTCGGTCTGCCCGGCATCGAACGCCTTGCCGATATCCGGCAGCGCAACGTTCGCGACCGCCAGATTTAGGTTCGCGACGGCCGCGACGAGAACGAGCGAGACGAGCACCACGCCGGCGTGCGCCGGCGCGGAGCTCTCCTCTGCCGGCGCGGTTGGGACCGGGTCTGCGTGGGCCAAGTCAGCTCACATGCCACCACATTTCAGCCGTTGGGCTCTCGCCCGGACCGCAGGTCTGCGCGTAAGCTGGCAGCCGAACGAAAGGGAGCGATGGCAAAGAACCAGAACAAGCCGATAGGTAGGCCGCTCTCGGCCGAAGACGTGCTGAAGCGCGAGATCGACCGCTTCGAGGCGAGGGCCAAGCGCGCCCGAGCCGATGCGGAGGAGGCCGAGGCGGAGGCGGCGCGGATGCGGCGGGCGCTCGCGGCGCTGGAAGAGCCGATGCCGGACGCTGGGACGCAGGTGGACGAGCCCGTGCGCCCGGGCTCGTGAGTTCTCAGCCGGGCCAACCTTGCCGGCTGGGTGTCGTGACGCGACAGTAAGCCGGCAATGCACCGGCGCACGGTGGCCGAGGGTTGACCTTCCCCTCCCTCGCAGCGGGATACTGGGTAGGCGATGTCGCAGGAGAACGTCACGATCGCGAAGAACGCGGTCGCCGCCTTCAACCGCCGGGACGTAGCGAGCCTGGTCGAGATGACCACGGACGACTTCGAGTGGGTCACGTGGACCGGGACGGTGGAGCTCTCGGTCTACCACGGGGCCGAAGGGCTCGCGAGGTACTTTCGGGATTCCGACGTCTGGGAGCTCCTCAACTTGGAGATCCGCGAGTTCCGCGACCTCGGTGACGAGGTGCTCGTGGTCGGAACGTTCCACGCACGAGGCGGTGGCAGCGGCGTGGAGATCCATGCGCCGTACTACTCCGCGTTCTTCATGACTGGCAGAAAGCTCGCGCGGGTTCTCAGCTACCAAACCGAGGACGAGGCGCTCGAATCTGTGGGCCTGCGGGAGTAGGCGATGTCGCAAGAGAATGTGGAGGTCGTTCGTCGGACGATGGACGCGTACAACACCCGCGACCTGCCCGCCTATTTCGACACGCTCTCGGAGTCGGTGAGATTCCAGTCGCGGTTCAGCGCGATGGATCGCGTCTATCGCGGTCACGACGACCTGCGCCGCTACTTTGCCGAACTGGACGAGGTGTGGTCGCGGTACGAGATGCGGGTACAGCGCCTGATCCCCGCGGGTCCGCAGGTGGCGGCGCTGTGTCACCTGTACGCGGTCGGTCGCGGGAGCGACCTGCAGGTAGAGGAAGACTCGGCCGTCGTGTTCACCGTCGAGGCGGGAAAGATCGTCCGGATCGACGCGTACCCCACGCACACCGAAGCCCTCGAAGCCGTGGGGCTGCGGGAGTAGGCGAAACGCCCTCAGAGTTCGAAGCTCGCTACCTGCACCGGGGGCGAAGGCCGCGCGGCGTGATGCAGGATTCGCTGCGATGCGCTGCGGTTCGCCCCCCGAGGGGGCATGGGCCGTACTGGGCTCGAACCAGTGACCTCCGGCTTGTCGAGCCGGCGCTCTCCCAGCTGAGCTAACGGCCCGGGAGGACGGCCGAGTATAGCTCCGCTCAGGTGACCACCGTGGGGGTCGCGGCCGGCACTCCGTTCTCGTTCGAGCTCTGCACGGGCGGGTCCGACGGCGGCAGCTTGCCGTGGGCGCGCATCGTGATCTCGAAGGTCTCGCGGCTCGTGTGCGCGGGGCGCCAGCCGGTGGTGGCCTCGAGCTTCTCGGTGGACACGATCCAGGGGTGCAGGGCGTACTCGATCTGGCCGGGCGGCGACTCCGAGAGCCGGGCCGCCCACGTCGCCCGCGCCAGGGCCCGATACGCGCGCAGGGGCATCTTCCGGATCGGCATGCCGAGGAGCTCGGCGCACTCGCGCAGCGTCATCGTCCCCGCGCCGGCCACATTGAACGCGCCGGGGTGGCGGCCGAGCAGGAGCGCCGTTACCGCCTCCACCACGTCGTCCTCATGCGCGAACTGGATCCGCTCCTGGAGGTTTCCGACGTCGACAGCGAACGGCTGCTTGGTCCAGAGTCGCACGAGGGAGTTGTCGACGTTCGGCCCGAACACGATGGATGGGCGCACGATCGTCATCACACGCTCGGGGTAGGTCTTCGCCCAGAGCTGGCAGAGCCGGTCGGACTCGGTCTTGTCACGCGCGTACGAGTAGCCGGCGACCCCGCGCACGGGGTCGTCTTCGGTGAGCGGAACCGAGTTGTCCGGGAACGCTCCGTAGGCGACCGCCGAGCTCGTCACGAGCACCTGCCCGGTCCCGGCGTCGGCCGCCGCCTCGAGCACGTTGTGCGTGCCGTTCACGTCGACGTCGTACATGAGGTGCTCGTCGTGCAACGGGTCGAGGATGAACGCCAGGTGCACGAGCACATCCGCCCCGCTGCGCTCGAGCACGGAGCGCACGGCGGCGCGGTCGCGCACGTCGAGGCGCTCGAACTCCGTCTTCGGCTTGTAGCCCCGCGGCGGGACGAGATCGCAGATGACGATCCGCTCGGCGTCCTCGCGGCGCGAGAGGAGATCGACCAAGCGGGTCCCGATGTAGCCCGAGCCCCCTGTGATGACGTAGCGCATCGCCCGATCCTATGACGGGTCAGCCGGGCGGGCTCAGGACCTCGTCGCCGATCGGCTCGCGATCGGTCTTCGCCCAGCCGCGGCGCTCGGTGAGCTGGCGCAGGGCCGAACGCACGAGCACCGGCCACAGCAGCCAGGTGTATAGCGCGTACGGGTGGGCGACGAGGTAGCCGGTCGCCACGCCGCGCGGGCCGTGCCGCGCTCCGCGGGCGATGCAGCCGAGGATCACCCCGCCGAACCCGAGCAGGTAGAAGAAGACGAGCTGCCACCAGGGCCCGGTGTCCCAGAAGTTCGCCTCGCCCGTCACGGCCAGCACGACGGCCGCGACGAGCGTGACTCCGACGATCGTCTGCCAGAGCGGCATCAGCAGGTAGGCAAGCTGCTCGACCCGCGCGCGCAGCGATACGCGTGCGCCCGCCACCGGCCCCATCAAACCGATCGCCTGCAGGTTGCCCTGCGCCCAGCGGGTGCGCTGCCGGAAGAGCCGCCGCAGGCCGGGCAGCCCCTGCTGCTCGACGACCGCGCGCAGCTCCTGCCTGCCGAGCCAGCCTGCGGCGACGAGCCGCAGGCCGAGGTCCTGGTCCTCGGTGAGCCGGTCGCGCCAGGGGCCCTCGTGGTCGGCGATCGCGCGCAGGGCAGAGAGCCGGTTGAACTGCCCGTTGCCGCCCATTCCCGCGGTCCCCCAGCCCGTGCGCCCGGCCTGGTAGAGGAAGCCGTAGACCGAGAACTCGACGTCCTGCAGCCAGGTGAGCAGCCGGCCGCGGTTGTAGATGCGCACCAGCGACTGGACCCCGCCCACCTCCGGGTCGGCGAAATGTGCCGCGGCGAAGCGCGGAGCTTCCGGGTGGAGGCGCCCGTCGGCGTCGACCACGGCGACGATCACCCGCTCGGGATCGGCATCCCCTCCGAGGATCTGCTCGAGTCCGTGGTACGCGTGGTTGAGCGCTGCCGCCTTTCCCTGGCGGGCATCCGGGGGCTCACGGCGCAGGACGTGGAGCCCCGGCCGGGCGAGCCCGGCGAGCACCTCGGGTGTGGCGTCGTCCGAGCCGTCGTCGATCACGACCACCTGCAGGCGCTCGAGCGGCAGCTCGACGAGCCGGGCGACGCTGTCCGCGATCGTCACCTCCTCGTTGAGCGCCGGGACGAACACGACCCAGGTGAGATCCGCCGCCGCGGCGGCCGGCGCCGGCGGCGGGCGCCTGCGCGCCTGCTGACCGCGCACGAACAGCACCGTCGTCCAGGCGAGCATCGCGCAGATCACCGCGAACGCGAACGTGAAGAGCAGCACCCACGCCGTCGGCAACCCGTCGAAGGGCAGCGCTACTGCGGCGGCCACGCTTCCTCTTGTTGCGCGTCCTCCTCGTCCTCGGATTCCTCGACGTTCCGCACGAGATCGCGGTCCTGAAGGTGAAACTCGTAGCCGGCGGCGTTGAGCACGGCGAGCCGCGTGTATCCGGCGCCGAACGGCTCGGGGGCGTAGCCACCGCGCTGGAGATGCTCGAGCGCCGCCACGATGCGTTCGGCCGCCCGGCCGTCGCCGTATGGGTTCTCCGCGCTGGCCATGCGCCCGTAGGAATCGGCTTTGTCCAGCAGCTCGCTTGCGAAGGCCGCGATCCGGTCCGGGTCCGTGCCGACCAGCCGGAGCGTTCCCGCCTCCACCCCCTCCGTCCGCTCGGTGCTGGTGCGGGTCACGAGCACCGGCTTGCCGAGCGAGGGCGCTTCCTCCTGGATCCCGCCCGAGTCGGTGATGGCGAACCTGCAATGCCCGAGCAGGCGGGCGAACTCGACATAGGGGAGCGGCGGGGTAAGCAGCACGTTGGGCAGCCCTTCGAGCGGTGGCGCGAGCTCCGCCCTCACCGCCGGGTTCGGGTGCACGGAGACGACGAAGCGAACGTCCTCGTGCGTGCGCGCGACGCGCGCGACCCCCTCGGCGATGCTGGCCAACCCCCCGCCCCAGTTCTCGCGGCGGTGAGCGGTCACGACGACGAAGTCCTCTTCGCGGTCGAGCATCTCGGCGATCGCCGGATCGCCGATGGGAGCGTCGAGCAGCGCAGCCCAGCGCAGCGCGTCGATCCCGGTGTTGCCGGTCACGAAGATCTGATCGGCGGGGACCGCTTCGCGCACCAGGTTCTCCTGATTCTTCGCGGTCGGCGCGAGATGGAACGACGCGATACAGGTGATCAGCTGCCGGTTCAGCTCCTCCGGGAAGGGCGAGAAGTTGTAGCCGCCGGTCCGCAGCCCCGCCTCGACGTGTATCACCGGGATGCGCAGATGGAACGACGCGAGCGCGGCCGCGAGCGCCGATGTCGTGTCCCCGTGGACGAGGGTCGCCACAGGCCATTCGCCGCGCAGGAGCTCCTCAGCCGTGTGCGCGCGCCCGGGATGCTCGCCGAAGGTGCCGCGACAGTAGTCGTCGAAGCGCCGCATCGTCTCCGAGATGCGGTCGTTCAGCCGCGAGCGGGAGTCGCCGACGTAGAGGTGGACGTCGACCCCGATTCCCGCGAGCTTCATGATCTCGCCGACCATGGCGTGGTGCTGCCCGGTGACGATCACCACCGGCGCGTAGGCGCGGCTCTCGTGGAGCGCGAGGATGATCGGCACCATCTTGATCGCCTCGGGCCGCGTGCCGACGACGACGAGGACCGGCGCCTGAAACCCGCGACCCGCACCGCGATTCATGCTCTGAGGCTACCCAATCGGGCCGGGCGTGCCCGCGAGGGGGACTGCTCACCAGCCGTCGCGGTCAGGCCTCGTCCCCGGCGAACTTCTCCTCGAGGTCCTTCATCACACCCGGCTCTCGCAGCGTGGTCACGTCCCCCAGCTCCCGGCCCTCGGCGATGTCGCGCAGCAGCCGGCGCATGATCTTGCCCGAGCGGGTCTTCGGGACGTCGGCGGTCCAGATGATCCGCTTCGGGCGCGCGAACTTGCCGATCCGCTGCGCCACGCGCTCGCGGATCTCGCCCTCGAGATCCTCGTCGCCCTCATCCGTCTCGCCCTCGAGGATCACGAAGGCCGAGATCGCCTGGCCCGTGTCCTCGTCCTCCTGGCCGATCACGGCCGCCTCGGCGACCTTCGGGTGGGAGACGATCGCCGACTCGACCTCGGCCGTCGAGAGCAGATGGCCGGAGACGTTCACGGCGTCGTCGGCCCGCCCGATCACCCAGATGTAGCCGTCCTCGTCCTTGCGCGCCGCGTCGCCCACGTAGTAGCGGGTCTCGTCCCACTTGGAGAAGTAGGTCTCCTTGAAGCGATCGGGGTCGCGGTAGAGCGTCCGCAGCATGCCGGGCCATGGCCGCACGAGCGCGAGCAGGCCCTGCTCACCGTCCTCGACCTCGTTCCCCTCCTCGTCGAGCACCACGGCGCCCACCCCCGGCAGCGGCTTCGTGGCGGAGCCGGGCTTTGCCGGCGTGAGGCCCGGGAGCGGCGAGACCATGATGTGCCCCGTCTCCGTCTGCCACCAGGTGTCGACGATCGGGCAGCGCTCGCCCCGATCACCTTCCAGTACCAGAGCCAGGCCTTCGGGTTGATCGGCTCGCCCACCGTGCCGAGCAGCCTCAGCTTCGAGAGGTCGTGCGACTGCGGGTGCTCGACGCCCCACTTCATGCACGCGCGGATCGCCGTCGGCGCCGTGTAGAAGACCGTCACGCCGTAGCGCTCGCACAGCTCCCACCAGATGTCCTTCTGGGGGTAGTCCGGCGCGCCCTCGTACATCACCGAGGTCATGCCGTTCATGAGCGGCCCGTAGACGATGTAGGAGTGGCCGGTGACCCAGCCGACGTCGGCCGAGCACCACCACAGGTCCTCGTCCGGCTTGAGGTCGAAGACGTGCTTCGTCGTCCAGGCGACCCCGGTCAGGTAGCCGCCCGTCGTGTGCAGGATCCCCTTCGGCTTCGCCGTGGAGCCGCTCGTGTAGAGCACGAACAGCGGGTGCTCCGCGTCGAGCGGCTCGGCCTCGCACTCGTCCGAGGCCGCCTCGATCGCCTCGTCGTAGAAGATGTCGCGGCCGTCCGTCATCGGGACGTCCGCACCCGTGTTGCGGACGATGACGACAGTCTCGATCGACGGCACCTCGTCCATGAACTCGTCCACCGCCGGCTTGATGTCGGCGGCCTTGCCCTTGCGGCGCGCCTGGTCGACCGTGATCAGCGCCTTGGCCTCGGCGAACTGCATCCGCTCCTTCACCGCGTCCGCGGAGAAGCCGCCGAACACGAGGTTGTGGGGAGCCCCGATCCGGGCGCACGCGAGCATCGCCACGGCGACCTCGGGGATCATCGGCAGGTAGATGCCGACCACGTCGCCGGGCTCCACGCCGCGCTCCTTGAGGACGTTCGCGAGCCGTTTGACGTCGTGCGAGCAGCTCGGCGTAGGTGACGTCACGCTCCTCGCCCTCCTCGCCGCGCCAGTGGTACGCCACGCGGTCGCCGCGGCCGGCCTCGACGTGCCGGTCGAGCGCGTTGTGAGACGCGTTCAGCTTGCCGCCCGTGAACCACTTGTGGAAGGGCGCCTCGGACTCGTCGAGCACGGTGTCCCAGGGCTCGAACCAGTCGAGCGCCTCGGCCTGCTTCGCCCACCACGCCTCCGGGTCGCGCGCGGCCTCCTCGTGCACCGACTCGTCTGAGATCAGCGCCTGCTCCACGAACTCCTGCGGAGGCTCGAAGACCTCCTGGTCGAGGAGCTCGGCGATCTCCTTCTCTACCTGCTCGGATGCGTTTCCGGTGCTCGCTTCCATACCGGCTTTCTACCCGACCGCCTGCCCTCGCACACCGACGGCGTGCTCGAGCCAGCGCCCGAAGAGGGAGCGGGCGAGCGGCAGCGTCGCGGAGGCGCTCGCCTCCACGTCGGCCAGGAAGCCGGGCAACGTGCCCGGGCCGAGCGCGCTCTCGAGGCTCTCCGCGTAGGCGGGCACCTCGCCCCACTCGCGCGCCAGCTCCGGCGGGACCTCGATGTGGAACTGGAGCGCGTAGGCGTTGCCGGTAGGCGAACGCCTGGTTCCGGTAGGCGGGCGAGCTCGCCAGGAGCGTGGCTCCCTCCGGCAGGTCGAAGGTGTCGCCGTGCCACTGCAGCGCCGGGAAGCTCCGCGGGGCGCCCGCGAAGACCGGGTCGGCGGCGGCCGCGTCGGTCAGCTCGACGGGCAGCACGCCAACCTCGGGCCCGGCGGCGCCCGGGTACACGGCGGCGCCGAGCGCGGCCGCGAGCAGCTGCGCGCCGAGGCACACGCCCCAGACCGGGTGTCCCGAGCGGGCCGCCTCCCCGATCAGGCGCTTCTCCGCCGCGAGCCATGGATGCGCCTCGTCCTCGTACGCGCCCATCGGCCCGCCCATCACGATCAGGCCCGCGAACCCGCGCCAGTCGGGCGGCGGCTCGCCCTCGTCGAGCTCGACCCTGACCAGATCGAGCCCGCGGGCGCGCAGCTCATCCTCGAAGGCGGCCGGCGGCTCGCAGGCGATGTGCTGGAGGGCGAGCAGCGTGTGGCTCATGCCGAGCTGACGCTATCGGCCGCCCGGATCGCCTCCGCCTCGTAGCGGTTGGCCCGGTAGGCCCGCCGGTCCGAGCTGAAGGTCGAGGGCCGCGCGTAGGACAGCCACACGCGCAGCGGCTCGTGCTGGAGCTGCCAGACGTGGCAGAGCTCGTGGGTCACGAGCCGGTCGCCCTCCGCCGGCCGCTTGAGCCAGATGTTGTGCCGCGTCGCGTAGCCACGGAAACGCCTGAAGCCCGGGATCCGGAAGAGCCACGGCGCCACCCTGATGCGCACGCGTCGATCCGCACCGGCTCGGGATAGAGCGCGAGCGGATCCAGATGTCGCTTCGCCCGTCGGAGGGCCTCGGTCTCGGCCTGGGTCCTCAAGCCCTCGATTGTGGTCGATCGCGGAGGGGCGCGCGCTCGCCCCTCCACGTTTTGGGCACCCCTACGGGTGCGGCAGTGTGGTCGTGGCGGCCGCGGCGGCCTTGCTGCCCGTACTGCGGCCGGTGAGCGTCAGGCCCGTGCCGGCCTCCGCGCCGAGGCCGGTCTCGGAGCGGACGTAGAGCTCGTCGAAGCTGCGCTCCTCGACCCGCTCGCGGACAGCACGGTCCCGAGGAAGCAGCCGATGAAGCCGAGCGGGATCGACACGATCCCCGGGTTCGCGAGGTCGTAGAACCCGAGCGCGCCGCCCTCGGAGTCCGCGCCCGGCCAGACGGTCGGGCTGATGATCACGAGCGCGATCGAGCTGAACACGCCGACGAGCACGCCGGTGACCGCGCCGGTCGTGTTGAAGCGGCGCCACGTCAGGGCGAGCAGGAGCGCCGGGAAGATGGCGCTCGCGGCCACGGCGAACGCGAGGCCGACCATGAACGAGACGTTCAGGCCCTCGCCGCCGATCACGGCGATCGTGATCGCGATCGCGCCGATCGCGACGGCGGCGATCTTCGCGACCCAGATCTCCTCCTTCTCGGAGTCGTGGCCCTTGCGAATGACGTTCGACCAGATGTCGTGGGCCACGGCGCCGGATGCCGAGATCACGAGCCCCGCCACCACGGCGAGGATCGTCGCGAACGCGACCGCGGCGATGATCGCCAGGAACAGGTCGCCGCCGACGGTGCCCGGCACCGCCGCCGACCTCCTCGGCGAGCAGCGGCGCCGCCAGGTTGCCGCCGGAGCCGACGGCCTCCTCCGCCCCGCTCCCGAGGATCGCGCGGGCGCCGAAGCCGAGCGCCGTCGTCATCACGTAGAACGCGCCGATCAGGACCGACGGCCCACATCACCGAGCCGCGCGCCGCCTTGGCGTCCGGCACCGTGAAGAAGCGCATCAGGATGTGCGGCAGGCCGGCCGTGCCGAGCACGAGCGCGAGGCCGAGCGACACGGTGTCGATCGGGCTCGAGAGGAACAGGCCGGGCTCGAGATAGGCCTGGCCCTCGGGCGACTCGGCGCGCGCCTCGTTGAACAGGTTGATCGGGTTCCAGCCGACCTCGCCGAGCACGAACAGCGTGAGCACGATCGTCGCCGTCATCAGCAGGACGGCCTTGATGATCTGCACCCAGCTCGTCGCGAGCATGCCGCCCATGACGATGTAGACGAGCATGAAGGCGCCCGTGAGATCACGGACAGCGTGAAGTCGATGCCGACGAGCGCCTGGATCAGGACGCCCGCGCCGACCATCTGCGCGATCAGGTAGAAGCCCGCCACGCTCAGCGTGCCGAGGGCCGCCGCCGAGCGCGCCGGACGCTCGTTCATGCGGAACGAGAGCACGTCCGCGATCGTGTACTTGCCCGAGTTGCGCATCCGCTCGCCGAGCAGGAACAGCACGGTGAGGAAGGCGACCAGGAAGCCGACGGAGTACAGGAAGCCGTCGAACCCGAACAGGAAGATCAGGCCGGCGATCCCGAGGAAGATCGCGGCCGACATGTAGTCGCCGGCGATCGCGAAGCCGTTCTGCACGCCCGTGAGGCCGCGGCCGGCGGCCCAGAAGTCGGTCGCGCTCGTGACGCGCTTGGAGGCCGAGATAGGTGACGAACAGCGTGAGCGCGACGACCACACCGAAGATCGACAGCGCGAGCTCGTTGACGTCCGCAGCGATGAAGGTCATCGGGGCGTCACCTCCCCGGAGCTCGTGGGTGCGTCGCGCCGAGGCGAAGCGGCCGTCACCTGCGCCGCCCCCCTCGACGCGCCTCGTCCGCCGCCCGCTTGGCGAGCGGGTCGAACACGCGGTCGGACTTGCGCAGGTACCAGGCGGCGAGGCCCCAGGTCATGACGAACTGGCTGAGCGCCAGCATGTAGCCGACCGTCAGGCCGTCGACCAGGAACTCCTCGCCCATGAAGTCCGGGCGCGTACCCGGCCAGGATCACGAAGCCGAAGTACCAGGCGAGGAAGAAAATCGTGCACGGAACGACGAACGCCTTCTTCTTCGTCACCAGCTCTCTGAACTCGGGCGAGCGCTCGGCGGCGACCCAGTCGATCTCGGGGTGGTGCTCGGAACTCGGCGTCCACCCGTCGCCTGGTGCTTCCGCGCGCCCGGCATCGTTGCCGTGCGGCTCCGTCATTGCGTCAGTCCCCTCTCCTCTAAGACTTTCGTCTCGCCTGATACCCGCACCGCTGCCCGCCTATGCAGGCGTAGCCCATGCGGGGGACCGAGGGCTAACCCGCGGGGACGGGCTCGACGCCGTCGTCGGGCACCGCCGCGGCCGCCCGGCCGCCCGGCATGGCGACGAGCGCGACGACGAAGGCGAGCGCCATCACGCCGGCCATCACGTAGAAGACGGCGCGCGAGGAGAGCGCGAAGTCGTGCTGGATCGTCTCGAAGAGCTCGCGGGCGCGCGGCCCGGCGCGGTCGGCAAAGCCTGAGGAGGAGCCCCCGCCCGCGTGGCTGACGGCGTCGGCGATCTGGTCGGCGCGCGCCTTCGGGACGCCCTCCGAGGTCAGCGAGGACTCGATGTTGGACTTGTTCTGCGCGACGAAGACGGTTCCCAGCAGGGCCATCCCCAGGCTCGCGCCGAAGTTGCGGGCGGTCTGGGTGATCCCGGTGATCTCCCCGTAGCTCGTGCGCGGCGCCCTGTTGACCGCGTCGGTCGAGGCGGGTCCGAGCATCAGCCCGATGCCCGCGCCTGTGAGGACGATGAACGGCCACTGGTTGTTCAGGTCGAGAGTCGGGCAGCTTCCAGGCCCACAGCGCGAACCCGGCGGCCGCGATCACGCAGCCCGGCACCACCGAGGGCCGGGCGCCCCGCTTGTCCAGGATCCGTCCGCCGAACTGCGACGCGGTCGCGAAGCCCGCGAAGAAGATCAGCAGGTAGAGGCCCGCCTCAGAGGCGCTCTGCTCGAGCCCGATCTGCGCGTACAGGCTCGCGAAGAAGAAGAGCGGGACGAACGCCATCGACATGAGGAAGAGGAGAACGTTGTCGACGGCGAAGCCGCGGTCGCGGAAGATGGCCACCCTGATCAGCGGGTCCTCGGTGCGCTGCTCGTAGAGGACGAAGGCGATCAGCAGCGCGATGCCCGCGACGATGCAGCCCCAGGTCGCCGGGTCGTCCCAGCCCCACAGCGAGGACTGCTGCAGGCCCAGCACCGCGAGCCCCATGCCGCCCGACACGAGCACCGCGCCGCGGTAGTCGAGCGGGGCCGGGTGCTTCTCGTTCGAGGGGTTCGACTTCGCGGTGAGGATGAGCGCGATGATCGCCACCGGGATGTTCACCCAGAAGATCGCGCGCCAGGTGATCTCCGTGAGGTAGCCGCCGGCGAGCGGGCCGATGGCCGTCAGGCCTCCGGTGACCCCGAAGAAGGTCGCCATCGCCTTGCCGCGCTCGCGCACGTCGAAGGCCGAGACGACGATCGCGAGCGCCGCCGGGAACATGAGCGCGGCGAAGGCGCCCTGCACGACCCGGAAGAAGATCATCCAGGCCTCGGCGAGGTCGCCCGTGGGAGTGGCCCCGCAGAGCGCGGACGCGGTGGCGAAGCCCGTGACGCCGACGATGACCATCGTCTTGTGCCCGGCGATGTCCGCGAGCCGCCCGCCGAAGGCGAACAGCGCCGAGAGCGCGAGCAGGTAGCCGTTCACGATCCACTGCACGCCAGTCGACGACAGCGACAGGTCCTTCTGCAGCTCCGGCACCGCGATCGCGACGATCGTCTGGTCGATGAACGTCATCGCGACGGCGAAGATCATCGCGACGAGGACCAGGTTCTTGTTGGAGCCGCGAGCCACGGGCGCGTGAGGCTACCGAGGAGGCCGGTCAGCGGCAGCGAACGACGCCGGCGTCGCCCAGCCGGCCGATCTCGGCGCTGCTGAGCCCGAGCAGCTCGGCGAGGATCGCCTCGGTGTGCTCACCGAGCAGCGGGGCCCGGCGAACGGGCACGCGGTCGGAATTGGAGAAGCCGAGCGGCGAGCCCGGCATGCGGTAGGTCCCGACATCGGGATGCTCGATCGCCTCCCAGATCGGGTTGTCCGTCGTCACGCGCGGATCCTCGTCGACGAGCTGAGTGAAGGTCTGGTACGGGCCCCACGAGACGGTCGTGCCTGCGAACTCCTCCCGGATCTCGGCCAGAGTGCGCGCGCCGAACCAGGGACGCAGGACCGCGGCGATGAAGTCGCGTGCCTCGAAGCGCTCCGTCTCGGTGTCGAGATCGAAGCCGGTCGCCTCCGCGACCTTGGCGATCTGCTCGTGCAGCTCGGTGGCGTCGATCAGCGCCTTCCACTGACGCCGCGTGAGGGCCACGACCATCACTCGCCGGCCGTCGCTCGTCTCGAAGTCGTGTCCGAATGCGCCGTAGAGGTAGTTGCCGTCTCGGCGCATGTCCCGGCCGCCGAGCTCCGCCTCGGCGACGCGGCCGAGGTGGCCGACCATCGCGAAGGCGACGTCCGAGAGCGCGAGCGAGATCAGATTGCCCTCCCCGGTGCGCGCGCGGTGGCGGTCGGCGGCCAGCAGGCCCGTCGCGGCAAGGCCGCCCATGACGGCGTCCCACGCCGGCAGGACGCTGTTGAGCGGGCCGGCGAAATCGCGCGGGCCGGTGGCGAACGGGAAGCCGGTCGCGGGGTTGACGGTGTAGTCCACCTCGCTCGTCCCGTCCGGGTTGCCCGTGAGGGCGACCATCACGAGATCGTCGCGGCGGGCTCGCAGCGCGTCGTAGGCGAGCCAGCCGCGCGCGGGGAAGTTCGTGAGCAGGGTCCCGGTCGCGGCCACGAGCTCCGTGACGAGCTCCCGCCCCTCGTCCTTGTGCAGATCGATCTCGATCGAGCGCTTGCCCTTGTTGAGTCCCGCCCAGAACAGGCTCTGCCCGCCCGCCGCCAGCGGCCAGCGGTCGCGGTCGAGGCCGCCGCCGATCTGGTCGAAGCGGATCACGTCCGCGCCGAGCTGCGCCAGCGTCATGCCGCCGAGCGGCGCCGCGACGAAGGCGGAGCCCTCGATCACGGTCAGGTCGCTGAGGATCCCCGCGGTCATGCGGCGTACAGCACGGCGGGTCGCCAGTCGAGCACGTCGCCTCCCTCGTTGGACAGGACGATCTTCAGGTCGACCACGGGCCCGTCGACGCCGACGACCTCGACCGCGAGGTGAGCCGGTCCTCCTCGAACACGGGACCGAGGTGATCGCATGAGCGCCAGGCGAGCACGGTGACGAGGCCCGGGAGGGCGCGGCACGCGTGGGCGAGCGCGATGCCGATGGCGTGGCCGCCGTAGACGAGCCGGCGTCCGTGGGCGCCCGCCTGCGCATCCGTGTGGCGTCATCGCGAGGTTCAGCGTCGCACGCGCGAGCTCGGGCGCGAGCGTGACGGTCTCGTGGCTCTCGACGTCGAAGCCGTCGCCGGCCACGAGCGGCTCGCCGCGCGGATGGGCGTCGAGGTCCCAGTCGGGCACGGCGATGTCGAGCGGCGCCTCGGGCACGGCGCCCGCCGCCTCGACGGTCGTGCGTGCGGGCAGGAGCGGGCAACGCAGGTAGGAGGCGATCAGCTTCCCGCCCGCATCGGTCGTGGTGGCGCGAAGCGTGACCTTCGCGCGCGCGCCGTCTCGGGTCGGCTCGATCGCGACGACCTCGGTTTGCGTCCGCAGGGTCGTGCGCCGAGCGGCACCGGGGCGAGGGCCATCCCGCGGTAGAACAGGTTGCCGAGGACCCGCCCGCTCGGCTGCGTGGACTGGCCGATGATGACGTCGGCGACCATGGCCGGGTGGGCCAGCAACCCGGGGGCGCCGGTCACCTGTTCCGCCAGGTCGGCGTCGAGCGCGAGCGGCAGGCGGTCCCCGCAGCGCCGCGCGATGCAGCGTGGCGAGCCCGGTGTCGAGCGTCAGCCCCGGAGCGTCGAACACCTGGCCGACCTCGAGCTCATCCGCGTAGGGGGCGGCGACCACCGTCGTCCGGGGGGCACGCTGCGCTTCGGCTGCGCGCGAGGGCGCCGGGCCGGCGGCCTCGACGGACAGGATCCGCCGCGCCTGGCGCCTGTGCGCCTCGTCGATCATCTTGCCATCGAGCACGCGCGACACCCTCGCTGTTCGCGAGCGCATCCTCGATTGCCTGCGCCTCGGCGCGCTCGGCCGCCGTCGGGCCGGAGGACACTCGCGATCACGTCCACCTGGCGCGGGTGAATCGCCCATTTGCCGTCGAAGCCGAGCTCGCGCGCGATCCGCGCCGACGCGCGCAGGCCGGCCTCGTCGGCGACGTCGAGGAACGGGCCGTCGAGCGCCTGCACGCCCGCCATGCGGGCCGCGCCCAGCACCCTCTCCTGATGGACGAGCCAGCGGCGCGGGTCGCGCTCCGCCCCGCGGCGACCCAGCTCCGCGCCGAGGTCCGCGTAGCCGATGAGGAGCGCGACGAGCGAGTCGTCGGCAGCCGCGATCTCGTGCGCCGCCAGCGAGCCCGCGGGCGTCTCGATCAGCGCCTGGAGGCCGATCCCGGTGCCGGCCAGCCGCTCGGCGGCCTCCGTGACCTGCTCGGGGCGCTCGACCTTCGGCAGCATCACCGTGAGCCCGTCGAGGCCGGCCACGGCGGCCACGGCTTCGAGATCCGCCTCGCTGCCGGCGTTGATGCGTACGGCCACCGTCCGGGACGCCCAGCCCGGCTCGGAGAGCGTGCGCACGACGGTCGCCCGCGCCTCGTCCTTGTGCTCGGCGGCGACCGCGTCCTCGAGGTCGAGGACCACCTCGTCACACGGGAGGCCGAGCGCCTTGACGTGCCGGTCGGCGCGCGTCCCGGGCACGCACAGCGACGTCAGGCGCGAGCGCATGCGTGATGTCGTTGGAACCGGCGACTGGCCATGTCAATCGAGCACGTGCGCGCGCCAGTCTGCCAGGCCGGGTGCCAATCGTGCAGGAGCTGCTCGCGCATTCGCTGTTCTCCAAGCCGAGGTACGGAGCGGTCTGTTGGATGGCGCAGGCTCGCTCGCGACCGCCCTGCCCTCCGCGGGATACTGGGCTGCCGATGTCGCAGGAGACGGCCATCGAAGTGGTACAGCGAGCGTTCGAGATGTGGAACCGCGGGGACATCGACGGGTATCTCGCCCACCTGTGCGTCGATGTTGAAGCCATTCCATTCGGGGCAGCGTTGGAAGGCAAGGTTTGCCGGGGGCACGACGACGTGCGTGCGTGGTGGCTGGCGCATTGGGACGTGTGGGCAACGTTCTTGCTGTGCGCCGAAGACTTCCAGCCGGTTGGCACAAAGCTCGTCGTGTCAGGGCGCTGGGAGGCGGTTGGACGGAGCGGCGTAGAGCTGTCCGTCCCGGCAAGCTGGGTATTCGCCTTCAGCGACGGAAAGATCGCCTATGGGGGGCATACGTGGCGAGAGCGGACGCCCTCGAAGCTGTGGGGGTGCGCGAGTAGCTTGGTCATCGCTTACGACTCCCGCGGCTAGTTCGAGCAACTCCCGCCCGCGCCGTCGTCCGGGGCGATGGGCGCGTCTGTGCCTGCGTCCCGGTTCCCGTTGAACTCGGTGACCGTCACGCCGAGCCGGACGCAGGCCGTGTAGCCATACCGAGCCCTGAGCAGGCGGTTGCGGTTGATCCTGTTACCGGCGCGGCCTGTCTCCCGTGGCGCGTAGATGGTGTAGTTCGTCCCGCGCCCGTCGAGGTAGTTGTCCTCGATCACGTAGTTGTTCGACCCGCCGGGCGCGAAGATCACCGCATTGGCATCGTCGCCGGGGGTCGGGTCGATCCAGTTGCGGCTGACGGTGACGTTGCTGCCGTTGCCCTGGATGCCGTCCGTGTGCGGCGAGTCGCCCCACACGTAGCTCGGCCCGTCGGTGTCGAGGTCGTGGACGTAGTTGTCCGCGAAGACGACGTTGCCCTCGCCGACGTCGGCCGCGTTCTCGCAGCCGCTTATCTCCGTGCGACGGACGGTGAACCCGCCGAAGCCGATCCCGTTGTGGCAGTTGTTCTGCCCGGTGTCCGGCCCGTCGAGGATCTCGCTGTCCTCCACCACCAGGCCGGTGCTGTTCGATCGGATCGCCATGAAGTCGTTACTCACGATCCGCGAGTTGCGGATCGTCACATTCGGTGCGTTGACCGTGATCGACCCGGTGACCTCGCGGGCGTTGACCACCGCGCCCGCGGTCGAGATCGTCATGGCTCCCGAGGGCGTCAGCGTCGTGCCCGGAGGCACGCCTATGTTGGGCGCATCCGGCACGCCACCCGGTGGCTTCGGGGAGTCGCCGGGGGGCGTGGGACCCGGCTGCCTCGGCGGCGTCTCTGGCGAACTCGAGCATCGACGCTCGGGGCGGCTCCGGCGTTTACGCGGGTTCGTTCCCCTGCGCAGCTCGCACCGGTCTCGGAACCCGTCGCCGTCGGTGTCCCGCTTGCGTGGGTTCGTGTGGAAGCGGCGGACCTCGGCGCCGTCGCGCAGGCGGTCTCGATCCGTGTCAGGGCGTCGCGGATGGGTCCCCAGCCGCAGCTCCCGCCGATTGCGCAGGTGGTCGCCGTCCGGGTCGTGTCGAGCGGAGGGGGCGGAAGTAGAGAGATGGTGCTTCCTTTCCCAGCGATCGGGCAACCGATCGTGATCGCGATCGCGAAAGGCGCTTGCGCTCACCGTCGCGGCGAGGTACGCGAACGCGACCACCGGCAGAACCAGCCATCTCAACATCGACATTCTCTCCTCGAGCGGCCGCGCCGCTGGGGCTCATGCAGATCGAAGCGCAGTGCCACCCGTCCTTCCCCCGTCGGACGTGTGGCCCTTCGGAAACCGCCGCAGGGAACAGTCACTCCCCGATGCGGCGGCGAGGACTATATCCCCGTTGTTGAGAACGCCAGAGGCGCCGACCGGAATCGAACCGGTGTACACGGCTTTGCAGAAGGACCTTCCGCGGCCCGCTTGGCTCTACAAAGCCAAATCCGTTGGTGCCCGTTCGCTCAATTCGGCTCGATTCGGCTCGCCGGTGCGCGTTTCGGGACCAAACTCGGGACCAAATCCGAGCCGCCGCCGAACGCTTCGTGGAGGATCGCGGCGTCCTCGCGGCGCGGCTTGTGGTGGAGGTAGCGCTGCGTCGTCGAGAAGTGGGCGTGCCCCATGTAGCCCTGCACCCTGTTGGGGTCGAGCTTGGTGATGGCGGCGGTGCCGAAGTGGTGGCGCAGGTCGTGGAACATGATCCGCGGCAGCCCGGCCGCCTTGAGCGCCGCGTAGAAGCGTCGCCGCACTGTCCACGAGTTGAGGAAGGTGCCGAGGTCGTTCGGGAACACGAGGTCGTCGTCGTCGGTGAAGTGGTCGCGATCCTTGAGCCGGGCGAGCGTGTCGACGACGTCGGGGGTCATCGGCACTGAGCGGACGCGCTTGCCCTTCGGGTACTTCTTGAGGGTGCGGTCGGTGTAGTTGCGCCGGACGTGCAGCATGCCGCCGACGAAGTCGACCTCGGCCCACGTCAGCGCCAGCAGTTCACCTTGGCGCAGCCCTGTCATCGCAGCGGTGGTGTAGAGCGCCGCGAAGGTGGCATCGTCAGCGTTCGCGATCAGCAGCGCCAGCTGGTCGCGGTCGTAGGTATCGAACTCGCCGGAGTACACGTCGGGCGGGCGCTCGACCATGTCGGCGCCGGCCGGGTTGTCGGTCAGTCCGTAGGCACGTCGGGCGCGGCGGAAGATGCCGTGCAGGGTGGTGAGGTGCTGGCGAACGGATCAGCACGGCGGCGATCCGGTTCGTCGGCGCCCTCGGTCGGGAACCGTTGCGCGACGTGCTCGACCCGTCGACGACGGCGACCCGGTGCCGCCAGGTAGCGGCGGACGTTCATCGTGCTCATCGCGCAGGCCGTTGTCGTTCTCGGCGGCGTGCGGCTCCTTGAACACGCCGCGGGCGCCGCGCAGCACGTCCCAACCCGGGTGCAGTAGTCCTCGAGGTAGGCCTCGAGGATCTGCTTGAACGTCGTGTCGCGCAGCGGCCGATCCGAGTCGGGGTGGTCGTCGCAGATCGGCCGCATCACGTAGAACACCTGCCGCCAGTGGGTGGGGAGCCGGCCGTCGTCGCTGGCCTGGTTCCACGCCTCGACCATGTGGTCGTAGCAGATCTCCTTGAGCGACGTGCGCGAGACGGTCCACATCGACTCGCGGTAGCGTGCGCGCCGACGGTCGCTTCTCCTCGGCCTTGATCTGGCGGGTCCACTTGCCGCCGACGTCGAGCGCCTTGAGTGATGTCGTCGGCCTTCATCATCGGGCCACCACCGTCGACTTGCCGCGGTCGGCGTACTGGACGCGCGGGTGGGCGACGTGGACGAGCAGCACGATCGGCCGCTCGACCTCGAAGCGGCGGTCGGCGAGCATCGTGTCGAGGCTCGACCCGTAGCCGCCGAGGCTGGCGGAACGGGTTGACCCACGCCGCCGACCAGTTGACCCCGGTGATCAGCCGGCGGCCGTCGTACTCGTCGCTCGAGCGCGGCGAACGCCGACCTCGGTCGACCTGCGGCAGCCCGTCGTCGCCGAGGCTCGCCACCCGGTTGTACTCGAACGACCGTCGCGGATGCCGAGCTCCGCGAAGCGGGCGGCGACGTGCGGCCGGCCGATCATCGCCGAGGCTGTTCGGGCGGACCGGCTTCGCCTCGTGCCTTCATCGCGGCCAGCAGCCGGGCGACCTGGGCGTGGTCGAAGTCGCGGCCGCGTCGATCGAGCGACGACAGCGGCGCCCGCGCCAGGCCGAGGTCGGCCAGCAGCTTCTTCTGCTTGATCGTCGAGGTCAGGCCCCGGAACTCGGAGATGAACTCGCGGACGGTGCGCTCGTTGCCGCCGCGTCTGGCGGTCGTGGGTGATGTAGGCGCCGAGGAGCCGCTCGAGGTGCTCGAGCTCGTACCAGTGCGGCGACGTCGGGCTCGACGGGCTTCCACTTGCGCCACGCCGGGGTCGGTCGCCGCGACGCGGCGACCTCGCCGAGGCAGTCGACGATCAGCGTCAGGTGCGGGTTCAGGAACGTGAAGTCGTCGGCGAGCTGCGCGGATCGCGGTCCGACCAGACCCGGCTCGTCTTGTAAAAACGGGTCGGTGCCGTCGGCGACCGTGATCGTAGCTACCGCGGCCAGTGGATCGTCACCGCGAGCCGATCTTCTCGAAGCGGTGACCTCGGCGACCGGGCGTCTGGCGCGATGCGGTCGACGGCGAACGAGATCCGTTCTGGACGCCGCCGCCGACGATGTCGACGCGGCCCTCCTCGCCGTCGAGCACGAACGGCATCGCCACGATCGTCTTGAGCGCGTTGCCCTGGGCGCCGCGGTCCGGGGCGACGTACGCCTCGCGGCGACGAGACCCGGATCGAGAAGTCGAGCAGCTGGTCGACGACGTGCGGGCGGGATGCCGGTGCCGTTGTCGGCGACCGTGATCGACGACTCGTCGATCGTGACCGTGATCTCGGGGGCGATGTCCTGCTCCTCGCAGGCGTCGAGGGCGTTGTCGAGGGCAGCCGGTCGCCGGTGATCGCGAAGTAGCGCAGCCGGTCGTAGATCGCGAGCTCGTCGCCCCAAGGGGTTTTCTTGGTGCTCGACCCGCCGGCGGGCTTGACGGCGCGCAGGAGCACGTGCACGCCGTTATGTGAGGGGCTCCATTCGGCGTACGAGTCGAGCTGCTCGAGGATCCCGACTACGTCGGGGTGTAGTTGCCCGTCACGGAGGGCGCCATCAATATCGACGCCGGCGAATGGGTCGTCGGGAGTGAACACGAAGCCGACCCCGGAAAACCGGGCGGCCACGGTCGCCACGGCCTCGTAGGGGCTCCAGGTAGCCGGGTCGTTCGACGCGGCGGGCCGGCCGTCGGGCCGGTAGGGCACCTTGGTGGGCTTGCCGTTGCGGCGCTCGGTGCGCCACACGACCCACTGGTCGAGCGCACGCAGCTCGAGCAGCCCGTTCATGCCGCCCTCCCCTTAGAGGGCGGCTCACCTTCGCCGCCTAAGTCTGAGTTGTCGCCGCCGTCACCTTGGCAGGAGCGTTGGGCGGCCCTGGCGCGAGGGCGGCCGCCACCGATGCGACGGGTACCGCGGGCGCGGACCCGCGGCTGGGCGATGACGACTTTGGGCTGCGGGGTGGCGGCTTTGGGCTTCCGGGGAGGCGCAGCGACCTCCACATCGCGTCCGTTCTGGGGAATCGCCTCCGGCCCGGCCGCGCCTCGGTTGTTCACCCGTGGCCGTGGTGCGGAACTCACAACGGCTGCGCCGCGAGCGTCCGGGCTCGGCTGAATCTCGGCGTACTCATCTGGACACTCGCTGAGCCCCCCAGTGAATCCCCAGTCCGCCCTCGCTCTCCGGAAAGGTGACCTCGACGGCCGCGAGCTGCAGGTTCGCCGCGCGGACGCCGGCTAGCTCGGGGTCCCGCATCGCTGGCGCTCGATCGTGGTACGCACACGCCGATCATTGCACCCACGGACGACGGAAAAAGAAGAGGCGGCCCGCCTCCCGGCGGACCGCCCCAACAGCGAAAGGTTGTGCGTACCCGACTCGCTGCACCAACTACCAACGTCACGGCACAGGGTACCCGGCCGGTCGGCGGGTCACGCCCCTGGCCGTCGCCGCCGCTGCCGACGGCCCTCCATAGACCAAACCTTCAGTCAGCCCCCCGACAATTAGGAGTTTTCTTTACACCGCGTTACCCGGCGGTCCCAGGAGCGGGAAGTTCTGCGTTCGCACCCTCCCCTCCGTCGGGGACACTGGGCGGGCCGTGTCGCAGTTGAACGTGTTGATCTAGGCGGCTTGATCCACCCGTCCGCGACTAATGCGACCCTGACGACGTGCTGTCCGTCGCGTCGATGCTCCGGCGCATGTTCAGGGCGATGAAGTACTCCGCCAAGGAAGAGAACTTCGCCGTCGTCGCGGGAGCCGCGGTCAGCCTGATATTGGTCGGGACGGTCACCTATTCGCTCGGCGAGGGCTGGAACGTGCTCGACGGGTTCTACTTCGCCGTCTGCACGCTGACCACGTCGAGCATCGCCGACCCGGACCTGACACTGACGCATGGGGCGCTGAAGCTCTTCACCGTCTTCTACGTGCTGACCGGCATCGGGATCCTGGTCGAGCTGGCCCGCGAACTCGGCATCGGGTTCGTAAGGGAGCGAAGCGCCAGACACGCCGGGCGCCACAAGGACGATCCGCCCGAGACACAGTCGGCGGGATAGCTCGGCCTTGGCGGTGCCGAGTCGCCTGCTCACGGTCAGTTCAGGTCGGCCGGGTCGGTGCGGTGCAGGCCGGCGAGTTCGATCGCCCCGAGGCCGACGTCGGTGAACCCGTAGACGAGGTCGCCTTCGTAAACGCGGCGTTCGCGCCGGCCCTGTTCGTTGAGGCCTTAGTGAAGGCGGAGCGAGAGTGGTGGTCCCCATCCCTGCCCGTTGAAGTTGAACCGCGCTCGGGTGAAACGGTCGGTGTTCTCTTCCCACCGCACGGGACGGTAGACCTTGACGCGCACTCGGGCTCGATAGCCCATGTTGGCGACGGTGACGCCTCGGCCATACGCGCTACCGCCTCCCCAGGAGCGCCACCGCATCTTGACGAGGTCAACCTGTTGGGAGCCGATCTCGCCGCCGAGCGTGCACCCGCGCGGCTTGTGCTCCAGCATTCCGTAGTACGCCGAGCCGTCCCAGTGCCAGCACGGCACAGTGTTGTAGCCGTACGCCGAAGCGGTGGATGGAGCAATCGCCACGACCCCGATCGCCAGTGTGACGCCAACAGCGATGAGCTTCTTCATCAGGACACCTGCCCGCACTTGTCGGCGCCCATGTCGATGGCGGACTCGATCCGCTGCTTGTCGACCTTCTCGTCCAGACTGTTCAGGACCTGGTAGTTCTCGCTCTCCGGGTCGGGAGAGCGAAGCAGCGCCACGCGCCGGCGTGACAGACCAATCCTGTCAGCCTGGGAATCGACGTAGCGGGCAAAGGCCTCCTCATCCTCCGGGGCGGGCGCCATCGCCTCGAGCTTCATCCTGCTGCTCCTCGCTCAGGTCAGCGAACCGCTCCATAAGCTCCGCAGCTCGGGGCCAGTCGTAGGTCTCCGTCACGGCGCTGTACTCATCGCGCAGCTTGAGGTACTCCGGGTCAGTGTTGCCGTTGGTGCACCACCTGTTGATCTGCGCCACGAACCTCTCGTGACTCGGCGCAACCTTGACCTGCTCAGCCGTCCTGGAGGCCTGGTCGAACGTCTTCGAGACGCCAGCGGAAACGGTGGTGGTCGCCTGCTCGGTGCCACCGCAAGCGGCAACACCCACGGCGGCAAGCACAGCAGCGCCACCCATGCTCAGCTTGTTCATGCCTAGTAGACCCAGGCCTTGAAGCTGTACGAGGTGTTGCTCGTGTTCTCGTAGCAGCTGACACCGTGGCGGCTGAGCTTGTAGCAGTGCCACGTCACCCAGCCATCGAAGAATGGGCGCGCCAGACGCGGCCAGCCGTACTGCCGGCGGATCTTGGCCCGGAACTCGTGCATCGCGTAGCGCACCGAGGCGCAGTTCATACCGTTGGCTCGAGCTCCGACGTAGTGGACGCTGTAGCCGCCACGGGTGTTATCCCAGCCGTTGACGCCGCAGTAGGCCGAGGCCTGCGCACCGGTAGCCGTAGCTCCTAGGGCGCACACGCCCGAGCAGATTGCAACCGCTGTGGCGATTGTCCGCTTGAGCTTCATCAGCCGCTCACCGCCCGGAACTGGACGACGTTGTCGGCCTCGCCCTGCAGGCCGTGCTCGCGGGCCAGGTCGGCCATGCACTGGTCGTACGCCTCGCGTGCTTCGACCCGGTCGCGCAGGTAGCACCAGGCCTCGGTCAGGGCCAGCGACTGGCCGCCCTTGGCGCTCAGCAGTAGGTCCCAGGCCGCGGCCTTCTCCTCATCCGTCGCCCTGTCAGTCAGATCCGTCACTAGCTCTCCTCGCTCGTTGACGAAATGCTAATAGGTTCTTGACAGATCGCCAACAACATTTAGACTCCCCTTATGAGCACGACGCCGAAGTACAGCCGCCTCGATCCCGGCGCAGCGGCGCGAACAGATCCTCGACGCGGCCAACGCGCTGTTCGCCGAGCGCGGCTACGACGAGGTCTCGGTCGAGGACATCGCCAGCTCCGCCGGCGTCACCCGCGGGCTCGTGCACCACTACTTCGGCGGCCGCAAGGAGGTCTACATCGCGCTGCTCGAGCGGCTCGGCGCCATGCGCGAGGAACAACTCCCGCCGCCCGTCGGCCGCAGCGCCCGCGCGCGCGTGGCCGACACCGTGTCGCGCTGGCTCGACTGGACCGAGCAGAACCGCACGATCTGGCTCGCCACGATCGCGCGCGGCGAGGACATCGCCGACCCCGACGTCAGGGCGCGTCGTCGCCGACCTCGTGCGCCGCGCCGTCGCGCTGCTCGCCGCCCACCACGCCGACATCGCCGACGACTCGCCGCGGCTGCGCTACGCGCTCGAGTGCTGGACCGGGCTCAACCGCGCCGCCACCCGCCGCTGGCTACACGGCGAAGCCACCCGCGAGCAGACCCACGAACTGATCGCCTCGACGCTCGAACACGTCCTACGCACGTTCGGCACCCCACCCACGCCAAGCCGGCGCACAACCCCTCGCTGAGATCAGAACCGTCGAGTCCCCGAGCCGACGCACCACCCCTCGCTGAGATCAGAACCTTCGAGTCCCCGGAGCGCAGCGGACCGCTGCCTTCCATGGAGGCTGTTGCATAAAGCCGTCTCAGAAAAGCCGCAGCGCGCCCGCGGAAGTGCACGCCAGGGCAGCTGTGCGCGACGACCTCGTGACGGACGGTCCCCTCGCGACGGACGGGATGGCGATTTTCGGAGCCACCCTTAGAAGCGATCCAGCGGGCTCGCCGAGGGTTTGTGCAACAGCCACCATGAAAGGAGGGAGTGCCGCCTATCGTCCCAAAGCAGCAGCCGGCCCGTCGCCCGGCTCGGTGCTGCTGTCACGCGAAATCGCAAGCGATGCCTCGGGCGGAGCTTGCCCTCCGGCGATGCCGCGGGTTGCCTTGACGGGCAACCTGCATGTCTCCTACGGTGTTCAGACGCACTTTCGATCGACCGCCGTGGCCGCGGTGGCACCCAGCGATGAACCGAAGCATCGGCGCAGGCTCCACGCGATAGAGGGGGCTCTGCTCGCGCTGCCGTTGTGGCTTCGCGCAGCTGCTGCCGCGTACGCGGTCGTCGCGCTCTTTGGGCTCGCATACCTGGTTGTTTCACAGACCTGGGGCAGCCTGAGCTCCGAGGCGACGATTTGGGTCGCGGCGCTCATCGCAGCACCGCTCGCGCTGGGCCTCCTCTGGCCGCGGCTGAGCGGGTTGAAGGCTTTCGGGTTCGAAGTCTCGATCACTCAGGTGACCGTGCAGCCCAATCCAAAGCTGGCCACCGCAATCATGTCTCGCGACCTTGGCTCCAGGGAGCCAGATCTCGTTAGGCAAATGGCGGCAATAACGGAGCCGAACGTTGAGTTGCTTGAAGTGGATCTTCGCGACGGGACTTACTGGTGGTCCACGCGACTGTTCTTGCTCGCGGCCCTCGCGCACGACTTGTCCGATGTTCGTGCGTTCGCGTTTACTAGCGGTGGTGCCGATCGCCGATTCGTTGGAATCATTACTCCGGTCGCTCTTCGGCGAGCTTTCGGAGCTCAGACTCCTGAACTTGAGGCCAGATATCTCGAAGTGGCGCGGCCAGCGACGACAGCGGATCCATCCTCTCGCGTAGAAAGCATCGTTTACGCATGGACGGCACGAACCTTCGGGGAGCAGCCGGAAGTCGACGAGGCTGACTTCGCGAGCCGTGTTTCACCGGAGTCCCTTCGCGCAGCGCTTGCGGAGATAGGCCAGGAGCTGGGAAATTGCTCCATCGACTGGCCGGGCTATGAAAAGCCTCAGATGTTGCGGGCACTTGTTCGTGATTTCGATGGTGAGTACGTTGCTCTCCTCCGGAGCGGCTCGCTGGATCGAATCGTCAATCGGCTCGCCCTTTCAGTAAGTCTGGCCGCTGACCGAGCCTGAGTCATTCTCAATCCGGCCTCCCGAGGCATCCGCAAACCGACCAGGCGGACGGACCCGGGCTCCCCTGCGAAGCGGCCAGCGCAGCCTGAGTGCCGCTCTGCGCGACGAGCGACAGCCGTGTCGGTGGTGGGCTCCCGCGTCGCTTTCCATGCAAAGGGGCAGCCGTCGCGACTTCCGGTTTCGTCTCTATGAGTAGGGCTCCGTGTCAAGCGACGGTCGGTGGTTGGCTAGTCAGGCTCCTCTCGTGGTGTTTGGTGGCTTGGAGTAACGCTCATGTCTCTATGGCCTTCTCGGCGGTCGCTCCGACGATCGCGGTGACGAGCGTCACTCTCCTGCTCGAGCCGCTAGTGAGCGAGCTTGGCGCTCGGCAGGTGAGCCTCACCGGTCAGGCTCGACACGCACCCGCGAGCCCCGCTTCTCGACGCCGATTCCCAGCCCGGCTCCCGGCGTCGCCGTCGCCGCCGCCGGCTTGGTGGTGGCACCCTCGAGCGAGACCTCCGGCAGCCACTCCAGCCTCGCCGGGAAGTACCAGTTCCAGTCGCCGAGCAGCTTCATCGACGCCGGCAGCAGGACGCCCCGGATCAGCGTGGCGTCGATCAGCACGGCCACCGCCAGCCCGACGCCCATCATCTTGAAGTCGAGCGCGCTGAGGGTGGCGAAGATCGCGAACACGAAGACCATCACCACGGCGGCGCTCGTGACCGTGCCCGCGGTGCTCTTGATGCCGTGCGCGACGGCCTCGTCCGTGCTCATCCCCTTGTCGACCCCCTCGCGGACCCGGCTCAGGATGAACACGTGGTAGTCCATCGACAAGCCGAACAGCAGGACGAACAGGAACAGCGGGAGCCAGGCCGTGATGCCGCCGATCGACTCGAAGCCGAGCAGGTCCTCGAAGTGCCCGTACTGGAAGACGTAGACCAGCACCCCGTAGGCGGCGGCCACGGAGAGCAGGTTCAGCGCGATCGCCTTCAGCGGGATCACGATCGACCGGAAGACCACCAGCAGGAGCATGAAGGCGAGGCCCAGGACGAACACGAAGACCAGCGGCGCGCGGGACTTCAGGAGATCGTTGAAGTCCACCGACTGCGCGGTCATCCCGGTTACGTCGGCGCTCGCGTCCGGTACCGGGCCGAAGGCGAACGGGATGACCTCGTCGCGCAGCTCCTCGAGCGCGGCGACCGACCTGTCGTCGGTGCCGTTCCCCGCGATCGGGATCGACACCTCGGCGACCGTCTTGTCCGGGTTGATGGTCGTGGTGACCGGCTCAAAGAACTCGCCGGTGGAGACCGCCCGTATGTTGAGCCGCGCGATGGCGGTCTTCATCGGTTCGCTCTCGACGTTGGGCGCCTTGACAGCCACGATCGCCGAGCAGCGGCTCGCCCGGGAAGGCCGCCTGTATGCGGTCGTAGGTCTGCATGATCGGAAGGTCACGCGGAATTCCGTTCACACCCGTGTTGACCGTGTGCAGGCTGAAGGCGGGGATCGCCAGCACAACCAAGACTGCGGTCCCCAGCACCAGCGAGAGGACGGGACGCCTGAGCACGCGCTCGACGATGGCCGACCAGAGGCCGGCTTCTCCCCGTTCTCCCGTCCCCATGCGGCGCCTGAACGGGACGCGACCCCACTCGACGCGATCGCCGAGCTTCGACAGCACAGCGGGTAGCACGGTCAGCGAGCCGAGCACCGCGATCGCGACGACGATGATCGTGCCGGTCGCGAACGATATGAAGGTGGCGTTGCCGGTGACGTACATGCCGGCCATCGCGATGATCACCGTGACACCGGAGACGAGCACGGCCCTGCCGGATGTGGACGCGGCGGCCTGCAGCGACACCTCCTCGGAGTTCCCCGCCGCTCTCTCCTCGCGTTCTCGCCGCAGGTAGAAGAGCGAGTAGTCGACGCCGACGGCGAGCCCGATCAGCAGGATCACCGACGAGATGCTCTGGTCGACGGGCACGACCTGGCTGAAGACCCCCACCAGGCCGAGCGCCGCCGCGACTGCCGAGATCGCCAGGAGCAGTGGGACGCCCGCCGCCGCAAGGGCGCCGAAGGCCAAGACGAGGATCACGAGCGTGATCGGCAGTGAAAGCGTCTCGGCCTTGCGCAGGTCGTCCTCGAAGGCCTTCGACAGGGCCTTGTCCGTGCTGGCGTCGCCGAACTGCTCGACGCGCAGGTCCGGGTTGGCCGCCTGAACCTTGTCGATCGCCGCCAGCACCGGCGTGACGTTGTCCTCGATGACGTCGTCGTCGCCCAACAGGTCGAAGGTCACCAGCGCCGAGCGGCCGTCCGGGGAGAACTGCGAGCGTGTTGCCGGTCTCGAGCGGCGACTTGATGTCCCGCACCGTCTCGAACCCCGACAGAGCGCGCACCACGTCCTCGACCGCAGCCGTGAAGCGCGGGTCGTCGGCCTTGATGTCGCCGCGCCCCTGAACGAGGACCTCCTCGCTGGCGCGGTCGGGGAAGCCGTCGGCGAGCGTCTGGTCAGCGCGCTTGGACTCGCCGTCGCCCAGGTCCTCGCTGGCGATCTCCTTCATGCCGAGCGCACCGCCGAGCAGCACGCTCACCAAGACGAAGGCAAGCCAGCCGAAAACGGCCTTCTTGCGGTGACGGGCGCTCCACCGGCCGGCGCTTGCTGCAAGGTTCCGGGACTGCATGAAGGCACCTCTTTCCCGGCGCCCCCGCGTAGCGCCAGTATCTCCCCCATTCCGGGGCGCGTCAAGCTCACCGGAGGACGGCACGAGTGGCGCAGCACCTCGTGGAAATCGCGGCGCTGCTCCGCGCTCATCTCCGAGAGCGGCGGGCAGCCGACGACCTTCCCGACGCGGCGGCCTAGTTCCGCGCTCGCCATTGGCGGAGGGTACAAACGCCTCAAGGCGCGGGCGCGTGGGAGACTGTCAGTCAGAGGACGGTCACCTGTGCCCGGACGCTTCCTCGGAACACTTGTTGCAGCATTTGGCTTGGCTCTTGTATGCGGGCCGTTGGCCACGGCGGGCGAGGTCAGCTTCGATAGCGAGGTCAGCTTCGATGGGGAGGTCCTGCGCTACCGGGAGCACGGAGTCAGGCACTTCCGGGTCGAGCTATGGCTCCAGGGATCCGCCGAAACGCCGGCTCTGCTGATCCGCCTCCTTGCGTCCCCTGTTGCCGACCCGGGGCCGACGCTCCAGGCGGGTCCCGGCTGCCATAGCGTCGCGCTCTTCTTGACGCCAAACGAAGGTCCGGGTGCTGAGCTGTTTGGTGCAGCCGCACGCTGCCCGATGGGGTCCCTCCAGGATCGGCGCTATCGCTTCAACCTCAGCAGCAGCGAGGCCGTCCTGACCCGGTTGTTCCGAGGCGTGGTGTACAGCGGTCCTCGCGCCAACTACATCTCCAATGGCGACCGCGTCTATGGTGGCGCCGGTTCAGACGGCCTCCAGGGAGTACAGGTTTACGGCGGCCCGGGGGACGACAATCTCGGCAGCACACCCAGCAGCACGGGTACCCCCATTCTCCGGGGCGGCCCGGGGAACGACTTCCTGGCTTCGCCGGGATGGCTCTACGGCGGTCCGGGCGCCGACAAGCTCGACGACGAGCTCTATGGCGCACAGTCGTCAGACATGCTGGTTGGCGGCCCTGGACGGGACACCGTGAGACTCCAGCGCGACCGGACCAACGACGTGGTACGGGTTCGCGGGGGCGGCGTGGACCGCATCAAGTGTGAGCGTTTCCTGCCCCCCGACCCGGGTGACGTGTTGTTCGTCGACCGCTCCGACCGCGTCAGCCCCGGCTGCAAGACCGCCACCGTGCTCTACACCGAACGGCCCCGCTACCCGTACCCCTGAGCGGTTGGGTGCGGCCTTTGAGCCGGCTCCCCGCAGCCGAGGTCCTCGAGACTGCTGCTCTTCGTCGAGGCTGTTGCATAAAGCCGTCTCAGACGGCTTTATGCGACAGCCTCCATACAAAGTAGGCGTCCACAGGGCAACGCCGCCAACGCCTGGGGGTAATGGCCGCCGGAAATTGGGGTTTTCTTTACACCGCGTTACCCGGCGGTCACCGCGGTGGAGGAGGCTCACTGGCGACCGTCCCCCTTACGGGGGATACTGGGCGGGCGATGTCGCAGGAGAACGTCGAGATCGTTCGGCGCGTGTCGGACGCCTACAACCGCCGCGACGTGGGAGCGATGCTCGACGAACTCCACCCCGAGATCGAGTGGCACCCCTGGTTGCAGATTCAGTTCGGCGGGGGAGCCACCGTGTACCGGGGGCACCAAGGCGTCCGCAAGGGAATCCGAGAACTTGAAGAAGCCTTCTCTGAGATCCAGGCAGAGCAAACAGAGATCCGGGACCTTGGCGAGCGAGTCGTCGCCATCGGTCACCTCCGGGGACGCGGCAATGAGAGCGGCGCAATAACCGAATCGGCAATCGCTTGGATCGTGGAGTTCAAGAGTGGCAAGGTGATTCGGGTCCGCGAGTATCTCGACCCTAAGAAAGCCCTCGAAGCCGTGGGGCTGTCGGAGTAGGCGAGCCAGCCTCAGACCAGGGTGCTCCATCTTTCCTCGGTGGTGGCGATCAGAGCCTGGAGGTCTTGGGCTGTCAGCACCTCGACGCGCTCCAGCTCGTCGGCGATCGCCACGGCCAGCCGCCGGAACTCCGGGCTCCCTGCCAGCTGGTTGGCCTGCCACACGTAGAACCCCCACGTGGCGCGATCGGCGATCCCGATGTACCCGGCGAGGTGGCGTGCCTGCTCGGCGTCACGGCGGGTCCCTGCGGGCAGCCGCTCGGGATCGATCGGCCAGTCCTGCCAGCCCGCGCAGCCCTCGGTCATCGCGCCCACCAGGATCGCCACGAGCACCTGTTTGGCCTTGTCGCGGTCGGGTCCGTCGCCCCAGTCGACGGTCACCAATCCAGCCAGGTCCGCCGCGGGCCAGTCGGTCCGCACCTGCTTGGGCACCATCCCCGCGAGGCACAAACCCGCAGCATGGTGAGCCTCGTGCCGTGCTCGCTCGCGGCTCCCAGGCAGAGCCCCGGTCACGCTCACGCCTGCGGCTCCCGTGCCTTCCCGCCAGCCTCCGCCTCCAGCGCCGCACGGATCTCGGCGCGCAGCACCGGCTTCAGCTTCTCGGCCACCAGCTCAGCCCAAGGCTCGGCCCACCCCGGCAGCGGTGGCGGCCCGGTAGGGGGAGGCGGCCGCAGCAGGCGGTCAAGCTCGTCCTCGCTACGCGCCTCGAAGCCCGCGACGGCGTCCGGGTGAACACCCGGCCAAGCCAGGTCGCGGGGCTGGATCACGCCGGCATCGAGCGCCGCGATCGCGTCGTTCAGATTGAGCGCCCGATCCTCGCCAGGCGGACACCAGAACTCCAACCGGCGCGTAAAACCCGCCCCCAGCAGCCGCGACTCCGGACTCTCCCGCGGCCGCGAACCGGGACTCATGGCGTCCCCTTATCGGGCTTCAGGTGCGAGACACCCGCGAGCTCTGCAACCTCGCGAGGACTGAGCAGGGGACGCGAGTCCGTAGGTCTCGGTACTTGGGACATGTGTCCTAATTCTACGGCCGTGGGTGGTCGGTCAGACCGCGCGGTCCCGCCTGCCTTCGGCGGCGTTCCCGTTCGTGGCGGCGGCGGTCGCGGCTTTGGGGCGATGTCGTTCTTGACGGTGGTCATCGAGATTCGGAGCTCGGACGCGATCCGGCCGAACGAGTCGCCCTGGTCGCGCATCGGGGCGGCTGCGCGCTGGCGGAGCCGGACGCCTACCGGCATCCCGGTCGGGACGCCGGCGAGCGTCTCGAGCAGCTCGACCCGCAGGCGGAGTTCTTTGAGTTCGATGGCGATCCGGTGGAAGTCGCCGGCCAGCTCGACCCTGGTCTCGGCGCGTATGAGCGCGGCGAGCGCTTCACGGGCGGCGTCGTCCACGTCGGCATCGTATGCCTGGGGCAGGAAGGACGGCCACCCCACTCAGCGGCCGTGTGAGCGCCCCGTGGGGTACCGACGGGATCAGCCGTTCTCAGGGCTCGACTCGTCCTCGCGCCAGAGGTCAGCGAGGCGCTCGACCGACATCGGCTCGTCGCCCGCCTCGTTGAGCGCCTTGGCGTACTCGGTCTCGACCGCCTGGCGCACATCCGAGAACCAGTCCCGCAACACCCGCAGTTCGCCGCGCTTGTCCTCGATCGTGCGCCTACCAGTCGCCACGTCCACCAAGGCGACGATGAGCCAGCCATGGACGAGCCGGTTGCGGAGGCTCACCAAGCTGTTCACCTGCTCGGCGAGGTCCTCGTCGTCGATCCGCGCCGCCTTGACGAGCCCGCCGGCAGTACGGCTGTAGAGGTCCTCGACGCGTTTGTGCCAGCCCTCGGTCCCCAGCTGGTCGGGCGAATAGCCGCGCGTCAGCGCGAGGCCGAGCAGGACGGTCTCGAAAACCTGGACCTCGCGCATCACCTCGGCGTAGTCCGCCATGAGCTCGCGCACGGCCCCTGCCTCGGAGTCCTCAGCCATCCGCCAAGACGCTATCCCGCTCGTCAATTCGGCGGGAGCGCGGGTACGGCCGAGGCCGCCCCGCTCGCGCCCGCCGCGGCAAGGGTGAGCCGCTGCCAGGTGAAGGCGTCGCCCGGGGAAGTTCCGCCCCTATGCCAACGCGACGATCAAGGCGGCGAACGCGATGCAGGCGCTGACGGCAGCGCCCAGCGCCGACACCTTGGCCCACTTGAGCGCGTCGGCAGCAGCCTTGCCCCCGGCCTCGCGCTGCAGCCTCGCCACCTCGACATCGATCGCAGCGCGGATCTGCTCGTGCACGGGCGACCCCGGCTCAGCCGTGCCAACGAGCATGCTGACCAGCTCGTCGAGCGTCTTTCCCTCGATCCACTCGCTGTTCATGCGCCTCCTGATCGATGGCCTCGGGACCAAACGGGGACCAAATCCAAATCGCACAAGCAGATTTGGCTCTACGACCAAGGCGCCGACCGGAATCGAACCGGTGTACACGGCTTTGCAGGCCGCTGCGTAGCCACTCCGCCACGGCGCCGGAGCGCGATTAGCCTAGCGCCGGAGGCGGGGACTTCGATGCGTCCCGCCGCCCGTTCGTGCAAGGCTGTTCAGAGCACTTTCGACCGATGCCGACCACCGCTGTGAAAACCCTTTCGTTCTCGGTCCCCGGCGGCGACCGCGCCGCCGGGCTGGCGCGCCGGTCCGTGCTCTCGGCGGAGGCGGACCTCCCCCACGCGATCCGCCATCGCCTCGCGCTGCTCCTCAGCGAGCTGGTCACGAACGCGATCCAGCACGGCGGAGCGGGTCCCAGCGAGACGGTGCGAGTGAAGGTCGCGTCCTCCAGCAAGCGCGTGCGCGTGGAGGTGCTCGACCCGGGCTCGAACGGCGCTCCCCCGCGCAACCGAATCGAGGATGGCGGCGGCTACGGCCTCCTGCTGGTCGACCGGCTCTCTGACGGCTGGGGCCGCAAGGCCGCCACCGGCGGCGGCAGCCTCGCCTGGTTCGAGCTCGCCCTCGCAGAAGCAGACCTCCTCTGAGCTCGATGGGAGCTACGCCCACCGCCGGCCCTGCCGCCGGCCTCAATCCCACCCAGCGCGCGCTGCGGCTGCTGCGCTGGATCGTGATCGTCTCGATCGTCGACTTCATCCTGCTGATCCCCCTCCTGGTGGGCGTGATCGTCGACTACCACGGGCTGGCGCCCGTTATCGGCCCGATCCACGGATTCGGCTTCCTGGTCGAGCTCTACCTCGTCGCCCGCGGCGCCGCCCTGGGCTGGTGGGGCTGGTGGTATCCCGCCGTCACGCTCGTCACCGGCGGGCCGCCCGGCGCCCTCCTGGGGCACAACCGCGCACGCCGCCAGGCCCTCGAGCGGACCGCCTGAGCGCGGCTATACTCACGCCCTCTGCGGCTGTAGCTCAGTTGGCTAGAGCGTCTGCTTGCCATGCAGAAGGTCGTGGGTTCGAATCCCATCAGCCGCTTCGAGGAAAGCCCCGCATTGCGGGGCTTTTCGCGTTCATAGGCCAATCTTCCGGCCCGGCGTCGAAGCCATTTTCGGCGCCTATTGTCCATTGATTGTCTAAATCCCTAAGTTCGCCGCCCGCCTGAGAGGGCGCTTCCAGGAGCAGTCTCGTGCCCGGTCGAGGCCATCAGCGGCGCTCGGGTGGCGACCGGGACCAGCGCGGCTCACAGCGTGACGCGGGTCGTGGCGTTCAGCGAGGGGAGACGGCGGCGTACGCGCCGCGCCGCCCGGGGGTCCGCGGTTCGCGACCCGACAGCAACCAGAAGGCTTCGTCGACAGTGCAGCCCAGCACGTGTTCGAGCTGCTCGGGAGCTGCTCCGCCGAGGTCGAGAACCTGCTGGTAGACACGCATCGTGAACTTCGGGTCCGTGTGCCCCAGCAGGTACATAGCGCGGCGCGGACTCACGCCGATCTCCGCCAGCAGCGACGCAAACGTGCGCCGTAGTGTGTGTGGCGTCATATGCGCGATCGGCTGCTCACCGGCATCGGCGAGCAGTGTGTTGGCGCGCTCCCGGACGCCGCTGAGGAGGCGCGAGCGGATGTTGTCCGGATGCTGCCGTGTGCCGTTGCGGGTGAGGAATGCGGGGCCCTTGCGCGCGCGCCGTTCCGCGCTCTGGGTCAGCAGGATCTCGTGCAGGGCCGGCAGCATCGGCACGCTGCGCTCCGACGCCTCGGTCTTTACTCGCGGCATCCGTATCTCGCGCGCGGCGAGGTCTAGGTGCAGATGGTCGAGCTTCGACAGCTCGAGAATCCGCGGTCCTGCAAGTAGCAGCGTCGCGACCACCGGCAGGCGGCCGGCCTCGCGCGGGCGCTTCTCGGTCCAGATCTCGCCGCGGCGGACGCGGCGAATGAGCGTATCGGAGACCCCGTACCTGGCGGCGAGGTGGGTGGCGGGCGCGTCGGAGCTCCGGATGGCGCTGACGTCCCGCCAGTCGAGTGGCCGCCGTTCCTGGTCGAGTTGGCGTGCGGCATCGATCGCGGCAGTGATCTGCGGGATCTCGAGGAATGACCGCAGCGGCGCCCGGGAGCGCAGGTAGCACTCGCGATCCTCCATGGGGTTGTGCTCGATCAATCGGCGGCGCTTGGCCTCCTTGAGCACTTGCCGCACCGCGGCCAGCACCTTGTTGATGGAATCGTTCGAGAGCGAGCGTCGGCGACGCTGGTGCGTTCTCCCGGTGCGCGAGTCCGTGTAGCTCTCCAGTAGCGGCCGGCCGGCGGCGGCAGCCTGCATGATCGACTCTCGCTCGACCAGTTTCTGCTCGACGAACTCGTCCGCGACCCCGGCGTCGATTTCGTCCACCCGGTGGTTGCCAAAGTGACCCATCGCCGTCGTTAGTCGCCACTCGAGGTCTTTATGGGTCTTCTCCTCCACCCGCCGCTTTTTGCGGGCGAGGACGATCGACGCGAAGACCTGGAACGTGGGAAGCTCGTCCGCAGCAGGTGGGGGCCCTGCGGCGGGCTGCGGAGGTACGTACTCGCCGCGCGCCACCTGGCCCATCACGTAGGCACGCTCCTCTTCGACCCGCTCGTCGGTCCAGCCCTCCGGAGGCCGTGTGGTGGTAAACCTTCTCGCCGCGGTAGCTGAACCGAACGCCGTAGCCGGTGCCCAGCTTGGTCGGGTAGCGCATGATTGTGCCGGTCCCTGGCCGCGGCATCGCCCCCATCGTATTGCCCTGCCCGCTCACGTGCGATCCCTCGCCTGAAGCAGCTCCACCCCCGCCGGCAGACCACTCTTGCGCGGTCTCCCGCGGCGCCGGCGGGCTCGTTCAGGAGGCGCTAGTGCCGTTCCCAGGGCTTGGGCGACGCGCTCGAGGTCGAACCGCAGCCTCGCCTTAGGACCGGCCGCCGAGCAGGACAGCGCCAAGGCGCCCTTGTTCGCATATACCCAGCTGACGCTAACGCCGTAGAGCTGCGCGACGTCTGCCGCTGTCACCAGACCGATGCGGGCGCGTGGCCCGCTCTCGTGAGTCAGACGCTCGACGACTCGCTCGGCGATCGCCTCGATGTCGTCGGGCTCGAGATGCATCTCACGCCGCCTCGCGCGGGCGCTGATCGCTGCCAGCCGGGCCGACAGTCCGATTCCCGTCAGCCTGTGGCGGCACCGGGTTATCCCCACCGGAGGCGCCGCGCGGTAGTCGCACGCCCCGCACCTCGGCCTTGCGGTCTCGTCGCGCCGGATGCCCAGGCGGGAACGGCGGCAATCGGCGGGCAGTGCAGTGCCCCATGTGGGCATCGTGTTCGTTGCAGAAGAGGATGTGTCGTCGACCGGTGTATTCGTGTGTATCGGTCCGTGAGGGGTGCCAGCGGTGGCCGGTGAGTTCCTGGTGCTGGGGCCGGCGCGGTCGGTGCATCTGCCTCTATCTCTAGTGGCGGAGAACGGCCCGGTTTGGCCCCCCCGAATGCGGGCCGCGATCGTTCGGTACACGAGCCCGTCGACCCGGGGAGCGTGCGCGGCGCCGAAGCTAGGGCCCGCGGGCGCGGCGCGCCGACGGGCTAGTCGCGCAGCTCACGGAGCGCCTGGACCGACCCGTTGACCGTTCAGCCGGCCGCCCGCTCAGAGCCGACGACAACTCCCCCAGCAACGATCACCCCCCCCGCCCCTACCGCGAGCACCCATCCCCGTCGAGTCGCCTTCCCCGCATACCCCGACGCCGCCGCCCCGACCAACCACTTCCGCCTGAACCCCGCCCCGCACCCCCACCCGCCTCACGCCCGACCTCGACGTCTTGATCGAACACCTCCCTCTGGATTCCACCCTTGAGTCCTCTGTCTTGCGCTGATCTGCTTTCTGCCGCTGCCCCGCCAAGGGCCTCACTCTCACTCTTGCCTGGGCTGGCCTGCCCAGGTTTATTTGGCAGGTCGAGGAAGGGGGGTCCAGCGCGAAGCGGTGGACCCCCCTTCCTCGAAAGCCCAGGCGTGAAGCGAAAACCGGGCCGGAGGCGGGGCGGCGGCCCGTTCGCCTTAGGACGAACCCCTAGAGACGAACACCAAGAGACGAACACCTACCGCAGCCGCGAACACGCGAAGGGAGCAGTGTGAGGACCGACGGCTACCGCATGGTCACAGCACTGGTCGTCCGCAAGCTGGGCCGCGCGGTCAGCCGCAAACGCGTCCTGCGCGTGATGCGCGAGCGGCGCCTGATCCAGCGCCGCCGGCGCCTGGATCGCCGTCGCCGACCTGGGTTCTTTCAGGTCACGCGGCCCGACGAGCTCTGGCATCTGGACATGACGTCGGTCTGGGTCGCCGAGCACGGCTGGTGTTACCTGATGGCCGCGATCGACTGCTGCACCCGCGAGATCGTCGGCTGGCACCTCGAGCTCAGATGCCGCGCGAAGGAATCGATCGCGCTCGTCGAGCAGGCAGCCGCCGCGCGTCGCGTCCGGCCTCAGACGCTGACGCTCGGCACCGACAACGGATCCGCGTTCACCGCCCGGCAGTTCAAGCTCGTCCTCTCCGGGCTCGGGATCGCGCACCGCCGCGGCGGCTACCGCGACCCTGAGAGCCAGGCCTTCATCGAGTCCTGGTTCTCAAAGCTCAAGGAACGCTGCGTCTGGCTGCACGAGTTCGAGACCCTCGACGAGGCCAGAGAGGTGATCGGCACTTACATCGACGGCTACCACCACCGGCCCCACTCGAGCCTGAACTACAGAACCCCAGCCGAGGTCGCCCAGACCTGGGACGATGCCGTACGCCCAGAGGCTGAAGATGACCAGTAGGTCGATCGTCATCACGATGATCGACAAGAGCGGATGGGCCAGGATCGAGAGCAGCGCGATCGTTCCGCTGAGCATGGCGCCCAGGATGCCGAGCAGGGCGCCGAGCGGACTCCGGGCGAAGATCATGAGAGCCACGAGGACCTGTATCGAGGCGACGACCAGGAAGACGACCCCCCAGGCGGTGAGGTCGCCGAACAGCAGGTCTTCTTCTGAGAAGGAGTCGTCGCCGGTGATTGCGGCAATCCCGAAGACGGCATTGACCGTAGCCGCGATCAGGACCATCGCGCCGGCGAAGATCAGCCAGCCGCCGCCCGCCGGCTCCGCGCGTCGGGCACGCAGGCCGGCCTCGCCGACGGGTACGCGCATCAGCCCGTACTCGGAGTTTTTGTTCGTCCCTGCCACGCGCTACACCTGTCCGCCCGCTGTGGCGGGCCCGGCCGCCAGGATCTGGGCTTTCTGAGACTCGAACTCCGACGCGTCAAGCACGCCCGTCTCGCGTAGCCGGCCGAGGCGCTCGAGTTGCTCGAGCTGGTCGCCTGCCCCCGAGCCGTTCGGTCGCCCGTGCGAGGTCCGAGCGCCGCGCGCCCCCGTCGACTCTCTGCGGCTCGGCTTGGGGAACTCGCGCGCGGTCTGACGCCTGAGGGCTTCGAGTCCGAGCACGAGCAGGGCGACCAGGGCCAGCGCCGGGATCACGGACCGCGTCGCGGGGGTCGGTCCCCAGGCAATGAGGACCACGACGATGACCGCCAGCGCGCCGTAGGCATATCGCGGCTGTCGCAGGTAAGGGGCGAGGCGACGCCGGGTCGCCACCGCCCAAGCGCTGGGACCTGCAAGCCAAGCGGCGCCGACGATGACGACCCCGAAGGCGATCGTTGCGGCGGCGGCCTCGGCCAGCAGCGAGGTGGAGATCGACCAGGCCGCCTCGGCGGGGGGCCGGACCGCCTCGGTTGTGGCAAGGGCGTCGACGACCGCCTCGCCGGCCAGCGCGCGGGCCGCGAGCGCCACCGCGCCGACGAAGAGGAAACCGATGCCGCACGCCCTGAGCGCCTCCCGGCGCCAGCCCCGAGCGACATAGACGGCGAGCGCGAAGAGGCCGAGCGCCACGACGACCAGCACGAGCGCCAGCGCCCGTAGGAGGCGCACCGCGTCCTGGGCGAGCTCAAGCTGATCAGCGTGCAGGATGGTGATCTGAGCCGCGTCTTCAGGGATCTGCGCCTGCGCCCGCTCGCCGACGCCGAACCGTTCGGCCGTCTGCCCGAGCAGCGCTTCGAGGTCGAGCGTCACATCGCCGCCCTCGGTCGAGACGCTCTCGCCACCGCCCTCGATCAGGTCCACGAAGCGGCTGTGCGCCCGGCGGTTCGCCTCCTCCCAGAGCGCTTGCGGCCGCGGCCGCCCGAGCAGCTCTTCGGCTCCGCTCACGGCGAGCTCCTTCAGCCCGACCGCAGCCGGCCCGGCGAGCGGCTGTGCTCGTGGGGGCAGGGCCTGCTCCAGCTGACCCTGCACATCGCGATTCGCATAAAGCTGGTCGACGAGGGCCACCGCGATCCGTTCCTGAATCGCTTCGTCCTCGAGCAGCTCGCTGCTCGTCTCGGTCCAATTCTCGGTGTCGAGCAGCTGCCGGTTCGCCCAGTAGCGCGAAGATCGCAAGCAAGGCCAGCAGCGAGGCGAGCGTGATCAGAACGAGCGGCAGGCGCCGCCGCCGCACCGCGGGCTCGTCCGCGGCCGACGGCTCGGGCGGTGGAGGGACGGCGTCAGCCACGCCGGGCCTCGCACCCCTCGGCCCGGCCGCGGCCTGCGCCCATCTGGGGCGAGCAGATGAGTGGCGTTTGGCGGACGGTCACAGTTCGCCACCGTACTGGCGCGTCTCTCGCCCGTCGTCATCCAATCGGCATGAACTTCCGCCGGAGGCTTCGGAATTTCCCCTCGGAACGCCGAGTTGGTCGAGATCGTCCCATCTGGGCGATGACGAAGCCGCCGGGGAGCGTCAATCTCGGAGGCGAGGTACCCGCGTGACCCGCTCAGCTCTCGACACCGTCAGCGACAACACCCCCGCCGCGTCTCCATCGGGGCGCGGTCCCGGGCTTCTCGCCGTTCTACCTGGAGGAGCCCGACATTCCGGAGGGCGTGACGTGCGCCGAGTGGCGGGGGCGACGGGGGCGTAAGCGAAGCGCGGTCTGCTCGCACAGGTGCGCGCGAGGCTGCGGTGGCACCAGCTCAGGGAGGCGCCGTCGTGAGGTGGAGCGGACGCGCGGACCTCTCGCTGTTGACAGGCCCAACGAGGCAATCGAGTCAAGGAGGATGTGAGATGGGACGAGACAGACGCCAACGCAGACGACGCGCCGCGGTCGTCGGAGGAGCCGTCGTGGCCGCCAAGAAGCACCATGACGCCAAGGAAGGCGCAGCAGCAGGAAGCGGCGGCCGCCCAACCGGCGGCCCCTGCCGAGCCCGCCGAGCCCGCCCAGCCCGCCGCGCCAGGGGGACTCACCCCCGAGGTGATTGAGGAGCTCAAGCAGCTGGGCGAGCTTCACGACCAGAACGTGCTGACGGATGAGGAGTTCGAACGCGAGAAGGCAAAGCTGCTCGGTGCGCTGGCCTGAGGGTCACGCCGATTCTCGATCGGCCGATTCCCTCGTTCAAAGGAGAACCCATGTCCGAAGTGAATGCAGCCGTCCTCGACACCCTCGTGTCGATGAATGAGGGGGTACCGGAGCGCTCCGGTCTCGATGCCGAGACCTTCATGCTCGTGCGGATCGCCGCGTTGGCGTCCACCGGCGCTCCGCCGGCCTCATATCTCCTGAACCTCCAGCTGGCGTCGGACGTCGGATTGACGGTCGAGCAGGTGCAAGGCGTTCTGATCGCGGTCGCCCCGGTGGTCGGCAGCGCCCGCGTCGCCAGCGCCGGCAGCTCGATCGCCGAGGCCTATGGACTTGCCACAGCGATCGCCCGCTAGTCGGAGTCGAGCGGGCCGAGAAAGGAAGGTACGAGATGAGAGGTGCGGGTCGAGCCACATTCGCCGCGATTCTGCTGTTGATCGCAGGGACGCTCAACATCGTCTACGGCATCGGCGCGCTGGACAGCGCGAACATCTTCGTCGAACGACACGAGGTACATCTTCACCAACCTCAACACGATGGGCTGGGTCCTGATCGTCCTCGGGGTGATCCAGCTCACCGGAGGCTTCTCGCTGCTGGCCGGCAACACCTACGGCCGGGTCATCGGGATCATCGGCGGCAGCCTGGGCGCGATCGGGGCCCTGTTGTCGATCGGCGGCGCCAACCCGTGGTGGTCGCTCGCCATCTTCTTCCTGTGCGTCTGGATCGTGTACGGCATCGTCGTCCTCGGAGAGCCCGAAGAGGACCGGGTCGCGGGAGCCTGAGCTTGGGATCGCGGGAGCCCCTGGCCACGGAGGGGCTCCCGCGAGCAAGCTCGAGGGCGGGGACCGCCTTGCGTCAGAGGCCGGTCTCGACCGCGACGCGCCCGGACTCGACAGCCTCCCGCAGCGCGCGGTAGTCGCGCTCGTTCTGGTCGGCGTACGCCTCGGCGAAGTCGGCCATCGCGCGGTCGAAGCTGTCGCCGGCGCCGAGGTAGCCGGCGATCGCGACCGCGTCGCCCGAGCGGGCGTGGGCCTGCGCCAGCGTCGCGCCGCAGAGCTCGCGCGTAGACCGCCATCGCCGTCGGGTCCATCAGTCTCGACCAGCGCCGATCCCTTGCTGTCCCAGAGCTGGCGGATGTAGAAGTCGCGGCTCGACGCCGTCGAGGCCCGGTCGACGCGAACCCAGCCGAGCATGATGTCGCTGGCCGCCTGCATCAGCCGCTGACCCTCGACGACCCGCTGGCCGTGGTTGGCGAACGTGCTCTTGCCCAGGAACGGCTCGAGCACCGAGGCCTGCGCCTCCTTGACCTGGAGGAACAGCGGGTCGCTCGTCGTCGCGGCCGAGCAGCAGCACGATCCAGGCGCGCGTGCCGACGCTGCCCACGCCGACGACCTTGCGCGCCGCGTGCGACGTAGCGGAAGCGCTCGAGCAGGCGCCGCCGGTCGGCGGTCAGCGTGCGCCGGTAGGCGCGGAGGACGCCGCGGCACGAACTCCTCGAGCTCGGCGATGCTCGCTCGGCGGCACGAGCGTCCTCGATCGGCACGATCAGCGGCGGGTCGCTCGACGATCCGGGGCTCGCCGTCGACGATCTCGGTCAGCTTGGCGAACGCCCGCAGGCTGTCCTTGGCGCGCGCCTTGGCGACGTTGCGCTCGAAGCGCTTGACGCTGCTTCGGCGCTCAGCTCGTGCCGCAGCGCTCGATGAGCTCGTCGACGTCGATGCGCGGAGTACCAGAGGTCGAGGTTGCGCATGCCGGCGAGGTCGCGCATCGCCTCGCGGTACGCGCGCGTCACCGCGCGGTTGATCGCCTCGCCGCTGCGCCGTCGTCGAAGCCTCGATCGCGGCCGGCCACGGCGAAGCTGGCCACCAGCCGCTTCACGTCCCACTCGAACGGGCCCGGCAGCGTCTCGTCGAAGTCGTTGACGCTGAACACGAGCCGCCGATCGGGCGCGGCGAACGCGCCGAAGTTGGACAGGTGCGCGTCGCCGCACAGCTGCACGTGCAAGCCCGGTGCGGGGCGCGCCGGCCAGGTCGGCCGCCATCAGGTAGGCCGCCCCGCGGTAGAACGTGAACGGCGACACCAGCATGCGGCCGTAGCGGATCGGGACGAGCTCGGGGACGCGGGAGGCCGCCTGCTCCTCCAGCAGCTCGACGGGATCACGCCGATCAGAGGCCGGTTCCCATAGACCGTGCACGACGCGCGGCACCTCGGAGCGAGCCGCCTTGCCCCGTCGCCGCCCGCTCCTCGGGTGAGGGGTGCGGTACCGCTTTCGGCTTGGGCTGGGTGACGGCCCATCAGTCGGCTCGCGGACGCGGTCGCCGGCGTCCGGTTCGTGACCATCGAGGGTGTCCTGAACGTTCGCCATCGGGTCGCTCCTTCGGCGCGCCAGGAGCTCGGGGCCCGCGCTCGGCGGACGGTCGTTCGATCGGAGCCATCACACCGCGAGTCCCACCCCAGGGCACATCGTCCCGATCGCATGAATGCCCGATCGCCGGCGAGCCCGTAGGTCAGGGCTAGCGTTGTATCGGGGGCCGTGGCTCTGGCCAAGTAGGCCGCGGCATGGACTTGTCAGCCAGGCCGTTCGAACCATGCCGTCCCCAATCCGGACCCGGAGCCGTCAGAGGGACCCGGCGCGGCTCCGCGGAGTCGTGCGACTCGTCGGCGGGATCCGCGCCTGGCACCGGCGTTCGAGCTGCTGGAGTCGAAGCTGCGCCCGCCACACGGTCGCGGCGGGACGCGTGCCGCGCAGACCGCTGATCGACGTCGCTGGAGGAGGCGTCGGGCGCGGTCCCCGTCGTGGTTGCTCTCCGCCGGACCCGGTTGGGGCAAGACGACGCTGCTGGCGCAATGGGCCGCGCGGTCGCCGCGACCGTTCGCGTGGGTGTCGGTCGACGAGAACGACAACGATCCGATCGTTCTGCTGACCTATGTCGCGGCCGCGCTCGACCGCGTCTCGCCGCTCGACCCGGGCGTGTTCGACGGCGCTGGCGTCGCCGGGCACCTCGGTCGAGGGAACGGTCGTCCCGCGCCTCGGGGCGGCTCTGGCGATGATGGACGAGCCGGTCGTCCTGGTCCTGGACGACCTGCACCTGGTCGAGAGCCCGGCCGTGCCTGGACGCCATCGCCGCGCTCGCGCGGCATGTTCCAGAGGGCTCGCAGCTGGCCCTCTCGGCGCGAGGCCTGCCCGCGCTGCCGCTCGGAGCGCTGCGGGCGCGCGGCCTCGCGCTGGAGATCGGGCCGGACGAGCTGCGCATGGACGAGGCGCGAGGCGCGCTAGCTGCTGAGCGCGGCCGGCGTCGACCTACCCGATGCCGAGATCGCCGAGCTCACCGAGCACACCGAGGGCTGGTCCGCCGGTCTGTACCTGGCCGCGCTGTCGGCCAAGGCCAGCGGCGCCGGGATCGAGGGCGCGACGCGTTCCGGGGAGCGACCGTTTCGTGGCCGACTACCTCCGATCGGAGCTGCTCGTCGCACCTGCCGCCGCGAGGAGCTTCGCTTCCTGACGCGGACTGCCGTTCTCGAGCGGATGTCGGGCCCGCTTTGCGACGCCGTGCTCGAATCGAGCGGCTCGGCGGCGACGCTGGAGTCGCTCGAGCACTCCAACCTGTTCGTGGTGGCGCTCGACCGCAACGGCGAGTGGTATCGCTACCACCATCTCTTCCAGGAGCTGCTGCGGTCCGAGCTGGAGCGAGCCGAGCCGGAGCTCGTGCCGCAGCTGCTCGTCGTGCGGCCGACTGGTGCGAGGCGAACGGGCAGCCGGAAGCGGCGATCGGGTACGCGCAGGCAGGCCGGCGACGTCGACCGGGCGGCGCGCCTGGTCGAGCAGTGCGCTATCCCGACCTACCAGAGCGGTCGCGCCGCGACCGTCGAACGCTGGCTCGGCTGGATCGAGAGAGCACGGCGCACTCGAGCGGAACGCGGCGGTCGCCGTGGTCGGCGCGACTGCTCGCGGCGCTCTGGGGCCGGCCGGCGGAGGCGGAGCGTTGGGCCGACGCGGCGGAACGCGCGAGCTACGACGGCACGCTTGCCCGACGGCAGCGCTTCGATCGACTCGTGGCGGGCGCTGCTGCGTGCGCAGCGGTGTCGTCGAGGGGTGGCGAGGATGCGCGCAGACGCGGAGCTGGCGGTCGGCGACGCTCGCGCGCGGGAGCCGGTTGCGGCCGAGCGCCCTGCTGCTGCTCGCGGTGTCGCACTGGCTCGCCGGCGAGATCGATCGAGGCCGACGACCTGTTCGCCGACGCCGCCGAGGAAGGCCTCGAGCTCGGAGCGCCCCGACGCCGTGACGCGTCGCCTTGGGCGAGCGCGCCGCGATCGCGATCGAGCGCGGGCGTGGGTGCAGGCCGAGGCGCTTGCCGACCGGGCGCTCCGGATCATCCGCGGACTCGGATGGAGGAGTACCCGACCAGCGCGTTCGTCTATGCGGTGGCCGCCCGCATCGCGCTCCACCTCGGGGACGCCGCGGCGCCGAGGAGCTGCTCACCCGGGCCCAGCGTCTGCGGCCGCGGCTCACCTACGCGCTGCCGTACCTCTCGATCCAGACCCGCTTGGAGCTCGCGCGGGCCTACCTGACGCTCGCCGACTCGGGCGGCGCCGCGACGATGCTGCGCGAGATCGACGCGCTCCTGCGCCGCCAGCCGGACCTCGGGGCGCTCCAGCCCAGGTGGAGGAGCTTGCGCGCGCAGCCTGACGACGCTGCGCGCCCACGCCCCCGGGGCGTCGACCCTGACAGAGGCGGAACTGCGCCTGCTGCCGCACCTCGCCACGCACCTCTCCTTCCGCGAGATCGGCGAGCGTCTGTACCTGTCGCGCCACACCGTGAAGTCGCACGCCATGGCGATCTACCGCAAGCTCAACGTCACCTCCCGCAACGACGCGGTCGAACGCGCGCGCGAGTTCGGGCTGCTCTAGCTCGGGATGCCTGGACGGAGTCCGCCGACTTTCGCTACTCTCCCACGAGCGCTCATCAGGCGCGACGCGCCTCAGGCCGATCCCACGGAGTGAGCGCGCCGTGATCTGGGTGCTGGCCGTGGGTGCGCTCGACCTCGGGCTCGAGCAGTTCATCGTCATCCCGGATCCTCCCGGCGGTCCAAGAGAAGTACGCGGCCTCGCTCACGTCAGCCACATGGCTGCTGACCGGTTTCCTGCTCGCAGCGGTGATCGCCGCGCCGCGCTCGTCGGCCGCCCTGGGGGACGTGGTCCGGGAAAGCGTCGTCTTCTGCTCGTCTCGCTCGGCGCGTTCGCCATCGGCTCGCTCGTCTGCGCCCTGGCTGAATCGATGACAGGGCTGATCGCCGGCCGAGTGCTGCAAGGAATGGGCGCGGCGTTGGGACCGCTGGCCATCGGGCTGGCCCGTGATCGAGCTTCCGAGGAGCAGGCGCCCGTCTGGATCGCGTTGCTCGTGGCCGCGGCCGGGACCGGCGCCGCCGTCGGCCTGCTGCTCGGCGGCGTGCTTGTCGAAGTCCTTCTCGGTGGCTGCGGTTTTCTGGTTTCTTGCTCGCGGTCGCGGTCGGTCTGTTCCTTGCCATCCTGGTATTCGTTCCAGAGACCCCCGTGCGCGAGTCGGTGCGACCCGACTGGGCAGGCGGGCTGCTCCTGGCGACTGCGCTGTTAGCCGCGCTGCTGGCGGTCTTCGCAGGGCAACAACTGGGGGTGGGACTCCGTGCTGGAGTCGTGACCCTGGTGCGCCGTCTCAGCAATCCTCTTCGCCGGATTCGTCGTCGTGGAACGCGCGGTCTCCGCGCCACTCGTCGACATGGGGCTCATGGCACGCCGTCCCGTATGGAGCGCAAACCTCGTCGCGTTCGCAATGGGGTTCGCTCTGTTCATCGCCGGGGTCGTCGTGCCGCAGATCGCGAGGCTTCCCACCGCCTCCGGATACGGACTCGACTTGACGTTCGCCGAGACAGGCCTCGTACTCCTGCCGGGCGCGCTCGGGATCATGGCCGGTGGTTGGGCGAGCGGCGCATTGGTACGCAAGGTCGGAGCGCGGAACCTCGTCAGCGCCGGCGCTGTCGCGGCCGCCGTCGGGTACGCCTGGCTCGCGCTTGACCACGGATCCGTCGGCTCAGTCGTCGCCGCCAACGTGCCGCTGGGGTTCGGCATCGGACTCGCGTTCGCGGCAATCGTGAATCTGGTCGCGCACTCGGTCAGCGAGCAGCATAGGCCGGCTTCGTGGCGATGACCCTGGTTTCCGCGTTTGCCCCGGATCCGCGCTCGGCGCTCAGGTCGCCGCCGCGATAGTCATCGCTGGCGGCATCGTGGAGCCCGGCTTCCCGGCCGAAAGCGGGTTCACGGGAGCGTTCGCCCTCGGGCTTGGCGCCGCCCTCGTCGCTCTCGCAGCAACCGTCGCGATCCCCGGCCGCGCGGACGATCTGCTCCTCGGGAACGCACCGCACAACGGCACCGTCGCTGCATCCTGAGCCACGCCGAGGATCGCGAGGTGCGCGCCAGACGCGCGCGTGGACTTTCATGCCATCGGGACGATGACGGCTCCCCTCGTGTGGTGTCTAGTTGGAGGTGCACGCGGGCACGACCCGCGGAGCGCCACAGAGAACCCGCGAAGGAGGACATGGCCGAGTACGAGGAGACCCTGCGCAGACTCGCGCTCAACGACGAGAGCTTCGTCGAATCGGTGCTCGGGATGGGACGCGACACCATCGAGGTCTCCCGGCTGGATCCCAAGACACACGCGCTGGTGCGGCTGGCGGCGTCGCTGGCAATCGACGCGGCGCCCAGCTCCTACCAGTCGAACGCCGAGAGAGCACTCGCTGCCGGGGCCAACATCGACGAGATCGTCGGGACCCTGGTCGCGGTGGCTCCCACCGTCGGGCTGACGCGTGTGGTTTCCGCCGCGCCCGAGCTGGCGCTCGCGCTCGGCTACGACGTCGACGCCGCCCTCGAAACACCAGAAGAGGACACCCAATGAACACCCACCCCGCACCCCGCATCCCTCACCGCGTCGGCCGACGCAGCCTACGGCGACTAGTCGAGCACCGCACACCCCTCGTCGTGCTACGAGGCCCAACATCAGAGTCGTACTCGCGCGCGCAAGCGCGTGCGAGACGATCTCACTTCCGCCCGACTCAGTGGGCGCAGCCACGCAGATCGCTACAGAGAGACAGCTCGCGACCCGGCAACGGAGTGAGAATGGACGACAGGGACCTGTCGGACTGGCATGAGGACGAACCCGCTCGGGACGCTGGTAGTGGGGAGGACAGCAGCGACTTCGACACCGCTGATCCCCAGGATTGGCAGGAGGACGCCGAGGGCGCTGGCGATCGGGAGAACAGCGACGATTGGATCCCGCCCGCCGAGCCCGGTCGGGCCGATGACGAGGCGGACCTCGGCACGGATGAGGCGCATGAAGCGCCGCCGAACTCGGAGCAGCACCGCTGGCGTCGATTACTCGCGGTCGCGCTCGCGTTTGCCGTTGGCAGCTGGCTGATTTCAACCGCACTGGTGTCGTTTGCCTTCGTCACTGTGGTGAAGCAGAACGACGACCACGTGACCGCACTGACCGATCTGCTCGAGGAGGGGCAGGCCCAGCGGGGCTCAGTCCTCGGGTCAGCTGAGGAACAGACGGAGCAACGGCAGGCCGTGCTTTTGAATGAGAGAGCCAAGACACGGGCGAGCACCGCCGAGGCTCGCCAAGCCAGAGCTTCGCGAGAGTCCGCCTCTGACGCCGAGCAATCGCGATCCGAGGCGTCGCGCGCGGACTCACAGGCTCGCTCCGCGGACCTCCAGGCGGTCCTGGCGGCGGACCAACGGCAAACAGACGGGCTGGTCGCTGCGGCCGAGGCTCGCAACGAGGACGCGCAGGCGAAGTTGGCGGAGGCCCAGGAGCGAGCCGCCGATCGAGCTGCGGGGGGCCGGGGCAAGCTGACGAGGGCCCAGGCGAAGCTCGCGGAGGCCCAACGGCGGGCTGCGGAGGCACTCGCGGCGCTCGCGGATGCGTGCAGGGAAAGGCGCTTGCCCGGGTGCCTCCCGGCCCCACTCGGCGTAGGCCCCCAGACGGATCAAGGCACCCGGACGGATCGGTAACACAGTGGAGTCGGGCCGGTGTCAGAGGACGTCAACGGATTGCCCGGCTCGTAAATCACCCAAATTGGATGATGCGCGTCGGGTCGGATCCCGAATCGTGAGGTCCCGCACTACACGTGCCCACACACGAAGAAGGGACCTACCGATGGCAGATCGGCAACTCGTACTCGCCTTCTTCCCGGATGAACCCGCCGCCGACAACGCTGCAGCCGCGCTGAAGGACTCCGGGATCGCCCACGGCGACGCCATCGGCATCCTGGCCCTCGATTCCGACGGCAAGCTCAAGCAGGACAAGGTCGGCGCACGAAGCACCGGCAAGGGCGCCGCTATCGGGGGCGTCCTGTTCCTGCTCGGGCCGGCGCTCCTGGGGGTCGGCGTCCTCGGCGGCACGGCGGCTGGAGCACTCCATCACAAGAACCTGGGCCTGTCCGACGCCGACAAGGCGCGCCTCACCGTCGAGCTGAACGCGGGCAAGGCAGCGGTCGGTGTGATGGCCCACAGCGACACTGCGCCCGCGATCTCCGACCAATTGACCCAGCTCGGCGGCACGTCCGAGTCCCACGAACTCACCGACGAAGCCCTGCAGGCTGCGAGTGCGGAGACCTCGGCAGCCTGATCGACAAGGCGGCGTGGCCCGCGACATGAAAGCCCGACGCCGCGACAGGTAGACGGCTTGCCCGTCCGTCGCGGAGGTTCCTGGTGGTCAAGGCAGCTACTCCGCCGGCCTCGGCCGACCGGCCCGGAATGCCGCGCGCGCGGCGGTGTGGCCGGGCGTTGGCGAACTGCGAGTGCTCTCTGACCGCGGGACCCGGCCTTAGCGAGTCGTGCGAGTCCATGGGACCGCGGCTCGGGTGCTGCGTCAAGTACGGTTGGACGTGCCGTCAAACGAGGGGAGAATCCGCCTCGGCATACCCAATCCCAGGGCTCGCGCTGACGCGAGCGGAGTCATGGCCAGTGGTGAGTTCGCCGTTGGCTGAGCCGTCGCGGGCTCGCGCGGAGGGATCCGTCCTGCACGGGCCGGCGTTCGAGCTGCTGGAGTCGAAGCTGCGCGCGCCGCAGCGGTCGCGGCGGCACCGTGCCGCGCACGGCGCTGATCGGTCTGCTGGAGGAGTCGGGCGCGGTCCCGGTCGTTTCGCTGTCCGCCGGCCCCGGTTGGGGGAAGACGACGCTGCTGGCTCAGTGGCGCACGCGCTCGCAGCGACCGTTCGCGTGGGTGTCGGTCGACGAGAACGACAACGACCCGATCGTCCTGCTGACCTACGTCGCGGCCGCGCTCGACCGCGTCGCGCCGCTCGACGCGAGCGTGTTCGACGCGCTGGCGTCGCCGGGCACCTCGGTCGAGGGAACGGTGGTCCCGCGCCTCGGGGCGGCCCTGGCGACGATGGACGAGGCGGTCGTCCTGGTCCTCGATGACCTGCATCTGCTCGACAACCCGCGCGTGCCTGGATGCCATCGCCGCGCTCACCAGGCATGTGCCCGAGGGCTCGCAGCTGGCGCTCTCTCGCCCGAGGCCAGCCCGCGTTGCCGCTGGGAGCGCTGCGCGCGCGGGGCCTCGCGCTGGAGATCGGGCCGGACGAGCTGCGCATGGACGAGACCGAGGCGCGCCAGCTCTTGAGCGCGGCCGGCCTGGACCTGGCGGACGCCGAGGTCGCCGAGCTCACCGAGCACACGGAGGGCTGGTCCGCGGGTCTGTACCTGGCGGCGCTCTCGGCCAAGCGCGAGCGGCGCCGGGTACGGGCGCGACCGCGTTCCGCGGGGACGACCGTTTCGTGGCCGACTATCTGCGCTCGGAGCTCCTCTCGCGGCTGCCGCCCGACGAGCTCCGCTTCCTGACCCGGACCGCCGTGCTCGAGCGCATGTCGGGTCCGCTCTGCGACGCCGTGCTCGAGGCGAGCGACTCGGCGGCGACGCTGGAGTCGCTCGCGCGCTCCAACCTGTTCGTGGTCCCGCTGGACCGCACCGGGCAGTGGTATCGCTACCACCATCTCTTCCAGGAGCTGCTGCGCGCGGAGCTCGAGCGTGTCGAGCCGGATCTCGTGCCGCAGCTGCTCGCTCGTGCGGCCGACTGGTGCGAGGCGAACGGGCAGCCGGAGGCCGCGATCGGGTACGCGCAGGCCGCCGGCGACGTCGATCGGGTGGCGCGCCTGGTCGCGCGTAGCGCTCTCCCCACCTACCAAGAGCGGCCGTGCCGCGACCGTCGAACGCTGGCTCGGCTGGCTCGAGGAGCACGGGGCGATCGAGCCGGACGCGGCGGTCGCCGTGCTCGGCGCGCTGATCGCCGCGATCTGGGGCCGGCCGGCGGAGGCGGAACGTTGGGCCGATGCGGCCGAGCGCGCGACCTACGACGGCGCCCTGCCCGACGGCAGCGCGCTCGATCGACTCGTGGCTGGCCCTCGTGCGCGCGCAGCAATGTCGTCGAGGTGCCGCGAGGATGCGCGCAGACGCGGAGCTCGCGGTCGCGACGCTCGCCCGCGGGAGCCCGTTCCGGCCGAGCGCGTCGCTGCTGCTCGCGGTTTCGCACTGTGCTGCGCGGGCGAGGTCGACCAGGCCGACGACCTGTTCGCCGACGTCGCCGAGGAGGGCCTCGAGCTCGGAGCGGCCGACGCGGTGACAGTGGCTCTCGGGCGAGCGCGCCGCGATCGCGATCGGACGAGGCGCATGGGTCCAGGCCGAGGAGTTCGCCGACCGGGCGCTCCGGATCATCCGACGGTCCACGGATGGAGGAGTACCCGACCAGCGCGCTCGCCTATGCGGTGGCGGCTCGCGTCGCGCTCCACCGCGGCGACGCCGCCGGAGCCCAGGAGCTCCTCACGCGGACACAGCGCCTGCGGCCGCGGCTCACCTACGCGCTGCCGCACTTCGCCGTCCAGACCCGCTTGGAGCTCGCGCGGGCCTACCTGACGCTCGCCGACGCGGGCGGCGCCGCGACGATGCTGCGCGAGATCGACGCGATCTTGCGCCGACGACCCGACCTCGGGACGCTCCCGGACCAGGCGGACGAGTTGCGCGCCAGCCTGACGACGCATGCACACCCACGCCCCGGGCGCCTCGACCCTGACCGAGGCGGAGCTGCGCCTGCTGCCCTACCTCGCCACGCACCTCTCCTTCCGCGAGATCGGCGAGCGTCTGTACCTCTCCCGCCACACGGTCAAATCCCACGCCATGGCGATCTACCGCAAGCTCAACGTCAGCTCCCGAAACGCCGCGGTCGAACGCTCCCGCGAACTCGGGATGCTCTAGGCGTACTACTTAAGGCTTGCCAAGCGAGGTCGCACCGATTCGCGCGAGCAGTCGCCCCAGCATCGCCACGCCGAACGCGGCGTCGGATCGGGAAACCCCCTTGGCGGTGGTGGCGACGGCGGCGGCGGGGTGCTTTGCAGCTCGGAACCCCTCCCTCAGGACCGCGAGCGCCAGTATCGACCCCACCACGACCGCCCACGCATAGTCCGCCTTGGCTTCGCGCTCGGGCGCCGACTGGGTATCGACAACCGCGGGCCGCAGCGGAGCCGATGGTCTCAACGTTGAAAGAGCGACATCCATGAGCCGACCTCCGTGGTAGACGCGCCCAGAGTCCCACTACCCCTCGCGGAACACATCGTCCAGCAGGGATGAATCACGAACCATGCCGATAAGCCCCTGCGCCGCGTACGCGCGCATCGTCGAATCGGAGCTCGGGATGGGAAGCGACACCGTCCAGGTCTCCCGGCTGGATCCCAAGCACCCACCCCGGCACCCGCATCCTCACCGCGTCGGCCGACGCAGCCTACGGCGACTAGTCGAGCGACGCGGACCGCGGCCGCGCCCCGAGCGACCCCGCCCGCTCGCCATGCAAGCGCTGGATGCGCTCCACGCCTGACGCGCCAACTGGAGGCTCCTCCGCCTGCTCCATGACCTACTTCGCGGGTCCACGGCCGCGCGTCACCTCGGCCGGGACGCTCTCCATCGGCGGGGGCTTGTCGCGGGGGTGCTGCTCGAACCAGCGGGCGTAGCGCCCCGCGAGCGGCGCCGCGCTGAGGCCGTGGGCCAAGACCGAGAGCCCGACCGTCATGTAGATGGCATTCGACGATCAGGTGCTCGTGAGGGAGTGCCGACTCCTCGACCACGATCACCGCGAACACGATCGATGCCAGGCCGCGGGGACCGAACCAGCCGAGGAACCCGACCGTCGGCGCCCTGGCGCGCGACCCCAACATCGCCATCGCGACCGGCAGCATCCGCACGACGGTGAGGCTGAGGACCGCGTACAGCGCGAGCTCCCAGGTCAGCTCGCCGAGCGCGGGACCGAGCAGAATGGCCCCGAAGAGCACGAAGGTTATGCCGTTGAGCACGCCCCCCACTTCCTCGCTGAGCTCGTTCAGGTCCTCAGGGTCACGCTTGAGCGCCGCGCGAAACACCATGCCCCCGACGAACGCCGCGATGAAGCCCGACCCGTGGAGCCCGACAGCGATTCCGTATGCGAGAGCCGCGCCGGCAGCGGGGATGACCTGCCGCCACTGAGGCGCGATCAGATCTCGCCGACCGGCGTAGATGACGATGGCCGCGATCAACAGACCGGCCGCAACGCCTCCTACTACGCCGTAGCCGATCTCCTCGAGCAGAAGCGTGCCGGCGCTGCGCCCGTCCGAAATCCCCGACTCCACGTCGGCCACGGCCACGGCGGCGAACAGCAGCGGAACGCAGATCCCGTCGTTGAGCCCGCTCTCGACGTTCAGGCCCTGGCGAATTCGTTGCGGGACCCGCGGCTCGGTTACGACCGCCTGGCCAAGGGCAGCGTCGGTCGGAGCCAACACGATTGCGAGGATCATTGCCTCTTCGATGCTCAGCTGGTCGAAGACGACAGCCGCCGCAACGGCACCAAGCGCGATCGTCAGCGGCAGCCCGATGCCGAGCAGGCGCAGCGGCACGCCCACCTGGCGGCGAAGCTGCCCGAGGTCGATGCGCGAGGCGTCGCAGAACAGCACCAGCGCAAGGGTCGCCTCGGCCAGCGTTCGCACGGTCGAGCTCGAGCTCTCGAGGTCGACCTCGCCGAGCACCTTGGGCCCGACCAGCAACCCGACAACGACGAACAGCATCGCCGCCGTGACCGGCGTCCCGGACAGCCGCCCCGAAATCGCTGCAACGCCGAGCAGCGTGAGCGCAACGATGGCAAGGGTCCAGTCCATTCGGAGCCCTCGCTAGCGGGCGACCGTCCCGGCTGGATCGGTCTCCGTCGCGCGCGCGAACGGACCAAGGACGGCGGAGGCTTGCTCTGAGGCGGCAGCCACCTCGACAGATTCGCCATCCGCAGCTGTCAACGTGGCGATCGCGGGCTCGTCACCGAGGCGGCGCAGCTTCTTGCGCTCCTCGGGGGCTGCCGCTCGTGGCGTGGCGTCGCTGACCCAGAGCAGTTCCTCGTTCCACGCGGCCGGACTTCCTCGCCATGCGAAGACGTCGGAGACCCAGATTGCGTGACCGCGGGTCCAGCGCTTCTTCGGTGGCCGGCGCACGCGTACCGGAACGTCGCCGTACCGCTTGCGCAGCCTCCGATTGTTGAAAAGCAGCATGAAGATGCCGATGGCGCAGAGCCAGAGGGGTACCCCAAGCGCTGCGAGGACTGCCCAGATCACGATTGGTTTCCTCTCGGAGCCCCCAGCACCTCGACATCGAGGAACGAGACGGTTTGGCCGACAGCCGGCGACCTGGGCGCAGGCGGGAACATGGAGCGACCGTACCTCCCGCGGTCGCGACTCTCATCGTCCCGATGGGATGGTTCCGCACAGCGGCGAGGGTGCTTGGCCGATTCATGCCATCGGGACGATGACCGGCGGTTGTCGGCGGTGCAGGATGTGACCTGCCCAGTACCGAGCGGCAATGAGGTCGACTCGGTCCAACCCAAGGGGGAAGCAATGTCGACGTTTCTCTGGATCACGCTCGCAGTCCTGTATCTGATGGCGCTCGTCTCGCTCGGCCTCGCAACGCTCCGCAAGGGGCACACCGCGCTGTTCTGGTTCGGGATCATCTTCCCCGTCCTCTGGATCGTCGGCGCGCTGATGCAGCCCACCGCGAAGGTGGCCGCCGCAGATTCCAGAAGCACGCTGCAGGAGTCCTAATCCGCCCCTATCGATCATGCCATCGGGACGATGACTGGCAGTTGCGGCCGTTGCAGGATTGTCACCAAGTGTTGCGGCGCCGAGCGGAGAACTGGACCCGCCGGCACCGGCTGAGACGGCGGTCGTGACGCGGCCGCCGGAAAGGAGAGTGCGCATGGACGAACCGACCTCACGCCGTGCGGGCCGCCCGGATGCGGGCGCCGGCGCATGGAGCCCGGATCCTATTAGCCGGCGGCTCGCCGCCACGGTCGCGCTGGTGGTCGGAACTGCGACGCTCGTGCTCGCGATCGCCGTCGCGGTTAGCGAGTTCCCGCGCGGGTTGGTCCTGCTCGGCTGTGTGGTGGTCGCCGGCGCGTCGGCCTGGTACGGCGTATTGCGACGGGGCGTCGCGCGCGTCGCGGGTCTCACCGTCGCCGGCCTGACGTTCGCCGGCGCGGTAGCGCTGCTTGTCGCTGGCGGGTCACCGCTCGCAGACGTGCTCGTCGCGGCCGGGTTGCTGGTGTCGCTGGCGGCCGCGCGCGCCACCCTCGCAGTCCACGTGGATCTGCCCGACGCGCCGGCCCCGCGCCAGCCGGTGCTGTTCTTCAACCCGAAGTCCGGCGGTGGCAAGGCCGAGCGCTTCGCGGTCGCGGCCGAGGCGCGCGCGCGCGGGATCGAGCCGATCGAGCTCGGCCCGCCGTGGGATCTCGAGGGGCTCGTTCGCGAGGCGGTCGCCGGCGGAGCCGACGGGCTCGCGATGGCCGGCGGCGACGGCTCCCAAGCCGTCGTCGCGGCGATCGCCGCCGAGCTCCACCTGCCCTACGCCTGCGTGCCGGCGGGCACGCGCAACCACTTCGCGCTCGACCTGGGCGTAGACCGCGAGGACGTCGTCGGCGCCCTCGACGCGTTCGTCGACGGCGGCGAGCGCATCGTGGACCTGGCTGAGGTCAACGGGCGGGTGTTCGTCAACAACGTCTCCCTCGGCCTCTATGCCGAGGCGGTGCAGCGAGAGGGGTATCGCGACGCGAAGCTGCACACGCTGCTCGACACCGTGCCGGACGTGCTCGGCCCGGATGGCGGAGGCCTCGACATGCGTTGGACCGGCCCCGGCCGGCACGAACACCGCTCGGGGGCCATGGTGCTCGTCTCCAACAACCGCTACCGGCTCGGCCGCGCCGTCGGCTCAGGCACGCGGCCGAGGATCGACGACGGCATGCTCGGCATCACGGTGCTCGGCGAGCCTTCCGGGCGCGGCGGGAGCGGCCGTTCCTTGCAGCGACCCTTGCGCGAGTGGTCGGCGCCCGGGTTCGAGGTCGACGCCGATCGCGCCGTCCCCGCCGGCATCGACGGCGAGGCACTCAAGCTCGCCCCGCCACTGCGGTTTCGCATTCGGCCAGGAGTCCTGCGCGTGCGCATCGCCCGTAAGCACCCGGGCGCCTCGCCCTCAGCCATAGCGCCCGAAGGCGTCTGGGCCGGCGTAGCCGAGCTGGCGCGAATCGCCCGCGGCCGCCCCCAGAAACCGCCGACGTCACCAGCAAGGCGGCCCGAATGGACCTGATGGAGCTCACCGAGAAGGAACGGCTCAGCCGTGAAGACGCCGCCGTGAGCGGACCATGCCCTCCGCGCCGATGAACCTGCTCCCCATGACTCCCAGCGACGCTCCCAACCTGCGGAGGACCGAGCGGGAGTTTCGTGCCGAGCGACTCGGCTACGCGCTGCGCAGCCTCGCCGCCGACCTGGTCGACCAGCGCCACAAGGTCGCCGAGCTACGCCGGGAGGTCGCGGAGCTGAGAGCGCGGCTCGAGTCCCTCAAGGAGCCACATCCTGTGCCAAACGAACCCGCAAGGAGGAAGTCATGTCAGACGGCAACGGATCGATCCCGGCGATGAACCCCTACGGAGGGGTTGGTGGAGGCGGGATCACCATGCCCCCGTACTACAAGCCGACCGAGAGCGTGGGGAGCGGGGCGACCTTCTACCCGACGTCGGAGGAGCTCGGGCGAGGACGAGATGCGGATCACGTTCGTCGGCACGCTGCCCGTTCCCGCCGCGGCGAGACCAGGCCGCCACCTGCATCATGGTCGAGTTCGGCAACGGCGAGCCGCTTCTTCTTCGACTTCGGTCCCGGGTGCCTGCGCAACATCATCGCGATGCAGGTCCCGTTGCAGAGATCAACGACATCTTCATCACGCCACCTGCACGTCGACCACTACGGCGAGCTGCCCTACCTGTACGGCTTCGCCCCGTGGGCCGGCCGGTGGAAGCCGCTGCGGGTCCACGGCCCATCGGGCCGCGAGCCCGACGACGGCATCGCGGCACATGGTCGACGGGCATGAAGAAGATGACCCACTGGCACACCGACGCGTTCCACTCCTGCCGGTCGGCGACGGCTACGAGGTCGAGGTCAACGAGTTCGACTTCGAGGACGACGACGGCATCTGCTACGACGCAGGACGGCGTCACGGTTCGGCACTGGCGACGCTCCCACAACATGGACGGGGCCTCCGCCTACCGGCTGGACTGGAACGGCCTGTCGTTCGTGTGGACCGGCGACGGTCGCCCGGACAACCTCACCGCGGAGATCGCGAAGGGCGTGGACGTCTTCGTCACCGAACTGCAGCCGGACCTTGGCGAGCCTGCAGCAGCTGAAGATCGGGCGTCCCCGAGCAGATCTACAACCTGACGATCGACAGGGTCGCACACCGACCACTACGCGGCCGGCTACATGATCAAACAGGTCAATCCCGCGCATCGGCATGGTCACTCACACCGGTTTCGACTACGACCTGCTCGCCGAGATCCTGGCCGGCGTCCGGGTCCACTGGGACGGCCTGTTCGCGTTCGGCGCTCCCGACGGCGTCGTCGTCAACGTCACCAAGGACGCGATCTGGACACGGAACGCGGCGCTCTCCGAAGCGGCCAGCCCGGCACGGCCGAGCAAGTCCGAGGCCAAGGAGCTCTTCGACCTCGGCCCCACGCACCTCAGCGTCGACTTCCCCGACCCCGTGCACAACGTCACCGACGTGCAGGAGGAGTTCGTCCGCGAGAAAGAGATCGATCCGGACCTCTACTACCCGGAGGATGTCAACCGCGACCTCGTGCGGGTCTTCCCGAGGGGGTTCAAGATCGAGATCCCGAAGATGGTCGCCCACAAGGTGGGCGGCAGGATCAAGAGCGCGCTCGGCCGCGACTAGGGGGGCGGGATGAGCTCCGGTCACGACGGCAATTCCAGCGGAGCCGAGCGGACCCCGGTGACGGTGCTCACCGGGTTCCTCGGCGCCGGCAAGACGACCCTGCTGAACCGCATCCTCAACGGCGACCACGGGATGAAGGTCGGCGTCCTGGTCAACGACTTCGGCTCGATCAACATCGACGCCGATCTCGTCGTCGATGTCGAGAGTGACGTGATCAGCCTTGCCAACGGCTGCGTCTGCTGCTCGATCCGCGACGACCTCTCCGAGGCCGTGATCCAGGTCATCGAGCGGCCCGAGCGGCCCGAGTACATCCTGCTGGAGGCGAGCGGAGTGGCCGAGCCGACCGGCATCGCGCTCACCTTCGCCGACGATCCCTCGCTGATAGACCGGGTCCGCCTCGACAGCATCATCTGCGTCGTCGATGCCGAGCAGGTCTTCGCGGCTCCCGAGCAGATGGAGTTGAAGATCTGGCAGGTCGCCACGGCCGACATGCTGATCCTCAACAAGACCGACCTCGTCGGCCCAGAGCAGATCGAAAGGATCAGAGCCTGGCTAGACGACTACCTGCACCGCTACAGGCTGCTCGCGGCCAACAGATGCGACGTCCCACTCGAGGTTCTGCTCGGCGTCGGAAGGTTCCAGCCCGGCCACCGCGAGCCCGATCGAGGCGCCCACTCCCCGGGATGCACCGATCCCGGCTGCGGCCACGCAGATCACGCCGGTCATGACCATCGGTTCGAATCGTGGAGCTACGAAACCGACCGACCGCTCTCCCTAGACAATCTCCGCAACGCGGCGGCGAAGCTGCCTGCGGACATCTACCGGGCCAAGGGCGTCGTGGCCACCTCCGAGGCGCCTGAGCGCCGCGCGGTGCTGCAGGTGGTGGGAAAACGGGTGGACATCTCCTTCGACGGCGGCTGGGACGGACAGGCCCCGCGGACGCGGATCGTCGCGATCGGCGCGGGCGGCGCCATCACCCCCGGAGACCTCGAGACGCACTTCGCCGCCTGCCTGGCGGAAGGCGACGGCGCCGCCGCGAGATTGCGACCCACGTAGTGTGAATAGCACGTGTTTGCCGCTGTCGAGGCGAGGTCCCGGTGCACCGCCCCGAGAGCCACCGCGGCTTCATCGGCTGCTGTGCGGCGGGCTCAACCGAAGCGACGCCGCGGGCGCGCTTCGGCAAGCCGCATCCGTGCGGAGCGCCCTCCGGCGGGTCCACCACGGGTCCACCAGCGCGAACGAACGGATCCACCCGCTGGCCTCCGGCGTGACGGCCCGCCCTCGCGCCGCAGACCCCTCTTGGCTGGCTATCCGCCCGACAAATTGGGCCCTGATTGGGCCCCGTGAGCGCGGAGGCGGACGGCTCCCAAAGGCCGAACCCCCGCGTTAGCGCGGGCTTCGTGAGTAGCGGGGCGGGATTCGAACCCGCGACCTTCGGGTTATGAGCCCACGCGCAACCGGGTCCCGAGCTCGTTTCTCATTGTCCGTTCCTTGTCTAAACCCCCGGCATTTCGGCGCAATTCTCGGAAGCCCCATCCGAGGTGAGGCACCGTGATATCGGCTGATTTGCAGGTATTTCGGGGCGATCTCCGTTGCGGAGCTACTGCTTGCCATGCAGAAGGTCGTGGGTTCGAATCCGATCAGCCGCTTTCCCGGAAGCCCGCTCCCTATGTGGGCTTCCGCCTTACAGACACCGCGATCACGCGAGGACGACTGAGGCAACGAGGGCGAGCGCGCCGCGAGTCCTCACGCGCGGGTGCGCATGATCCCCAGCCGCCGCTCGCGGGTCACGTGCGCCCCGCCGTCGGCGGTGTCGGCCAGACCGTCCTCGTGCAGCCCGGCGGCCGGCTCCCGCCCCGCCGGTGGCAGCCCGGTGGCAGCGGTTGGTAACCTGCGTAGACTGTTTATCGGTTATGGCTGCTCGAACACGTGCATGGCGCCTTCTCGGTGTCCCGATCGACTGCGTAGCCCTCGAGGGAGGGACCGAGTTGGCCCCCGGCGCGCTTCGGGCCGGCGGCCTCGTCGCGCGGGCGAGCCTGGAGGACGCCGGCGACGCCCAGACGCGGCTGAGGACAGCCGAACGCGATCCGGCCTCGGGCCTGGTGGCCGCCGGCGAGGTCTTCTCGGTCAGCCGCGAACTGCGCCGGCTGGTCGCAGCGGCCGCTGACGGAGCGCACCCATTGCTCGTTGCCGGGGGCTGCTGCACGCTGCTACCGGGCGTGATGGGAGGGCTCCGCGCCGACGGCGAGGACGTCGGCCTCGTCTATCTGGATGGCCACGTCGACCTCTACGACGGTCGCACGTCCCCGACCGGCGAGGCGGCCGACATGCCGCTCGCGGTGCTCCTCGGCGCCGGGCCGCCCGCCTGGGCCGAGGCGGCCGGGCCTGCGGCGCTGCTGGCGCCGCCGGACGTGACGCTGCTCGGACCGCGCGACGAGGCCGAGGCCCGCGGGCTGAAGTCGCTCTTGCCCGACGACTTCCCGGGGATGACGTACCTCGACGCTTCGGCCGTGGTCACTGGTGCGCCGGCGCAGCTCGGCGCCGAGACGGCGAGCCGGGTCGCGCGGGAACACGCCGACGGGTTCTGGGTGCACCTCGACCTCGACGTGCTCGACGAGCTCGTCTTCCCCGCTACCGACTACCTGTCACCGGGCGGGCTCGACTGGCCGACGCTGTGCGCGGTGCTGACGCCGCTCGTGCGTCACCCCGGCTGCCGTGGAATGGATGTCACGTGCTTCAACCCGGAGAAGGACCCTGGCGGCGTCGCGGCCCGGAAGCTCGTCGGCGTACTGAGCGAGTTGACGCTCTAGGCGGGACCTCCGGACGACCTGTCCAGCTGGTCTACCGGACGCGTGCCGGCCGAGCTGACGGTCGCCTCGGGTGAGGCCATCCCCTTCCCGTCACAGTCCGTCCGCCAGCCCGCCCAACGTCGCGACCGCGTCGATCTACACGGCACGAAGGACAGCGGCGTCGGTCGGTCGTGGTGGCGAGGTGGTAGTGGCGGTGTGGCTGAGGGTGGTGCCGAACACGCGACGGTATTCGCGGCTGAATTGCGAGGGTCTGGAGTAGCCGACGGAGAAGAGTGCCGCTATCAGGTGAAAGCGGAAGGCCATCGCGCGACGCGTCGGCAACGACCCCGGCGCGGAGCGTCAGTCAGGTGCTGCGATGGGATGGCTTCCCCGGCGGGTCATACTGCGACACGTACCGGGACCGCGCGGGTCGGCACATCGAGAGGGAGGGACGATGCCGCTCTATCTAACGAGGTTCAGCTACACGCCGGAGACGTGGGCCAGGCTGATCGGCAACCCAGAGGACCGCCGGAAGGCCGCTCAGTCGTACATCGAGTCGGTCGGTGGGAAGCTCCACGGGTTCTGGTACGCCTTCGGCGAACACGACGCCTACACCCTTTGGGAGGCTCCCGACAACGCGTCCATGGCTGCGGTTGCGCTGGCGATTACTGCCGGCGGTGCGCTCAGCTCGCTCGAAACGACAGTGCTCCTGACCGTCGACGAGACGATGGATGCCCTGCGGAAGGCCCAGCAAGTCGGGTACCGAGCGCCCGGCGCGTAGCGCTCGCGCGCGTCGGTCCGTGTGACGCTCGTCTGCACGTCGCTGGGCGAGAGAGCAGCACTGTTTGCGACGAGCCGGATCGCCCGGACGGCGCTGCTGCATCGAGTCCGGAGCGGGCGCGCGGTCGTGAGGCGTTCACCCTCCCGCCCCGGCAGACCAGGGAGGGGACCAGGGTGATCACGGGCGCGACGCGCTGACGAGGGCGAGGCTTCCCGCCGTCAGCAAACCGAGGAGCGCCGTCATGTCCGTCACCGCCGAAGCAACAGCC
>CAWBHC010000005.1:0-547958 GCA_963788595.1 uncultured Thermoleophilaceae bacterium
CCGGCAGCTGCCGGGGCGTCCCACTTCAAGACATCGTCAACCCACCCGCGGTTGTCGCAGACACTTGGGGTTAGTCCGAGCTAGTCGACACCCTCCGGCTCGGCCCGGACGATCCCCAGGAGCCCTTCGAGCGACAGGCGATCCGGGGTGGATTCAGGAGGGCGACCCGGTGGGCACCGGGAGCAGCTCGTGATCCCGAGACTGCCGGTCGCTGCGGGTGACCACGGCGGCGAACCCGAGGAGGATGAATGCGAAGAACGTGACCTGGATGAACGCGAACGCGTCGAACGTGAACATGCCGACGGTGAAGGCAGCAAGCGACGCCGCCAGGCATGTCGCAAGCCATCCGTCGGCTCCAGGACTCGAATCGGGCGCGTGCGCGCGAGCCGTCCGGATCGCCCGTCCGAAGAGCCAGAGGAAGCCGAGAAGCCCCGACCGCGCCGATCTCCAGCAGCGTGCCCAGCCACTGGTTGTCGAGGATCTGCTGCGAGCCGAGCACCCCGGCGTCCTCGTCGACGACTCGAGTGCCGAAGCCCTGGCCGAACAAGGGCTTGCTGGACCACTCGCTGAGGCTCGGGCCGAGGTCGGCGAGCCGGCCGGCGCCGGTGCCCTCCGTCTTCGACTGCTCCTTGAATGACGTAGGTCGGTTTGAGGATCCCCTTGAACGTGCCCAGCGTCCCCGGCATCACACCTTGGATCGACGATCGACATCGACGAGCACGTAGGGCAGCATCCTCACGGCCTCGGCGCGCTTGAGCCAGAGAAATGCAGACCAGGATCACTATCAGCATCACCGCGGCTGTCCGCGACCCCGTTGAGAGCGTCGCCGAGCGTCAGCAGCGACCCGAAGACAAGCCAGATGACGTCGGCCGGTGCGCTTGATAGAGGTAGACGGCGAGCGGCAGCAGCATCACGAGGCCGGCCCCGAGGGCGATCGAGTGCTGCGCCGAACGCCCAGGCTCGGACGCCGGTCCCGCGCTCGACGTCGCGCGCCTACGTCTTGATAGTGCAGGAACGGCACGACTGAGCTCCAGATCGTTGAAGAGGTTGATGCCGGTTCGCCATTCGTAGAGGGCGAAGCACGCGACCACCGCCCCGCCGCCGACGAGCAGCTTCAACATTCGGTCGAGCTGCGCGCCGCGGGCCGGATCACGCTCGTCACGAAGTAGACGATGAGCAGGTAGCTCACGAAGAACGTCAGCTGCTTGACGACGTACGCGCTCACCGCGTTCACCCGGGGGAGGTTGAGCACCAGCGAGCGCAGGATCGCGACCAGCGAGCGTGACGATCGGCGCCGCGAAGCCGGTCGAGCGCCACCTCACCTTCGGGTCCGCGGCAAGCGCGCAGAACCAGCATCCGAGCACGATGGCGATCAGCGACCCGGTAGGGCTCGAGCTCGATCGGCAGGCCGCCGCCGATCGTGTATCGCCGGATCGGGATGAAGAGGATCACCGCCAGGATCAGGCCGAGCAGCGTCTGCCACGCGAGCAGGACGCGCTGACCCGCGACCAGGACGAGCGGCAGCACGAACAGCGCCAGCACGAACGCCGGCTGGATCCCGCGCGTCGAGGCCGCGAGCGGCCGCGAGGATGGCCAGCGCGACGATCAGCCACAGCGCGCCGCTCCGCGACCTCGCTCGGCCCGCGGCGCGACCGGGGGGCCGCGAACCGCGGCCGCGCGGCTCGGTCACCGGTCGAGCCGCAAGCCGCCGTCACGCTCGCCGACGCCGACGGGCGCCTGCGGTGCGTCGTCCGGCGTCTTCGTCATCCCAGGGCTCGAGCGACGCGACACGTCCTCGGCCTCGCGGCGGTCGCGAATCCGCGCCAGGAGGTGGGTGACGGCGACGCGTGCCGAGCGAGGCAGAGCACGAAGGCGAGGATCGACGCGGTGCGCTTGCGGCCCGCGGCGAGCAGCGGCCGCCGGGGCGTCGATGAACCTGACCTCGACGCGCTTGCCTCTGCCGATCTCGTTGGCCTTCTGCTGCTCCGCGAGAACGCCGCGGAGGCTATCGAAGACCTCGGTGTTGAGTCGTCGCTGCGGCCTCGCTGCTCCGGCGCGGTGGACGTGAGCTGGATGACCGGCAGGACCAGGCCGCCCTGGCTCGACGGGAACGGACTGGCCTGGATCTCGGCGGACGTCGGACGTCCCGGCACGCGTCCAGCACCTCGTCGCTCATGAGGAACTTCGAGTAGAGGTCGGCGAGCCCGCTAGAGGCGCGCCGGGTCGGCGAACTCGACCTGGTCCCTCGGGGGCGGCGGGCTCGACCGCGGGTCTGGCCGTCGGCCGTGTCACGCCGTCGCCGATCGCCGGTCGGCAGCGTGACGCGCCCTTCCGGGGAAGCCGGGCTGCGTGACGAGGATCGACGACTTCGCTTGCCACGTCTCGGCGCCTCGCGGCTTAAGCCCCGGGCCGCCGTCAACGTCGGCTGGTAGGACGCCAGAATGGCGAGGACGATGCCGAGCGCAAGCCCGGCGGCCGCGACGACGCGGAAGCGCCACAGGACGGCGGCATGACGTGATAGATCCACTCCTCGAGCCTAGGTCAGACCCGGTTGCGGGCCCTAGACCAACGCACAGTCCTCGGGAGTTAGCGTTAGCGGGGACGAGGGCAGCGGCTAACGCTTGGGTCTCGTAACGCGAGCCTTCCGCTCAGGAGACGGGAGCGCCGCGGCGCAGGGCGCTGCCGAGCCGCTGGCGCTCGCGCAGCTCGCGCACCAGCCGCTCGTCTGGGCAGCGCGGCGCGCGCCGGGCCGCGGCGCGCGGCGTAGCCCCACAGCATCGCCAGCGCCGCCGGCTCGCTGGCGCGGCGCGGTAGAGCGCGCGCAGGGCCAGGTAGGTCGGCCGGTAGCCCATGTACCAGGAGGCGCGGCCGAGCGCCTCGCCCTGGTGCAGCGAGGTGAGCTCGCGGCCGCCCTCCGGCCGGTGGTGGCGGAACGGCAGGTCGACGAAGGTCTGCGTGCGCATGCCGCGCAGCTGGACGCGGATCTCGTCGAGCCCGTCCCAGCCCATGCAGGGCTCGAGCGCCATCACGTCCGGCGAGGCAGTCGCACGCGGTAGGCGCGGGTCGCGCCCCACACGCGTGCTCTCGGCCTTCGTCCGCCGCACCCACTGCGCCGTCCTCCTGCTCGTAGCAGGTGCCGCTGGCGATCCCGAGCGTCTCGTCGGCGGCGAAGCGCCCGATCAGGCGCTCGAAGAAGTCGGCGTCGAAGTCGATGTCGGCGTCGACCTTGACGACCACGTCGACGGGCTCGGCGAGCGAGCGGGCGCCGAGCAGGAAGCCGTCCAGGTCGCGCGCCTTGCGGCGGCCGTCGGCGAGCGGCTCGTCGCGGTCGGCCGCGGGCCGCGCGCAGCGGGCGCACCCAGGCGTGCGCGCGCCGCGAGCTCGGCGAGCATCTGCGGGCGTGCGCGTCGGTCGAGCCGTCGTCGACCACGACCCACTCGCGTCGGCGGCAGCGTCTGTGCGGCCAGCGCGGCGCCGAGGCGGCCGCAGGTTGTGCTCCTCGTTGCGCGCGGGCGTGACGACCGCGTAGCGCAGCGGCTCACGCGGCGACCCGCGCCGGGTCGCCGGCGCGTCGCGCGCGGGCAGGTACTCGCCCAGCCAGAGCTCGAGCATCACCAGCGCCAGCAGCAGGTTCGCGTTGCCGGCGCGGCCCGCCGCGCCACTCGGCGACGGCGCGCTCGACGGTGCTCGCGGTCGAGCACCGGCTGCGTAGGCGGGGTCGGGCGCGAGCAGCAGCTCGTCGACGAGCGCGCCGCCGTCGGCGCCGACCCAGCTGCCGACCGCCTCGTTGAAGAAGCCGCGCTTGCGCTTCGTCGAGCACGAAGTCGGGCACGTGCCCGCGGGCGGCCAGGCGCAGCACGTGCTTGCCCTGCAGCCGGCGCACCTTGTGCGCGGCCGGGATGCGCGCGCACAGCTCGACGAGCTCGTGGTCGAGGAACGGCACGCGCACCTCGAGCGAGCAGGCCATCGAGGCGCGGTCGAAGTAGGTGAGCATGTCGTCCACGAGGCCGAGCCGGGCGTCCAGGTAGAGCGCGGCCTCGAGCGGTGCGCGCGCCCGGCGCGCCGGCCAGGCGGCCGCGCAGCACGGCCTCGGCGGCGCCGGCGTGCTCGGCCAGCGCGCCGCCGAACAGGTCGGCGCGCAGGTCGGCGTGCACGAAGCCGCTCGACGCGAGCAGGCGCGCGACGGGGTCGCTGGCCTGGAGCGCGTCGACCAGCCGGCCGGCGCGGCCGGGGCCGCGGCGCAGCGCCGGCGGCCGCGCCGCACGCAGCGGCGCCGGGGACCCGGCCCCAGCGCTCGGCCAGCGAGGCCACGCGGTGCTTGCGGTAGCCGCCGAACAGCTCGTCGGCGCCCTGACCGGTCAGCGCGACGGTCACCTGCTGCGCGCGCCAGCTCGCAGAGCGGCAGGAAGCCGAGCGACGAGAGGTCGGCGAGCGGCTCGTCGAGGTGCCAGATCAGGCGTGCTCGAGGTCCTCGCGGCTCGGCTGCGCAGCTCGACCTCGAGCTCGTGGTGGTCGGCGCCGCACGCCGTCGGCGACGCGGCGCGGCGTCGGGGAGCTCCGAGTCCTCGCCCGCGAAGCCGACCGAGAACGTCTTGACCGGCTCGCTCATGTGGCGCGCCATCAGCGCGACGATCAGGCTCGAGTCGAGGCCGCCGCTGAGCATCGCGCCGAGCGGCACGTCGCTCATCAGGCGCAGCCGCACCGACTCGTCGAGCTTGTCGAGCACGATCTCGGCCCACTCCTCCGCCGAGCGCGGGCGTCGGGTCGGGCTCGGGCGCGGGGTAGCTGCCACCAGCGCTCGAGCCGTGGCGCGCGCCGTCCTCGCACGACGAGGCGCTCGCCGGGCCCGAGCTTGCGCACCTGGCGCAGCGGGGTCATCGGCCCGGGCACGTAGCCGAGCGTCAGGTAGGCGGCGATCGCCTCGGGGTCGAGCTCGTCGCTCACGAGGCCGCTCGCGAGCACGCACTTGAGCTCGGAGCCGAAGACGACGCACGTCGCCGGCGATCGCGTAGTAGAGCGGCTTGATGCCCGAGCCGGTCGCGGATCAGCACGCCGCGGCGCTCGGCCTGGTCCCAGACCGCGACGGCGAACATCCCGCGCAGGCGCTCGGCGAGCTCCGGGCCGTGCTCCTCGTAGAGGTGCGGGAGCACCTCGGTGTCGCAGCGGCTGCGCAGGACGTGGCCGCGCGCCTCGAGCTCCTCGCGGAGCGCGACGTGGTTGTAGATCTCGCCGTTCTGGGCGGCCCAGACGCGGCCGCGCTCGTCGGCGAACGGCTGGTGGCCGCCCTCGACGTCGATGATCGAGAGCCGCCGCGCGCCGAGCGAGCAGCCGTCGCCCGGACACGTAGCCGGCGTCGTCCGGCCCGCGGTAGGCCATCACGTCGGTCATCGGGCGCAGGACGTGCTCCGGGAGGGCCGGAGCGCCGGCGCCGTCGAGCCGGAACGCGCCTGCGATGCCGCACATGGCGTCACCGTAGACGCGCGCGCGGCGGCGTGAGCCTACCCAACCGTCCAGGCCGGAGACGCCTCCGCCCGGCCTTAGTCTGCGGAGCGATGTCGGCTGACTCACGCCAGGCCTCCCGGACCTCCGCTCACGCGTGCTCGGCGGCCTCGTCTGGGTCGGCGCGTCGCAGGTCGGGCTCCAGCTCACGCGCGCTGTCGCGGCGATCGTCATCGCGCGCCTGCTGACCCCCGAGGAGTACGGCCTGGCCGCGCTCGCGCTCGTCTTCGCGAGCCTCGTGCTGGTCTTCTCGGACCTGGCGCTCGGCGCCGCGCTGATCCAGCGCAAGAAGCTCACCGCGGTCGACCGCGACACCGCGTTCTGGGTCACGGTCGGCGAGCGGCGTCTTGTTCACGGTCCTCGGCGTCGCGCTCTCCGGCCCGATCGCCGGCGCTCTACGGCGAGCCGGAGGCCAAGCCGCTGCTGGTGGTGCTCTCGCTCAGCTTCGTGGTGACGCGCTGCGGCGCCCCGCAGCAGTCGCTGATGCTGCGCGACATGGACTTCGGCGCCGGTGGAGCTGCTGCCGATGCTCGGCGCCATCGCGGGCGGCGCGGCGGCGTCGCGATCGCGGCCAGCTGGCGGCGGCGCCTGGGCGATCATCGTCCAGTATCTCGGCGGCGTCGGTCGTCACGACCGCGCTCGTCTGGTTGCGCTCGCCCTGGCGACCGCGGTTCGCTTTCTCTGGCCGAGCCTGCGCGATCTCGGCGGCTTCAGCATCTACATGCTCGGCCACCGGCTGCTCTACTACCTCCAGATCAACGGCGACCGCTTCCTGATCGGCCGCTTCCTCGGCACGGCGTCGCTCGGCGATCTACGCCGTCGCCTACAACACGATCCTCGTCCCGGCCAGCAAGATCGGCGGGCCCGCTGCAGCGCGTGTTGTCGCCCGCCTTCTCGCGCATCCAGGACGAGCCCGAGCGGATCGCCGCCACCTGGGCGCGCGTGTCGCGGATTCTCGCCGGCCTCTCGGTCCCGCGCTCGCCGGTCTCGTGGTCGTCGCGCCGGACTTCGTGCCACTCGTGCTCGGCGACCAGTGGAAGGAAGCGGTCCCGGTGGTCCAGATCCTCGCGTGGGTCGGGATCGTCCAGGCGCTCCAGAGCCTCAGCGTGGACATCCTGATGGCGCGCGACCGCGCGCGGACGATCTTCCGCTTCTCGCTCGTCCTCACGGCCTGCCACCTGATCGCGTTCGCGGTCGGCCTGCAATGGGGCGTCGTCGGCGTCGCCGTCGCGTACGCGATCTCGACGACGCTCGTCGAGCCGATCCAGACGGTGCTCGCCGCGCGCGCGCTCGGCGTGTCGCCGATGGTCTTCTTCCGCAGTATCAGCGGCGTCTTCCAGGCCGCACTCGGCATGTGCGTCGTCGTGCTCGGCGTGCGTCTGGCGCTCGTCGACGCCGGGCTCGACGTCGCCGCCGGCTGGTCGTCTGCATCGCCGTCGGTGCGCTCGTCTACATCGCCACTCTGCGCCTGGCGCGTGCCCGAGCTGGCCGACGAGGTGCGCGGCGTGCTCCGGCGGCGCGCGAAGCGCAGCGCCCCTCTTGCCGCGCCGGCCGCGGCGGCCGAATCCTAGGAAAGCCCCGCCCGGCCCTCCAGGGCACTCCTGCCGCCGACGATTCAGGTAGCGTGTTTCTCTTGCTGGTGCGAGGGGTAACGCTCCCTCGGGGAACCACCTGCATCTCGGCCACAGCCGATGAGACATCGCGTCCACTCTCGACGGCTCGTCGCGAGTGCCGCGGATACGACACGGGGGCAGTCCAAAATCGTGCTTCGACAAAGCAGCGGATCAGTCTCGCGCGCACGCACTGCGCTCATTGCTTGCGCGATCTTCGGCGTCCTGGCGGGTACAGCGACGCCTGCTCTCGGGGCGACTCGCCTTGTGGCCCCGGGCGGGGCCGATACCGGCAACTGCCTGAGCGCGCCCTGCGGGTCACTCGGATTCGCGTACTCGCAGAGCGCCGCAGGAGACGTCGTCAGCGTCGCCGCAGGCACGTATGCCCCGCAAACCGTGCCATCCGGCACCAAGGCCCTCGTATTCCAGGGCGGGCCCGGAGTCAAGGTTCGCCAGCTGATCAGCGACGCCAGCAACGTCACCTACGACGGAATCGAAGTCGATGCCGGCGGGGTGAAGACCAATTGGGCCGCTCTCGAGATTCACGGCAGCGGCACGACGTTCAAGAACGCCGCGGTCGGCAACGTGGTGGACGAGAAGGCGCTGCTGGTGTCCGGGGCGGGTCACACCGTCGACAACGTCGTCTTCCACGACGCGATTTACAGAACCTCCGGCACCCACATGGAGTGCGTGTACGCGATCGGCGTGCCGGGCTTCACGATCCGCAACTCGACCTTCCGCGACTGCGCGGTGATGGACCTGTTCTTCACCTACGGGTCGTGGTGGACTCCGCTGCCGCCGGCCTACGGCAACATCACGATCGAGAACAACGTGTTCGCGCACTCCGAGAAGGACGAAAACGGCGGCTGGCATTACTACAGCCTCTACGTCGGTGGGCTCGGACCGAATGGTCCGCTCGGATCCGGTGAACGGCTGGGTGGTCCGCAACAACACCTTCGAGCAGACCGCGATACGTCTCCCCGGCGAGCGGATCAGGCGGCACGCGCTGGGTCGGCAACCTCGGCGACTGGAGACTGCACGCCCGGGATCACCTACAGCTACAACGTCGGCAAGAAGTGCGGCTCGACCGACAAGCAGGTCAGCCCCGCCTCCAGCAACCCGACCACAACCGCCGCCCTCGGGTGGATCAATCCCGGTGCCAACGACTTCCACCTCAAGCCGGGCTCGCCGGCCATCAACGCGGGCGATCCGAACGACTTCCCAGCCACTCGACCGCGACGGCCTCCAGCGCGACTCTCGCCCGGACGCCGGCGCCCACGAGTACGGCGCGCGGCCACCCACTGCTGGAGGCGGCGGAGCCGGCGGCAACACCGGCAGCGGCGCTCAGCCTCGGCGCGGCCCAACTCCCGGGCTGCGCAGACCCCTCATCCGCTCCGCAACCCTGAGCCGGCACGTCATCTGCAAGCGCCGCAAGCGCTGCCCCAAGGTCACCCGCCTTCGCCTCGCCGTGAGCACGCCCTCCACGGTCGCAGTGCGCGCTGTACCGCCTGCGCCGAGGCAAGAAGGGTCCCAAGCTCGTGAGGCGCAAGCTCGTGACGGTCCGGGCGCAGCGCAAGATCGCCATTCGCTCGCGCGGCCTCCGCCGCGGCCGCTACCGCATCGTGGCGGTGGCGAGGACCAAGGCGGGCAGGAAGTCCGCCCCGCAGGTCTTCAGGCTGCGCGTCCGCTGAACGGGGCGGCGCCCAGGCCCGCAAGCACCTCGCGGACCTCGCTGGTCAGCTGACCGGCTCCCGACAGCCTGGCCGGCTCCCCCGCAAGGGCGACGTCCGGCCCGGCCAGCACCGCGCCAAGTTGCGTCTCGTCCTCGACGAGCGTGACGATCCCGCTCTGGCGAGCCGCCGCGCGAGCGTGAGCTGATGGTCGTCGACGTGCTCTCCGAGCTGCCGCGCGGCGCGGCACGACGACCGGGCGCTGGCCGCAGCCGCCGCGCCAGCACGATCGAGCCGACCCCCGCGTGGCAGACGAACACGCGCGCGCCTGCGCGCGTTCGCGGCCAGCTCGTCGAAGGACAGGTAGTCGACCCACTCGCCGCGGCCCGGCCGGCACCGCGGACGTGCCGTGCTGGACGAGCAGCGGCTCCTCGGTCGCCGAGCTCGGCGGCCGCGTCGCACGAGGCGGTCGAAGGGCTGCTCGTTGGTGCCGACGGTGACGACGATCATCGGCCCGCGAAGAGGTTGCCTTCGAAGTGGATCCGGCCCGAGGACGCGCTCGGCCAGCTCCGGCCACTGCGCGTACATGCCGCGTGGCGACCGGCGCGATCAGCCGGGCGCTCAGCGACAGCCCCTCGATCCGGGTGACGCTCTCGACGTAGACGGTCGGGATGCCGAGCAGCCTGCCCATCCACGCGAACGGCACCGCGACGCCGGCGCCCGTCGTCAGGATCGCCGAGGGCCGCTCGCGGCGCAGCACGCCGAGCCGCGAGCCGCAGGTTGCGGAGCAGGTTCGGGATGTTGCGGTTCGTCGGGCCGTAGCGCGTGCACCACGCGCTCGTCCGCGCAACAGCGAGCGCGCATCCGACTTGTCAAAGGTCACCCACACCCGCTCGAACGAAGCCCACGCCTCGCGCAGCTCGAGCATCTGCAGCAGGTGCCCGCCGGACGAGCAGACGATCAACACCGGCCGCGCCGTCGAACGCTCACAGCCGCGCCTCCTCCGCGATCCGGTCCCCCGCGTAGCGCTCGACCAGCACGTCGGCGACGCGCTCGGCGGCGTGGCCGTCCCAGAGCGGGATGGCGCACGGCGTGGGCTCGCATGCGCGAGGGCCGGACATGGGTGATCTCCATCGGGTCCTCGCCGAGCAGCGTGTTCGTCCCGTGCGTCAGGGTCACCGGCCGCTCGGTGTTGGGCCGGAAGGTGAAGCAGCTCACGCCGAGGGCCGACGCCTCCTCCTGGATGCCGCCCGAGTCGGTCACGATCGCCCCCGCGCCGGCCTGCAGGGAGAGGAAGTCGAGGTAGCCCGACCGGGTCGATGCAGCGGACGCCCGGCCGCCTCGAGCGCCTTGAGGCTGTCGTTGCCCTCGAGCCTTGCGCGGGTGCGCGGGTGCATCGGGAACACGACCGGGCAGTGCGCGGCGAGCGCGATCAGGGCGATCACGATCTGGTCGAGCCGCAGCGGGTCGTCGACGTTGCCGGGACGGTGGAAGGTCACGAGCACGTACTCGTTCGCCTCGAGGTCGAAGTCCGCGAAGACGGCACGCCGGCGCGCGCGCTTCTCGCAGCGCCGCAGCGAGTCGATCATGGTGTTGCCGACGTAGTGGACCCGCTCGGGGTCGATGCCCTCGGCGAGCAGGTTGTCGAGCGCCTCCGGGCTGTGCGTGAGGAGCACCTCGGAGAGCCGGTCGGTGAGGACGCGGTTGATCTCCTCCGGCATCGTCCAGTCGCCCGAGCGGAGCCCCGCCTCGAGGTGAGCGACCGGGATGCCGAGCTTCGACGCGGCGAGGGCGCACGCGAGCGTCGAGTTGACGTCGCCGGCCACCACGACCGCGCGCGGCTGCACCTCGAAGAGGACCTGCTCGAAGCCCGCGAGGACCTTCGCCGTCTGCTCGCCGTGCGGGCCCGACCCGACGCCGAGGAAGCGGTCGGGCGCGGGGAAGTCGAGATCGGCCAGCACGTCCTCGGACATGCGGGCGTCGTAGTGCTGCCCGGTGTGGACGACGTACTGGTCGAACGGCCGCGCTGCGCGTCGAGCGCCTCGACGACCGGCGCCATCTTCACGAAGTTGGGGCGCGCTCCGACGACATGGAGGATCGTCGGGCGCTCGTCTCGCTCGCTGCGAGCCGGGCGACACTCATGCGCGGTCCCTCCAGACCGCCGCCATCAGCAGGACCGCGATGAGCGTGCTGGCGACCGCGAACGCCACGCTCACGCGGTGGAACTCGGTAGCCGCTCAGGGTCAGCTCGAGCAACGACGAAGGTCACCGCGCGCGACGGTCCAGCAGCGCCGCGGCCCGGCCGCCCTGGCTGCGCGCGAGCAGCGCCTGGCAGAAGGTGCCGGCGGCGAGGAAGCCGCCGATCCCGACGCGCGAGCAGCGCCAGGTCGATGCGCGTGGCCTCGAAGCCGGCGCCGTAGAGGATGCTCCATCGCAAACGGGCCCGGCGACCAGCGCGCCGAGCGCGAGCAGCGCCGCGAAGCCGGCCATCGCGAGCGCGACGAGCGCCGTGGCGCGGTGGAGGCGCGCGTGGTCGCCGCGGCGCCTGGAAGGTGGTGAGGTTCGGCAGCAGCGAGGCCGCGACCCCCTGGAAGACGAAGACGGGCGCGCGCACGAGCAGCGTGGCGGCGAACAGGACGCCCGCCGCGGCCGCGGCGCCCTCGCCGCCGACGATCAGCACCAGCAGCGGCCCGCCGCTGATGAGGATCTGCTCGCAGCCGGCGATCACCGCGGCCGGCAGCGCGAAGCGCGCGGCGGCGCCGAGCGCGAAGGAGCCCTCGCCCGTGCCCTCGCCGATCGCGTCGCAGCGCGCTTGCGGCGAGCGCGAGAAGAGCGGCGCCAGCGCGCCGCCGCCGGCCGCGGCGGCGATCGCGACGGCGGCGATCGTCGGCGAGGCGACGAACAGGAGCGGCAGCGCGAGCACGAGCCGGATGCCGCCGTCGGCGAGCAGCACGAGCCCGTAGCCGCCGAACCAGCGCACCCCGCCCACGAGGCCGCGCGCGAAGTAGGAGATCGCGTAGCCGGCCACGCCGGCGATCGAGCGCGACGGTCAGCGCGCGAGTACCCGCCGAACAGCCCGTTCGGTGATCGGCTCCCAGGCGAGCGACGCAGGCCGCGCAGCGCCACGAGCGCGATCCCCGCCGCGAGCCAGGCGGCGCTGCGCACCGCCGGGCGGGCGTCCACGCCGCGCGCGACCTGGTCGGCGACGGCCCGCGACACGGTCTGCTCGACCGGCCGGAACAGCAGCACCGCGATCAGGAACATCCCGGCCCAGAGCGCGCCGACCGCGCCGTACACCTCCGGCCCGAGCGAGCGCGCGGCGAGCGACGTTGAAGGCGTAGGCCAGCACGCCGGAGGCGAGCGTCCCGATCGACAGGAGCGCCGCATCGCGCCGGTCGACGGCCTGCAGCAGCGGCCGCCGCGGGCGCCGCAGGCGCGCGCTGGCGGCGATGGCCTGCATTCCGCTCACGCGGCCCCGATCGCCGCCTTCTGACCGTCGGCGTCCTGCTCGCGGAGCTCGAGGTGCCAGGCGATCGACTCGCGCAGGCCCTCGTCGAGACCCACGACCGCGCTCGAAGCCGAGGATGCGCGCCGCCTTCTCGGTGTCCGGGATGCGGCAGCGCACGTCCTGGTAGCGGCCGCCGATCTACTCGTACGGGAGCAGCTTGGCCCGCAGCGGACCGGCGATGCCGAGCGCCTCCTGGACGGCCGTCGCGAGCTCGACGCATCGTGATCGGCTCGTCGCCGCCGATGTTCAGGATCTCGCCGTACGCCTCCGGCGTGTCGAGCGCGCGCACGAAGCCGTCGACGGTGTCGGTCACGTAGGTGAACGAGCGCACCTGGCGGCCGTCGCCGTGGAGCTCCATGATGCCGCCGTCGAGCAGCGTCCTCGTGAAGGCCGTGACGCGGGCCGCCCCACCACGAGCGGGTGGTTGCGCGGGCCGTACACGTTGAAGAGGCGCAGGATCGTCGACCTTCAGGCCCTTCTCCTCGGCGCATGCGCGAGCGCGATGTGCTCGTCGTAGAGCTTCGACACGGCGTAGGCCCAGCGGCGCGTCGTCGACGGGCCGAGCACGATCGGGTCGTCCTCGGCGAACGGCGGCGTGGCGTTGCCGTAGACGTCGGAGGTCGAGGTGATGATCAGCGGGACGTCGAGCGCGAGCGCCACGCCGCAGGCGGCGTGCGCGCCGTCGACGTTGACCTCGAGCGTCTTCAGCGCGCCGCCGTAGCGCGGGATCTTGTCCGCCGCGAGGTGGGCGATCGCGTCGCAGTCCGCGAACACGCGCCGCAGCTGGCGCGGGTCGCGGCAGTCGATCTCGTGGAAGCGGAAGTTCGGGTGCTCGAGAAGGTCGCCATGTTGGCCGTGCTGCCGTGCGAGAAGTCGTCGACGCCGATGACCTCGCAGCCCTCGTCCAGCAGCCGCTCGCACAGGTGCGAGCCGATGAAGCCGGCGCCTCCGGTGACACCGATACGTGTGGGGGCGTTCATGGAGCTCTCCTTTGCCAGATGTCGATTTGACGGTGGCATGGTCACGCCGCCACCTGCTGCCGCTGCACGGCGTCCAGCCGTGGATGCAGCTCTTCCACCACGCGCTCCGCCACGCCGACGATGGCCTGCGCCGTGGACGATGTCCGGGTAGACGTGCGCCGACGAGGCGACGACGAGGCCGGGCGCGGCGAAGAGCTCCGGAAGACGCTCGGCGACGCCTGCGCGGTGGACCGGCTCGGCGACGCGGGCGCGGGCGACCTGGCTCGCGATCACGTCGTCGCTCGGGGTCGAAGTCGGGGAACATCGCGCCTGCACGTGGCCGAGGTACTCGCCGCGTGATGTCCTCGCGTGGACTGCGCTCGAGCTCCGGGCGAGTCGGGCAGCACGTAGCGCGGCACGTAGAGCGAGGTGGCCGCCCGACGTGCTCCGGGATCGACGACGTGCGTCGTCTCGACCACGCTCGTGAGCGGCACGCGGCGGTCGGTGATGTTGAGCGCGTAGTAGGGGCTGACGCTGCGGCGCACGCGCGCGACGACGCAGACGACGCCGAGGTAGCGGCAGCGGGTCGGCCGGCAGCGCCGCGTCGAGCTCCGGCGCGAGCAGCGTCGTCGAGCTGCGGCCGCAGCAGCGTCGAGACCACGTGGTCGTGCGGCCTCGAAGCCGCCGTCGACGACGACGCCCGAGCGCGCGCCGCCCGCGGCGCGGGATACGAGCGCACCGGGTGTCGAGCGCGCAGCTCGCCGCCGAGCCGCGACGATCGCGCTCGCCGAGCGCGTCGACGAGCGCCTGGTAGCCGCCCTCGATCCAGCCCATGACCTCGCGGCCGGAGCGGTCGCGCGTGCCGGCCGTGCGGCGCATGCGCGACCACAGGTAGGTGGCGGGAAGGTCGTCGTAGCGGCCGTCGAACTTCGAGTCGAGCAGCGGCCGCCAGAGGCGCTCCCAGAGCGCGGTCGCCCGCCGATGCGGCGCGTCCAGGGCTCGATCGGCTCGTCGTCGAGCGCCTCGTGGTCCGAGATCGTGCGGCAGCGAGCGACGAAGCGCGACGAGCCGCACGCGGTCGCGCAGGCGCAGGCCCGGGAAGCGCGAGCAGCTCGCGCGGCGTCGACATCGAGGCGAGCCGGCCGTCGTGGAAGAAGCCGACGCCGAGCCGGCGCCAGCGGATCGCGTCGCCGAGCCCGAGCTCCGCGGCCAGGTCGAGGACGCGCTCGTCGGTCAGCGTGACCGCGTGGTAGTAGCGGTCGACCTCGCACGCCGCCGAGCTCCGTGCGTGCCGGCGAGCCCGCCGAGCGCGCGTCGACGCCTCGTAGACGCGTCACCGGCACGCCGCGCCTGGGCCAGCCGGTAGCGCGGCCGTGAGGCCGAGCAGCCCGCCGCCGACGATGCCGACGCTCATGCCCGCTCCCTCGCGGCGCGACGCTGGCGCATCATCAGCCGGGCGTAGCCGCCGATCGTCGGCAGCACGCGCATCTTGCTCTCGCCCTCGCGGCGCGACCAGTCGAGCGCCACGGGCACCTCGGCGACGCGTGCGCCCATGCGGTCGAGCTTGATCAGGATCTCCGCCTTGCAGGCGAAGCCCGCGCTCGCGGATGAGGTCGTCGCCGTGGCGCTCGTACGCCGCGCGCAGGACGCTCGCGCGGTAGACGCGGAAGAACGACGACACCGTGCTGGCGTCGAGCCCGGCCGTGCGCCGGATCGCGTAGGAGGCGGCGCGCGAGAGGAAGCGCCGGTGCGCGCCGACGTTGACGAGCTCGCCGGCCGCGTGGTGCGAGGCGAGCACGACGTCGGCGCCGTCGCGGGCGCGCTCGAGCATCCCCTCGAGCGCGTCGAGGTCGCTCGTCGTGTCGGCCTCGAGCGTGACGATCAGCCGTCCTCGGGCGGCGACGCTCGAGCGCGCGCCGGAAGCCGCGGTCGAACGCCCGGCCCGGGCCCTGGTTGCGCCCATGCGCGATGCACCTCGATCGGCAGCGGGCCCGCGGTGCGCCGCGGCGACCGCGGCGGTGCCGTCCGTCGAGCCGTCGTCGACGAGCGATGCACGCGGCCGCCGGGCCAGAGGCTCGGGCCGCGACTCGAGGTCGGCGAGCAGGCGCGGGAGGTTCGCGCTCCTCGTTGAAGGCCGGGACCACGAAGACGTTCATCAGTACGCCCCCTTCCGCCCGAGGACCACCGGGATCGTCTGGACGAGGATCTTGATGTCCCACCAGAGCGACCAGTTGGTCACGTAGATGTAGTCGAGCTTCACCATCTCGTCGAACGGGATGTCGTTGCGCCCGAGCACCTGCCAGAGGCCGGTGATGCCCGGGCGTGAGGTCGAGCCGGCGGCTCGCCCAGCCGGTGATCTGCTCGACTCGTGGACGACGAACGGGCGCGGCCCGACGAGGCTCATCTCGCCGCTTCAGCACGTTCCAGAGCTGCGGCAGCTCGTCGATGCTCGTCGTGCGCAGGAACGCCGCCGACGCGCGTGATGCGCGGGTCGTCCTTGATCTTGAAGAGCGCGCCCGTCGATCTCGTTGCTCGGTGGCGAGCGCCAGGCGCTGCGCCTCGGCGCCGTCGACCATCGTGCGGAACTTGACGATCCGGAAGACGCTGCCGCCGCGCCCGTGGCGCTCCTGGCGGAAGAAGACGGGGCCGCGGCTGTCGAGCTTGATCGCGATCGCGGCGACGGCGAGCAGCGGCGACGAGCACGAGCAGGCCGAGCCCGGCGGCGGCCACGTCGACGGCGCGCTTGAGGACGCGCACGCTGCGCGAGAGCCGCATCGGCGGCAGGTTCACGACCGGCATGCCCTCGAGCTCCTCGATCGTCGCGTTGGACGCGAACACCTCGAAGAAGCGCGGCACGATCGACAGGTGCACGTCCGGCCGGCGGGCGGCGCGCAGCAGGTCGAGCGTGTCCTCGTAGGAGGCGCTGCGAGAAGGCCAGCACGACCCAGTCGATCTCGAGCTTGTCGACGAGCTGCGGCAGGTCGGACGGGCGCTCCGACGAGCGGCGCCTTGGCTCCGGCGTGCGGGCGCTCGTCGACGAAGCCGACGAGCTCGAGCCCGTACTCGGGGTGCGAGCGCGATCTTGCGCTCCACCACCTGGCCGACGTCGCCCGCGCCGACGATCAGCGTGCGGCGCGGGCTGCATGACGCTCGGGAGGACCCAGCTGCGGACCGAGCCGCGCAGCAGCAGGACGAGCGGCAGCGCCGTGGCCAGGAAGATCGCCGCCTCGACCGGGAAGAAGACCTCGGCGCCCATCACGCGGCGCAGCACCTGGCTGAGGATCAGGAAGATCAGCGAGCCGGCGAGCAGCGCGTGGAAGAGGTCGCCGACCTCGTCGAAGGTCGCCAGCGAGATGCTGCGCGTCCTGGCGCTCGTAGAGGTTGTAGGCGGTGAAGATCGCGATCCAGATCGGGCAGCGCGAGCACGGCGAGCGTGACGACGAGCCAGGTCGGCGCGATCAGCGCCGGCGGCGCGATCGCCTCGGCGATCCCGTAGGTGAGCGCGATCGCGACCGCGATCGCGATGCAGTCGGCGCCGATCAGGATCCACGTGCGCCCGCGCGAGAGGTTGCCGCGCCGCTTCAGGGTCTGCGCGGCGCCGTCGCCGTTCAGCTCGGGTGCCAGCGATATCGGCACCGAGCCGACGCCCACGCCGTCGCCTGCCAGCTCGGGCTCCACGCCGCCGGCCGTCATCCGCGACCGCGCGGCGCTCATCGGAGAGCTCTCCCGCGCCCGCGAACACAGGCGGGTCCACTTCGACGCTGAGGATGGTCGCGCCGAGGCCCTCGTCGGGATCCATCAGCAGCGCGGCCGCCTCCTTGCGGGAGCGCACGCCGAGCTTCTGGAAGGCCGAGGCGAGGTGGCTCTTGACCGTGCTCTCCGCGAGGAAGAGGCGGCTGGCGATCTGGCGGTTCCCGAAGCCCGCGCACCACGAGCGCGAGCACCTGCCGCTCGCGATGGGAGAAGGCGGGCTTGAAGAGGCAGCGGTGAAGCTTGCGCGGGACGCAGATGTTGCCCGACGAGCACCGCCTGGGTCGTGGCGACGAGCGCGGTCTCGATCTCCGCCTCGTCCGACGACCCCGTCGGCGCCCGCGCTCAGCGCCTGGCGCACGCCGGCGCCCTCGGCGCCGGTCGACACGATGACGACGTGAGCGTTCCGGAACGCCGCGGTCAGGCGGCGGATCTCGGCGAGGCTCGTCGCGCTGGACGGATCGGCCGCGAGCACGACCGCCTGGGGCCGGGCGAGCGAAGCGAGCTCCACGAGCTCGGTGGCATCGCGCGCGACGGCGACGGGCACCATGCCCGACTCCGCGACGGCGGCCGCGATGCGGCGCGACGCGAACTGATCGGCGGCGACGATCGCGACCTCGGCGCCGGCGGGCGCCGCGATCGGTTCCAGGGGCTGCGTGACAAGCGGCGCGGTGGCCATCGGGCTATGAACGTCTGTATCGGCGCAGTCCTTTCACGAAGGCTGAAAGTCGGCTGATCGAGAGAGATCCGCCCCCGCGCGCGCGTTACTCGGATGTGAATCCCTCCAAGGCCGTCGTCCTCGCTCGTGAGCCGGCCGCGGCGCCGGGCGCCGGGGCGGGGCTGGGGCCCGGCGGCTGGGACTCGCCCGCGCCCGCGCTCCTGCCGGTGGCCAACCGCCCGCTGATCGGGCACGCGCTCGACTGGCTCGGCGACGCCGGCATCCGGCGAGGTGGCGATCGTGGCGGGCGACCGGCTTGCAAACGAGGCGCGCGAGGCGCTCGACAGCGCGCGAGACCGCGCACTCGAGATCGACTGGCTCGTCGAGGGGCCGGACGAGAGCCTCGGCGAGTCGCTCGAGTCGCTCACGGGATTCGTGGACGGCGAGCCGTTCGTGCTGCACCTGGCCGACAGCCTCGCCAGGCAGAGCCTGCCGAACGTCTTCGGGGAGGAGGAGCCGGGCGACCTCGGGGCGATCGTCGTGGTGCACGGCTCCGAGGAGGGGCCCCAGCCGGTCGTGGACATCCGCGAGCGGCGCGGGGGCACGCGCGGCGCGGCCCCGCCCGAGCTCGGCCGTGCCGCCACGGGCGGCGTGGCCGTGCTCGGCGCGGGGGTCGTGGCGGCGGCGAGCGACCTCGAGGCCTGGCCCGGCAGGGAGCTGAACGTGCTCGCCGAGCGGGTCAACCAGCTCGGCGGCATCGGTCCAGGTCCGGCACGCCTCGGCCTGGTGGCGGTTCGCCCGCGGCACCGACGCCGCGCTCGAGGGCAACCGCTTCGCGCTCGAGGCGCTCCGCGAGAGCCCGCCGCGCGGCGAGATCATCGACAGCCGCATCCAGGGCGCCGTCTCGATCCACCCCACCGCGCGGCTCGAGTCGAGCATCGTGCGCGGGCCCGCCGTGATCGGCGCCGGCGTGCGCCTGCGCGACGCATATGTCGGCCCGTACACGTCGATCGGGCACGACGTGGTGATCGAGGGCGCCGAGGTCGAGCACTCGATCGTCATGCCGGAGGCGTCGATCCGGCACCTCGGCGACCGGCTCGAGGCGAGCGTGATCGGCCCCCACGCGCGCGTCTTTCGCGACTTCCGGCTGCCGCGGGCGCTGCGGCTGAACGTCGGCCGGGGCGCCGAGGTGTCGCTGCCCTAGCGACCCGCACGAGCCGCGTTTCACCCTGTTTGGGGTACCGACACTCGTCCGAAACTCCACCTTTCTTCCCTCGAACTCGAAAATACTGGGGTGGCTACCCCAGTGCGGGAACCCCGGGGTCGACGTAGGGTCGGTTTCCGTGGCGAGCTTGTTGGCCCCGGCCCGCCACGCGAGCAGGAGAACCTCACTTGATGCCACCCAGTCGCGAAGCGACAACCCCCGTCGCGGACGCCGACGTGCGTTCGCCCCGTGCCCGGAACGATGCCGCGGAGTCGGAGCTCGTGCACCGCGCCGTCGTGGCGCTCAAGCAGGGCGACCTCAGCGCGCTCCACTTCCTCTACGTCCGCTACGCCGACGACGTCTGCGGCCTGATCCGGTCGATCGTGCGCGACAGCCACGAGGCCGAGGACATCACGCACAACGTCTTCGCGAAGCTGATCACCGCGATCCACAAGCTACGAGCCCCGCGAGGTGCCGTTCGCCGCATGGATCATGCGCGTGTCGCGCAACGCCGCGCTCGACCACCTGCGCGCCCGCCGGCAGATCCCCTTCGAGGAGGTCCGCACGACCGACGAGGGCCACGAGCAGGTCGGGTTCGACCGCTCGCAGTCGCTGCGCGAGGCCTTCCAGCGCCTTCCCCAGGACCAGCGCGAGGTGCTCGTGCTGCGCCACATCGCCGGGCTCTCGCCGAGCGAGATCGCCCACCGCATCGGCAAGACCGAGAGCTCGGTCCACGGGCTGCATCACCGCGGCCGCGGCGCGCTCCAGGACGCCCTGCGGGAGCTCGACGCCGCTCCCGTGATCGCCGGCTAGCTCGCGAGCAGGTCGCGCAGCTTCTCGCGCGAGTCCACGTCCAGCTTGCGGAAGCTGTGCCCGAGATGCCACTCGACGGTCTTGACCGTCACGACGAGCTGATCGGCGATCTGGCGGTTCGAAAGCCCTCGTGCCGCGAGCTGCGCGACCTGGCGCTCGCGCTCGGTGAGTGCGTCGACACCCGACACGGCCGTGCGCCGCGGGCGCGCACCGGCCGTCTTGGCCTCGTTCTGCGCACGGGCGACGAGCGCGTCGGCGCCGCAGCGCTGCGCGAGGTCGAGGCCCTAGGCGCAGCGGCTCGCGGGCGTCGCGGCGGCGTCCGGAACGGCGCAGCGCCGCGCCGAACTCGACGAGCGCGCGCGCCCGCTCGAGGGCGGCCTGCGAGGCCTCGAGCTGCGCGACCGCGGCCTCGAGCGCCTCGAGGCCGTTCTCCGGGCCGCGGATCGAGGCCGATCCCGCGCAGGGCCCGGCCGATCGGGCCGGGGGCGCCGAACGCCTCCGCGAGCTCGAGCTCGCGCTGCGGCCAGCTCCTCCGCCTCGTCGTGACGCCCGAGCACGGCACAGGCGATCGCGGCGTTCGAGCGCCACGGCGAGAACGCCGGGTTGTCGGCGCCGGCGCCGGCGCCGAGCTCCCCGCAGCGGCGAAAGTCCTCCAGCGCCGCCTCGGGGTCGCCCTCGAGGAAGGCCAGCCGGCCACGCGCCAGGAAGAAGGCGTTCAGGGCGGGCGCCTGCTCTCCCAGCCCCATCTCCGCGGCGGCGAGGTGGCGCCGCGCCGCGCGGAAGTCGCCGCGCTCGATCAGGCAGTTCGCGAGCACCGACGCGTGCGCCGCCCAGGCTGAGCCGCCAGCCGTGGCGCTCCACCGCCAGGGCCTGGCGCGCGTCCGCGACCGCGTCCGGAATGCGCCCGCGGAACAGGATCGCGATCGAGCGCACGTGCGAGGCGTTGGCGAAGCCGAGCACCGAGGCGCGCGTCGCGCGCGTCCTCCGACGGCCGCGGTGAGCGCGGCCTCCGCGGTCTGCAGGTCCTCGGCGATCGAGAGCGCGAAGGCGGGCAGGTAGTAGACCGGGCCGTCGGCCGTCTCGTCGTCGAGCAGGGCGCCGCGGTCGAGCGCACGCTCGGCGAGGTCGCGCACCTCGGCGCTCGGCCGGCCGCGCAGCGCCCCCTCCATCGCGTGAACGGCGAGCAGGGCGCGCTGTCCGCCGTGCTCGACGCGCTCGGCGGGCACGCCCAGCTGCAGGTCGGTGTCCGGCTCTGCCGAACAGGGAGATGCTCGCCCGCGCTGCCCGCAGCCGCCCCTCGAGCTCATCGTCGCAGTCGCGGCACTGCTCGAGGGCGAGGTCCAGGAGCGTCCCGGCCTCGTGCGGCCTGCCGAGCGCCATCAGCGCCCTGCCGGCGTCGAGCGCGTTGCCGAGATCGCTGGGCAGCGGCACGTGAGGACCCGACCGCCTCGCTGCAGGCGGCCCGCCGCCTCGGGCTCGCCGGCCCTGGCCTCGGCACAGCCGAGCTCGAACACCACGCGGGTGCGCAGGCGACGTGGCGGTGGCTCGTCGAGGGCCCGGCGCAGGTAGCGAACCGCGTCGGCGGGACTGCCCGCGCCCAGCGACTCCGAGGCCGCCTCGCAGAGCGCCTCGACGGCCCAGCCGCTGCCGGTTCGAGTGGCCGCCATCAGATGCGCCGCCACCGCCTGGACCGGCACGTCCTCGGCCGCCAGGATCCGCGAGGCGCGCCGGTGCAGCCGACTCCCGCTCGATGGGCGAAAGGCTCGCTTCCGACCGCCGTGCCGACCGCCGGCTGGGCGAAGGAGAGCGGCTCGTCCGCGCTCAGCAGGCCGACCTCGATCAGACCGTCCGCCAGCGTCGCAGCCTGCTCCACGTCGAGCCGCGCGAGACCGGCGACGTGCCGAAGCTCGGCCCCCGGGCCGAGCATCGAGAGCGCCTTGAGCAGCGCGGGCGCGGCCGGGTCGAGACGCTCTGCCGCCGCCCAGGGCCCAGTCGCACACGCTCGCCGGAGCGAGCGCCCGCACCCCGGACGCGGTCAGGCCCGCCGAGCCGTTGCCGGCGACGAGCGCGCCGGCGAGCTCGTCGATCAGAAAGGGGTTGCCGGCCGAGGCGTCATGGAGCGCTCGGCAGACGTTCTCGGGGGCGCCCGGAAGCCAGGTCTCGCGCACGCGGCGGGCGGTCGACTCGAGGCTCAGCGGCGCGAGCGTCGAGCGCAGCGTCGCGGGATCGCGGGCGAGCTCGGAGGTGAGCGGATGCGCCTCGCGCGCCGGCGCCGACCCGGCGGTGAGCACGAGCGCCGCGGGCAGCTCCTCGAGCCGCGCGGCGAGATGGATCAGGAACCGCAGGCTCGCGTCGTCGGCCTGGTCGACGTCGTCCACCGTCAGCAGGAGCGGCCCGCGCTCGGCGAGCTTGACGCATAGCCGGTAGACGTCGTGCAGGAGCTCGAAGGACGGGTCGCAGGGGACCGACCGCGGCCCGGATTCGAAAAGCGGTAGAGCCTGCCGAGCGGTCCCGCTCAGCAGGCTCGCCCGCTCCTCCTCCCCGGCTCGTGCCAGCCTTGCCTCGAAGAGCTGCAACACGATGCCGAAAGCAAAGTCACGCTCGCGCCGCCGTCCGGCCGCGGCGAAGCACCTCCATCCCGAGCTCGTCGCGCGCGTGCGCGCGCACCGCCGACAGCAGGGAGCTCTTGCCGAGCCCGCGCCGTCGCCCTGAATCAGCACGAGCGCCGCCCTCACCCAGGCATGCCGCGGCCAGCGCCTCCTGGACGAGCCGCCAGGGCTCGTCTCGGTCGATCAGCGCGGGGGGTATCGTGGCAGCGACTCGGCGCTCTGGGCGCGAGCCCGCTCCCAAAGCGCGGGGGCCATTCACCTGACCAGACTAGGCGCGGTTCGCGAACCGCGCAAATTGAACCGCTACTGGAGCGGCTTCCTGCGCTCTTCCACCAGTCCGCCGAGGCGCTCGGCGAGGCGCCCGTCGTCGAGATCCGCGAGGAAGTAGAGGAGGGCGTGCTCGGCCAGCCGTGACGGATCGACGCCCTGGTCGCTCGGCCTCCTGCTTGAGGGCGGCCCAGGTGTCGTCGTCGAGGTCGACGTCGAAGCCGTCGACGTCGGGAGCGTTCCGCATGAAACGCGGGATCCGCCACGCGGGCCGGCCGCTGTCGCGGTCGGCGAGGTAGTAGACCGACGCCGTGCGAACGACGGCGCTCGCCGAGTCGCTGTGCTCCTCGGCGAATTCGGACAGGGCCTGCTGTCCGAAGGGATCCAGCCGAAGCGTCATGCTCTTGGTCATCCAGGCCCTCTCCACGAGACCGGGCCGCCTTCCTGGAGCCCCGATCCTCTCTCGTCGCAAGATACTCCACGACACCGTGGAACTGAACGAGCGGCGGCTGCTCGCGTATACGCGAATGGGCCTTTTCCCCTCCTTGGGCGTCTTGAATATGGATGGGGGGAGGGAGTCTCCCTCCCCCCATCCGACGGGTCCAGATCAGGGCGCCGAGGCGCCCTGCCAGGGCTGCGGGCCGCTCACGAGCCGCCGCCGGGCGGCTCGATGGGCCCGCACCGAATCAACGCCCGCCGGCGGCGATTTCTTGCGCCGCGCGCAACCGGACGGCTGAGTAGGGTTCGGGTCGCCCGTGGAGACCACCCTCGAACGCGCGGAGGAGCTCGCCGAGCGGCTGCTCCCGGACCGCACGTCCGAAGCGGCGGATGCTGGTCATCGTCAACCCGTACGCAACGACGGTCTCGGACCGGCTGCGCAACCTCGTCGTGTACGCGCTCCAGTCGCGCTACGCGGTGGAGGCGATCGACACGCAGGAGCGCGACCACGCGACGCAGCTCTGCCGCGAGGCGGCCCGCGAGGGCTACGACGTGGTCGTGGCGTTCGGCGGCGACGGCACCGTGAACGAGGCGGCCAACGGGCTCGTCGGGCTCCGACACGCCGCTGACCGCCCTGCCCGGCGGCTCGACCAACGTCTGGGCCCGCACGCTCGGGATCCCGAACGACGTGGTCGACGCCACCGAGCACCTGCTGCGCATGGCCGACGAGTGGGCGCCCCGGCCGCGTCGACCTCGGCCGCGTCGACGACCGCCACTTCGTGTTCGCCGTCGGGCGTCGGCCTCGACGCCAGCGTCGTGCGCAGCGCGTCGACGCGCATCCCGTACCGCAAGGCGCGCTTCGGGGCCTGGTACTACAGCTACGCCGCGGTCTCGATCTTCAACCGCCGCTACCTCGTGAACCCGCCCCGCGTGCGGGTGACGCGCCGGCGGCCGCGAGCTGGAGGGCGTGACCGTCGTCGTCCAGAACTCGGACCCGTTCACGTACTTCCGCGAGCGCCCGATCCGGGTCGTCGAGCCCGCCGGGCTCGAGACCGGCTCGCTCTCCGTCGGCCGTCCTGAAGCGCGCGACCGCTGCTCGAGCTGCCGACGCTCGTGCCGCGGCTCCTGTCCGGCAAGGCCGGGCACGGTGATGCGCCACCGCCAGGTCGAGCCGCTCCCCGAGCTCGCCGCTCGCCCGGGTCGAGGCGATCGACGACCGCCCCTTCCCCGTCCAGGTGGACGGCGACTACATCGGCGAGTTCACGGAGGTCGAGTTCGGGATCAGCCCGGGCGGGCTGATGGCGGTGTCGTAGCCTGCAGCCGGACGCCCTCAGACCGTCGGCGTCACGCGGTAGGCGTCGAAGACCGACTCGATGTTCCGGATCCGGGTGATCGCCGTCTTCAGCGCGTGCGTGTCCCCCACCTCGACGACGAAGCGGTTCTTGACCATCGGGTGCACCACGGTGCAGCGCGCCTCGAGGATGTTGATCCCGGTCTCGGCGAAGGTCCGCGAGAGGTCCTCGAGCAGCCGGTGGCGGTCCCAGCCGTCGACCTGGAGCTCGACGCGGAAGGACGAGGTCGTGTCCCCCTCCCACTCCACCTTCGCGAAGCGCTCGGGGTTCTTCTTCAGCGCGACCGCGTTGGGGCAGCTCTCGTGGTGGATCGTGATGCCCTTGCCGAGCGAGATGTAGCCCACGATCGGGTCGCCCGGCACGGGCCGGCAGCACTTCGCGATCCGCAGCATCACGTCGTCGACGCCCTCGACCTTGATGCCGTAGGTGGAGGAGGCGGCCGTCTTCTTCGGCGTCTCCTTGCGCTCGAGCAGCTCGGCCGCCGGGCGAGGGCGCCTCGACCGCCGACTCGCCCTCCTTGAGCCGGTGCATCAGCTTGTTGACGACGGTCTTCGACGAGATCTTGGCCTGGCCGAGCGCGATGTAGAAGTCCTCGCCCTTGCGGAAGCCCATCTCGCGGATCACGTCGGCGAGCAGCGGCGAGCCGGCGATCTTCTGCGGCGGCAGGCCGGCGCGCTTGAGGTTCTCGTGCAGGATCTCGCGGCCGGTGCGCTCGGAGTCCTCGCGGCGCTCGCGCTTGAACCAGGCGCGGATCTTCGACTGCGCGCGCGTGGTCTTGGCGAGCGCGAGCCAGTCGCGCGACGGGCCGCGCTCCTTCTTCGAGGTCAGCACCTCGACGATGTCGCCCGACTGGAGCTCGTAGTGCAGCGGCACGATCTTGCCGTTGACCTTGGCGCCCACGCAGCGGTGGCCCGACGTCCGTGTGGATCTCGTAGGCGAAGTCGAGCGGCGTGGCGCCCGCCGGCGAGCGACTTGACCTCGCCCTTGGGCGTGAACACGAACACCTCGTCCTCGAACAGGTCCGCCTTGAGCGTCTCGGCGAACTCCTGGGGGTCCGTCGTGTCCTGCTGCCAGTCGAGCAGGTGGCGCAGCCACTCGACCTTCGTCCTCGACCGGCTTCGAGCCGTCCTCCTTGTAGATCCAGTGCGCCGCCACGCCGAACTCGGCGGTGCGGTGCATCTCCATCGTGCGGATCTGGATCTCGAGCGGCCGCCCCTCGGGCCCGATCACGGTCGTGTGGAGCGCCTGGTACATGTTGAACTTGGGCATCGCGACCCAGTCCTTGAAGCGCCCGGGCAGCGGCTTCCAGAGCGAGTGGATGACGCCGATCGCGCCGTAGCAGTCCTTGACCGAGTCGACGATCACGCGCATCGCGGTGAGGTCGTAGATCTCGTTGAACTCGCGGCCCTTCTTGGTCATCTTCGAGTAGATCGAGTAGAAGTGCTTGGCGCGGCCCGAGATGTCGGCCTCGATGCCGACGGCGTCGAGCTCCTTGCCCAGGTACTCGCCCGCGCGGCCGACGTAGGCCTCGCGCTCGTCGCGCTGCTGGGCGACGAGCTGCTTGATCTCGTTGTACTTGCGCGGGTGGAGCGTCGCGAAGGCGAGGTCCTCGAGCTCCCACTTGATCGCGTGGATGCCGAGCCGGTGCGCGAGCGGCGCGAAGATCTCGAGCGTCTCCTTCGCCTTCTCCTGCTGCTTGGGCTTCGGCATCGCGCCGATCGTGCGCATGTTGTGCAGCCGGTCGGCGAGCTTGATGAGGATGACCCGGATGTCCTGGGCCATCGCGACCATCATCTTGCGGTAGTTCTCGGCCTGGCGGTCGTCGCGGCTCTGGAAGGTGACGCCGGAGAGCTTCGTCACGCCGTCGACGAGCTGGCAGATCTCCTCGCCGAAGTCCTCGCGGACCTCGTCGAGCGACGCGCTCGTGTCCTCGACGGTGTCGTGCAGCAGCGCGGCGCAGAGCGTGGCCGTGTCGAGGCGCATGCCGGCGCAGATCTTGGCCACGCCGACGGGATGGATGATGAAGTCCTCGCCGCTGGCCCGGCGCTGGTCGGCGTGGCGGTCGCAGGCGAACACGAAGGCGCGCTCCACGAGCTCGCGGTCGATCTCCTCGGCGGCCTCGTCGGCGTGCTCCTCGACGACCGCGAACAGGTCGCCGAGCAGGACGCGCTGGTCCTCGCGTGAGCCGGGCGCGCGGGCCGGTCGCGTCGAGCGACCCCGTGCTCGGTGCTCGTCGACCGGGTGGTGCTCGAAGTCGCGCGCTCGGGCTCGGCCGACGTCGGTCTCGCTCGCCGGCGGCACGGGCGCCGCGGCCGGCGCGCCGACCCTTGGCCTCCCGTTGCCTCGCGGTAGCTTCGGCATGTCTCCCTCGAGTTTAGAGTCGGGCCCGGAGCGGGTCCATGCAGCGTGGCGTGACTTAGGACGCGCGCGCGGCAGGGGCCGCCCGCGCGACGGCGGGCAGCTCGGCCGCCAGCGCCCGCTCGATTCCGCGCGCAGCGGGCCCGGTAGGCGCGGTACGACGGGCGACAGCTCGAGATCGCTGCGCACGCCCTCGACGCACCCGGCAGCGCGGCTCGTCGAGCGCCGAGCTCGACGAGCCCGAGCTCGCCCAGGATGCGCAGCACGCGCCCACAGCACAGCGGGCGCGCGCGGGTAGGCGCCCGCTGCCCGCGCAGCGCGCTCTCGAGCCCGGCGGCGGGCGCGTCCGCGGCCAGCGCGCGCAGCGCCCGGAAGCTCTCGGTGAGCGCCGGCCGGAGCTCGAGCTCGGCGCGCCAGACGGTGCAGCGCGAACGCGACCTCCTCGGGACCCCAGGCGGCGTGGCCGCAGGGCGCGAGCCGCAGCAGCGGGTCGGCCATCCCGCCCGGCGGCGGGTCGAGCGCCACGAGGTGCCCGAAGCCCGCGGCCGCGGCCGGGATCGAGCGCGAGCGCGCACCAGGAGGCGACGGCAAGGCCGCCGTCCCCCGCCATGCCCGCGACGATCGCCTCGAGCGAGGCCCGCCGGCGCGCGACGTCGGCCACCGCCACGAGCACGCTCTCGCCGCTCGAGAGCAGGTCGCCCGCCGACGCCCGCGAAGCCGGCGCCGCGGCGATCCGTGACCGAGCCGGCGGACCGGCAGGCGCGCGCCGGCCCCGCGGGCTCGCGCCGCAGCTCGGCCCGCACGGACGCTCCCAGAACGGCTCGTCCTCGCCCAGCACGCGCAGCGTCCCGGGCTCCGGCGAGCAGAGCGCGCGCAGCACCACGCGCGGCTCGACCGCGCCGTTCCAGCGGTTGCGCTCGAGCCGCACCGCCACGTGCCGGGCCGTCGCCGGCGCCGGCCGCGAGCGACTTCTGCGTCGCGCCGAAGGCGACGCCGCGGGCGCGGACGCCCGCGCTCACGAGCGTGAAGCGCGCGTGCTGGCGCTCCTCCCCCATGCCGGCGACGTTCTCGATGCGCGCGGCGGGCACGAGCAGCGTCGGCTGCGGGTTGCCCATCCCGAACGGCCGCAGCAGGTCGAGCTCCTCCGCCAGCTCGAGGCCGAGCTCGCCGCCCGGCACGACGGCGTCCACGCGCTCGACCGGGATCAGGTCGTCCGGTGTGAGCGCGCTGCCCGCGTGGGCGGCGAGCGCGCGGCGAAAGCCGCTCGACCGCGTCCGCCTCGAGCTCCACCCCGGCGGCCATCGGGTGGCCGCCGAAGCGCGTGAGGTGGCCGGCGCAGGCGCCGAGCCCGGCGTGGAGGTCGTAGGCGGAGATGCTGCGGCCCGAACCGCGTCCCGCCGCTCCCGTCGTCGTCGAGGGCGATCACGACCGCGGGGCGGCGCCACTTCTCGACGAGGCGCGAGGCCACGATGCCGACGACGCCCGGGATGCCAGCCCGCGCCGGCCACGACGAGCGCCGCGCGGCTCGCCTGGGGCGCGCAGGCGGCGTCGGCGGCGAACAGGATGCGCGTCTCGGCCTCCTGGCGGTCGCGGTTGAGGAAGTCGAGCTCGCGGGCGATCTCGTCCGCGCGGGCGCCCGACTCGGTGAGCAGCAGCTCGAGCGCGGCGTCCGCGCGGCCCATGCGGCCCGGCGGCGTTGATGCGCGGGCCGAGCCGGAAGCCGAGCGACTGCTCGGACAGCTCTCCGGGCTCGACCGCCGCGATCGCCATCAGCGAGCGCAGCCCGGGCTTCTCGGTGCGCGCCAGCGCGCGCAGGCCCTCGCGGACGATCCGCCTGTTCTCGCCGCGTAGCGGCACGAGGTCGCAGACGGTCGCGAGCGCCGCCAGGTCGAGGTCCTCGTCGGCCGCGCCCGGGTCGTGGCCGGCCGACGTCGCGCAGCGCCTGCGACAGCTTCAGCACCACCCCGGCGGCGCACAGCGCGGCCGGGTACGGCGCGCGCGTCCGGAGGAGCCGGGTGCACGAGCGGGCAGTCCGGCAGCTCGGCGCCGGGCCGGTGGTGGTCGGTCACGACCACGTCGAGCCCCGCGGAGCGCGCCGCCGCCACCTGCTCGACCGCGGTGACGCCGCAGTCCACCGTCACGAGCAGGCCGGTCCCGCGCGCCGGCGAGCCGCTCGACGGCCGCGATGGAGAGCCCGTAGCCCTCGTCGAAGCGGCTCGGCAGCATCCAGGACGGCTCGGCGCCGAGCGCGCGCAGGGTCCGGACCAGCATCGCCGTCGAGCACACCCCGTCCACGTCGTAGTCGCCGAAGACGGCGATCTTCGTGCCGCGCCGCGACGTGCTCGAGGATCAGCTCACACGCCTGCGGCACGCCCGGCAGCGAGCGCGGATCGTGGCGCTCCTCAGCCGCGAGGAAGCGCCGGGCCTCGTCGACGTCGGCGAAGCCGCGCCGCGCGAGCACGGTCCCGACCGCCTGCGAGACCCCGAGCCCGTCCGCGAGCCGGCCCGCCAGGGCGACCTCGTAGGGCGTGCACGCCCAGCGTGACGGTCTCGCCTGCATCCGAGGCATCCTCGGTGGGGAAGCGGACGGAACGGGCGTCCTCTCCCCCTGGGTGGAAAGGCCGTACACCCCAGGGTCACCGCGGGCCGGGGCCAGGGTGCCCTGGTCACGCGCGAGGCGCGCTCGGATACTCGGAGTCGAGATGACCGCCGGCCCCGGACTCGCAGCCTGCCGCGCCTCCTCGACGCTCTCGCCCGCGCTCGGCGCGCTCGCCGAGCTCGAGTTCCGGCTCGGGGACTGGCCGGCCGCGCACGCCGCCGCCGGCGAGGCGCTGCGCGGCGCGCGCCGGGCCGCCGCCCGGCGCGAGATCCTCTGCGGACTCACGCGACTGGCGGTGATCGAGGCCGGCATGGGCCGTGCGGCCGACTGCCGCGCTCACGCCGCGGAGGCGATGCGACTGGCCGCCGGGGCGGCGGACAGCCCGATGGAGGCGCTCGCAGGCGAGGCGCTCGGGCTGCTCGAGCTCGGGCTCGGACGCCTCGACGCCGCGATCGAGCGGCTCGAGGCCGTCGGGCGCATCTGCCGTGCGCACCCGGCCGCAGGCGGGAGCGGCGCCGGGCTGGGCGGCCGACCTGGCGGACGCGCGCGTGCGCCGCGGCGACCATGAGGGCGCGCGACGTGTGCTCGGCAGCGCGGCGATCGCCCGGTCCCGCGGCGCGAGCTGCGCCCAGGTCGCGGCCCTCGAGCGCTCACGCGCCATGCTCGCGCCCCGCCACACCTTCGGCAGCCTGTTCACGAGGACGCTCGAGCTGTGCGCGTGGTCGCGACAGCCGTTCGAGCTCGCCCGCACCGAGCTCTGCTTCGGCGAGCGCCTGAGGCACGAGCGGCGCCGCGGCGAGGCCCGCTCCCACCTGGCGGCTGCGCTCCGTGTCTTCGAGGAGCTCGGCGCGCGGCCCTGGGCCGAACATGCGCGCTACGAGCTGGCGGCGGCATGACCGCAGCGGGCCGCTACGCGGAGCGCCTGGTCGAAGCGGGCTGCGAGCTCCGGCTGCCGGCGCTCCGCGACGAGGGTCGTGCCGGAGTGCTCCACCGCGTGGCCGACCGGCAGGGAGTGAGCGTCGTGGCCCTCCGCACGGCCACGCTGAGCGCCGGCGAGCGCGACGCGCTGCTGCGCTTTCGCTTTGCCCAGTACCTGGACGCGGGCTTCGTCGATGCGGTCGCTGGCCCATCGCGAACGGCTCGCCCGGGAGCCGGACGCGGTCGAGGAGCCTGCGAGCGTCGACTGTGTCGCGCTCTCGAGCGGGGACGGGCGACTGCTCGCGTCGCTGTCGCTGCGCGCGCCGGCGGCGGCGCCCCCGGGAACGACCCTGAGCACGCGCCGAGCGCCCGCTGCTCCCGCTGGAAGAGCACTTCGGCTGGGGCGCGCTCAACCGCCTGCGGCTGCTGCCGGAGCTCCCGCTCGAGCGCGTGCGCGAGCTCAGCCGCTTCGTGAAGAACCGCCGTCTGGGCTCGCTCGAGGAGCTCGGCGCGCGCGCCGTCATCGAGGTCTGCGTCGCCGCCTTCCACTGCCTCACCGGACCGCTGCGGCTCGAGGTCGAGGCCTTCGTGGGCGAGTTCGAGGACGCGGTCGCGCGGCGGCACCTCGAGTTCCTGCACACGCCGTTCGCGATGGTCCGCGGAGGGCTGCCGGCCTTCGCGCCGGGCCACTTCCTGCGCCCCGCGCTCGACGGCCGCGCCCGCTATCCCTTCGCGGGCCTCGTGTCGGACGTGGCAGCGATGGACGCCCGCCTGGAGGCGATCGAGACGGCGCTCGGCAAGCCGGGCCCCGGCGGGCTCATCGCCCTGGCCGTCGCGTCCGGGGCCGCCTGCGAGCCTCAGCAGCCTGCTTCCGCCGGACGGCGTCGCGAGCCTCTCGGACACGCCGCTTCCACAGCGGGAGCTGGGCGCCGCGCAGCGCCGCCGCATGCGCTCACTCGCGGCGCGGCTGCGCTCGTTCGCGCCCTTCGCCGGGCTCTCGGACACGGAGTGCACGACCCTGCACGGCCTGCTCGAGTCGCTCCGGGTGCCCCCCGGAGCGACGGTCGTGGCGCGCGGCGCGCCCGCGGGCGCCCTCTACTTCATCGAGCGGGGCGAGGCGCAGGTCAGGGGCTCGGGCAGGCCCGCGACGCTGGGCTCCGGAGACTGGTTCGGCGAGATCGCGCTGCTCACCGGCGGGGCGCACACCGCAGACGTCGTCGCCTCCACCCCGCTCCGCCTGCTGAGGCTGAGCGCCGAGGCCTACCGGCGCCACCTGCACCCACTGCCCGACGTGCAGCGGCGAGCTCACCAGGGTGGCGCTGCTGCGCGCCGCGGCACAGCTCGAGGCGGCATGAGGCTCGCGGCCAGCACGGCGGAGGGCGCGGCCGCACTGCAGAGCGCGCCGGCGCCCGCGAGCGCGACGCCCGCGTCCGCGGGCCCGACCGGCTCGCCGAGCGCTTCGTGCCCGGCGGCCTGCGGCTGACGGCGCTCGTCAAGGTCCCGCTCGTGCGCGCAGTCGCGCCCCGGCTCGCCGAGCGGCTCATGCCGGGGTCCTACTGGTTCGAGATCGCGCGCGTGCGTCACATGGACGCCCTCCTCCGTGAAGAGCTCGACGCGGGCGCGCGCCAGCTCGTCCTCCTCGGCGCGGGTCTCGACACGCGCGCCCATCGTCTCGCCCACAGGCTGTCCGGGGTCGTCGACCTACGAGGTCGACCACCCGGCAGCGGCGACGGTCAAGCGCGAGCGGGTGAGGCGCGTGTTCGGCGCGCTTCCCGCCCGCATTCGCTACGTCGACGCCGACCTGAACTCAGGAGGCCTCGCCATGGCGCTCGCCGCGGCGGGCCACCGCGACGACCTTCGCAGCGTGGTCCTGTGGTCGGGCGTGTCGCCCTATCTCCGCGCGGGCGGGGTCGGCGCCGTGCTCGACTGGGTCGCCGGCCACACCGCCGCCGGCAGCGCGCTCGTGTTCGACTACGTCTTCCGCGAGGCCCTCGACGGCGCGTGGTTCTACGGCGCCCCGCAGCTGCGCAGGCGCGTGAGCGCAACCGGCGAGCCGCTCGTGTTCGGGATCCCGCGCGGATCCTGCGCTGACCTGCTCGCCGCGCATGGGCTCGAGCTCGTCTCGGACGAGGGCCCAGACGAGCTCGAACGGCGGCACCTGCTGCGCGGCGAGCGCCCGGCGGGAAGGCCCTACGGCTTCGTCTCGATCGCGCACGCGCGGGTGCCAGAGGTTGCAATGCGTGCCTGATCCGCCTACAACAGCTTCGAGTGGCCACCCCCGACCAGGTGCACGGGGCCGGAACACGGATCGCGCGACCCGCCCTCGCCGAACGCCTCAACCGGGCCCTCGACGCCGGGTCGCTCTTGCTCGTCGCCGGCGCCGGCTCGGGCAAGACGGCAGCGCTCGAGGAGGCGCTCGCCGCGCGCCCCGCGCGCAGCGCCTGGATCCGCTGCACGCCTGCCGACGGCGACGCCGGCAGGCTGCTGCGGCGGCTCGTGCAGGTGCTGAGCGAGGCCGCTCCGGGAGCGGTCGACCTGATGGCGGAGCGGCTCGCGGTCGCCCAGGAGCGCGTCGACGCGCGTGCGCTCGGCGAGGAGCTCGTGGCGGAGCTCGATCGCCTCCTGCTCGAGCAGCTCGTGATCGTGCTGGACGATGCCGAGCAGGCTGGCCAACGGGAGCTCCGCACCCGCTCTCGTCGGTGATCTCCTCGGAGCTCGCTCCCCGGTGCTGCGCGTGGCGGTCGCGACGAGAGCGAGCTTTCCGCTGCGGCTCGCCAAGCTCAGCGCCGGGGGCGGCGTGACGGTGCTGGGCGCGGCGGAGCTCGCCTTCAGCCCCAACGAGTGCGGCGAGCTGCTGCGGCTGCGGGACCGGCCCGACAGCGATGCGGAACGGCTCTTCGCGGCCACCGAGGGCTGGCCGCTCGGGGTCGCCCTCGGCGCCCGCCATGCGGACATTCCCTCGCTCGCCGGGGCCGGATCGCGCGCCCCGCTGCTTCGAATTCCTGCGCGAGGAGATCCTCGACCGGCTCGATCCGGCGCTACGCGAGGCGCTGATCGACTCGAGCGTGCCCGCCGAGCTCGACCAGGCCTGCCTCGACGCCCTCGGCCTGCCGGCCGATCTCGCCGAGCAGGCCGCACGCGGCGGGCTGGCGCTGCGGCCGCTCAAGGACCCGGAGGGCCGTCTCGCTCATCACCCGCTCGTGCGCGAGTTCCTGCTCGACCGGATCGAGCACGAGCGCTCGCCCGCCGCGACGCGTGAGCTGCACGCACGCGTGGCTCCCGCCCTGGCCGCGTCGGGGCGCCCCGAGGACGCGATCTCGCACTGGCTGGCCGCGGAGGCGTGGCACGAGGCGCGCGAGGCGATCGCATCGACCGGGCCGCCGCTCCTCCACAGCGCGCCCGACACCGTGCAGGGCTGGCTCGACTCGCTTCCGCGCCGGCGAGCGTGGCGCCGCATCCTCGCTGCTGCTGCAGGGCGCGCTCGACTGGGCGGCCGGCCGCCAGGCCCCCGCGGTCGAGCGGCTGCGCGAGGCGGAGGGACTCTTCACCGCCGCCGGGGACCTCGCGGGCATGTGGCTCGCGCGCTTCACGCTTGCCGACCCGCTGTTCGTGACCGGAGCGATCGCCGACGTCGTGGAGCTGGCCGACGGCTTCGACGACGAGCCGGCGCTCGCCGCCGCCTTCACGCCGCCGGCGGTGGCGGCCTACGCGGCGGCGGCGCTCGGCGCGCTCGGCCGCATCTCGGACTGCGAGGCGCTCTCCCGCCGCCTGCTCGCCCATCCTCACTCCGCCCCGGTGCGCCCGCTGCACCTCGTCTGGGAGTGCTACGAGCACCAGCTGTCCGGCAACTTCGAGGAGCTCGTGCCCGCCGCGCGGAACGGGATCCGCGAGTTCGAGCGCTTCGACCCGGTCAACCGGCTGCCCGTGGTCGCGGCGATCCTGCCGCTCGCGCTCGGGGACCAGGGGCGCGACGACGAAGCCCTCGCCGGCTGGCGGCACGTCGAGCAGCTCGCCCGCGCACACCAGTCACGGGCGATGCTCAAGGTCGCAATCGTCTGGCAGGCGCTGCTGCACGCCCGCCATGGGCGGGCCGGGCCCGCGTCCGACCTCCTCGCCCGTTCGGACGGCGACACCGGGGTGGGCTGGCGCGAGTACACGACGGAGCTCGCGCGGGCGCGAGTCTCGATGCTGCATGGCGACTCCGAGGCCGCCGCCGGCGCCTGTGAGCGCGCGCTCGCGCTCGCCGCGAGCATCCCGCTGTCGGAGCGCTTCCAGGCGGTCGTGGACGCGGTGCCGTTGCTACTCGACGCCGGCCTCCCGTCGCGTAGCCGGGAGGAGGTCGAGGGAGCGCTCGCCGAATGCGACACGCGCGTGCCCGGCGCGGTCGGCCGCTATTCGCGCGCGCTACTGCTCGGCCTGCGCGCCTGGCTGCACGACGCCGAGGGCGACGAGGCAAATGCGCGTGCGGACCTCGAGGCGATGTGGGCAACGGCCGGGCGCAACGCCCCCGACGTGGTGCGGCGCGAGTGGCAGCTGCTCGAACAGCCGTTGTGGAAGGCCCTCGCCGCCGGAGCTCTCGACCCTGAGTCGGTCGTGGGGGCGATCGAGAGCGCCTGGCCGGGTGGCGCCGCCCTGCTCGCGTTCACAGCGCACCCGGACGCTCGCGTGCGACGGGCGGCCGTCGGGCCCTCCGCGGTGTCGGGTCACCCCGGCCTTGCGGCCCGCCTAGAGGCGCTCGGCGCCGACCCGGATCCGGACGTCGCGGCGGCCGCCGCGGCAGCCCGTGCGCGGCTCGAGACACGCCCGCCTCAGCTCGACTTCAAGGTGCTCGGCGGCTTCGCCGTGCGCCGCGGCAGCTGGCACGCGGAGGACTCGGCCTGGGACCGGCGCGTGGCGCAGCGGCTCGTGCGCTTCCTGCTCGTCCGGCGCGGGGCTGCCGTGTCCGACGACCTGCTGCTCGAGGCCTTCTGGCCCGAGACGCCCGAGCCGTCCGCCCGGCGGAGCCTCAAGGTCGCCGTCTCGTGCGCGCGCGCGGTCCTCGACGTGCCGGGCACTCCCAGCGTGATCGAGGGCGCCGAGCGGACGCTCGCGCTAAGGCTCCGCGCGGGCGACTCGGTCGACGCCGATCGTTTCCAGGACGCGGCGCGCCAGGCGCTGGCCGCGGAGGCCGGCGAGCGCCGGCCCCTGCTCGAGCGGGCGGCCGGCCTGTGGACCGGCGAGCCGCTCCCGGAGGAGCGCTATTCGGACTGGGCCGCCGCTTGGCGGGAGAGCCTCGTGGTCCGCTACGCCGAGGTGCTGGCGGGGCTCGTCGAGGCCTGTCACGCCGGCGGCGACCACCTGGCGGCCACGCAGGCGGCCCGGCGGCTCGTGGAGCTCGAGCCCCTCGACGAGTCGGCGCAGCGCAGCCTGATCACCGCCTATGCGCGCTCCGGGCGGCGCGCGCATGCGCTGCGTCAGTACCTTCAGTGCCGCCGCGGGCTCGTCGACGAGCTCGGTGTCGAGCCCGCGGCGGAGACGCTCGACCTGCAGCGGCGCGTACTCGCCGGCGAGCCCGTCTGACTCCGTAACGCCTGCGTAACGGCCGGCCGTAGCGTCGCCCGCGGCACGCAACCAAAGGAGGAGAACATGCGAGGCCAAGGCAGGCTGCGCCCGTCCCCGTCGATGCTGGTGGCATTCGCCGCACTGATGGTGGCGCTGGGCGGAACCTCGTACGCGATCGCCCAGCTGCCCGAAAACAGCGTGGGCGCCAAGCAACTCAAGAAGAACGCCGTCAGCGCGGCGAAGGTGAAGGATCGCTCGCTGGTCGCGAAGGACTTCAAGAGCGGTCAGCTGCCGCGCGGCGAGCGCGGGGTCCGCGGTCCCGCCGGTCCGCAGGGCGCTCCGGGAGCACCGGGAGCGGCAGGCGCCACGAACGTCACGGTGCGGAGCGCACCCGGATTGGGCATCGCGACGGCCGCCTGCCTGGGCGCCGAACGCGCGGTCGGCGGCGGCGGCTCAGCACTACTGGGCATCGTCGACGAGGCCTTCCCCGCCCCCCAGAGCGGGACGCCGACGGGCTGGACAGCTCGGGCGACAGACGAAATCGGTGACCCGGCCCCCGTCACGGCATACGTCATCTGTGCGGCCCCCTGAGGGTTCCCCCCGCACCGATGTCCGGCCTGGCCTGCCTGGCCGGATCGGCGGTACCGGCGGAGGCGCGAGCCTCCGCCGGGCCGTTGTCGGCCCGGCTAGAGGGAGCCCTCGCGCGTGTGCCCGTGGTCGAGCCCGTGCGCGACGTCCATGCGCGAGCCCCACAGATACGACGCGCCGAGTGCCAGCGCGGCGCCCGGGATCGCGATCAGCGCCTGGATCAGCTCGGTGTCGTTCTTGCCGGGCACCGTCAGTCCGTTGACGAGATAGCCGAACAGCACGGCCCCGACCGCAGCGACCAGGAAGGCGCCCACGATCCCGCCCCAGAAGCGGTCGGGGACGAACACCGTGAAGTGCCAGACCGCGATTCCCATCATCAGCCACACGACCAGTCCCATCGTCAGCGCCTCCCGTGCTTCTTGCGTGGACGCGAGCGGCGCTTGGCCTTGTCCGGTCCCGATGTGCTCGTCACGCGCGACTCGGCCCGGCCCGCGGGCGGCGCGCCGTCGCCGCCGTCGACCTCGGCCGGCTCCGTGCGCGGGTGGCGGCCGGCGGCGGCGCCGGCGTGGGCTCGGCGGGCGCCTCGGCCGCGGCCGGCGCCGGCGTGGGCTCGTCGGCGCTCGGCCGCGTCGGCGTCGGCGGGCGGTCGTCGGCTCGGCGGCGCGGGCTCCGGCGTGCGCCGGCTCGGAGGCGGCACGACCTCTTCCGCCGCGGTGCGCTCGGGCGCCGGCGGGCGCGCTTCAGGCTGGGCCGCCCTGCGCCGCGCGCGCTCCCGGCGGCTGCTCGCCGGTCGCCGGGGCCGCCGCGGACGCCGCGGTGGCGGCGACGCGCTCCGGCTCCGGCGGGGGCCGGCTCGCCGATCGCCCCGGTCGCGAAGGCCGGCACCTGACCACCGTGCTCGCGCAGGATCAGCCGGCGGCGGCGCATGTAGGTCTGCTCGCGCTCCTTCCACTCGACCAGCACCGGCGTGGCGATGAAGATCGACGAGTAGGCGCCCGAGGCGACGCCGACGAGCAGCGCGAACGCGAAGTCCTTGAGCGTCTCGCCGCCGAACAGCAGCAGCGCGCCGACCGGCATCAGCACCACGAAGCTCGTGGCCAGCGATCGCGTGAACACCTCGGACATCGACCGGTTCGCGATCTGGGAGAAGGTCGCCCGCGGCATGCGCGGCACGTTCTCGCGTATTCGGTCGAACACGATCACCGTGTCGTACAGCGAGTAACCCATGATCGTGAGCAGCGCGGCGACCGTCGAGGTCGTCACCTCCCGGTCGAACAGCGCGTAGACGCCCGCCGTGATCAGCAGGTCGTGCGCCAGGGCGATCAGCACGGGAACCGCGAACTTGAACTCGAATCTGAAGCCGATGTAGAGCGAGATCAGAAGCAGGGACGCGAACACGGCGAGCACCGCGGTGCGGGCGATCTGCTCGCCGAAGGTCGGCCCGACCGAGGTGGCGGAGAACTCGTCCCCGGCCACGCCGAAGTCCGCGTCGAGCGCCTGCTCGACCTGCGGAACCTCGGCCGGGTCGAGCTGTGCCACCGAGATCTGGACGACGTTGTCGCCGAGCTCGGGGTCGTCGACCTCCTGGATCTTCGCGTCCCCGTAGCCGAGCGGCTCGAGCGTCTGACGCACGTCGTCCACGGTCGCCGACTGCTCGAGCGGCGTCATCATGCGCGTGCCGGACTCGAAGTCGATGCCGAAGTTGAGCCCGAGCGTGGCTATCGCGATCGCGCCCACCGCCAGGATCACGCCGGAGAACGAGAAGAACCAGCGCGACTTGCCCATGAAGTCGAACCGCCAGCCCTTCTTCTCCTTCGGGTTGACGCCGAGGGCGCTCGGGCGCCGCAGGAGGCGCGTGCGAGCGAGCGTGCCGAGGATCGCCGAGGTGGCGAGCACCGCCGTGAACAGCGACACGAGCGTGCCGACGCCGAGCGTGAACGCGAAGCCCTTGACCCCCGCCGTGGCGAGCGTGAAGAGGATGAACGCGACGCCGATCGTGACGACGTTGGCGTCGATGATCGTCCTGAGCGCCTTGGAGTAGCCGGCCGCGATCGCGCTCGGAATCGAGCGCCCGGTTCTGACCTCCTCCTTTATTCGCTCGTACATGACGATGTTGGCGTCGGCCGCCACCGCCAGCGTCAGCACCAGTCCCGCGATGCCCGGAAGCGTGAGCGTGATCGGGATCAGCTTCACGAGCGCGAACAGGAAGATCGCGTAGATCAGCAGCGCGACCGTCGCGACCAGGCCGAGCACCCGGTAGAAGATGAGCAGGAAGATGATCGTGAGCGCGAGGCCGACCGCGGCGGCGGTGAGGCCCTGGTCGAGCGCCTGCTGGCCGAGCGTCGCCGACACCTGCGTCTGCGAGATCAGCTTGAGCTCGATCGGGAAGCGCGCCGATGCGCAGGCTCTCGGCGAGGTCCTGCGTCTCCTCGATCGTCCCGATGCCCTCGATCTGCGCGCCCGTTCGGCCGTCGATGCCCTCGGGCAGTTCGAACGAAGTCGATCGTCGCGAGCGAGACGATCTTGTTGTCGAGCGTGATCGCGAAGCGCTGGAAGGCCTGCGTCGCGGTCCGACCCGGGCGGCACGATGATCCTGGCGCCGCGCTCGGCCAGCCGCTTGGTCACGCGCGCGAACGCCTCGCGGCCCTCGTCGGTGAACTCCATCGTCACGATCGGCGCGTTCGTGTTCGGGTCGAACGTCTGCTCGGGGTTCTTGATGTCCGTCCCCGAGAGCTCCGAGTCGTCCTCGAGCACGAAGAAGCGCTTGATCTGGGGCGGCTGGTTCTCGACCCGCTCGCCCTCGACCACGACGACGCCCTCGGGCACCTTGATGACGCGCGAGCCCGCCGGCGGGCCGCCCGATCCGAGCGCCTCGAGCTCGGACTTGCACTCCGTGTCCTTCGGCGAACTCGGGCGCCGGGCCGGGCCTCGGCTCGTAGTCCGCAAGTAGCTCTCTGCAGGACGCCGACGGCGTCGTAGTCGCCCGGTGCGCACCGGCTTCTTGTCGGGGCCTATCGGCAGCCGGTCGGGGCCGAACAGGTAGTAGCTGGTCGCCCGCCGTGTTGTTCTCCTTGTCGGCCTCCTCGGGCGTCTCGTCCGAGCCCGACGGGAACGTCGTTGCTGCTCCGCCTTGCCCTCCTGGGTCGAGGCGAACTCGGTGGCGTCGTACAGCGCCTTCGTACCCGCCGAACAGGTTGTTCGGGCCCCGCCGAGGACGTTGGCCTCCCAGTCGTAGAACTGGAGCTGGGCCGTCGTGCCGACCTGCTGGATCGCGCGGTCGGCGTTCTGGACGTCGGGCAGGCCGATCGAGATCTGGTCGCGGCCGGAGCGCTGGATCTCGGGCTCGGAGACGCCGAGGGCGTCGGTGCGCTTGCGGATCGTCTCGACCGCGTCGTCGAGCGCCTGCTGGGTCACCTCGGGCACCTGCGGCGTCGGGCTGGCCCTGGTAGACGAGCTCGATGCCGCCCCGCAGGTCGAGGCCGAGCTTGGTCGGCTTGGTGAGGATCACAGCGATCGCCGCGCCGAGCAGCACGACGACGAGGGCGAGAATCGAGAGGTTGCGGACCCTGCTGGTCATCGGGGGGTGAGGACGAGGAGCAGCCCTCCGTCGTCATCGTACGCGGGGAAGATGTCCGCCTTCGCCGACTCGGGGCGATCCCCTTCGGCGTGCACGACCACCGGCTTGTCCAGCACCCGCACGCCCCACTCGAGGGCGGTGGCGATGTGGTCGTCCCCGCTCTCGAACTTGAGGTTGAGGACCTCCTGGGCCGAGCGGCCCATCACGTCGAGGTCGCCCAGGCCGGTCAGCTCGCGCGCGCCCCTGCCGGTGCCGATCAGGCGACCCTCCTGGTCGAGGATGAAGAACGCGGCATTGGGGGCCGGGTAGTAGTCGTCGAGCAGCTCGAACAGGAAACCGAAGCCGCACTTCTTGCAGCCCTTCGCGCGGCGTCTGGAAGCCGGCCGTGCGCTCGGCGGACTCGGTGCGGTTTCCGCAGTTCGGGCAGATGAAGATCGCCATGAAGGCCTCAGGTTAGCCGCCCGTCCTTCAACGTTTCCGAAAGAACATGCCCATGGCCCGCGGCTCCGACGATCCGAGGAGTGCGCAGAGCGGCCGGCGCGACGTTACGAACATATCTGTTTGGATCTGAGCGCGATCGGGGAGAGTCCCTGGCGTCGAACTCGCGGAGGCCCGATTGAAGTACCTGACCCGGACTCGTCCCTTTCTCGCGCTGCTTGCCTTCGCGCTGATGGCGCCCGGCTCCAATCGCTACTGCTGGCTCTGAAACCCGATGGCCGATGAGATCCCGCCGCCGATAGTCCGCTTTCGCCGGATCGCACGGATCGCGGCGATGGTGTCGACTGGCTGGGCGGCCTCCGGGCTCGGCCCCGCGGGGGCGGCAGCGCAGGAGCCCGTCGATCCCTCGGACCCGCGAATCGTCCCCGAGTCGGAGGCCGACGTCCCGGCGGACGACGGTGCGGGCGACGTGTTCGATGGCGAGCACGAGGCGATCAACCCGGCCGGCGAGGAGCCCGCAGTGGCGCCTCCCCCACCGCCGCCGTCCCCTCCCGCCGCGCCGCCGCCTCCGGCGCCGCCGCCCGCTGACCCGTCCCCCACTGACCCGCCCCCGATAAGCCCACCGGCGGCGATGCCTCCCAGCGCAACCTCGACGGCACCGGAGTCGAATGCCGTCGCGCCGCCGGCCACGCCGCCGCTCGGCACGCCGCCGCAGCCGGCGCACGGGGTCGATCGCCGCGGCGCCGAATCGCCCTCGTCGCCTCCGCCTGCGGTCTCAGCTCAGCCGCCCGACGGCGCCGGGTCCCTCGCGCGGGCGACGGAGTACACGGTGCGCCGCGGGGACACGCTGTGGTCGATCGCAAAGCATCTGCTGGGCCCGGGAGCGACAGCGGCGGAGATCGCACACGAGGTCGATCGGCTCTGGCGCCTGAACGCGGCCAGAATCGGAACCTGGACCCCCAGCCTGATCCACGCGGGCGTCGTGCTGCGGCTGCGCTGAGTCGGTCGCTCAGAAAAGCTGGGCTTCGTCACGCGGCGCCCGCAGGCCCAGGTGGGCGAACGCAGCCGCGGTGGCGACCCTGCCGCGCGGGCGTGCGCATCAGGAGGCCCTGCTGGAGCAGATAGGGCTCGTAGACGTCCTCGATCGTGTCGGGCTCCTCGCCCACGGCGACCGCCAGCGTCGAGAGCCCGACCGGCCCGCCGCCGAACTTCTGGCAGATCGCTCGCAGGATGTCGCGGTCGAGCCGGTCGAGTCCCGCGTGGTCGACCTCGAGCAGGTCGAGCGCCTCGCCCGCCACGCGGCTCGTCGATGTGGCCCGGCCCCGCGCACCTCGGCGAAGTCGCGCACCCGCTTCAGCAGCCGGTTGGCCACGCGCGGGGTGCCGCGCGAGCGCGCGGCGATCGCCTCGGCGCCCGCGTCGTCGATCTCGACGTCGAGGATGCCCGGCCGAGCGGCGCACGATCCGGGCGAGCTCGGCGGGGCCGTAGAGCTCGAGCCGGTGGGTCACGCCGAAGCGGTCGCGCAGCGGCGTCGTCAGCAGGCCCGCGCGCGTGGTGGCTCCGATCAGCGTGAACGCCGGCAGGTCGAGCGTGACCACCGCGGCGCCGGCGCCCTGGCCGACCGTGATCGGCAGCCGCCTGTCCTCCATCGCCGGGTAGAAGGTCTCCTCGAGCGCGCGCGGCAGCCGGTGGATCTCGTCGACGAAGAAGACGCTGCGCGGCTGCGAGCGCGGTGAGGTAGCTCGCGATGTCGCCCTTGCGCTCGAGCGCGGGCCCGGCGGTGGGGACGAAGTCGGCCTCGAGCTCGTTGGCCACGATCTGGGCGAGCGAGGTCTTGCCGAGCCCGGGCGGCCCCGCGAGCAGGACGTGGTCGAGCGCCTCGCCGCGGGCCTTGGCGGCCTCGATGAAGACGGCGAGCTGCTCCTTGACGCGCTCCTGGCCGACGAAGTCCTCGAGCCGCTTCGGCCGCAGCGAGCGGTCGAGGTCGTCCTCGGCCGGCAGCGGCGCCGGATCGTGGATGCGCTCCACGCCCGGGGTGCGGATGCCGCCGCTCACCGGGCCGCCCTCAGCGCCTCGGCGATCAGGTCCTCCGGGCGTCTCCCCGGCGGCCTCGTCGAGCAGGCCGTCCGCCTCCTGCGGGCTGAAGCCGAGGCCGAGCAGGCCCTCGCGCGCGAGCGTGCGCGGGTCGTCCGACGCCGTGCGGCGGACCACGATCTCGTCGGTCACGCGGCCCGCCACCTTCTCGCGCAGCTCGACGATGATCCGCTCCGCGGTGCGCTTGCCGATGCCGGGCACGGCCTGGAAGCGCGCCGTGTCGCCGGACGCGATCGCGTTGAGGAGCTCGCGCGGCGCCCCGCCGGAGAGCACGGCGAGCGCCACCTTCGGGCCGACGCCCTGGACCCCGATCAGGAGCAGGAACAGCTCGCGCTCGGTCTGGGTCGAGAAGCCGTACAGGTGCATGCGCGTCGTCGCGCAGCACGAGGTGCGTGAGCAGGCGGCCCTGCTGCGCCGGCGGCCGGCACGTCCGCGAGCGTCTCCGTCGAGACGGCCATGCGGTAGCCGACGCCGGCCGCCTCGATCACGACCTCGCCCGCCAGCCGGGTCACGACCTCGCCCGCGTACGGAGGCGATCACGCTGCGCGCGCCTCATCCGAGCGCGGCCCTGAGCGGCGCCGAGTTCGCGTGGCAGATCGCCACCGCGAGCGCGTCCGAGGCGTGGTCGGGCCGCGGCGGCTCCGGCAGCGACAGCAGCGCGCCGACCATGCGCTGCACCTGCTGCTTGCCCGCGCCGCCCGTGCCGCAGACGGCCTGCTTGACCACCTGCGGCGTGTACGAGAAGCACGGGATGCCGGCCATGCCCGCCGAGAGCAGCACCACCCCGCGGGCCTGCCCGACCGCGAAGGCGCTGTGGGCGTTGCGCCCGAAGTAGAGGTCCTCGATCGCGAGCGCGGCGGGCTGGTGCTCGCGAATCAGGTCGCAGACGCGCGCGTGGATGTCCGCGAGCCTGCGCTCGAGCGGCGTGCCCGCGCGCGTCTCGATCACACCGCCGTCGAGCGCCGCCAGCGTGCGCCCGCGCGCGAGCACCACGCCATACCCCGTATGCGCGGTGCCGGGATCGATGCCAAGCACGACCACCTATGGGTGGGATTCTGCGCAGAGCCCCGGACGCCTTCCGGCGCGGCGCTCAGCGCGTGCCGCGCCAGGTCATCAGCGCGAACACGAACTGCACCGGCAGGCGCGCCCACAGCAGCGGCGCCGGGATGCGCGGGAACCGATCCGAGTTGACCGCCATGTGGATGTTCGCCGGGTAGACGGCGACCAGCGTGGCGAGCAGCCACCAGCGCGCCAGCCTGCGCGTGCCGTCCGGCAGCACGCCGATGCCGCCCGCGATCTCCGCCACGCCGCTCACGACGACGACCTCCTTGCGCCAGCGCTCGAGCCGCGGCGGCACGATCGCCTCGTACTGGCGCGGGATCACGAAGTGCAGCGTCCCGGCGACGATCCAGAAGAGCGCCGTCCCGAGCGGGCCCGGCGCGTGCGGCTCGGCATCTAGCCGGCCGCCACCCGCTCCAGCACCTCGGAGTCGACGTCGAAGTTGGCGTGCACCGCCTGCACGTCGTCGGACTCCTCGAGCGCGTCGATCAGCCGCATCAGGCTCGCCACGCGGTCCTCCTCGACCGGGCGTGCGCGTGGTGGGCCGCTGCGACGAGCTCCGCGGACTCGATCTCGACGCCCTCGGCCGCGAGCGCGTCGCGCACGGCGGCCACGTCGGTCGGCGCGGTCACGATCTCCCAGACGTCGCCGTCGAGCGCGACGTCCTCGGCGCCGGCGTCGATCGCGGCGAGCAGGTCGTCCTCGGCGTAGCGCGAGCCGTCGACCACGATCTCGCCCTTCTTCTCGAACGTCCAGGCGACCGAGCCCGGCTCGCCCAGGTTGCCGCCGTGCTTCGTGAACGCGTGCCGCACCTCGGAGCCGGTGCGGTTGCGGTTGTCGGTCAGCGTCTCGACGAGGATCGCGACGCCGCCCGGGCCGTAGCCCTCGTAGAGGACCTCCTCGAAGGAGTCCGCGTCGGCGTCGGCGCCGGTGCCCTTCGCGATCGCGCGCTCGATGTTGTCCTTCGGCATCGAGGCGTCGCGCGCCTTCTGCACCGCGAGCGCCAGCGCGGGGTTGCCGTCGGGGTCGCCGCCGCCCTCACGCGCGGCGACCGTGATCGCGCGCGTCAGCTTGGTGAAGAGGGCGCCGCGCTTGGCGTCGACGGCCTTCTTCTTGTGCTTGATCGAGGCCCACTTGGAATGACCGGCCATGCGGCCAAGCCTACAACCGGCGACGAGCCGGAATCCGCGGCTACGCTCGAAGCAATGCTGCGGCGGCTGACGCTCGCAGCGGTGACGCTGCTCAGCTGCGGGGCGATCGCTCCGGGCGCCGCCGATGCCGCGGTTCCGCCCATCGGCGACGGCGCCTGGTCGTGGTTCGGCGACCCGCGCGCCGTCACGCACGACGGGCGCACCTACGTCGGCTGGGTCGACCTCGAGGGTGACGTCAAGGTCAGCTCGTACGACCACGCGAGCGGCGAGCGGGTGACCGCGGTGCTCGCCGCGCGGCTCAATCGCGACGACCACGCGAACCCCTCGATCCACGTCCGGCCGGACGGCAGGCTCGTCATCTTCTACTCGCGCCACGTCGGGCCGGCGATGCACTACCGCGTCTCCGTCCAGCCCGGGGACATCAGCTCGTGGGAGCCCCCGCAGACGCTCCCCGTCAACGTGCCGGGCATCCGCGGCTACACCTACCCGAACCCGATCAGGCTCGCCGACGAGGGGCGCACGTACCTGTTCTGGCGCGGCGGGAACTACAACCCGACCTACTCGATCCAGGACGACGGCTCGAGTACGCTGGTCGCCGGCGCGCAACCTGATCGTCAAGCCGAACGAGCGCCCGTACGCGAAGTACGCCGAGAGCGGCGGCGACACGATCCACGTGGCCTACACGAACGCCCATCCGAACGAGTTCCCGAGCGTGAACGTCTACTACGCGCGGATCCGGGCGGGCGCGATCGAGCGCGCGAGCGGACAGCCGATCGGCACGCTCGACGGCGCCCCGATCGCGCCGGAGGCCGGCGACCTGATCTTCGACGGGCCGGAGCCCTCGTGGGTGCACGACGTCGCGGCCGACGCGAGCGGCAACCCGGTGATCGTGTTCGCGAGCTTTCCCTCGCCGAGCGACCATCGCTACCACTACGCGCGCTGGACCGGCGGCGCCTGGCAGGTCAACGAGATCACCGCCGCCGGCGGCTCCTTCCGCGAGGAGCTGCGGCCCGCCGACTACTACTCGGGCGGGCTCACGCTCGATCACGAGGACCCGTCGCGCGTCTATCTCTCCCGGCAGACCGGCGCGGGCTGGCAGGTGGAGACCTGGACGACACCGAACGGCGGGGCGAGCTGGACGCAGCAGGCGGTCAGCACCCCGTCGGCCGAGAAGAACGTCCGGCCGGTCTCGCCGCGGGGGATGACGCCGTTCGGCGGCGACCTGAGCGTCGTCTGGATGCGCGGCGCCTATCCGAACTACGTGGACTACCGGACGTCGATCGCGGCCTTCACGGCGGAGCGGCGCGAACCTGCCCCCGGTCGCCGACGCCGAGCCGGCGCGTGCGCAGCGGGCCCGGGCCGCTCGAGGTGCGCTTCGACGGATCGCTCTCGCGCGACCCCGACGGCCCGATCGCGAGCTGGCAGTGGGACTTCGGCGACGGCAGCGGAGCCGACGGTCCCGAGGTCACGCACAGCTACGCCGGGAGCGGGCGCTACTTCCCGTCGCTGACGGTCACGGACGCGGGCGGGGCGACCGCGACGCTCGTCGAGGAGATCACGGTCGGGCTGCCGGCGACGCCCGTCGCCCACAGCGGTGGAGCGAGCGCCGCCGTCGTCCACGGCGCCGTCGATCCGGAGAACCGGGCCACCCAGTGGCAGTTCGAGTACGGGCCGACCGAGGAGTACGGAGCGGTCACGGCCGCGGCGGAGCCTTCCCGGCAGACGACGCTCTCCACCAGGTCGAGGCCGCCCTGCCCGGCCTCGTGCCCGGTCGCCTCTACCACTACCGGCTCGTCGCCACCAACGCCTCCGGCAGCAGCGAGGGGCGCGACCGCGTGATGATCGCCGGGCGCACGCCGGGCTCCGACGCCTATCGCGAGGCGCTGCTCGGCACGCCGGGCCTCGCCGCCTACTGGCGACTTGGAGAGCTCAGCGGCGGGGCGGCGGCCAACGCGGCAGGGGGCCCGCCCGGCTCGTTCGAGGGGCGCTTCGTGCTCGGCCAGCCGGGCGTCCTCGGGCCGCTCGGCGACACGGCGGCGAGCTTCGACGGCGCCGACGGCGAGGTCGCGGCGCCCGGGTCCGGCGCTCACGGGCGCGGGCGCGACGATCGAGGGCTGGTTCAGCTGGCGCGCTGGAACGAGCGTCCTGCGCGACTCGACCTCGACCGGTGGCGAGCAGGCTGGCTGCCGGCCTTCAACAGCGGCGGCGAGCCTGCACTACCGGCTGGGCGGTGGCGGCTTCGACACGGGCCTGCCCGGTGAGCCGGCTCCGTGACGGGGCATGGCACCACGTCGCGGCGGTCAAGGACGGCGCGGCGGCGCGCCTGTACGTCGACGGGGCCCTCGTCCACCAGGCGGCGAGCGGCGCCGGCTCGGCGGCCGCGGTTGGGCCGTGGCACATCATGCGAAACGGCACGACCGCCGTCTTCTCCGAGGGCGAGGCGGACGAGGTCGCGCTCTACGCGCGCGCGCTCGGGGCCGCCGAGATCAAGGCCCACTACGATCTCGCGCGCGGCGATCGCCGCCGCTCCGCTGCCGGCGGAGCCGCCGCCTGCGGCCGCCGAGCCGCCTGCGGCCGGAGCCGGGCGCGGCCGGCGGCGTGCTCGGCCGGCCGGCGCCGCGCGCCCGCCCGCGAGCTGGCTCAGCATCGGTTCGCAGCGGACGGCTCGTCGTATTCGGCGCACCGCGACGGGCGAACCGGATCGTCGCGCGCAGGCAGGGCGCTGCCTGGCGCGTCGCCGACGCCGCCGCCCCGCTCGACGCCGGCCGCGGATGCCGCAGGCTGAGCGCTCGCTCGGTGAGCTGTCGTGCCGCGGGGGTGAGGTCGATCGCCCTCTACGGCGGCGACGGCGACGACCGGCTCTCGGTGATCGGGAGGATCCGCGCGCTGCTGGTGGGCGGGCGCGGGCGCGACCGCCTCACCGGAGGCGCGCTCGCGGCGACTTCCGCGGGGGGCCCGGCGACCGACCGGGCGCTTCGCAGGCCTCGCTAGACCACGAACCGCCCGTCGCGCTGAAGCTCCGTCCCGTCGACGGTGATCGACCCGCCCTGGCGCAGGTCGCACACCATGTCCCAGTGCACGGCCGAGCTGTTCGTGCCGCCGCTCTCCGGATAGCTCATCCCGACCGCGAGGTGCACGGTCCCGCCGATCTTCTCGTCGAGCAGGATCTCCTTGGTCCCGGTCGAGATCCCGAAGTTCGTGCCGATCCCGATCTCGCCGAGCCGCCGCGCGCCGTCGTCGGTGTCGAGCATCTCGAGCAGGAACTCCTCGCCCTGCTCGGCCGACGCGTCGACGACCTTGCCGTCCTCGAAGCGGAAGCGCACCCCGGAGACCGTGCGGCCGCCGTAGCTCGCCGGGAACGAGAAGGCGATCTCGCCGTTCGCGGAGTCCTCGACCGGGCCCGGTGAAGAACTCGCCGTCGGGCATGTTGTGCTCGCCGATGCAGGGGATCCAGTTGCGCCCGCCGACGTTCAGCGTGAGGTCGGTCCCGGGCGCCTCGATGCGGATCTCCTCGCGGCCCTGGATCCACTCGGCCAGCTGGTTCACCTGGTCCGACTGGCGCCGCCAGGCCGTGACGGGATCGCCGTCGGTCGCGAGGCAGGCGGCGTAGTAGAAGTCCTCGTACTGGGCCAGCGACATGCCCGCCTCGGACGCGTAGGAGTGCGTCGGGAAGAGCGTGAGCGACCAGCGGTGCTCGCCCGCGGCGGAGCGCCGCATCGCGGTCTCCATCAGGCCGCGGCGCGCCTTCTGGGTGCGCGCCTGCTTCTTCGGGTCGACCCGCGAGAGCGCGCGCGAGTTGACCTCGGACATGATCGCGATGCGCGACGTCGGCCTGCTCGGCCGCCCACTCGGACGGCGGTGCGATCCAGTCGAGCTGCTCGTCGGACGCGAGCTCGAAGAAGGCCGCCTGGGCCCCGTTCGTCGTCATCTGCATGACGGGCAGCCCTCCCGCGCGCAGCACCTCCTCGTAGACCGCCTGCACGAGCAGCTCGGCCGCGGTGGTGGCCTGGATCACGCAGACGTCGCCCTTCTTCACGCGCGTCGAGTACTTGACGAGGATCTCGGCTAGCGCGTCGGCGCGCTGGTCTCTCATGAGAGCACTCCTGCCCTGTCGAGCAGCCAGCGGTGCAGGCTGCGGTCATCGGTCAGCTCGGGGTGGAAGGCCACCGCGAGGATGTTGTCCTGGCGCACGGCCACAGGATGGCCGTCGAGCTCGGCGAGCACCTCCACCTCGGGGCCGTGCTCGTCGACCCAGGGGGCGCGGATGAACACCGCGGTCACGGTCCCGAGGCCGTCCAGGTCGATCTGCGCCTCGAAGCTGTGGAGCTGGCGGCCGAAGGCGTTGCGCCGGGCGCTCACGTCGAGCAGGCCGAGGTGGTCGCGGTCGAGCATGATCAGGCCGGCGCAGGTGGCGAGCACCGGGCGCCCTGACCGGATCAGATCCGCGAGCGGCCCGGCGAGGCCCTCGCGCTCGATGCCGAGCGTCATCGTCGTCGACTCGCCGCCCGGCATGACGAGCGCGTCGAGGCCGTCGAGGTCACCGGGGGTGCGGACCTCGCGCACCGCTGCGCCCTCGCCCTCGAGGATGCGGCGGTGCGCCTCGAAGTCGCCCTGCAGGGCGAGCACGCCTATCAGAGGAGTCACTCCGGTCCGGGCCGAGCCCGGCCCCTCGTGCACGGCGGCGGACTCACCAACCGCGGTTCTGGAGCAACCCGCCGTTCTCCTGGAGGGTGCCGATCTCGATGCCCGGCATCGCCTCACCCAGGGCACGCGAGGCGGCCGCCACTCGGGCGGGGTCCTCGAAGTGGGTGGTGGCCTCGACGATCGCGCGCGCCCGGCGCTCCGGGTCGGACGACTTGAAGATCCCCGAGCCCACGAAGTTGCCCTCGGCGCCGAGCTGCATCATCAGCGCCGCGTCGGCCGGCGTCGCTATCCCGCCCGCGCAGAACAGCACCACCGGCAGCCGGCCGCGCTCGGCCACGTCGCGCACCAGCTCGAGCGGGGCGCCGAGCTCCTTCGCCGCCGCCGCGAGCTCCATCTGCGACAGCGTCCCGAGCCGCTTGATCTCGCTCGTGATCAGGCGGATGTGACGCACCGCCTCGACCACGTTGCCGGTGCCCGCCTCGCCCTTCGAGCGGATCATCGCCGCGCCCTCGCCGATCCGCCGCAGCGCCTCGCCCAGGTTGGTGGCGCCGCACACGAACGGCACCTTGAAGGCCCACTTGTCGATGTGGTGCGCCTCGTCGGCGGGCGTCAGCACCTCGGACTCGTCGACGTAGTCGACCTCGAGCGCCTCCAGCACCTGCGCCTCGACGAAGTGCCCGATGCGCGCCTTCGCCATCACCGGGATCGTCACGGCCTCCTGGATCGCCTCGATCATCGTCGGGTTCGACATGCGGGCGACGCCGCCGTCGGCGCGGATGTCCGCGGGCACGCGCTCGAGCGCCATCACAGCCGCCGCGCCCGAGTCCTCGGCGATCTTCGCCTGCTCGGCCGTGACGACGTCCATGATCACGCCGCCCTTCAACATCTCGGCGAGGCCGGCCTTGACTCTGAAGGTCCCGGTTTCCATGTGGCCACTGAGAATAGCCCGCTTCGTGGCTCTGGCCCCGCCCCCGGCCGAGTTTCGGCCGGGACGGAGCAGCCACGCTCGTGGCTCTGTACGGACGGGAGCCGGGCGTCGGCTAGATCGGGCTGGAGGCCGATGACATCGCTGTGGATTGGGGACTCGTTTGGTGGGAGCCGCTCGGTTTTGTGCTCTGGCTGGGGAAGGGGTGTCAGACGGGCGGGATCGAAGATTGGCGGCTGCTCACGCCGTGAGCGCCGCCACCACCGCGTCCAGGTCGTCCGAACGAGTCGCGATCAGCTCCTCCGCGTGCCCTCGCAGCCGTCTCAGGTTCTGCTCGCTCGCGTCGTCGAGGTCGTCGCTCGCGCGCGTGAGCTCCACCTGGAAGCGCCAATAGCGCTCTTCGCCGAGGATGTGGCGAAGCTGATAGTCGACGGCGTCCGAGGTCCCGTCGAAGACGACGTCGAGTATCGGGCGCGCCCACTCCACGAGCCCCCAGTCCTTGATCTCGTCGAAGGAGCGCTTCGTGGTCCGCTCGCCGGTGCCGAGCGAGACCAGCTTCACGTCTGCCTCAGGCTGGTGACGCAGGACCTCCGCGAGCGCGGACATCCCCGGGTTGACGGCGAAGACACCGCCGTCCACGAGCGCCTGCCGGCCGCGCTCGGACGGCTCGAAGTAGGTGGGCGCCGCGGACGTCGCCCGGGCCACGTCCGAAAGCGCAGCGTCCTCGGCCGGGTCCTCGCGCGCGTCGGTTGTCTTGAAGAAATACGGGCCAGGCGCAGCCGTGTCGTAGGTGGGGACGATGAGTTCGGGCCGTGTCTCGCTCAGCCGCTTGTCGCCAAGGAAGCGCTCGAGTGCGGCGTCGAGTGCCGCGTCGTCGTACTTCTCGTCCAAGAGGCCGCCCGCGCTCCGGATCCGCTGCGCGACCGACAGGTCGAATATGCGCGGTCCCTCCTCCTCGTAGATCGCCGCGACCTCGGCCGCCGGCAGCGGGTCCGGGGCGCACACCGCCCCCGCGATGATCCCGCCGGTCGACGTGCCGGCGATCAGGTCGAAGAGCTCGGAGGCGGGCCGCCCGGACCGGTCCTCGAGCTCGGCGAGGACCAGCGCCGCGATCAGCCCACGGATGCCACCGCCGTCGATGGCGAGGACGCGCATGTGCGCTTCCTACCAGCTTCCCGGCTCCGGCCTCCCCTCCGCCTTCAGCCAGATCTTGAAGAACTGGTCGAGCTCCTGGCCGCTCTCCCGCTCCGAGAGCGCGATGAAGTCGTCGGTCGTGACGTTGCCGCCCGCGTTCTCCTCGTACCAGTTGCGCAGGATCCGGAAGAACACGACGTCGCCCACCTTCACGCGCAGCGCCTGCAGCGTCATCGCGCCGCGGTCGTACGGTGGCGTGTGGAAGAGCTCCTCGGCGCCGCCCAGTTTCAGCGGGGCTGGGAACCAGAGGCCCTCGTCGTACTCCGGATCGCCCGGCACGGGCTCGTAGAGCGCATCGAACTCATCCTGCGCCGTCGTGCCGCCGGTGCGCTCCGTGTAGATCCACTCCGACCAGGTGGCGAAGCCCTCGTTCAGCCAGATGTCCGGCCACTCGGTGAGCGTCACCGAGTTGCCCCACCACTGATGGGCGATCTCGTGGACGATCGTCGAGATTCCAGGGACGTGCCAGTAGTTGGGCTTCGTCTGAGACTCGAGCGCGTAGAACACGTCGGGGGCCCAGTCGACGATCGCCCCGATCGCCTCGAACGGGTAGTCGCCGTAGAGCTCCTCGAACAACGCGACGGCCTCGGGCTGGACGGCCAAGCGCTCCCAGGCGAGCTGTGGCTCCGGCGGCCTGAACGGCGGAGGCGTGTAGCGCCGCGTCTGCGGATCGACTGCGTTGTACTCCGGCAGCCCGTCAGGCAGCCTGCCGAAGCGCGTCTCGAACTCGCCGTTGGTCGCCGTCGCGAGGTAGGGCGCGAGAGCGGGTCGCGGGCGCGCCACACCCAGGTGGTGCGCGAGCCGTGGTCGAACTTCGTCACGAGCCTGCCGTTGGCGAGCGCCTCGCGCCCCTTCGGGACGCTGATCGCGAAGTCATACGTCGCCTTGTCCTCGGGCGTGTCGTTGGCGGGATACCAGCCGGGCGAGCCCTGAGGCTCGTTGACGACGAAGGCGCCGTCCTCGGTGGGAACCCAGCCCTCGATCGATTCATCGGGGTCGTCGACGGGCTCGACCTCGCCCTCGTAGCGCACGCCGACGACGAAGCGGCTCCCCGCCTTCAGCTTCGGCCGCGGACTGATCACGAGCTCGTGGACGTTCTCGCGCGTGAAGCTCGCAGCGCCGTTCACGGTGACCCGCTCGACCTCCAGGAAGCGGCGCAGGTCGAGGTTGAAGCTCTTCAGGTTCTGATTGGCCTTGGCGAAGACGGCCGCCCGTTCCGAGAGGACGTCGTCCGCCGGGTCGTAGTCGAGATCGCGAGCGCGTAGTGCTCCGACCTGGTATCCGCCGTTTCCGGCGAGGCGGGTAGAACGGATCGCCCGCGCCGGGCGATCCCTCGACCCAGCGGGTCGCCGTGGCGGGCGCCGCGGCGGCGAGCAGGGCGGTCGCGGCGATGGTGAGGAGGAGAAGCGTCTTTCGGGGCATGGCGGCTTCTACCCCGATCTACGGCCCTCCCCAACCTGCCGCGTAGCACGGCTTGCCGGCGCATGTGTCGACGAACGTGCCACCGATCCTGAGGAACTCGGAGAACTGCGCCGCCGCGGGCGGCGAGAAGCCCGTCAGCGAGTGCGGGTCGACCCCGACCTCGGGCGGGCTGTTCGTGAGCGGCGCCGGCGGCGTGCCGAGGTCGCCTCGCAGCGGGCCGATGTCGTACACGACGAGCGCGTTGCCCGAGTACGGCAGGCTCCGGATGCGCGGGATGCGGTAGAAGGGCCGCCGGTCTCGGCTGCGCCCCGGGTCGAGCGCGGGCGTCCGCAGCCGCGCGCCGATGACGCGCGCCTCCACCTCGGTGGCGACGTTCGCCACCTGGTGGTCGCCGAAGGCCTCGTGCAGGACCACCGTGTGGCGAGGCGTGCCCGGATAGGGGTCGCGCGTCATGTGCCACGCGTAGCCGTTCGCCTCGCCGCGGTCCCAGAGGATCTGCATCAGCGAGTTGACCAGCGAGCGCTCGATCTGGTCGGGGTAGCTCGGGTAGAGCACATCCGCGAAGCGGCCGAACTGCGTGCTGCGCGCCAGCAGCAGGCTGAAGTTCATCGCCGGGACGATCAGGGCCGCGCGCTCGAAGTCAGGGGCCACGGCCGTGAGCGCGCCGCCCAGGATCCCGCCCTGGCTGCCGCCCGCGTAGAAGAGCCGGCGCGTATCGATGGCGCCGCCAAAGGCCGGGTTCGCGTCGAAGCCGTCCGGGTGGACGAGCAGCCGCCCCAGGAACATGAAGTTGAGGAAGCCCTGCTGGTTGCGGTCCACGAGCGTCGGGAACCGCGACAGGTCCTTGGACAGGTCGAGCACGTTGGGCACGTCCTCGGCCGACATGCCCGACCAATCGGTCGCGCAGGCGACGAAGTTGCCCGCGCTCGCGAGCGGCGCCAGCCCCAGGACCGCGTCGGCCCCGCCGAGCAGCCCGTGGCCGAAGATGAGCGGCCGCGCGTCCCTTGCCGCGTTGGGGACGAGGCAGATGAAGCGCTCCACCTGGACGTTGCCGGGAATGCGCTCGATCAGCCCGCGCCCGCCCAGCTTGAAGCGCGAGCCGGGCGGGCAGCCGGGCTTGTTGAGGAAGCAGGGGACGGTGAAGGTGCCGTCCACGCGCTTGACCTCGGGGGTCAGCTGCGCGACCGAGTCGACGGTGAACGGCGGCGCCGCCCCCTCCACCTTCAGGTCGCCGAGCTTGCGGTCCCCGAGCGCCGCGAACGCGCGGTTGCGTATGTGGAGCAGGCGCTGCGAGAGGCTCTGCTTCGTGGCGACCGTGAAGTCCCAGGCGAGGTAGAGGTCGCGTCGCCGGATGCCCGCGTCCTCGAGCCGGCGGAAGATGTCGTCGTAGCGGCGTCCGCCGCCGTCGCCGTCGCGCAGGCGCCTGAAGGCGCGCCGCGCTCGCAGCTCGTGACCACGGGAGTCACGCAGGTTGCGCAGCGCCACGATGTAGCGCCGCCCCTCGCGCCAGTTCGCGCCCGGGTGGACGAGCAGGGCCCGCCTGCGCGGGTTCGTCGCCTGAGAGTCGAGCTCGGCCCAGATCAGCTGGCGCTCGCCGGTCTTCGCATCGATCACGACGATCGGCGCCTTCTTCGCGAAGGACCTGGCCATGTCGTTCACGGGCACGGCGCCGCTCCGCCTCAGGTCGAGCCCCGGCACGTGGGTCACGATGATCTGCCCCGGGCTGAAGCCGTTCGAGCGGTTGTAGTCGGCCGCCCTGATCGGCCGCCCCTCCGTGTTGCGCGGCATCATCGAGTCGCGCAGTGCGAGCCTGCCGCCGTCCCGGAAGTGGTCGTTCGGCCAGGGCAGGAGGCAGTGCGAGGGGTCGATCGGGTCGCAGCCCGGGCTCGCCGCCTCGGCGGGTGCGCCCGCGCCGGCCACCATCGCCGCGAGCGCGGCGATCACAGCTCCTCTCCTCACCGCGCGGCCAGCCTAATTCAGGCTCGCGCCGCGCGCCAGGCCTCGCGCAGCTTCATCGGCTTGCCCATGCGCAGGACCGCCCGCTCGTAGATGCGCGCGCCGAGCGGCACGAGGACGGCGATGCCCGCGACCAGCAGCGCAAGCGACGCGGCGATCTCCGCGCCGCTTGCCTCTCCGAGCGCCACGCGCAGCGGCATGATGATCGGCGAGAAGAGCGGGAATAGCGACGCGACGACCGCGAGCGTGCCGTCCGGGTCGTCGATCGCGGGGAAGGCGAGCAGGTAGCCGATCACGAGCACCATCGTGAGCACGCTCGTGGAGGACTGGAGGTCCTCCTGGCGCGAGACCATCACGCCGGCGATCGCGTATAGGGCGGCCCAGAGCAGATATCCGAGCAGGAACCAGACGAGCACCACCGCGAGCGTTCCCAGGTCGCCCGAGTCGAGCTCGATCGCCCCGCTGAGCGACGCCGCGGCCAGGCCGACGATCGCGGTGAGGGCGAGCTGCAGCAGGCCGAGCGCGCCGATGCCCGCGATCTTCCCGGCGAGGATCGCGCGCGGCTCGACCGTGGCGAGCAGCACCTCGATCACCCTCGACGCCTTCTCCTCGACCACGCCGGAGGCAACGGCGATTCCGTAGATGATGAGCTGGAGGTAGAGGACGAGCGAGGCGACGAATGCGACGCCCTCGCCTCCCCCGTCGTCCCCCTCGAGCGCGACCGTTCGCAGCGGAGGCGGGTCGAGCACGCGCCGCGCCTCGGGGCCGCTGACGCCCTCCGAGCGAAGCGCCGCGCCGGCCCGCACCCTGCGGGCGCCCGCCTGGAGGACCTGCGCGAGCTCATCGGGCGGCTCCTTCAGCGTCACGATGACGCCGCCGGCGACGGCGGCATCGAGCCGCTCGTCGCGCACGCCTGCCCGCGCCGCGGCGACGCTCGCCTCGCGCTCCACCTCGACGTCGACGTCGAGCGCCGGCCCGAGCGCACGGGCGGCGCCCGCCACCGCCTGCGCCTCCGCGCCGACGGCGCCGACCGTGTAGTCGTCGCGACCGTCGCCGCCGATCACCCCGGCCGCGATCCCCACGGCCGCCACGACCAGAACGGTCACGAGCAGCGAGATCTGGAACGCGCGGGTCCGCAGCCGCTCCATGAACTCACGGCGGGCGACGAGCCAGGCGGCGTGCGGGAAGCTCACTGCTCCACCACCTCGCGGAAGAGCTCGGAGAGCGTCGGGCGGGCGGGCTCGAAGCGCCGCACCCGGCCGACGCGGCGCGCCGCGTCGAGCACGAGCTGGTCGTCGGCGCCGTCCTTCAGCTCGATCAGGACGCCGCCCTCGCCCTCCCCGACGAGCGTGGCGCCCGGAACCCCGGTGAGCCAGTCGTTCGCGGTGGCCTCGACCTGCACCCGCAGGCGTGGGCTCGAGCGCTCGGTGCGCAGCTCCTCGACCGCCCCGGCCGCGACGATGCGCCCCCGGCTCACGATCGCCACGTCGTCGCAGAGGCGCTCGACCAGCTCGAGCTGATGCGAGGAGAAGATGACGGCGACGCCCTCGGCCGCGCGCTCGCGCAGGACCTCGGACATGACCTCGGTGCCAATCGGATCGAGGCCCGAGAAGGGCTCGTCGAGGATCAGGAGGCGCGGGTCGTGGACCAGTGCGGCGGCGAGCTGAACGCGCTGCTGATTGCCGAGCGAGAGCTCCTCCACGGGCCTCTCGGCCAGCTCCCCGAGCCCCAGCTTCGAGGCCCAGCCGTCAACGGCCGAGGCCGCCTCGGCCGGCGGCCTGCCGTGCAGCTCGGCGAGGTAGCGCAGCTGGCGGTCCGCGCGCATCTTCGGGTAGAGGCCGCGCTCCTCCGGCATGTAGCCGAACCGGCGCTGCTCCTCGCGGCGCACGGCCCGCCCCTGCCAGCGCACCTCGCCACCGTCGGGCTCGAGCACGCCGAGCGCGATGCGCATCGCGGTCGTCTTGCCGGCCCCGTTCGGCCCGACGAATCCGAGCAGCTTCCCCTCCTGCGCCTCGAGTGAGAGACCGTCCAGGGCGACGGTGTCGCCATAGCGGCGGCTGAGGTCGACGAGCTCCAGCATCGAGGCTCGTATTCCCGAGGGCTGCCCCGCCAACACGGCGGGGCGGCTCTACTTCAGCCGGAAGGCCTTGATGCGGTCCGCGTAGGCGGTCTCGTCCAGCGCGTACACGCCGTAGGCGAGCGCCTGGATCACGCCCAGCAGGGCGGCGTGGGAGCGCACGTAGGCGGGGCTGTTCGACGAGTAGTAGAGCCTGTGGTCGGCGAGCTTCGCGACCTCGGACAGCGTGGCGTCGGCGATCGCGATCGTCGCTGCGCGGCGGTTGCGCGCGAGCTTCATCGCGCGCACCACGAGCGGGTGCGGGCGTCCCGCCGAGAAGCCGATCATCACGGTCTTGTCGTCGACTCTGCCGAGCTTGGCGAGTCCCTCCTGGCTCGGCGAGGCGACGACCTCGGCGCGCAGGTCGAGCAGCATCAGCAGATGCCGCAGGTAGCTCGCGAAGAAGGCCATCTGGTCCGTGCCGCAGAGCAGGATGCGGTCCGCGCGGGAGATCAGGTCAACGGCCGCGGCCACCTCGTCGCGGTCGATGCGCTTGGCCGTCTCGGCCACGTTCGAGTGGTCAGCCGCGAGCGCCGTCTCGAACTCGGTCTGGTCGATCGGGAACAGCGGCGGCGAGGCGAGCTCCGCGGCGGTCGCGCCGTTCTCTCGCGCGCGCCTGTACTCGTCGCGCGCAGCCGCCTGAAGCTCGGGGAAGCCCTCGAAGCCGAGCGCCTGGGCGAAGCGCACCACGGTCGAGCTCGAGGTGTTGGCCCGCCGGGCCAGCTCCTCGGCGGTGTGGAAGGCCGCCTCCTCGAGGTGGTCGACGATGTACTGGCCGACGTCCTTCTGGGAGCGGCTGAATTCGTCGAAGCGCTGGCGGATCTCCTCGGAGAGGGTGAGGGCGGTCGTCCCGGTTCGCGTCACGGACCGCTTTTTCGTCGGGTCCGGGCGAGTTCCTTCAGGGAGGGGCGCTCAGGCCGGGCTCAGGCCCACGACTTCCAGGGCGCACGGCCCTCCGCCCACAGGTCGTTGAGGAGGACCGCGTCCTTGTAGGTGTCCATGCAGTCCCAGAAGCCGGAGTGCGTGAACGCGCTCAGCTCGCCCTCTGCGGCGAGCCGCTCGAGCGGCTCGCGCTCGAGCACCGAGCCCGCCTCGAGGTAGTCGAGCACGCCCGGCTCGAAGACGAAGAAGCCGCCGTTGACCCAGCCCTCGAAACGCGGCTTCTCGGTGAAGCCCTCGACCCGCCCGTCGCCCCCCAGCCGCGCGATTCCGAACTGCAGCTCGGGCTGGACGACGGTCATCGTGGCGAGCCGGTTCTGCTCCTCATGGAAGTCCGTCTGCGCCGCCAGGTCGATGTCCGCGACGCCGTCCGCGTAGGTCGCGCAGAAGCGCCGCCCATCGAGCCGCTCGCCCGCCTGCGCGATGCGGCCGCCGGTGGGCGTGTCCTCACCGGTGTCGAGACACTCGATCGCGAGGCCGCCGGGCAGGGCGCCCGAGGCGACGAACTCCCGGATCAGCTCGCCCCCGTGGCCGGTGCAGAGCACGAAGCTCCGGAAGCCCTGCTCCGCGTAGATCCGGATCACGTGCCAGAGGATGGGACGGCCTCCGATCTCGACGAGCGGCTTGGGGATCGTCCGGGTGTGCTCCCGCAGGCGCGTGCCGCGTCCGCCGCAGAGGATCACGACCGGGTCCATGTGGCCCGGCAGGGTAGCTTTCGCGCGCAGTGATCCTCTATGACCATCCGGCCTCCGGGAACTGCCTGAAGCCCCGCATCCTGCTGCGCCAGCTCGGGCTTTCCTTCGAGCGCGTCACGGTGGACCTCTTCCGGGGCGAGACACGTGCGGACGAGCACCTCGCACGCAACCCGGACGGCCGCGTTCCGGTGCTCGAGCTCGATTCGGGCGAGCAGATCGCGGAGTCCGGGGCGATCCTCCTGCACCTTGCGGAGGGCACGCCGTTCCTGCCCGCCGCCGGCCTCGCGCGGACGCGCGTTCATCAGTGGCTGTTCTTCGAGCAGAACCGGATCGAGCCCGAGCTCGCGTACGCGCGCTTCCTGTGGCTCTCGGGCCGGCACGCGGAGATGCCGGAGGTCTACGAGAACCGGCTCGATCGCGGCCGCGATTCGCTCGCCTCCCTGGAGCGCGGCCTGTCCGGCGGAGACGGGCCGTTCGTGGCCGGGCCTGATTACACGGTCGCCGACATCGCCCTCTACGCGTACGTGCACTGCGCGGCCGATGCCGGCGCGGACCCGGGCGAGCACGCGAGCATCGCGGCGTGGCTCGAGCGCGTCGAGGCCACGGCCGGCTTCGAGAACGACCTCGAGCCGCTCCCCGAGCACGCCTCGGCGCGGCCGACCTAAGCCGGGCCCGCGCTGCAGGTCGTGCGGCTGCGGTCCAGCAGGCGCCCGCGCGAGTCGCGGAACTCGAAGGTCGCCCGGCCGGGCTCGAGCACGATTCGCAGCGCGCCGAAGAGGCCGTCCGCGCCCCAGGCCAGCTGCGGGTCGTCCTGATCGACCTCGTAGCCGCTCGCGCCGCCGGCGCCCGCGATGAACTGCGTGATGCCGCCCGCCGGGCGCATGCGCTGCAGGTTGTGGTCGTGGCCGCTCAGGAAGGCCTTGGCGTGCCCGCGCAGCGCGTTCCAGAGCGGGGCCATGCCAGGGTCGTCCTCGTAGGCGCCGGCGCTGTAGCGGGGCCGGTGCGAGAACGCGATGCGGCAGTCGCCCGGCGCCGCGTCCACCTGGCGCCGCAGCCAGCGCAGCTGGCGCGAGCCCGGCCCGTGGTCGGCCATCGAGTTGAGCGAGAGGATCTGCCAGCCGGCGAGACTCGTGCTCGACCAGGGCGGCTGGCGACGCCCCTTCTTCGCGCGCCAGTACGGGTAGTAGCCCGTGTAGCGGTTCTCCCACTCGTGGTTGCCGGGTGTTGGGTCGGTGACCTGAGCGAGCGAGCCGTAGAGCGGGTCGTAGTGCAGCCGGAACTCGCGCGCGGTGCCGTCCTCGTAGACGTCGCCGAGGTAGAGGAAGCGGTCGGGGCTCGTCGAGCGGATGTGGGCGGCGAGCCTGCGGGCGCCGTCGTTCGGCGTGGCGGCGTCGCCGACCGCCCATACCTCCGCGCGCTCGGGCGTCTGCGCCGTGGCGGCGGCGGCCAGCGCCAGCACGAACGCAAGTGTCAACAGGATGTGCCTCATGGCAGGACGAAGACCCCGTCGCTCACCGCCCGCTCCCCCGAGGGGTCGGACGGGCGGCTCACGAGCTCGCCGAGCACGACCATGCCGCTCGAGCCGCCGCCGTCGAGGTTGAGCGCGTCGCGGGCGCCCAGCGATCGCATCATGCGCGCCGCCTCGGGCAGCGTGACCCCGGCACTCCAGCCGGGGCGCCGCCCGTCCACGGTTGCCAGCAGGACCGTGCCGTCTCGCTTCACGCCCGCGAGGGTACGCGGGTGCCTGGACGCCACGAAGGAGCCGAAGAACCCGGGTGAGCTGAGCGGCGCGAAGCCCTCGGAGCGGGCTGCCACCGCGACCCGTCCCCGCACGAGCAGGCGCGGGCCGCCGCCGGTCACGAGCGCCTGTCCCTCGAGCGGGAGCGCGTCCCGGCCCGCCCGCAGGGCGAGCTCGACCTCGGCGCCCACCCCCGGCGACAGGTGCTCGCGCAGGAAGCTGGCGGCGTCCCCGCTGCCCGACAGGACGACCGCACCCGCGGGCACGCGCCCGCCCACCGGGCGCCCGGTGCGCTCGACAACCCCGCCGCGCACGACCGCCTCGACCCCTCCGGCCGTCCGTGCCGCCCCGTAGCGCTGCGAGAAGAGGACGAGCTCGCTCGAGTCGGTGCAGGTCAGCGCCGAGTCGGGCCGCTCCGTCGGCCGGTCGCCCCCGCTGCCGCCACAGGCGGGGATGCTGCCGCGGCGGCGGTCGACGCCGTCGAGCAGCCGCTCGGCCCCGTCCGCCGACACCGCTCCCGTGAACCGAAGCGGCGCGACCCGTGGCCGCGCGGCGTGATCGGCCGGGACGATCAGCGCGGAGCGCGCGTTCACGGGCTCGCTCACGAGCTGCCCGTCGACCGCGAGTGCTCCGACCGGGTCGCCGTCGACCGCGAAGAAGCCGCCGTTGACGCCCGCCACGGCGGCGCTGCGGCGCGCCATGGCGCTCGGGCGCTCGAGCCCGGCCACGCGATCGTTCGAGAGGACTCCGGCGAGGCGGCCGGAGAGGGCCGCCCGGTCGATCGCGAGGACGTTGACGCGCCAGGGCCCGCCCTCACGCGCGATCTGAGTCCAGCGCACGCCCGGAGCCACCTCGGCGCTCGTGCGCCGCTCGTCGAGCGAAGCCGGCCCCAGCGGCAGGTCGGCCGCCGCCGCGACGCCGGGCGAGCCGGCGGCGAGGAGCAGGACGAGGGTGGCCGCCCCGCCGCGCATCGCCCTGCGACCGGTCACCGAAGGCGGAACACGGGATGGTCCGGCCCGATGCGACGCAGCTCGTCGTCGCTCGACTCAGGCCCCACGCCGCCGAAGAACGCTCCGACCTCCCATTTCCAGCGCTCGAGATACGGACGCAGGATGGCCGGCTTGTCCTCGTCGGGGACCTCGTCCGCGCTGAACGACTCGGCCCGGCGTCCCACGAGCAGGCGGCCCTCGCCTCGGGCACGGAGGTTGCGCACCCACTGCGTGTGACCGCGCGGCGCGACGAGGTAGCGGCTCCCGTCGACCGTCAGAAGATTGACCGGCGTGCGTCGCGGCTCTCCCGTCTTCCTGCCGCGCACCTCGAGCACCCGGGACCCGGCGACGCTCACTCCCGCGCGGGTAAGCAGGGCGACGGCCGGATTGAAGACGTGCTGCGTGAACCAGCCGGGACGTTGGTAGCGCTCCGCCATGCCGCCAAGGCTCTCACACGACCGGCGCGCCGCGGGCAATGCGCCGCTACCCTGGCGCGCGAAATGTCCCGTTCCATGCCTTCGATAATCGTCAGCGCAATCGTCGTGGCAGGGCTGGCGCTGGCCGCCACCCTCGCCCCACCGCCGCCCGAGGCGGCCGCGTCAAAGTCCTGCGGGAAGATCACGATCAAGTACTCGTACGGGTCGTACGAGTTCAAGGTCTGGGTCTACGAGGGCAGCGTCCGTTGCGCCAAGGCCAGGAAGGTGATGAAGCAGGGCATCCCCGCGAACAAGCCCGACCCGCCCGGCTGGGCCTGCCTCCAGGGGCCGGCGGGTGCGAGCTTCAGCGACGTCTGCAAGGCGGGCAACCCGAGGCGCGTGGTTCGGGCGCGGGTCCTGCTCTAGCCGCTTCTCCTGCGACATCGGCTACTTCGACAGCCCCACGGCTTCGAGGGCTTCGGCGTGCGTGGGGTACGCGTCGATCCGGACGATCTTTCCCGCCTGGACGGTGAAGACGGCGGCCGAGTCCTCCTCCACCTGCAGGTCGCTCCCGCGGCCGACCGCGTACAAGTGACACAGGGCCGCCACCTTAGGACCCGCGGGGACAAGGTGCTCTACCCGCATCTCGTACCGCGACCACACCTCGTCCAGTTCGGCAAAGTAGCGGCGCAGGTCGTCGTGACCGCAATAGACGCGATCCATCGCGCTGAACCGCGACTGGAACCTCACCGACTCCGAGAGCATGTCGATCTAGGCGGGCAGGTCGCGCCTGTTGTAGGCGTCCATCGTCCGACGAGCGACCTCCACGTTCTCCTCCGACATCGCCCACCCAGTATCCCGCTGGGAGGGAGGGGAAGGTCAAGGACGGCTAGGCCGATCTCGCCGGCCCGCCCGGTGAGTCACGGCGAAACAGACGCGGGGCTTCCTGAGTGGGCCGGGGAGGAATCGAACCTCCGACCGATGGATTATGAGTCCACTGCTCTAACCGCTGAGCTACCGGCCCGTGAGCGTCGTCATCGTACGACCTCGGCGAGCGCAATCCGCACCCCGGCCGGGCGATCCCGCAGCTGGTCTGAGCCGGGGCTGGTGCTCGTGGATCGCGGGTGCGCTGCGGCGACACCGTTCACGCGGCACGCAGCGCCTCTTGCTCCAGCTGGCAGTCGCCTGCCGGCGAAGCCGGGCCTCTGTGTTTCTCGAACCGCACGAGCGTGCGGCCGTCTCCGTTCCTCACCTCGAAGCGGTCGACGAGCGCCGCGATGATGTGCATTCCACGGCCAGACGTCGCATCCAGCGCGGCGGGCTCGAGGGCGCTGTCGAAGCTCCCGAGGTCGCAGACTTCCACCCGCAGACCCCGCGGGCAGGGCTCAGTTGCGAGCAGGACGCAGTCGTTCGGCCAGGCCTTGCCGTGTAGCACGGCGTTGCTGATCGCCTCGGTCGCAGCGAGCATCAGATCCCACGCTGGGACGCCCTCGAGACCGACCTCGGCGGCCGCCTCACGAACGATGGAACGCGCGGCCTGGGCGCTGGCGGGCGAGGCCGGCAGCCATGTCTCCCGTTTCATTCGGCACCTCCCGACCGCTGGGCCAGGCGTTTGCGCGTAGGTGGCACCGACCCGAGCACCGGGCGCACTGTTTCCGGGTGCCCGGCGTTCGGCGTGGGACAGCGACTCCCTCCAGCCATCGCGCGCGCTGTCATCGGGTTCCTCCTCCCTCGCGGCTGGAGGCCGGTTGCCGAGACCTTTCGCGACCCCCGAACGAGCCGTTGGCGAACGGCGCGCCGCCGTTGCCCGGCGTGGTTGCGGCGGGGCGTGGCCGGCGGTAGCCGGTCGCCGCCTGCACCGCGGAGGGTCGCCACATCGCCCCCCCACGAAGCGTCGGCACACTCTCGGCGTTCAGGCGATCGGCTATCGCCTGGAGGGTCATCCCGCTCGCGCGCATTGCCCGTATGCGCTCCTTCAACGCCGCGACCTCGTCTCTCGCCGGGCGGCTGCTGCCACTCGCGCTTTCGGTCGGTCGTTGCTCGGGCACGGGGCCAGGATGGCCGGTCCGCACCAATGGACGCTGTCCGCCGTCGGAGGCACAGAGCGACACCAGGTTGTCGGCGACCTCAGCGCCGCTCTTCGTGCCCGTATCCAGCCGTTGGTCAATCGCGACAAGGCGCGCCTCCCGCCGCCGAAGCCACCCGACGAGCGAGAAGACCTCCGGGTCCGAGCGGCTCAGCCGCCCCAGTTCCGAGACGACCAGACACGACGCCTCGCCCGTCGCGAGTCGGTTGAGGGCCTGCTGCATGCCAGGACGCTCCGGTCCAGTGTCGTTGACCTGCTCGAGGTCCCGGATGACCTCCTTCAGCACAAGGCCACGCTGACGGCAGGCTGTAATGATCGCGACCATCTGGTCTCGGACCTGCTGCCCGTCCACGGCCTCGGGCTCACGGACGCTCACGTAGCCGAGCGCAACGGGGCCATGGCGCTGCCGGCCCGGCCCAGTGCTCGACGGCGCAGCGCTGGGCCTTGCCGCCTTACGCCCGCCGTTCGGAATGGACACGGGCCTCACCGGACCGCCCACCAAGCCGCCTGCCTCCGGCCTGCGACGCCGTCTCTTGATCCAGCCCGCAAGCAGGCCGCCGATCGCCGCCAGGGCGAGCACCAGCGCCACCAACAACAGGGGATTCGTCCCCATTGGGCGATCGTCGGCAGCCATCGGGATTAGGGTCCTGTTCTGGTCCGATCCTCCCGCCGACTTGCTCCCGCCCGTTCTACGCGGCCGGTTATCCGCGCCGGAAGCCTCGGGCCGGCTCGCCGCTCGCTGGCGGGGCTCGTTTCCACCGTACGTGTCGCTCGCACGCCGGGCCGACTGCTCGCTGTCGGCGCGCTCGAGGGCCACCACCGTGTCAGGCGACAACATGCCGCTGGCAGGTTGTCCGGCCGTGCGCTGGAAGCGCTCTATGGCAGCCTGCGTGCGGGGGCCGTACAGGCCGTCAACCGGTCCCGGCCGCTGGCCGAGAGCACGGAGGCGGCGCTGGACGGCACGCACCTGCGGCGAACCCCCAGGTTGTCCATAGCCGGCGCCCGGGCCGAGCGGCGACGTCTTGGCGTTCAGCACGCGACGGGTCTGCGGTCCGACGATTCCATCGACCGCAAGCCCTCTCTCGCGCTGGAGGCGCTCAACCGCTGCTTTCGTCAGCGGGCCGTATACGCCGTCAACGGGTCCCGGCTGCTGGCCGAGGGCCCGCAGACTGCGCTGCAGCGCCCGCACATGCGGCACGCCCAACGGCTGTCCGTAGCCAACTCCGGGGGCGAGCAGTGCGCCCGTACGGTCTCCGGCTTCCGCGGTGGGACCGCTGGGATCGGCGGCGATGCCCACGGCCGGCACGTAGAGCACGGCAAGGCAAGCCATGATGCTCGCCGCCGATGCCCGCGTGACACTCACGCAATTTCTTCTGTTCATCGTCCTACTCCTGATTCGAACGGTGCACCCGGGCGCTCACGGCACCCGAGTCGGACGGGCTGGCCTGGGCGGCCTTAGCCGGGCCGTTCGTTCAGAGAGTTGATCGTCACCGAACGCCAGCGAACCGGAACCAGTTGCAACCGGCCCCAGAGTCCGCCGGCGAACGCGGCACGGGCAATCACGAGTGCATAGAGGGCGGCTGATCCGCCACCTGAGGACGCGGCTCCCGCTGCTCCGGACGGCGCACCCCCGCTCAGCGGAGGCTGCTCGGGAGAGGGAACCGGTGACGGATCTTCGCGGGTCGGGGCGGATTCCGGCCGCGAGGGCGACACGGCAGCGGCCGGGGCCTGACCCTCCTCCGCCAACATGGCCATCGCAACTCTCACCCCGGCCAGATCGTCCATCAACTTGAGCGCCTCGCGGAACACGGCCTCCGCTGGCGTGTCGGCCCGGGGTAGGGAGTCGGCAGGCGGCTCCGGGGGCCCGTCGGCGGGCGCGACCGGCTCCGGTAGGGGCGCGGGAGCCAGCGCGGATGTGGGCTCTGAGGTCGGGCCGGGCTGGGGGGACGGCGCGGCCGCGGGCTCCGGCGCAGGCGGGGACTCGGGAGTCGGCTCCGGGGCCGGCGTGGGCGGGTGCTCGGGGGTCGGCTCCGGGGCCGGCGTGGGCTCGGGGGTCGGCTCCGGGGCCGGCGCCGCTGCGGGCTCCGGGGCGGGCACAGGCGTGGGCTTCGGGGGCGGCACAGGCTTGGGCTCCGGCGGCGGCTCGGGGGTGGGCTCCGGCGTCGGCGGGGGCTCGGGGGTGGGCTCCGGGGCCGGCGTGGGCTCTGGGGCGGCGGTGCGGGCTCCGGGGACGGCTCGGGCGGCGCGGCTCGGGGGTCGGCTGCGGCGTCGGCGTGGGCTCGGGGATCGGCTCCGGGGCCGGCGCGGCGTGGGCTCGGGCTCCGGGGCCGGCGCAGGCGCGGGCTCGGGGGTCGGCTCCGGGGCCGGCGCGGGGTCGGGGTCGGCGCGGGGTCTGGGGACGGCTCCGGGGCCGGCGCGGGCTCGGGGTCGGCTCGGGCGGGCGGCTCGGGGTCGGCTCCGGGGCCGGCGTGGGCTCGGGGGTCGGCTCCGGCTCCGGGGTCGGGCTCCGGGATCGGCGCGGGCCGGGCTCGGGGTCGGCGCCGGCGTGGGCCCGGCCCGGGGTCGGGCTCCGGCTCCGGGGTCGGGCGCAGGCGTCGGGCTCGGGATCGGCGCAGGCGTGGGCTCCGGCTCCGGGGTCGGCTCCGGGGCCGGCGCGGCGCGGCGCGGGCTCGGGGGTCGGATCCGGGACTGGCGCGGGCTCGGGGTCGGCGCGGGCGTCGGGGTCGGCTCCGGGGCCGGCGTGGGCTCGGGGGCCGGCTCCGGCTCCGGGATGGGCTCCGGGATTGGCGCAGGCTCGGGCTCAGGGGCCGGCGCAGGCTCGGGGGTCGGCTCCGGCTCCGGGATTGGCGCAGGCTCGGGCTCCGGGGTCGGCTCCGGGGCCGGCGCAGGCTCGGGGGTCGGCTCCGGCGTCGGCGTGGGCTCGGGGATCGGGTCCGGGGCCGGCGCAGGCGCGGGCTCCGGGGCCGGCGTGGGCTCGGGGGCCGGCGTGGGCTCGGGGGTCGGCTGCGGCGGCGGCGTGGGCTCGGGGGTCGGCTCCGACGTCGGCGTGGGCTCGGGCTCCGGCTCCGGGATTGGCTCCGGGGCCGGCGCAGGCTCGGCTCGGGCTCCGGCTCCGGGATGGGCTCCGGGATTGGCGCAGGCTCGGGCTCCGGGGTCGGCTCAGGGGCCGGCGCAGGCTCGGGGGTCGGCTCAGGGGCCGGCGCAGGCGGGGACTCGGGAGTCGGCTCCGGGGCCGGCGTGGGTGCGTGCTCGGGGGTCGGCGCGGCGCTCGGGCGTCGGCTCCGGGGTCGGCGCGGGGTCTGGGATCGGCTCCGAGCCAGGCGCGGGCGCGGGCTCCGGCTCCGGGGTCGGCTCCGGCTCCGGCGTCGGGGCGGATGTGGGCTCTGAGGTCGGGCCTGGTACGGCCTCGAGCGTCGGGGACGGCGCGCCCGTCGGTGGCGCCGTCTGCTCAGCGGACGGTTCAGCCGTAGGGCGGACCTCGGGAGCCGGCGGCTCCTCGGGAGTCGGAAGCTCCGCCCCTGCACGCGGTGCGGAGCCCTCCAAGGGAGTTGTCGCGTCCACCCCGGGTTCCGTCCCGCCAGCGACCACCTGCGCGGACGCGGGCGGAACTAGCAGCCCGAAGGCGATCACAGTGGTGATCAGCGCAACGAATGGCATGCGGCTGCCGCGGCCGATCACGACGCCGCTCGTAATGCCTTCGCTCACACGCACAATCTCCACATCGTTCTAGGCACCTGCCGGCGACGGCACTACCCAACGTACGTTTGAAGCACCAGCTCCAGCGTCAGCCGCGCTCTGCAGATGCCCGCAAATTGCGGGATTTTCGATCTTCGGTGTATGTGCGTATACGCACGATGTCGCGAAGTAGTGCTGATCGCACTCTTGCCTTATCGCTCGTGAGCCGCGTCCGCTGCGATAGGGCGGTGGCGCCAAGAGCCGCTGTCAAGTCCGCGCCGGCCGTCTGACGAAGCCGTCGCCCGCCTCCGCCTGGAGCTCCAGCAGATGAGTGTGGATCTCGATTGCAGAGGTCATGAGGGATTCTCCGAGACGTCCTCGACCGTTAGTTCGGTAGGGCGGTGAGAGCGCTGGCGGGCGGGCGCGCCTGCGCTTCCGAGCCCTCGTCTGCCAGATGCCGCTCCGCGAGGCGCCGACGCAGCGTGCGCACGAGGAGGAAAGGCGACGCGATGATCGCCCCGGCGAGGGCGACGAGCGCCGCCACCGCGAGAAGGGCAACGACCAAGACCCCGATCAGGGCGAACCCCGGCACTAGCAGGAGGAGCAGCGCCCCGAGGAAGACGGGGCCGGCAGTCCATTCGATTCCGTAGCTCATGATTCCACCACCCTTTGGATCGACTGCGGTGCGTATGGCATGGCGGCAGGGTCGCGCAGCCGGGGGTCCCTCGCATCGGCCAGGACGCCAGCCTGACTGGCTAGTCCCTAGCCGGTGAGGTCGCTCGCCGGAACGCGGCTGAGCTGGTTGCGTGAGGTCAGATCGAGCTTCTGGAAGACCTTGCGCAGGTGGTACTGCACCGTTCGGGGACTGATGAACAGCTGTGCGCCGATCTCAGGGTTGGAGAGGCCATCCTTGGCCAGGCGAGCGATGTGTGCCTCCTGGGGTGTGAGCACCGCGCGCGCGTCGTCGCTGCGCTTCCGCGCGGTCTCACCCGTGGCCTGCAGCTCGCGACGGGCGCGCTCGGCAAACCCCTCGGCCCCGATGCCGCCGAACATCTCGTGAGCGGCCCGGAGTTGCTCGCGCGCGTCCACGCGCCGGTTCTCGCGACGCAGCCATTCGCCGTACAGGAGCCGGGCGCGGGCGAGGTGGACGACGCCACGGGTGCGGGCGAGCCGGTCGGCCGCCTCGCGATAGAGACGCTCCGCATCGGGCCCGTCGCTCAGCAGCGCGCGTGAGCCGGCCTCGATGCCGAGCGCCCAATCGGTGCCGCTCGCCTGCGTGCGCTCGCTGAGGCTCTCGAGCGCAGCGGAGCTCGCCTCCGTCGCGCCGCTGCGGACCCCTGCCTCGATCAGCTCCACGAGAGACCATCCGTACATCCCGACGTCGTCTGGCTCGGAACCTCGCTGGGCGGCGTCGAGTGCCTCGCCGTAGCGGCCGCAGCCGTTGTAGAGCAGCGCGGTAAAGCACCCCAGGGCGCGCAGCCCCATGCCTTCGCCCCTCGCCTCCCCCTCGAGCCTCGCAGCCTCCATCACTTCGAGCCCCTCGGCCTCGTTGCCGCGCCACGCGGTCATCATCAGCGACGCGTACTTGAACGGTGCCATGCCGGTCGCCTGGGTGATCGCGTCGGCCTCCGCGATCAGCGACGAGGCGGCGCCGAACTCTCCCGCTTGAACGTGTAGGGCCGCTCGATATGTGGCCGCGACCGGGAGCACGCTGACCGCGCCCGTCTCCCTCGCGACGCGCAGCCCGCCCGTCGCGAGCACGTGCCAGAGCTCGTCGTCCCAGAGATCCTGGGCCAGGCGACACCCGAGCCCCAGCCAACGCGCGTCCCGTTCGGTCCATTCGCCCACGTCGCGAAACTCTCCGAGCGCCTTCCGGAGCGGCGGCAGACTGGCGGAGTAGCCCTCGGTGAATCTCGTCGCCAGGCCGTCAAGGAGCAGGTCGATCGCGCGCGGCTGCTCGGCCGCCGGCGCAGCCTGAGCGGCCTCGGCGACCTCGCGGAGGCCCGGCCCGTCACCGTGGCGACCCGCGAACATCGCCGCCGCCATCGCCTCCAGATGTGTCTCGCGAGCCATCGCCGTGTCGAGCGGTTCGAGACGCCGGGCGGCATCGAGCAAGGGGGCCGGAGCGTCGCTGCCGCGCGTGCGGGCGAAGGTGATCTCCGCGCGCAACCGCTCCAGCCACGCGCGCTGAAACTCGTCGAGCGGAGCGAGCTCGGCCGTCGCGAGGAGGTCGAGCGCCGCGTCCGCTGCCGCCGCGTCGAACTTCGCCTGCGCGGCAGCCAGCGTGCGCCTGCCCCTCTCCGCCGGATCCGGTGTCAGCTCCGCCGCGCGCGCCAGGAACGCCGCAGCCGCGGCGGCGCCCCCACGGGACCGGGCCCGCTCGGCCGAGCGCTCCAACTCGTCGGCCACCGCCTCGTCAACTCCCACCGCCGCGTGAGCACGATGCCACGCCCTGCGATCGGGATCGGTATCCGCATCGGTCGTCTCCGCCAGCGCCCGATGCGCATCTCGCCGCGCTGAAGGGGCCGCCGCCCGGTACACGGCGGATCGCACCAGTGGATGCCGGAAGCGGACACGGGCTCCGATCTCGACGAGCTGCGCGTCCTCCGCCGGGGCGAGCGAGCTTCTGTCGATGCCGACCGCCTGAGCCGTGCGCCAGATGAGTGTCGCGTCACCCAACGGCTCGGCTGCGGCCAGCAGCAGCAGCCGCTGCGTCGCCTCAGGCAGCTCACCGGCGCGCTGGTGGTACTGCTCCTCGAGATGGCGCGGGAGGTCTGTCGCCGGGAGAAGCTCGAAGCCGCCTGCGAGCTCGGCTGCGCTCATGCTCCGTGGCAGATCGAGCAGAGCGAGCGGATTGCCTCGGGTTTCCGCGACGATGCGGTCGCGGACGCGGTCGTCGATCCGGCCCGGGACGGCGCTCATGAGCAGGGTGCGCGCATCCTGCTCCGCCAGCCCGCCCAGCCGCAGCTCGGGCAGGCCGTCGAAGTCGTCCCTGGTGCTCGGCTCGCGGATGGCGGCCACGATCGCCACCGAGTCCGCCTGCAGCCGTCGCGCGACAAATCCGAGGATCAGCCCCGAGGCGGCGTCGAGCCAATGAGCGTCCTCCACGAGACAGAGCAGCGGCCGCTCCTCGGCCGCGGCAGACAGCAGGCCGAGCACGGCGAGGCCGACCAGGAACCGGTCCGGGACGTCACCCGATGCGAGGCCCAAGGCGACCGTCAGCGCGTTCTGCTGGGGCTCCGGGAGCGCGTCGAGCCTGTCGAGCACCGGCGCACAGAGCTGATGGATCCCGGAGAACGGGAGCTCCATCTCCGCCTCCACGCCCGCGACCTGCGCCACACGGAATCCCGCGGCCTGACGAGCGGCGTACCGCAGCAACGCCGTCTTTCCGATGCCCGCCTCGCCTCGAATGACCAGGACGGTGCCCTGGCCCTCGCGCGCGTCTGCCAGGAGCCGGTCGAGCACCTTGCGCTCGCTGCTCCGGTCGAGGAACCCGGACGCAAGGGTGGGGGCCATGTTGCGGGCAAAGGTAACCGACGCGCGCAACTCGCCACAATCCGCAGATGGCCCACGCACAGACTGCAGATCTCCAGAGCCGGTGCGACCTGCTGCGGTCGCTGCAGCGTCCCGGCGCCCCTCTCCTCCTCCCGAACGCCTGGGATGTGGCCACGGCGAGGGCCGTGGTTGCAGCCGGATTTCCCGTGGTTGGGACCACCAGCGGCGGCGTGGCCGCCACGCTCGGCTATGAGGACCACGAGGACGCGCCGGCCGACGAGATGCTCGCTGCGGCCGCGCGGATCGCAAGGGGTGTCGAGGTGCCCGTGACCGTCGACGCCGAGGCCGGCTACGGCATGGAGGCGGCCGAGCTGGTGGCTGCGCTGCGGAGCGCGGGGGCCGCCGGCTGCAACCTCGAGGACAGCGACCACGCGGCCGGCGGCCTCCGCGATCCGGACCGGCACGCGGAGTGGCTGACGGCGGTGCGCCAGGCGGCGTCGGAGGACGGCTACCCGCTCGTCATCAACGCCCGGATCGACGTCTTCATCGGGCCCTTCCTCGCCGGCGCCGGCGCAGGCACCCAGGAGGAGCTCGTCCCCGAGGCGCTGCGGCGCGCGAATGCCTACCTCGAGGCCGGCGTCGACTGCGTGTTCCCGATCATCCTCTGGGAGACCGACGCTCTGCGCCGCTTCATGTCAGAGGTCGGCGGCCCGGTGAATCTCTTACGCCTGCCGCAGGCGCCGTCGCTTGCCGAGCTGGCCGCGTTGGGCGTGGCCCGGGTGAGCTGGGGAACCCTCCTGCACCGCGAGGCGATGGCCGCTTCGAGGAGCGGCTCGCCTCGCTTCAGGAGTGAGGACGGGCCTCCGGCCCGGCGACTAGCGGGTCAGGCTGGCCACCTGGCTGATGCGAGCGCGTCCCCCCTACGAGATTCTCGCTGCATGACAAACGCCACGCCGTCGCTCTCGCCCGTCCTGCACCAAATCCACGTGAACGTGGTCAGCGCCGAGGAGGCGTCGCTCGGCGTGGCCGAGTTCTGGTCGGGCGACCGGCTGATCGGGTTCACGCGCATCGAGGACAGCGACCTCACCCTGCGGATCGACCCCAGCCCCGACGGCGTGGTGGTCGGCGCGCACGCTCTGGCCGAAGCCCTCGCGGAGGCCAATCGCCTCCTCGCCCTCTACTGAGAACACATACGCGAAAGGAACTGAGATGAAAATCGTTGTCATCGGCGGAACCGGTCTGATCGGGTCGAACCTCGTCGAGAAGTTGCGCAAGGACGGCCAGGAGCCGCTCGCCGCGGCGCCCAACACCGGCGTCAACACGATCACGGGCGAGGGGCTCGCCGAAGCCCTCGAGGGCGCCCAGGTCGTCGTCGACGTGGCCAACGCGCCCGCCTGGAGCGACGCGGAGGTGCTCGACTTCTTCCAGACCTCATCCCGCAATCTGCTCGCCGCGGAGACGGCGGCCGGCGTCGGGCACCACGTGACGCTTTCCGTCGTCGGTGCGGAGCGGCTGCCGGAGAGCGGCTACATGCGCGCGAAGCTCGCGCAGGAGGACCTGGTGAAGGCCGGGCCCGTCCCCTACACGATCGTCCGCGCAACGCAGTTCTTCGAGTTCATCGGCCGCATCGCCGAGTCGGGTGCGGACGGCGACACGATCCGGCTGTCGCCGGCCCTCGTTCAGCCCGAGGCAGCCGACGACGTCGCCAGCACCTTGGCCGATGTCGCCGTCGGCGCACCGCTGAACGACACGGTCGAGCTGGCGGGTCCGGAGGCGTTCCGCCTCGATGAGCTCGCCCAGCGCGTCCTGAGCGCAAACGGCGACCCCGACAGGTGACGGCCGACGTTCACGCGCGCTACTTCGGCGCCGAGCTGGACGACGAGTCGCTTACCCCCGGCGACGACGCACGCATCGCCCCGACCCACTTCGAGGACTGGCTCAGCCAGTCGTCCAGGTAGGACGGACTCCCAACGTTCCCTACGATCACCAACGAAAGGAGCTCCCCATGAAGCCCACCATCGTTCTCGTCCACGGCGCGTTCGCCGAGTCCTCGAGCTGGGACGCCGTCATCGATCCGCTGCTCGACGCCGGACATCCGGTGATCGCCGCCGCCAACCCGCTGCGCGGCCTCGCCGCGGACGCTGCGGCCGTCGCCGACGTCGTCCGCGCGGTCGAGGGGCCCGTCGTGCTCGCCGCCCACTCGTACGGCGGCGCGGTGATCTCCAACGTCCCCGCCGACGCCGGCGAGATCGTCGGGCTCGTCTACGCCTGCGGCTTCGCGCCCGAGCCCGGTGAGAATTGCTTCCAGCTCGCGGGCATGTTCCCGGGCAGCATGCTCGGCGAGGAGACGTCCCGGCCGGTGCCGCGGAGCGACGGAACGACCGACCTTTACGTCGCCACGGACAGCTTCCACGACGTGTTCTGCCAGGACGTCCCCGCGCCGCAGGCCGCATCGATGGCCGCAACGCAGCGCCCGGCCACCCAGGAGGCGCTCATCGAACCGTCAGGCGACCAACCGCTGTGGAAGGACGTGCCGTCGTGGTTCCTGATCGGCGAGGATGACCACATCATCCCCGCCGACCTGCAGCGCTTCATGGCCGAGCGAGCCGGCGCCCGCCACACGATCGAGATCCCGGGCGCGTCACATGCGATCACCGTCTCGCGTCCCGAGGAGACGGCCAAGCTGATCCTCGAGGCCGCGAAGGTGGCCGTGCCCGCCTGAATGGCCGGAAGCATGCAAGGGGGTGCGCCGGGAGGCGCACCCCCGATCGTTCCAGAGCTGCCGATCATCCGCACGCGGACTGAGGGGGAACAGCGCGCGACGTCCTTCGAGCTGTTCTTCGACCTCGTCTACGTCTTCGCGGTCACCCAGCTGTCGCACCACCTGCTCGATGACATCACCTGGGCGGGCGCGGCCGAGACCGCCTTCATGCTCATCGCGGTGTACTGGGCGTGGAACTACACCACGTGGATGACGAACTGGTTCGACCCGGACACCGTTCCCGTCCGGCTCGTGCTCGTGTTCGTGATGCTGGCGAGCCTGTTGATGGCGGTCGCGATCCCACAGGGATTCAGCGACTACACGTTGCTGTTCGCGTGCGCGTACTGCGGGCTGCAGATCGGGCGGAACACGTTCGTGGTCGCGGTCACCCCCCGGGGAGACTTCAACCAGAACTTTCGCCAGATCCTGGCCTGGAGCCTTCTCTCGGCGCCGCTCTGGGTCGCGGGCGGCGTGGTCGATAGCGAGGGGTTGCGCTGGGTGCTGTGGCTGGGTGCTCTCGGACTCGATCTGGCTGCGCCACTGCTGACCTACTGGGTGCCGTGGGCTGGCAGCACGCCCATGAGCAAGTGGCAGATCGAGGGCGCCCATTTCGGTGAGCGGTACCAGCTGTTCGTGATCATCGCGCTCGGGGAGAGCATCGTGCTGGCGTGCGCCACCGCCTCGGACGCGGGGTTGAGCGTCGAGGTCGTGGCCGCGCTCGTGCTCGCGTTCCTCTCATCGACAGCGCTCTGGTGGCTGTACTTCGGCCAGGTGGCCGCCACGGTCCTGGAGCGGATTCGCATGGCGGCCGCCGACGAGCGAGGACAGATCGGCCGCGACATCTACACCTACCTGCATCTCCCGATCGTCGCCGGGATCGTCCTTGTCGCGGTCGGCGACGAGCTCGTCATCGCGCATCCGACGGACGACCTGCACGAGGCCGGCGCGCTCGTCGCTCTCGGCGGCCCGGCGCTCTTCCTCGCCGGCCTGACGGCGTGCGCCTGGAGGCTCGGGGAGGTGCAGAGCCGCCCGCGGGCCATCGCCCTGGTCGCACTGCTCGCCGCCGTGCCATTTGCCGCCGGCGCCGACGGGCTGGTCGTGTCGGCGCTGGTAACCGTCCTTCTTGCCGTGCTCGTGGTCGCCGAGCAGTTCGGGGCGCCCACGAGAGGCCAAGATCACGGGGTGATCCCGAAGGCCTCCTCGAGCGACTGTCGCTCGCCGGGATCGAGCTGGTCCACATATGCCTGGATTCCCTCACGGTGGGCCGCGTCCAGGATTGCCACCAGCTCTCGGCCTTCCTCGCTGAGCGAGTATCGGCGTCGTTCCTCGCGCAGGTAGCCACGCCCGCGAAGGTCGTGGATCGCGGGATATGCGGTGTCGAGCGAAAAGCCGCTCAGGGCCGCGAGGTCGCTCACGCTGCTGGGGCCGTCCTGGATCGTCAGCGCGAGCAGCAGACGGAGGTCCTCGAACGACAGCTCGAGCTTCTCGGCCGACGCGGCGATCCGCGCCCAACTGATCAGATCGGCGCGGCGCAGCCGCGTCGCGAGCGCCTCGACTAGCGCTTCGTCCGAGCGTGGGAGCCGGCCTTCGGCCATGGTCAGTGCTGCGCGCGGTCGACCTTGATGTCCTGAAGCATCCACTGCGAACTCCTCATTCGTCAAGGAGGCGTCGAAACGCGGAGTGGGCCGGGGAGGAATCGAACCTCCGACCGAACGCCCAGTCGGGCCAGGTAAGCGGTCGCTCCGAGGACGACGACCTCATCCGTGCAAGGGCGGCGCCCGCACCGCCACGTATCCTGGCAATGTGTCGGCCGAGCGCGCTCCCTCACTGGGCGGGTACATCCGTCGCCAGCGCGAGCTGTCGGAGGTGTCGATGCGCCAGTTCGCGGAGCTGGTGGGGATCTCGAATCCGTATCTGTCGCAGATCGAGCGTGGGTTGCGGGCTCCTTCGGAGCAGGTGTTGCAAGCGATCGCGGATGCTCTGCAGGTGTCGACGGACACGCTCTACGATCAGGCTGGCGTGCCGCGGGAGGAAGACGGACCGTCGAAGGTGGTTCAGGCGATCCGGGAGGACCCGAAGCTGACCGGGCGCCAGCGGCAAGCCTTGATTGAGGTCTACGAGGCGTTTGTCGGGGTCGGCGCGCGCCCGCGGCGAAGGTGAGCGTGATGGTCGAAGCGTGCCACCTGCCCGCGGCCTCGGCGTGTTCGCTCAGTCTGCGCTCGCGGTGAGGAAGGCCGCGATCTCGTGGTCGGCGTTGGGTTCGTCAGTCGGGTAGAGATGAGCTGCTCCGCGCAGCTCGAGCAGGCGCGCGTCGGGGACGAGGTTGGCGAGCAGCCGGCCGTTGGCGGGCGGCACCATCACGTCCTCCTGGCCGTGGACGACGAGCGTTGGCGCGCGGACGCGCCCGAGGCGATCGTACGCGTCGTGGCCGAGGGCGGCGGCGAGCTGGGCGGCGTAGGGCTCTGGCTCGATCGGGTAGCGGAGCCGCTGGCGGATGTCCTGCACGATACGGTCGCCGTGCTGGGCGCGGGTCCTTATTGAGTAGTTGTAGGGGACCGACGCCCAGACCGCCTCCTCGGCTGGCATCTGGCCGCGTCGCTGGAAGAACTCGAGCGTCGCTTCGTCGGCCGGGAGGGCGCCGTCGCCTCCTGGGGTCGTCGCGCCGAGCACCAGTCGCGCAATCCGATCGGGGTGTCGCAGCGCGATCTCCTGGGCGATCATGCCGCCGAGCGAGATGCCGTAGACATGGGCGCGCTGGACCGCGGTGGCATCGAGCACAGCCACAGCGTCGTCCGCCATCGCGGCGGTCGTGTACGGGCCGGCCGGCCGGTCGCTGCGCCCGACACCCCGGTTGTCGAAGGTGAGCACGCGCAACCCGGCGGCGAGAAGCACCGGAACGGTGCGCCACCAGCCGGTCGCGTTCATCCCCAGTCCCATGACGAGCAGCACGGCCGCGCCCGCGCCCGCGCTCTCGTAATGGACGGAGATCGTCCGGTTGCGTGCCCTGGGCACGCGCGCGTCCGGGTTAGGCCGCGATCAGCTCGCGCATGGCCGAGACACTGCCCTTGGTGATCTCCTCGGTCAGGTCCGCGTGCGCGCCGAGCAGGCTCGCGACCGCCTCGACCTGAGACTGCTTCGCGACCTTGCGCTCGAACTGCGCAAGCCCGGAGATGGAATTCTCGATGCCTTCGAGATAGGCGGTCGAGACCTTGCGGCCCGCCTCGAGCAGGCGCTCGTTGGCGGCCTCGAAGTCAGCGACGGCGGTCTTGGTCGTGGTTGAGCTGGCGGCCATTGTCTTGTCTCCTTGTGTGATGGGGTTCGGCGATTACCGTTTGCAGATTAGCACTCAAATGGCAAGCGCCTAAGCATCTTTAGCTAAGTCGCTGCTAATCTGCACGCACGCCTTCGACCATGAGCCGTTACCGAAACGAGTCGCTTGTCCGTTACGTGCCCACCGTCGTTCCAGAAGATCGCGCTAGCGGATGGCATCGCCGCCTGGCGCGCCGCAGTTGACGGGTTTGCCGATTGGTCTGCCGGGACGCTCGAGCGTGGAGCGACCCCACCCGAGCTGGTGGTGGACTGGATCCGCTGGTGGGCCGCGGCGACCGAGCGACGCCCGCCCCGCTGGAGCTCGCCCAACGAGGTGGTATTCGAGGCGCCGGTCGCCCGGCTTCGGGACTTCTCGGCTCAAGGCCGCAGCCGAGTGCTCCCGACGCTCGTCCTCCCGCCGCAGGCCGGGCACGACTCGTGCATCGTGGACTACACGCCGGCGCAGAGCCAGATGCGCACGATTCGAGCGGCTGGGCTCGAGCGGGCGTACGCGCTCGACTGGATCGGTGCCACCGCAAGCACAAAGGACGCGACGATTGAGGACTACCTCGATGTGATCGAGCGGGCGATCGATCGCATCGGCGATCCCGTGAATTTGATCGGCGACTGCCAGGGCGGCTGGCTGGCCGCGATCTATGCGGCGCGTCGTCCCGAACACGTCAACACGCTGACGATTGCCGGGGCGCCGATCGACTTCCACGCCGGCGAGCCGGTCATCCATTCGGCGCTCAAGTGGCTCGCACCCGGTGACGACCTTGCGTTCTACCGCGGACTCGTCGCGGCGGGAGGTGGCGTGCTGCGCGGAGAGCACATGCTGGCTGGGTTCATCGCGATCAAGCCCGATAGCGAGATCGCCCGCCAGATGGGGCTGCTTGCCAACCTCGACGATCCCACTCACCTGGAGCGGTACCGCGAGTTCGAGGACTGGTTCAAGCACACACAGGCGATACCAGGTGCCTTCTATCTCTGGATCGTCGAGCACCTCTTCCGCGACAACGAGCTGATCGCCGGCAACCTTGAGGTCGGCGACGAGCACGTCGAGCTCGGGCGGATCGAGTGTCCGCTGAACCTGCTCGCCGGCGCGGCCGACCACATCACACCACCCGATCAGGTCTTCGCGCTCGCTGACTACGCGTCCACGTCCCCTGAGGACACCGAGCGCCGTCTTGCTTCCGGAGGCCACCTCGGGCTTTTCATGGGTCATGAGGCGCTGCGCGAGCAGTGGCCGCCACTGCTCGCCGCTGTGCGTGCACGCTCCGGCTGAACGCGCGAACCTACGCGGAGATCCGGCGTCACCGGGCGCTCCAACCCGCATCCATGATCACGGGGGCACCGGTGAACGCGCGCCCGTCTGGACCGAGCAGGAAAGCGACGGTCGCCGCGACCTCGTCGGGCTCGATCAAGCGCTTGACGGCCTGCGGCGCCAGGATCACGTCCTCCAGCACACGATCCTCGGATAGGCCGTGGGCCTTGGCCTGATCGGCGATCTGGCCCTCCACGAGCGGCGTGCGCACGTAGGACGGGCAAACGGCGCTGGCGCTGATCCCGTGCGGCGCACCCTCGAGTGCGAGCGTCTTGACGAGCCCCAGCACGCCGTGCTTTGCCGCCACGTAGGCCGCTTTGTAAGGCGAAGCCACGAGGCCGTGCACCGACGCGATCGCCACGAACCGGCCCTCGCCCGAGGCACGCAGATGGGGCCAAGCGTGGCGGGCGAGCAGGAACGGGCTCGTCAGCAACAGGGCGATCAACGCGTCCCACCGGTCCTCGGGGAACTCGTCGATCGGCGCGACGTGCTGGAAACCCGCATTGGGGATCACGGCGTCGAGCCGACCGAATCGCTCGATCGCGGTGGCGACCGCACCGCTGTTGCCGTCGCGCGTCGTGAGGTCTGTGCAGAAGCCAACATCGCCGCGAACGTCCACGGTGAGGACGCTCCAGCCGTCCCGCTCCAGACGCGCCGCGATCGCTGCGCCGATGCCGCTCGCGGCGCCCGTCACGAGCGCCGCGCGAGGCTCGCCGCTCACATGTCCATACCGCCGTTGACGCCCCAGATCGCCCCGGTGATGAACGAGGACTGGTCGCCAACCAGGAAGTGCACGACGCGGGCGATCTCGTCCGGCCTGCCCAGCCGTCCCACGGGGATCCTGCTCCTTGATGCCGTCAAGGACCTTCTCGGGGACGTGTTCGAGCATCTCGGTCGCGACGAAGCCAGGGGCGACGGTGTTGACGGTCACGCCGATGCCGTCCTCGGTCAGCTTGCCCGCCCGCTTGAGCTGGAATGCGGCCTCGAGCGCGAGCGTCTTGGTCAGCCCGAACAGCCCCGACTTGGACGCCGCGTAGTTCGCCTGGCCGATGTTGCCGATCTCGCCGATGATCGAGGAGATGTTCACGATCCGCCCCGAGCCGCGCTCAATCATGTGCGGCAGCACAGCCTGGCTCATGAAGAACGCGCCCGACAGGTTGACCGCGATTACCTTGTACCAGTCCTCGTCGCTCATCTTCAGCACGGTCTTGTCGATCGTGATTCCGGCGTTGTTGACCAGGATGTCCAGGCGCCCGTGCTGTTCGATCACCTCGTTGACGGTGCGCCGGCAGTCTTCCGCCGAGCCGATGTTGCCCTGGTGGATGCTGCCCTTCAGGCCCTCGCCCAGTGAGCTTGCCGATGAACGCCTCGGCCGTCTCGCGGTCGCGGCTGTAGCCGGCCGCGACCGTCGCGCCCTGCTCGGCCAGGCTGTGGCAGATCGCCGCCCCGATGCCCCGCGCGCCGCCGGTGACGAAAGCCACTCGGCCGTGCAAACGGGGACGCCTGACTGGCGACTCGGTCGGGCTGGTACTGACTGACATGGTCCTCTCCTTACCTCAGTGGCCCGAGCGCTCGCGCAACCAGTCCGCGAGCTCGGGCCAGACCTCATGCTTGGCCTTCGAGCCGGCCATCAGCCCGATGTGCCCGCCCGGGCGGTCGAAATGCGTGACGTCCTCACTCGTGACCAGATCGAGCAGGGGGACAGTGCCGGCCGGTGGGGCGATGTGGTCGGCGCCCGCGGTCACCACGAGCAGGTTCTGCTCGATCCGCGCCAGGTCGACGCGTTCGTTGCGCAGCCGCAAGCGGCCGGCGACCAACCTGTTCTCCTTGTACATCCACGTGATCCACTCACGGTACGCCCGCGAAGGAAACGGCGGGTTGTCGCCCACCCACTTCGCCATCGCCTGGTAGCTCAGCCGCGGGTCGCCGCCATCGAGGATGCTCTGGAACAGGCGGCGGTAGGTGGTCGCGTAGTTCGTGACCGGCTTCATCAGCTTGTTCGCCCAGTCGATCCCGGTTCCCGGGACGGCTGGATAGCGCTCGGCGATGAGATCGACGTCGAACTCGTCGTGGCCGACCCAGCTCGCGTACAGTGCGCCGCTCGGGTCGATCGGGGTCGTCAGCAGCACCGCGTTTCGGACCGCCCCCGCCGGATGAAGCGCGCAGTAGATCGCGCACAGCGTCCCCCCGATGCACCAGCCCAGCAGTGTCAGCTCGTCCTCGCCGCAACTACGCAGCGTCTCGCGCACCGCCCAGTGCAGCTCGTCGCAGACGAACTCGGCCAGGCCCATCTCCGAGTCCTCTTCATCGGGGACGCCCCAATCGACGAGGAAGACGTCGAATCCCTCCTCGAGCAGGAACTCGACGAACGAGCTGCCTGGCCGCAGGTCGAAGATCTCCGGCCGGTTGATGAGCGCGAACACCAGCAGGACCGGAATCGCGTGCTCGCGGCGGCTCGATCGGTAGCGGTAGAGCGTCGTCCCGCGATGCGTCCAGACGACTTCGCGAGGGGTCTGACCAATCGGGGCATCGGGGGTCGTCAGGATCACGTTCGCGAACTCGAAGGTGGCGCGCGGTAGGTGGGCCAGCGTCTCGATCGCGCTCACGACGCCTCAGGCTTCCGCCTCGGCCGGGTCTTGGTCCCGGCGCCGGGAGACCCGTCCGCGGACCGCTCGCGCGCAAGCTCGTCGCGTAGCTCCTCCATCTCCTGCAGCAGGCGCTCCAGCTTGTCCTCGGTTCGACGGAGCTGCCGGGCGAGCCGCGTCACGTCCGCCCGCCCGGCGAGGCGCAGATTCCGCAGCACTAGATCGCCGAGATCCGAGCCGATCCTTGCGATCGCTGCGACGTTCTCGGCGCTGCGCGCCAATAAAATGCCGAAGCTCGGCTTGGACACGAGCTCCTCGAATGCCTGCGCCGTACGAGACTCCGCCTGCTCGTACATTGCACGAACCTGCGCGTCGGGCTCGGGAGTGCTCGCCTCGGCCACGGTGACTAGCTCATGCGCCTGAGCGGCCGCGCTCTCCTGTGCGAGCTCGGCAATCACCGTCGGATCGCCGAGCGTCGTGCCGTCCGAACTTCTCGCCGGAGAGGAGTGCCAACGACGAAGCCGTCCCTACGACGCGTGTGCTGGCGGTCGACGAGCTCATACCGACATCCTCCTTCAGGAGGGACCTGGAGCATATGCTGAGACACAGCGAGACCGGGTGAAGGTACACCCATCCGCGGATCGCGGCCGTTCGGTCCGCGCCGCGTATCTTTCGGCGCGTCCGCTCACCACGGCCAGGACGTCTTGCCCGGCCTGAAACAGGAGGTTTCGTCGTGCATGCCCGCGTGACGTTCGCTCAGGTCAAGCCTGAGGACATCGAGGACTCTGCCCGGCTCTTCGAAGAGGGCATCATCCCCGCGGCGCGGGAGGAAGAGGGCTTCCGCGGCGCGCTCTTCCTCGTGCGCGACGACGGCGCGGTAATAGCCATCGACCTCGCGGACAGCCTCGACCACCTCCGCGCCAACGAGAAAAAGGGGCTCTACCAGGCAGAGGTCGCGAAGTTCCGTAGCCGCATCGTGGGCCATCCGCACCGCGAGTTCTTCCGAATCGCCGTCTCCAAGGGCATTCAGGGAGGGGTCGAGCTGCTCGAGGACACTGGCTGAATTCTCGCGAAAGCCACAAGCTCGGTTACGACCCGTGCCCGGAGGTCGTCCGAGGCGGGACTGAGGCGCGCACCCGGTCGGCGCGGCGCACGCGCCCGCCCGGCCAGCTCCCGGATCCGCTTGCTCGACTCGAATCGAGGTGGCTGGCGGGACGTCGAGCCGGTGGGGCTAGGGGACCCTGGATTCGGTCTGCGGTGTCCCCAGGCTCGTGTGGCGGGGTCCTGGGCCGGGAGGGCTTCGCTCTGTGAGTGGCTTTCTGGAGGTGGGCCGGGGAGGAATCGAACCTCCGACCGATGGATTATGAGTCCACTGCTCTGACCGCTGAGCTACCGGCCCGTGGAGCGGCTTCCCGTTCGAGGCCATCCTAGGGCCAGGTCGATCCCCGGCACCGTCAGCCAAGATCCGTCTTATGCCTGCGAATGCCGTCCAAGCCCTGATCTTCGTCGTCGCCGTCGCAGCCATCCTGATCGTCATGTTCGTCACGGGATGGGCGGGCAAAGAGGCGCCGCCCGGGAGCACGGGCAGGGCGACCGTGACCCAGGGCGAGCGCTGAGCTGCGGCTAGCTCCCCTCGGCCCGCTTCAGCGCGGCCTCGAGCTCGGCTGCGCTGAACGCGCCCTCGAGCCGGCCCGCGACCTTGCCCTTGCGATCGACCGTGAAGACCCAGGGCTCCGTCTTCAGGTTGTACGCGTTCAGCTGGGGGCGGAGGCCCTTCGAGATGTCGTTGTCGCGGAAGACCTCCATGTGGATGAACTCGGCGTCGTCGCCGCCCTCGGCCTTCACCTGCTCGGCGATGTCCACGACCGGGCCGCAGACGCGGCTCTGGCAGAGCTGGGGCGTCGCGAACAGCAGGACGACCGGTTTCTTGCCGACCACCTCGGCGAAGTCGTTCTGATGCATCGAGGACGGCGGGATGCGCGTGTCGATCGACGCGAGGTCGCCGCCGACCTCGGCCTCGGTCGGCGTGTGGATTCGAGGCGCAGGGTCGCCGCGGCCGGGGATCGGGTCGTTCGCGGCGTCCACGACCTGGAGCCCCGGCGCCGCAGAGGTGGCGGCGACGAGCCGGTCGTCGAGGCGGGCGACGCCGAGCACGTCGTAGAGGCCGGCCTTCTTGAAGGGGATGTCGGCCACGTACACCGACTTCGCGGCGTTCGGGTCGGTGGCGGTCTGGCGGCTCTGGAACTGCGGCTTCACGTCGAGCGACTCGTAGCGGGCCGGATACGGGCCGCTCGTCGCGCCGCCGCCGGCGGGGGCCACGTACACGGCCACCGGGGCGTTGGCGATCTGGGCGCGCGAGCGGTCGAAGAGGCCGAAGCCGAAGCGGTTGTCGCCGGTCGTGAGCTGGGACACGGACGGGGAGAGCACGGGGCCTCCGCGCGGCAGCTCGGAGCGCAGGTCCGCGAGCGTCTTGCCCTGCGCGCTCGGGAAGTCCTCCGGCTGCGCCACGGGCGGCGGCCGGGTGCCCGACTCGTCGTCGCCCCCACCGCAGCCGGCGAGGAGAGCGCACGCGAGCAGAGCGGATCCGATCAGGGCTCGGCAGCTCACGGGGGAGCGAAGGGTACGAGACGGCCCGCCGGGGAACCGGCGTCCTTAACGCAGCGTTCAAATAGGGTTCCGCGCCGTGAACGGCGCAGCACTGATCACCGGCGGCTCGGGCGGCATCGGCCTGGCCATCGCGCGGATGCTCGGCGAGGAGGGCTATGGCCTCACGATCTCGGCCCGCCGCCCCGACAAGCTCGAGGCCGCCGCCGAGGAGCTGCGCGGTGAGGGCCTCGACGTGATCTCGGTGCCGGCCAACATGACGGACGAGGACGCGATCAAGGACGTGGTCGCCCGGCACCGCGAACGCTGGGGCCGCCTCGACGTGCTCATCAACAACGCGGGGGTCGGGATCGGTGGGAACGTCGCCGACACGGAGACGAAGAAGCTCGACATCCAGCTCGACGTGAACCTGCGCGCGGTCTACCTCGTCGCTCGCGAGTCGATTCCGATGCTGAAGGAGGCGGGCGCCGAGCACGGCAAGGCGCTGATGATCAACACCGCTTCGATCGCGGGCAAGAGCGGCCAGCCCTTCCTCCCCGCCTACTCGGCCGCCAAGTTCGGCGTCGTGGGCCTGAGCCAGGCTCTCCACAAGGAGCTCCAGGCCGACGGCATCCAGGTCACCGCCCTCTGCCCGGCCTTCGTCGCGACCGCGATGACGGACTGGGTCGAGGGCCAGGTCCCGAAGGACAAGATGATCCAGCCCGGGACATCGCGGAGTCCGTCCGCTTCCTGCTGAAGGTCTCGCCGGCCTGCATCGTGCCGGAGATCCAGTTCCTCCGGCGCGGCGACAGCGAGTTCTAGACCCGCTCGAGCTCGCGCTCGGCGCCTGCGGCCCTGTCGATCTCCGCGAGCGCGCGCTCGTACTCGTCGAGGCGCCTGAACGGGCGCAGCCAGGACCAGCCCGCCCGGCCGCGAAGCTCGGCGGCGCGGTGACTCTCCCCCGTCGGCCGGCGCGGGCGGCGCGGCCGTTCCAGGGCCGGTGTCTCGTCGAGCAGGATGCTCGCCTCGAGCATCGCCGTGAGCGTCGTGAGCTCTCGCTCGCTGGCGGGCCGCGCGACGCCGCGCGCGCCGGTGTAGCGGTCCCAGGCGCGCGCGAAGCTGGCGAGGCTCGTGCGGCCGCCGTTGCGGTGTGCGGCCAGCATCGGGCAGATGCCGCCCGAGCTGTCGGTGTAGGCGCCGACGATGATCTGGTTGGCCTCCACGCCCGTGAGCATCGCCCTGCGCGTCGTCAGCGGCAGGCAATCGATGGCGAGCCTGAGGTCGCGGGCGGGGCGGCGGCGTCTCATCTGCCTTCTCACGGCTTTCGTAGGATGGCCGTCGCTCATGGGGCTCGCAAGCGGCGACACGACACCTGCATGCGCCTCGGCCTGAACGTCGGCTACTGGGGCCTGGGGCTCAGCTCCGAGCAGCAGCTCGAGCTGGTGCGCGCCGCCGAGGACGCCGGCTACGACTCGGTCTGGGCCGCCGAGGCCTACGGGTCCGACGTGGCGACGGTGCTCGCCTGGCTCGCGGCGCAGACCACGCGAATCAAGCTCGGCTCGGGCATCTTCCAGATGCCGGCGCGCTCGCCCGCGATGACGGCGATGACCGCCGCCACGCTCGACCAGCTCTCGGGCGGCCGCATGCTGATCGGCATCGGCTCGTCCGGGCCCGCAGGTGGCCGAGGGCTGGCACGGCGAGCGCTTCGCCAAGCAGCTCCTGCGCACGCGCGAGTACGTCGAGATCGTGCGCAAGGCGCTCACGCGCGAGCGGCTCGTCTACGACGGCGAGCACTACAAGCTGCCGCTTCCCGACGGCCCCGGCAAGCCGCTCAAGCTCACGATCGGCCCCGTGCAGGAGCGGATCCCGGTCTACATCGCCTCGATCGGGCCGAAGAACGTGCAGCTGACCGGCGAGATCGCCGACGGCTGGCTCCCGATCTTCTTCTCGCCCGAGTACGTCGGTGACGCTCGCGAGCTCCTCGAGGAGGGCGCCGCGCGCTCCGGGCGCACGCTCGACGACTCGTTCGACATCGCCCCCACGGTCAACGTGTGCATCGACGACGACGTCGACCGGGCGCGCGACCAGATGCGGCACTTCATCGCCCTCTACGTGGGCGGCATGGGCTCGCGCGAGCGCAACTTCTACAACACGCTCGTGCAGCGCTACGGCTTCGCGGACGCCGCCAAGGAGGTCCAGGACCTCTACCTCGACGGCAAGAAGGACGAGGCGGCCGCGGCGGTCCCACCCGAGCTGATCGACATGATCACCCTCGTCGGGCCCGCGGACAGGGTGCGCGAGCGGCTCGCGGTCTATCGCGACGCCGGTGTGGGGACGATGATCGTGAGCCCCGTCTCCTTCGACGTCGAGCACCGCACGCGCATGATCCGCGAGCTCGCGGAGATGCTCTGAGCGAGGGCCGGCGCCGCCTCCTGCTCGCCGCCTTCGGCGACCCCGGGCACGCCTTTCCCGCGATCGCGCTGGGCGCGGAGCTCGCCCGCCGCGGGCACGACGTGACGCTCGAGACGTGGAGCCGCTGGCGCGAGCACGCCGAGCGCGAGGGCATCCGCTTCGCCGCCGCGCCCGAGTACCAGGTGTTCCCCACTCGTGAGCGGCCGCTCAAGCCGTACGTGGCGGCCGTCAAGGCCTCGGCGGTCACGCGCGAGCTGATCCGCAGCGTCGATCCCGAGGTGGTGGTCGCCGACATCCTCACGGTCGCGGGGGCGCTCGCGGCGGAGCTCGAGGGGCGGCGCTGGGCCACGCTCGTGCCGCACGTCCTCCCCACGGGCGAGCCGGGGTTCCCCGTGTACGCGGTCGGCGCCGTCTACCCGCGCACCGAGGCCGGCCGGCGGCTGTGGACGCTCGCCCGCCCGCTCCTGATGCGAGGCGAGGAGCAGGGCCGGCGCGAGCTGAACGGCGCCCGTGAACGGGTGGGGCTGCCGCCGCTCGACCACGTGCACGGCGGGATCTCGCGTCAGCTCGCGCTCGTGGCCACCTTCCCGCAGCTCGAGTACCCGCGCCGCGATCCCGCGCCGGGGGTGCGCGTGACCGGCCCGCTCCTGTGGGAGCAGCCCTACGGCGACGTCGAGCCGCCGCCCGGGGACGACCCGCTCGTGCTGGTGGCGCCGAGCACCTCGCAGGACCCCGACGGCCGGCTCCTGCGCGCCACGCTCGAGGGACTCGCCGATGAGCCCGTCCGCGTGCTCGCGAGCACCAACCGGCGGGCGCCCGCGGAGCCGCTGCCGCTGCCGTCGAACGCGCGGCTCGTCGACTGGGTCTCGTACACCCGCACGATGCCGCGCTGCGCCGCGGTCGTCTGCCACGCCGGCCACGGCACGGTCGCCCGCGCGCTCGCGTGCGGAGTGCCCATCGTCGCCTGCCCGCACGCAGGGGACATGGCGGAGACGAGCGCGCGCATCCGCTGGGCCGGTGTCGGGGTGTCGCTGCCGCGCCGCTTCCACACGGCGCGCGGTATCCGGCTGGCCGTCCGCCGCCTGCTGGCCGACCCGAGCTACGCGCAGCGGGCCCGCGAGCTCGCCGCGTGGTCCGAGCGCAACGACGGCGCCGCGGCCGCGGCGGACGCCGTCGAACGGCTCGCAGCCGACGAGGACACATACCCCCACGGGGTACACTGAGGATCATGGCGACCGACACGCGGGGATACACCGCCAGCAAGGACCAGCTCAAGAGCCGGCTGAGGCGGATCGAGGGCCAGGTCCGCGGGATCGAGCGGATGGTCGAGGAGGACCGCTACTGCATCGACGTGCTCACGCAGATCGGCGCGATCCAGGCGGCGCTCGACAAGGTCGCTCTCGGCCTCGTGGACGGCCACGCGCGGCACTGCGTGATCGGCGGCGAGGAGGACGAGCAGGCGGCGCGCACGGACGAGCTGATGTCGGCGATCGGCCGGCTCATGCGCCGCGGCTGAGCGCCGCGTTATCTGCCGGTGACGCGGGGACGCGTAGCGTCGCCGGCGTGAGTCGGAAGTCCAGCCTCTGGATCGACCCCGAGAGCGGCCGCGACCCCGAGGCGGGGCCCTTCTCCTCGGCGCGCTGGCGCCGGCAGTCGCACGAGGCCCGCGCGCGCAACGTGACGCCTCGCGAACCCGAGGGACCGCCACCCGCCCGCGCCCGAGCGGCGCTGGCGGCGGCTGCTGGCGCCCCTGGGGCTGATCGTGGCCGTCGCCGCGCTCGCGCTCGCGACGGTCGCGTTCCTCGACGACGGGTCCGAGGGCGACGTCCTGCCGGCCGCCGGCGGCGGCCGGCTTGCCCCCACGCAGATCGGCCGCGTCTACGACTCCGCCGGCCCGGGCGTCGTCTCCGTCCAGGCCGGGGCGGCCAGCGGCACCGGCTTCGTCGTCCGCAAGGACGGCACGATCGTGACGAACGCGCACGTGGTGTCGGACGCCGAGACCGCCCAGGTGCGCTTCGGCGACAGCGGCGAGCAGGTGGACGCCGAGGTGCTCGGCACCGACACCTCCACCGATCTCGCCGTGCTGCGGGTCGACCCCGGGCACCGTCGGGCCGCTGCGCCCGCTGCCGCTCGCCAACTCGGAGCGCGTGCGCGTGGGCGACGCGGTCGTGGCGATCGGCCACCCGTTCGGCCTCGACCGGACGGCCACGGCGGGCATCGTCTCCGGCGTCGGGCGCGAGATCCAGGCGCCGGACGGCTTCCAGATCGACGAGGTGATCCAGACCGACGCGCCGATCAACCCCGGCAACTCCGGCGGCCCGCTGCTCGACGCGCGCGGGCGCGTGGTCGGCGTGAACAGCCAGATCGCCACCGGCGGCGGCGGCGGGCAACGTCGGGCATCGGCTTCGCGGTCCCGTCCAACACGGTGCGCGAGGTGCTTCCCGCGCTGAGCCGCGGGCGAGCGGATCGAGCGGCCGTACCTGGGCGTCACGACAGCGCCCGCACCGCGACGGCGCCGAGATCCAGGAGGTCGCGCCCGGCAGCCCCGCCGCCTCCGCCGGCCTCGAGCCCGGCGACGTGATCACCGAGGTCGACGGCCGGAGCGTCCGCGACCCCGACGACGTGGCGGACGCGATCAAGGGCCTGAAGCCGGGCGACGAGGTCCAGGTCGAGGCCGAGAGCAGCGGCAGCGACCCAGAGCTTCGACGTCGAGCTCGAGGCGCGCCCCGAGCGCCGCGGTCCGTGAGCTTCCAGTCCCCCCTGTATCTCGTCTGCCTCGCCCTGGTCCCCGCGGCGGTGGCGATCTACGTACTGAGCGACAAGCGCCGCCGGGCGCGCACAGCGCATTCGCGTCCCCGCTCCTGCTTCCCTCGGTCGCCCCGCGCGGCCCGGGCGCCCGCCGCCACCTTCCGCTCGCCATCTACGGGCTTGCGCTGGCGGCCGCGGCGATCGCCCTCGCCCGGCCCGAGGCGACCGTGGCCGTCGCCGAGGAGCGCGCCGCGGTCGTCCTGACCACGGACATCTCGGGTTCGATGGAGGCGACCGACGTGAACCCGTCCCGCATGGCGGCGGTGCGGCGGGCGGCGCGCGACTTCCTCGACAGCGCGCCGAAGGAGCTGCGCGTCGGCGCGGTGGCGTTCAACCATGCGGTGCGCGCGATCGAGCCTCCGCGCGCCGAGCGCGAGGACACGCGCGCGCTCGTGGACGGCCTCACGCCGAGCGGCGGCACGGCGACGGGCGAGGGCCTCGCGGCGGCCGTCGGAATGCTGTCGCCGCGCGGGCGCGCGCGACAGCCGTCGCCCGCCCGCGGCCGTCATCCTGCTCTCGGACGGCACGTCGACCCACGGGCGCGACCCGATCGACGTGGCGCGTGAGGCAGCTCGCCGGAAGATCCCGATCTACACGGTCGCGCTCGGCACCGACGCCGGCACGATCGAGGTGCGGCGCCCGAACGGCGAGACCGTCACGCGCGAGGTGCCTCCCGACCGGGTGGCGATGCGCCGGATCGCCACGATCAGCGGCGCGCGGACCTTCAGCGCCGAGGCCGGCGACGAGCTCGCGACGGTCTACGAGCGGCTCGGCTCACAGGTGGCCACCCGCGAGGAGAAGCGCGAGGTGACGGTCGCCTTCGTCGGCGGCGCGGCCGCCCTGCTGCTGCTCGGCGGCGCGATGTCGCTGCGCTGGTTCGGCCGGCTGCCGTGACCCACTACTCTGCTTCACCGTGAGGCGAGTGGCGATCCTGGTGGTCTCCGTTGCGGGCTTCGGGCTCTTCGCGAGCGGCGTGCACGGGCTGACGAAGCTCGACGACCAGCTCGCCGGCGCCGCCAGGGCGCCCGAGACCATCCAGATCAAGCACGAGCTCGGGCCGAAGGGCGACTGTCCCTGGCGCGAGCGCGAGAACCGGCAGCGGCTCTAGCGGCGCCGCCCGGCAGGCGCACCGACACCACGAGGCCGCCACCCGGGCGCGGCTCGATCTCGAGCGTGCCGCCGTGGGCCTCGCTCACCGCCCGGACGATCGAGAGCCCGAGCCCGGCACCGCGTCCGTCTGCGTCGCGCCCGAGCCGCTCGAACGGCTCTGCGAGCCGGGCGGCCGCCGCAGGGTCCACCGGTGGCCCCGTGTTCTCGACCTCGAGCTCCGCCGTGCGATCGCTCGCGCGCGTCGTCACGCGAACGAAGCCGCCCGGGCGGTTGTAGCGAACGCCGTTCTCGATCAGGTTCGCCACCAGTCGCTCGAGCAGCCCCGCGTCGCCCTCGACAATGGCCGGCTCGAGCGCGGCGTCGAGGCGGACGCTCTCGGCGGCCGCCCCCTCGCGCGCCGCGGCCGCCGCCGCGCCGGCCACGCTGGCCAGGTCCACCGGCTCGCTGCGGAGCAGCCCGCGCTGGCTGCGCGCCAGGATCAGGAGGCTGGCGAGCAGGGCCTCGGTGCGCCGGCTCGCCTGGACGACGGACTCCGCCATGCCGCGCAGCTCCTCGATGTCGGGCTGCGGGTTCGCGAGCGCCACCTCGGCCTCGGAGCGGATCACGGTGAGCGGGCTGCGCAGCTCGTGGCTCGCGTTCGCGACGAAGCGGCGCTGCGCGTCGAAGGACTGCGCCAGCCGGTCGAGCATCTCGTTCAGGGTCTCCCCGAGCTCGCGCAGCTCGTCGTCCGGGCCGCTCACGGGGATGCGCTCGTCGAGGTGTTCCTCGCTGACCCGCTGGGCGGTGCCCGTGATCCGCTTGAGCGGCGCCAGGACCCAGCCCGACACGAGCCAGCCGAGCACGGCCGCGACCATCAGCACCCCTGCGAACGCGAGAAAGTACTGAAGGGCGACCTCGTCGAGCGCGTCACTCGCCTGCGGTGCGGACAGGGTGCGGTCGAAGTGGCGGCCGAGCAGCCAGTAGCTCACCAGCAGCAGCACGCCAGTCGAGAGGCCGGCGAGCGCGACGTAGAGCACCGTGAGGCGGGTGCGCACCGTGAGCTGCGGCGATTTCACACCCGGTAGCCCGCTCCCTTCACCGTCTCCACGAGCGGCGGGTCGCCGAGCTTGCGCCGCAGGCGCAGAACCGTCATGCGCACGGAGTTCGTGAACGGGTCGGCGTTCTCGTCCCAGACGCGCTCGACCAGCTCGTCGTTCGACACCACGGCGCCGTCCGCGGCCAGGAGCACCTCGAGCACCCCGAACTCCTTCGGGCGTGAGCTCGATCGGACGGCCGTTTCGCGTGACGGTGTGCCGGGCGGGGTCGAGCTCGACGTCGCTCGAGCGAAGCGTCGGCGGGAGCGCCGTGCCCGCGCGCCGCGCGAGCGCCCGCACGCGCGCGACGAGCTCTGCGAACGCGAACGGCTTGGGCATGTAGTCGTCGGCGCCGAGCGAGAGCCCGTCGACGAGGTCGTCCACGCCCGCGGCCGCGGTGAGCATCAGAAGGCGGCTGCCCGGCTCCTCGGCACGCAGGGTCCGGCAGACGTCGTCGCCGTGCATGACGGGCAGGTCGCGGTCGAGCACGACCACGTCGTAGGGAGTCAGGCGCGCCTTGTCGAGGGCGCTCGCGCCGTCGTAGGCGACGTCCACGGCCATGCCCTCGCGGCGGAGGCCGCGGGCCACCGCGTCAGCGACTCTGCGTTCGTCCTCGGCGAGGAGCACGCGCATCCGTGTGAGGGTAGTGAGCAGCCGGCTGCCCCTGGCGGGTCGCGGCCGGCGTTATGCGCCGGTGACCTGCCGCTCCGTAGGTTGGCCGCCATGAGCGACAGCCACTTGCACGAGGAGCCAAGGGAGGCGCTCGAGGGCGCCCTCTTCGAGATGAAGCGGGTGATCATCGGGCAGGACGCGATGCTCGAGCGGGTGATGGTCGCCCTGCTCACGGGCGGTCACGTGCTGCTCGAGGGCGTTCCCGGCCTTGCCAAGACCCTGACCATCAAGACGCTCGCGTCCGTCGTGGGCGGGAGCTTCAGCCGGATCCAGTTCACGCCGGACCTCGTGCCCTCGGACCTCGTCGGCACGCGCGTCTACCGGCCCGACAGCGGCAGCTTCGACACCGAGCTCGGTCCGGTGTTCGCGAACTTCCTGCTCGCCGACGAGATCAACCGCGCGCCGGCCAAGGTCCAGTCGGCGCTGCTCGAGGTGATGCAGGAGCAGCAGGTCACGATCGGGGGCGGGACGCACCTGGTGCCGCTGCCGTTCCTCGTGCTCGCGACCCAGAACCCGATCGAGTCCGAGGGGACCTACCCGCTGCCCGAGGCCCAGGTCGACCGCTTCCTGATGAAGATCCTCGTCGACTACCCCTCGCCCGGCGACGAGGCGTCCGTCGTGAGCCGCTCGCTCGACCCGCCCGCGTTCGTGGAGGAGCGGCTCACCGTCGCCGACCTGCTGCGCTTCCGCGAGGCGGCCGCCGAGGTGATCGTCGACCGCGAGGTGATCGACTATGCCGTCGCGCTCGCCGACGCCACGCGTCGGCCCGGGCGCTACGGGCTCACCGACGTGGAGGCGCTCGTGAGCTACGGGGCGTCGCCGCGCGGGCCGATCGGCCTGGTGCAGTCGGCTCGCTCGCTCGCGCTGCTGCGCGGCCGGCGCCACGTGCTGGCAAGCGACATCCGCGATCTGGCCCCCGAGATCCTCCGTCACCGGCTGGTGCTGAGCTACGAGGGGCTGAGCGAGGGGACGCGCCCCGACGACCTGCTCGACAGGGTGCTCGAGGCCGTGCCCGAGCCGGACCGGCGGCCGATCGACGGGAAGACGCTGGCGGCGTGAGCCGGCGCGTGGCGTGAGCGGTCGGATGCCATCGCTCCGTGCCAGGCGCCGCGCGGGGTCCGGGGGCGCGAGCTCCCGGATGGCATCTCTGTCCCCAGCCGCGGGGCGCCAGGGTCCGGGAGCCGTTCCCGCCGCGCTCGTCGAGGCGCTCGACCTGGCCTTCGTCCGCCGCTCGGGCGGGGTCGTCGCGGGCGAGCACCGCGCGGCCGGGGTCGGCTCGGGCACCGAGCTGGCGCAGCTGCGTCCCTACCAGCCGGGCGACGACGTTCGCCAACTCGACCCGTCCGCGACCGCCCGCACCGGCATTCCGCACGTGCGCCAGCAGGTGCCCGAGCGCCTGCTCACCACGTGGCTGGCGGTCGACGTGTCGCCCTCGATGGCCTTCGGCACGGCCGACAGGCTCAAGAGCGACGTTGCCGAGGGCGTGGTCGACGTGCTCGGCGCGCTGGCGGTGCGGCGCGGCGGGCGCGTCGGGCTGATGACCTTCGGCGGGCCGAAGACGCGACTGCTGCCGCCGCGCGGCGGGCGCGGGGCGCGCGTGGGGCTGCGCCGCGCCCTGGCCGAGGGCGTCGCAGCGGACGGCGTCGAGGGGGAGCCGATCGCGCGGGCGCTCGTGCGGATCGGGAGGCTCGCGAGCCTGCGCAGCCTCGTCGTCGTGGTCTCCGACTTCATCGGGCCGACCGACTGGGCCCGCCCGATCGCCGCGCTCGCCGCCCGGCACACGCTCCTGGCGGTCGAGGTTCAGGACCCGCGCGAGCAGGAGCTGCCCGCGGTCGGCCGGCTCGCGATGGTCGACCCGGAGTCGGGCGCACGCATCGAGGTGGACACCGCCGATCGGCGCCTGCGCGAGCGATTCGAGCAGGCGGCCCGCGAGGACCGCGCCGCCGTGGCCGCCGCGCTGCGGCGTGCCGGGGTCGAGCACGTGGTCGCTGTCCACCTCGGGGGCCTGGGCACGCCAGCTCGGCCGGAGGCTCGCGTGAGCTTCGCCTCGCCCGTGTTCCTCGCCGCGCTGGCCCTCGTGCCGCTGGTGCTCGGCGCCTACGTCCTGTCGCGGCGGCGGGCGCAGCGCTACGCGGTGCGCTACCCGGCGGTCGCGACGCTCGCGCCGCTGCTTCCGGCGGCCTCCGGCGTGGCGGCGGCGGCTGCCGCTCGCGCTCTTCCTCGCGTCGCTCGCGGTGCTGGCCGTGGCGCTCGCCCGGCCGCACGCCACCGTGGCGGTGCCGAAGGAGCAGGCGTCGATCATGCTCGTCACGGACGTGTCGCGCTCGATGCTCGCCGAGGACGTCGACCCGAGCCGGCTCGATGCCGCACGCGCTGCGGCGCAGCGCTTCCTCGAGGAGGTGCCCGACGAGGCGCTCGTGGGAGCCGTGGCCTTCTCGACCGAGCCGCACACGGTCGAGGAGCCGACCGACGACCACGCGGAGATCGAGGCCCTGATCGACGGGTTGAGCGCCGACGGCGGCACCGCCGCGGGCGACGCCCTCGAGGCGGCGCTCCGGCTCGTCGGCGGCCCCGCCGAGGACCGTCCGCCGGCCGCGATCGTGCTGCTCTCGGACGGCGAGACAACGACCGGTCAGGACCCGATACCCGTCGCGCGCGAGGCGCGCAGGCGCGGCGTGCCGATCCACACGGTCGCGCTCGGCACCAGCGACGGCGTGATCACGACGCCGGACGGCACGCTCCTGCCGGTGCCTCCCGATCCCGAGACGATGCGCCGGATCGCCGAGCTCTCGGGCGGCCGCGCCTTCGAGGTCGACGACGCCGGCGAGCTGGCGGGCCTGTACGAGGAGCTCGGCTCGCGAGTCGCGACCGAGACCGAGGAACGCGAGATCACGGCCGCCTTCGCGGCGGGAGGCCTGGTGCTGCTGCTGCTGGCGGCGGCGCTGGGTGTGCGGGCGACGGCGCGGTTGCCGTAGCTGTTGCCCGGGCGGCTCGTGAGTCCGATCCGTCCGAGGCCTATGCGAACATATGTTCGTGAGCAAGTTCACCCCGAGAGGAGCTCCTGACCGCGCCGAGCTGTCGCGGCTCGCGCGCGAGGGGCTCTCGCTGAGCGAGATCGCGTCGGCGCTCGACCGCTCGGTGGCGACGGTGCGCTACTGGCTCGAACGCTGGGAGATTCCCCGTGCGGATCTGCGCCGGCGGCGTGACTACGACCCAGCCGCCGCCCCGCGTGAGTCGCTGCGCCGCTGCGCTCGTCACGGGATCACGATGTTCATCCTCGAGTCGCGCGGCACGCTATCGCTGCAAGCTGTGCCGCCAGGAACGGGTCTCGGACTGGCGCCGGAGGCGTCAAGGCGAGGCTGGTCGCCGAGGCCGGCGGGCGCTGTGCCGTCTGCGGGTACGACCGCTGCCAGGCGGCACTCCAGTTCCATCATCGCGATCCCGGGTATGAAGCGCTTCGCGCCTCGCAGCACGGCCTCACGCGCAGCTTCGCCAAGGCCCGGGAGGAAGCGCTCAAGTGCGTGCTCGTCTGCGCCAACTGCCACGCCGAGATAGAGGCGGGCTACCTCGAGCTCGATGCCGCGTGACGGTCGAGAGGCTCCCCGGGGTGGATTCGAACCACCAAGAACTGATTAACAGTCAGTCATGTTGCCGTTACATCACCGGGGATCGGCAGGAGCCGAGGATAGCGCTCGGCCGGACTGCCGTCGGCGCGCCTGTGGAGGGCGCGCGGCAGCCCGTCAGGCCTCGTCGGCCGTGCCGGCGAGCCGGTCCGCGCCGCCCGAGCTCTTCAGCATCGCGAGCGTCTTGGACTCGATCTGGCGGACGCGCTCGCGTGTCACGCCGACCTCTTGGCCGATGTCCTCCAGTGTCATCGGGCCCTCGTCGCCGAGGCCGTAACGGAGCTCGATCACCTTGCGCTCGCGCCAGGGGAGCGAGTCGAGCACCTTCAGAAGGTCGTCGTCGCGCATGCGGTTGGCCACGATCTCCAGCGGGCGGTCGGTGGCGGCGTCTTCGATGAAGTCGCCGAGCGACGCGTCGCCCTCCTCGCCCCCGACCGGCGCCTCGAGCGACACCGGCTCCTGGCCGAGCTTGAGGATCTCGTCGACCTTCTTGGCGGGCATCTCGACGAGCTCGCCGATCTCCTCGGACGTGGGCTCCCGGTTGTTCTTCTGGATCAGCGCTCGCTTGGCGCGCGCCACCCGGTTCATCCGCTCCACCATGTGCACGGGGATGCGGATCGTGCGGGACTGGTCGGCGAGCGCGCGCGTGATCGCCTGCCGGATCCACCAGGTCGCGTAGGTCGAGAACTTGAAGCCGCGCCGCCAGTCGAACTTCTCGACCGCGCGGATCAGGCCCAGGTTGCCCTCTTGGATGAGGTCGAGCAGGGTCAGGCCCGCGGCCGCTGTAGCGCTTTGCGATCGACACGACCAGCCGGAGATTGGCCTCGATGAGGGCGTTCTTGGCCGACATGTCGTTCATCTCGATCCGCTTGGCGAGGCGCACCTCGTCCTCGCGGGTGAGCAGCGGAACGCGCCCGATCGAGCGCAGGTAGAGCCGTACCGCGTCCTCGGCGCCGTGCTCGGGCGGTGCAACGACGAGCCCGGCGGTGACGACCCCGCCCTCGTCGTAGAGGTCGGGCTCCTCCGATTCGGCTTCGGAATCGGACTCGGCGTCCGAGTCCGCCTCGGCCGCCGGCTCCTCCTCGTCCTCGACCGCGGCGGCGGGCTTGACCACGGCACCGGGCTCCACCCCGGTGTCGGCGTCAACTACGGCGTCCGGCTCGGTCGCAGCGTCCCGCTCGGTCGCAGCGTCCCGCTCGGTCGCAGCGTCGCCCTTGGCCACTGCGTCGTCCTCGGTCCCGGCGCCGCCCCCGCTTCGCCCACGGACTCGCCCTCGACGGCCTCCGGCGCGTCGAGCTCGTCCGCATCCTTTTCACCCTGCTCGGGGAGGCCTCGCTCGTTCACTGCTGTCCCTCCGCGGCGGGGAGGCGACCCTCCGGGCCGGCATCCGAGCCGCGTTGCAAGGCTACTCGCTTCACGCCGTTTGCCCCATGACTTGGTCCATGTCGCGTCGCACCTGCTGGCGAGCCCCGGCGAGCTCCATTCGCCGTGCGTTGTCCTCGGCGTGCGCCGCGCGGCGCAGCTCGCGCTCGATCCTGCGCAGCTCGAGCTGGAGATAGCTCATCCGCAGCGCGGGCTCGGTTGCCTCGCCCTGCTCCTGCGCGGCCATCGCCACGCCCGTGATCACCGCGGCGGTCGCCGGGTCGTCCTCGGGCAGGCCGGCGAGCGGGTCGTCGAACGAGCTCGCCAGATGAGCGCGCGCGGAGCGCAGCGCCGGCGAGGAGAGGTGCTCCTCCGCGAGCCGCTCGAGGTACTCGCGTCCGACCGCGCCGCTGGCGAGGCACATCGAGAGGTATGCGCGCTCGGCCGCGAGCGATGCCTCGCCGTACCCCTGCGGACCGGGCGACGGCGGCGCCGGCTGCTCGGGGCCGGGGTCGCTGCCGCCGGCGAATTGCGGCGGCGCCGCGGCGCGGGCGCGCCGCCAGCACGTAGTCGACCGGGATGTCGAGCCGGTCCGCGGCCTCGCGCACGAGCGCGTCCCTGGTGGCCGTCCGCTCGGGCACCGCCGATATCAGCTTGCGCGCCTCCCCGAGCGCCTTGTCCCTGCCCGACGGGCTGTCGAGATCCGCGTCGGCGAGCACCCTCCGCACCTGAAACTCGATCATGGGAACCGCGCGCTCCATCCTCTCACCGAACTCCTCGGCGCCGGCGGAAGTTACGAGCTCCGCCGGGTCGGTTCCCTCCGGCATCTCGACCACGCGCAGCTCGAGCCCGCGCTCCTCGGCCAGCCTCGAGGCGCGCAACATCGCCTCCTGCCCGGAGCGGTCCGCGTCGAGGGCGAGCACGAGCGTCGAGGCTGCGCGGCCGGCCTCCGCGAGCTGCTCCTGGGTGAGCGCCGTGCCCATGATCGCGACGGCCTCGCGGATGCCGGCCTGGTGCAGGGCGAGCACGTCCGTGTAACCCTCGACCACCACGATCCGACCGCTCTTGGCGGCCTCGGCGCGCGCGATGTCGAGCCCGAAGAGCTGCCGGCCCTTGTGGTAGAGCTCGTTCTCGCTGGTGTTGAGGTACTTCGGCCCGCGCCCCTCCCCCATCTGGCGCGCGCCGAACCCGAGCACGCGCCCGCGCCCGTCGGCGAGCGGGAACATGATCCGGCCCCGGAAGCGGTCGAAGGCGCTGCGGCCGTCGCGGCCGCGCTGCGCGAGCCCCGCCGCCATCAGCTCCTCCTCGCTGAAGCCGCTCTGGCGGGCGCCCAGCAGCATCCGGTCCCACGCGCTCGGCGAGTAGCCGACCCGGAACCCGCGCAGGATCTCCTCGGACAGGCCGCGGCCGGCCAGGTAGTCGCGCGCCCGGGCCGCCTCGGCGGACTCCCACAGGTAGCTGTCGTAGAAGCGCGCGGCCCGGTCGAGCAGCGCGAGCAGGCGCTCGCGGCGGCGCCTGCGCGCCTCGGCCTGAGGATCCTCGTTCTCGAGCTCGAGCTCGATCCCGTAGCGCTCCGCGAGGAACTCCACGGCCTCGCGGAAGTCGAGCCCCTCCGTCTGCTCGACGAAGCCGATCGCGTCCCCCTTGGCGTGGCAGCCGAAGCAGTAGAAGAGCTTCTCCTGGGCGTTCACCGAGAACGACGGCGTGCGCTCGTCGTGGAACGGGCAGAGCCCGCTCAGGCGGGAGCCGACGCGGCGCAGGTCGGTCTTCGAGCCCACGAGCTCGGCCATGTCGACCGCGTCGCGCAGGCGGTCGATCGAGTCACGCGTGTACAGCGACATCAGAACCCCTGCGGGATCGAGAGGTCGGCGAAGGCGCGGATCGCGAAGCGGTCGGTCATCCCGGCAAGCCAGTCGACGACGCGCTCCTGTTCTGACGCCCCCTCGACCACGGGCGGCGGCGGATCGGCGGCGTACTGCTCGAACAGGCTCCGGAGCAGCCGCTCGATGCGCGGCTTCTCGAGCTGCGCGTCGGGGCCGAGGTAGACGCGCTCGAACATGAACGAGCGCAGGCGCAGCATCGCGCCGCCGACCTCCTCGCTCTGGACGATGTCCCCGGCCGGCTCGGAGCGCTCGAGCAGGTCGACCACGAGCGTCTCGATGCGCTCGGACCCGGTCGAGCCGAGCAGCTCGATCTCGTCGCGCGGCAGGTCCTCGAAGCGGAGGATGCGGGCGCGCAGGGCATCGTCGATGTCGTGGTTGATGTAGGCGATCCGGTCGACGAGCTTCACGATCCGCCCCTCGAGCGTCGCCGGCGGCTCCGGCCCGGTGTGGTGCCTGATGCCGTCGCGCACCTGCTCGGTCAGGTTCAGCGCCTCGATCCGCTCGACCACACGAAGTGAATGCTCGTTGTGGCGGAACCCGCTCCCCCAGCGCTCGCGGACGCACGCGTCGAGCACCTCCTCGCCGACATGGCCGAACGGAGGATGGCCGAGGTCGTGGCCGAGCGAGATCGCCTCGGTGAGGTCCTCGTTCAGCCCGAGCGCGCGTGCGACGTTGCGGGCGATCCCGGAGGCCTCGAGCGTGTGCGTGAGGCGGGTGCGGTAGTGGTCTCCCTCCGGCGCGATGAACACCTGCGTCTTGTGCTTGAGCCGCCGGAAGGCCTTCGAGTGGACGATCCGGTCGCGGTCGCGCTGGAAGGGCGTGCGATGGTCGGAGTCCGGCTCCGGGACGACCCGGCGCGCGGGATACGAGCGCGTGGCGAGCGGGGACAGCGACTCGCGCTCGAGCCGCTCCACCCGCTCGGCGAATGAGGTCCGAGCGACCTGCGGAGGCATGCGGCACCGATTCTGGCAGCCCCGCCGGGCTGCGAGGAATCAGCCGCCGGGAACCGGCAGCGTGCCCGCGCCGTAGTCCACGACGGCGGCGCGCTCGCCCTGCTGGCGCCACGACACCGTGAGCGGCGCGGTCTGGCCCGGCTGGAGCCGCGCGCGCAGGCCGATGCGCAGCTGCTCGCTCTCGGGGATCTCGGTGCCGCGGTTCTGCGGGAACGACGCCGCGAATGAACGTCGGGGCGAACACGGCGGCGCTCTCCATCTCGTCGCCGCCGCCGTTGCGAACGCCGAGGTCGCGGGCCACGAGCGTCACGACCTCGAGCGAGTCGTTGCGCACGGTTCCCGCCAGGACGCGGTCGTCCGGCAGGTTCGCGTTCTTGAACACGCGCGGCTTCTGATCCCACATGAGGTCGCCGCTGCCGAGCTCGTCGTCGCCGCCGCAGCCGGCGACCGCGACGACGAGCAGGAGGGCAAGCGCTGCGGCCGCCCGGCGCACGGGTCTACTTCGGCTCCGGCGGGCGCGTGAACCAGTCGCAGCCGGGCGGATCCTGAAGGACGTCGTCCTGCGGGTCCCAGCTGCCGCAGGGAGCGAGCATCGGCGAGCTTCTCGGGCGTGGTCTCGGTGTGGACGGGCGAGCCCGGGCAGTCCGGCAGCACCGCCGGGTCGCTCGTGATCGCGTTGCCGGCGCCCGCGCGGTTCTCCGTCCAGCAGTTCTCGTGGCCCTCCTCGTCCCACCAGAAGTCCTTGCCGTTCGGGTCGCGCCCGCCGTTCGGGCCGACGCTCATCACGTTCGCCTGCATGCGGTTCCCGTTCGAGGTGTCGGTCGACGCCTCGTAGGCCGGGCCGGAGTTCTTCGACTGGCCGCTCGGGTCGGTGCCGCGGAACGGCGCGGGCACCCAGAACTGCATGACCCCGGCGCGCCAGTTGTCGCAGATCCGGTTGTTCCTGACGATGTTGCTCGTTGCCGCCCGCGATCAGCAGGCCGGTGCCGACCGGCACCTGAAGGCCGGGCAGACGATCTTCGGGTCGCGCTTCTCGATCGGCCGTGTTCTCCTCGAAGCAGTACTGGTCGCGCTCTTCGTTGAAGAGATCGAGGTTGTTCGAGTAGATCTGGTTGCGCTCCCACTTCGAGCAGTCCTGCGGCATGCCCGGGTGGCCGCCGGCGAACGAGTCGGTCGTGATGCCCGTCGGAGTTGTGGTGGAACTTCGAGTCGTGCGTGTAGATGCCGTTGCCGGCGGTGCCCGACCAGCCGATCGTGTTGCCGTGCGAGTTGACGCTGTCGATCTCGATCCCGTAGCGCTTGCAGTGGCCCTCGGGGCCCGAGCCGGGGTAGATGCCCGAGTCGCCCGAGCCGTAGGCCGTCGAGCTCGCGGTAGAGGCCGTTGTCGGAGGTGAACGACAGGAAGCCGTACTCGCGGCTCCAGCGCGACACGATGTCCTCCATCCGGAAGCCGTTCGTCTCGAGCACGTAGATGTTGTTGAAGTCCGAGTACTGGACGGTGAAGTTGCGCAGGTGGATGCCGTCGGCGCGGTCGGCCCGGATCACGTTCAGCTTCTTGCGCGAGCCGTCGAGGCAGGACGTGCCCGGGCTTCGTCCCGGTGCCCTCGATCTGGAGGTTGCACTTGACGTCGCAGCGCCGGTCCTCGTCCGTCCCGTCGCCGATGATCGCGATCAGGTTCTGCGCGTTCGGGCACTTGCGCTGGTACTCGTAGTTGGCGACGCGCACGACGTTCGTCGCCCCGAAGCGCGGGTTCGCGTACTCCTGGTAGTCGTCCTTGCAGCGCGGGTTCGGCTCGGCGACGCGCCGGCTCGGCTCCTCGCGGTAGACGCCGGGCAGGATGAGGATTCGGTACCCCGACTTGGCCGCGTCGACGGCCGCCTGGATGTGGTGGAAGTCACAGCTCTCGAGCAGCTTCAGGTTGCGCTTCTCGGGCTTCCCGCTGAGCAGCGTGCGGATGCGCTTCTCCGAGTCGGACTTGCACACGACGAGGGCCTTCCCGCTGTCCCGGTACTTCGGCACCTTGCCGAGCTTGTAGTTGGGGTAGTAGGAGATCCGCTCGGCGTGGCCGTAGGCGGCTCCGGCGCCGATCGCGAGCAGGAGCGTGACGGCGGCGAGCAGGGAGAGCATGCGGGCAGGGTTCATTGACGGGCCAACCTATACGAACTTGTACATCTGTGCATGAATTTCCCGTGCGCCACGACCCGGCCGTCCCGACTAGCATCGGCGGCCGTGCCCGCCCCCGAACGCACGCGGCAGGCTCGCGGTGAGCGCCGCAGGGAGGCGATCCTCGAGGCCGCGCTGCGGGTGATCGCGAAGCGCGGCGTGTCGGCCGTGACCCACCGGGCGATCGCCGCCGAGGCCCGCGTCCCGCTGTCCTCGACGACCTACTATTTCGAGTCGCTCGACGAGCTGCTCGAGGCCGCCCTGCTCATGTTCGTCAACTCGGAGGCCGAGCGACTCGGCGCGCTCGCCGCGCGCATCGAGGGCGCCGGCCTCGAGCCGCTCGAGACCGCGCGGCTCTTCCGCTCCGAGCTCGAGACGAACGTGGCCCAGTTCGAGCTCTACCTCGAGGTGTCACGGCGCCCGCGCCTCCGGGAGGTCGCGCGCCGCTGCCTCGATCTCTACGCGGAGGTCGCGGAATCCGCCCTGCGCGCGTCGGGCGCGCCCGAGCCGCAGCGGCACGCGCGCGCCTTCGTGGCCCTATTCGACGGCTACGGCCTCCACGCGATCGCGGGCGGAAGCGATCAGGGGCTCGAGGACGCGTTGATGGCGCTCTGGGCGGCCGCCACGCGGGCGACGGGCACGCGGTAGGGCGAGCAGCTCACGTAGTCGAGCCCGGCGATCTGGAAGAAGGCGATCGACTCCGGGTCGCCGCCATGCTCGCCGCAGATGCCGAGCTTCAGCGACGGCTTCGCCTCGCGGCCGACCCAGGCGGCGAGCCGCACGAGCCAGCCGACACCCGGGGTGTCGATCGTCTCGAAGGGGCTGCGCTCGACGATCTTCAGCTCCATGTAGCGCGCGAGCATCCCGCCCACGTCGTCCCGAGAGAAGCCGAGCGCGGTCTGGGTCAGGTCGTTCGTGCCGAAGGAGAAGAAATCGGCCTTCTCGGCGATCCGGTCGGCCACGAAGCAGGCGCGCGGCAGCTCGATCATCGTGCCGAGCAGCAGCTCGAGATCGCCCGCGTCCTCGTCCTCGATCACGCGGTCGACCAGCTCCCGCATCAGGTCGAGCTCCTGCTCGTAGGCGATCAGCGGGACCATCACCTCGAGCTCCGGCGGCTCGTCGAGCGCGCGGGCCGCCCGCACGATCGCGCGCACCTGCATCTCGTAGATCTCGGGCTGAAGGACGGCGAGCCGCACCCCGCGCGTTCCGAGCATCGGGTTGGTCTCGGCGAGCGTGTGGACCCGGTCGAGCGTGTGCTCGAGCTCCTCGAGATCGTCGCTCTCCTCGATCCGCGCGCGCTCCACCTCCTGGGCGAGCTGCTCGGCGTTCGGGATGAACTCGTGAAGCGGCGGGTCGAGCAGACGGATCGTGACCGGTAGTCCGCGCATCGCCTCGAACAGCGCCTCGAAGTGGTCCGTCTGAAGGTCGAGCAGCCGGTCGAGCTCCTTGTCCCGGGCTTCGTCGCCCTCGGCCATGATCATCGCCTGCATCACGTCCTGGCTGCTCGGTGCCGAGGAAGATGTGCTCCGAGCGGCACAGGCCGATCCCCTCGGCTCCGAACTCGCGCGCCTTCTTCCCGTCCTCGGCCGTGTCGGCGTTGGCCCGCACGCCGAGAGTCCGGAGCTCGTCCGCCCAGCCGAGCACCGTCTCGAACTCGTCGCTCATCTCGGGATCCTCGAGCGGCACGTCGTCCGCCGTGACGATGCCGGTGCTCGCCGTCGATCGCTATCCGATCGCCCTCCGACAGCTCGGTGTCCCCCACGCGCAGCTTCTTCGCCTTGACGTCGATCTGGAGCTCGCCCGCGCCCGCAACGCAGGGCTTTCCCATCCCGCGGGCCACCAGCGCGGCGTGGCTCGCCTTGCCGCCCTTGCTCGTGAGGATGCCCTTCGCGGCGTGGAAGCCGTGGACGTCGTCAGCCTCGGTGAACGGGCGCACGAGGATCACGTCGCGCTCGTCCTTGGCCGCCGCGACGGCATCGTCTGCGGAGAACACGAGCTCGCCGGCCGCGGCACCCGGCGATGCGCCGACGCCCTTCGTGAGCGTCTCGAACTCGGCATCGTGCGCGAAGGCCGGATGGAGCAGCGCGTCGAGGCGCTCGGCGTCGATCGTCATCATCGCCTCGGCCTTGTCGAGGAGGCCCTCGTCGACGGCGTCGACCGCGAAGCGCACCGCGGCCTGGGCGGGCCGCTTCGCGCTGCGCGTCTGGAGCATGTAGAGCGTCCCCTCCTCGACCGTGAACTCCGTGTCCTGCATGTCCTTGTAGTGGCTCTCGAGCGTGCGCAGGATCTCCATCAGCTCGTCGTGGGCCTCCGGCATCAGCTCCTTCATCTCGGAGATGTCGCGCGGCGTCCGCACGCCCGAGACCACGTCCTCGCCCTGCGCGTTCACGAGGAAGTCGCCCGAGGGCTCGGGCGCGCCCGTCATCTCGTCGCGCGAGAAGGCGACGCCCGAGCACGAGCTCTCGCCGCGGTTGCCGAAGACCATCTGCTGCACGTTCACCGCCGTGCCCCAGTCGTCCGGGATGCGGTTGTGGCGCCTGTACTCGACGGCCCGGTGGCCGGTCCAGGAGTCGAACACGGCGCGGATCGCCTCGATCAGCTGATCGCGCGGGTCCTGCGGGAACTCGCCCTCGTAGGCCTCCTTGAACTCCTCCGTGAGCGCCTTGAGGTCATCGACCGAGAGCTCCGTGTCCTCCTTCACGCCCGCCTCGTCCTTGCGCTTCTCGATCAGCTCCTCGAAGCGCTCGCCCGAAATCCCGCGGCAGACGTTCCCGAACATCTGCACGAAGCGCCGGTATGAGTCCCACGCGAAGCGGTCGCCGCCAAGGCCCTCGACAGACTCGTCGTTGAGGCCCAGGTTCAGCACGGTGTCGAGCATCCCCGGCATCGACTCGCGGGCGCCCGAGCGCACCGACACGAGCAGCGGGTCCTCCGAGTCACCGAGCCGCTTGCCCGTGTGCTCCTCGAGCCGCTCGAGCGCGGCGTCGGCCTGCTCCTCGAGCCCTTCCGGCAGCTCGCCGCCGGCCTCCATGTAGGCGACGCAGGCCTCCGTCGTGATCGTGAAGCCCGCCGGCACGCGGTCCGCGCCGAGCACGCGCGTCATCTCCGCCACGTTGGCGCCCTTCCCGCCGAGAAGGTCGCGCATGTCCCTCGAGCCCTCGGCGAAGTCGTAGACGAGCTGCGTGTCTGCGGCGATGCTCATGGGCTGGGACTGTATTTCCCTATGCCACGCGCCTCAATCTCACGTGCGCATGGTGCTCGAGCGTCTCCGCCACCGCACGGTCGGCCTGCGAGAGCGCGCGGTCGGGGGCGGCGGGCGCCTCGGACAGCGGGTGCGCCAGCGCGTCAACGAGAAAGCGGTGCGCCTCCTCCCCCAGCGGGAACGAGCCCGCCTCGCAACCTGCGCACACCACCCCGCCTGCGCTCGGCGAGAAGCCGCCGAGGTGCTCGGCCTCCCCGCACGACGCACACGAAGCCAGCTCGGGCGCGAAGCCCGCGGCCAGGAGCAGCTTGAGCCGGAAGGCGAGCGCGTGCGACCGGCAGGCGAGCGCAGGATCGGCGTCGAGCAGCGCCAGCTCGTTGCAGAGCAGGTTGTAGGCGGGCGGGTTGGGCTCGCTCGAGTCGAGCAGCCGCAGCACCGCCTCGCACGCCTGTGAGGCGCGCTCGAGCGACTCGCGGCGCTCGCGCAATGCCGGATGGGCGTGCACCGTGTCCGCCTGGCTGATCGTGCACAGCTCGCCGCGGCCCTGGTGCAGAACGAGCTGCACCCGGCTGAGCGGCTCGAGCCGCCCGCCGAGGCGGGACTTGACGCGCCGCACCCCCTTCGCGACGGCGCCGACCCGGCCGTGGCCGTCCGTGTACAGGTGGAGCACGCGATCCGCCTCGCCGTAGCGAATCGAGCGCAACACCACCGCTTCGGTCTTGAATGACCCAGGCACGACCTAGACTCTGAATCCGATGTCGGACGCGAACGGGGTGGTGCTCTACACGACGGAGCCCTGCGGCTTCTGTCGCCAGGCCAAGGCGTTGCTGCAGGCGCGCGGCGTCGCCTACCGCGAGATCAACCTCGCGAAGGACCCGGCCGGCCGCGCCGACCTCGTCGCCCTGACCGGCCAGATGACCTTCCCGCAGATCGTGATCGGGGAGCGCGCCATCGGCGGCTTTCGCGAGCTGCTCGAGGCCGACCGGGCGGGCGGCCTGGACGAGCTGCTCGCGGCCTGAACCTCTAGCGCTGCGTCTGGCGCCGCCGCGGCGGCCGCTGGCAGCTCGGGCAGATGTAGGTCCCGCGTCCCGCCGCGCGCAGCTTCCTGATCGGCGTCCCACAGCGCGGGCACGGTTCGCCCTCACGCGTGTGCACCAGGAAGCGGTCCTGGAAGCTCCCGCGCGCGCCGTCGACGTGACGGTAGTCGTCGATCGAGGCGCCCTTCGAGTCGATGCCGAGCTCGAGCGTCTCCACCACCGCGTCGCGCAGCGCCTCGATCTGCGGGCGCTTCAGGTTCCCCACGGGGCGCAGGGGATGGATGCGCGCGCGGAAGAGCGCCTCGTCGGCGTAGATGTTGCCCACGCCCGCCACGCGCTCCTGGTTCAGCAGAAACGCCTTGACGGGCTGCTTGCGCCCGCGCGCCTGCGCGCGCAGCGCCTCGGCGGTGAAGTCGGGGCTCAGCGGCTCGACGCCGAGGCGGGAGGCGAAGTACTCGGAGAGCGCGTCGCTTCCGAGCAGCACGTCCCCGGTCCCGAAGCGCCGGACGTCGACGAACAGGAGCCGCTCCGCCGGGCGCCCGCGCATGCGGGCCAGCTCGAACCGCACCCGCAGGTGGGGCCGGCCGGGCTCGTCCTCCTCGGGCGGGACGAGCAGCAGGTTGCCGGTCATGCGCAGGTGCATCGCGAGGTGGATGTCGTCCTCGGTCGACACGATCAGGTACTTCCCGCGCCGCCACAGCTCGCGTACGCGCCGGCCGCCGAGGGCGTCGTCGATCGCCTCCGGCGGCGCGGGCTCGCACCAGCGCGGGTCGAGCACCTGCACGCGGTCGAGGCGCCGCCCATCGAGGGCGGGGGCAAGCTGGCGGCGGATCGTCTCGACCTCGGGGAGCTCTGGCACCCCTCCGGTTCTAGCAGCCCGCCGCGGCCGGGTGCCGGACTGCGAATCCGGCCAGCGCCTCCGCCATCTCGGCCGGGCGCTCGACGTGAAGCAGGTGGGTCGCACCCGGCAGCGTGAATGGCTCGGCGTTCGGCAGCCAGCCGAGCAGCAGCTCCGCTCGCTCGTGGAAGACCGGGTGGCTCCGCTCACCCACGACGACCATCACCGGCTGCGTGACCCGCGCGGCGTCGTGCTCGGTGAACCGCCACTCCATCACCGCCGGCAGCTCCTGTCCCATGAAGGTGTCGGCCTCGGCCACCGCCTGCTCGACGGCGCCCGGGATCGCCCGCTCGAGCGGGGCGCGGTAATCCGGCCCGCACACCCCCTGCATCCAGACGTCGATCGCGGCGTCCCTGTCGCCGCCGCGGTAGCGCTCGATGGCCGGCGCAGCCACGTCCCTCACGAAGGCCGCTTGGAGATCGCTCGACGGGGCCGGCCGTGCCGCGTCCAGGAGCGTCAGCGAGGCGACCGCCCCGGGCCGGTCGAGCGCCAGCTGGAGCGCCATCATCGCGCTCGAGGAGTGGCCGGCCACGTGGGCGGGCCCGAGCTCGAGCTCGCCGAGGAGGGCCGCGCAGTGCGCTGCGTGATCGGTGATCGAGACCGGGCCATCGAGCGCCGGGCTCTCACCGTAGCCCGGCCGGTGATAGCGAAGGACGCGGAAGCGCTCGGCAAGCGCAGGCTCGCGCGCGAGCGGCGCGAAGAAGTCCGCGCAGACGCCGGCATGGATGAGGACCAGCGGGTCGCCGGATCCGGCGATCTCGTACGCGAGCTCGACGCCGTTCAGGGCCTTGCGATCCATTGCTGGCCGGGCTGGAGGATCCCACCTTTCAGATCGTCGCGCGCGGGTGCGCCTTGAAGTACACGTCCTTGAGGCGCTCGCTTGAGAGGTGGGTGTAGAGCTGGGTCGTCGCGACGTCCGCGTGGCCGAGCATCTCCTGCACCGAACGCAGGTCGCAGCCGCCGGCGAGCAGATGCGTGGCGAACGTGTGGCGCAACGTGTGCGGGCTCATGCGGTCGCCGAGCTCGGCCGTGACTGCGTGCCGGCGGACGATCTTGTAGAGGCCCTGGCGCGTCAGGGAACCGCCGCGGAAGTTGACGAACAGGTGCGCCTCGGGCGAGCCCTTGACGAGCCCCGGCCGGCCGCGCTCGAGGTAGATGCGGAGCGCGCCGAGAGCCGCCTGCCCGATCGGCACGAGCCGCTCCTTCGACCCCTTGCCGCGGGCGCGCAGTACCCGCTCGTCGAGGTCGACGTCACCGAGCTCGAGGCCGATCGCCTCCGAGGCGCGCAGGCCGCAGGCGTACATCAGCTCGAGCAATGCGCGGTCGCGCAGGGCGGCGGGCTCGGTTCCGCGCGGCTGGGAGAGGAGCCGCTCGACCTCTCCGCGCGTGAGCACCTGAGGCAGCTTGCGCGAGCGCCGCGGGCCGCTCAGCGTGGCGGTCGGGTCCGACTCGCGCAGGCCGTCGCGGCGCAGGTGGCGGTAGAACGAGCGCAGGCAGGCTGACTTGCGGTGGATCGTGGCGGGTGAGGCGGGCGCGCGCCCGTCGCCGCCGCGCGCGAGCGCCTCCAGGAAGTCCGCCACGTCGCCCGGGGCGGCGTCGAGCGCCGACACGCCGCGCGCGTCGAGGAAGCGCCCGAACTGCAGCAGATCACTGCGATAGGCCTCGAGCGTATTGCGCGACAGGCCGCGCTCGAACTCGAGGTAGGCGAGGAAGTCGAGCAGCAGGTGCTCGAAGCGGCGCGCGGCCGTGGGCTGTTCGACGGTGGCCATCCATAGACCGGTTCGGCCGCGGCGGCGTCATCCCTTGACGCTGCAACGCGGGCGTCAGGCCAGATAGGCGCGGAACCAGAGCAGGCCGGCGAGCGTTTTCGCGTCGCGGCACTCGCGGATCAGGTCGTCGAGGTCGGCGAGCGGCGCCTCGACGATCTCGATGCGCTCGTTCTCGTCCGGGTCGGCCCGCTCGTCGTACAGGCCGGTGGCGAGGAACAGATGGCACTCCTCGTCCGCGAACCCGGGGGTGGTGTAGAAGCTCGTCAGCGCCTGCCAGTTGCGCGCGCCCTTGCCGATCTCCTCGGCGAGCTCGCGCTTGGCCGTCTCGAGCGGGCTCTCGCCCTCCTCGTCGAGCTTGCCGGCCGGCAGCTCGAGGAGCGCCTGCTCGCCCACCGCCTCGCGTGGCTGGCGGACCATGAAGAGCCGTTCGCCGTCGTGGGCGAGGACCGCCACGGCGCCGGGGTGCTCGACGATCTCCCGCTCTGCCTCCGCGCCGTCCTCGAAGCGGAACGTGTCGACGCGGACCTTCGCGATGCGACCCTCCCACTCCGTCCGGCTGCCGGTGCGCTCGAAGCTCATCTCGCCGCCTCGGCCACGATCGCGAGCGTCACGTCCAGCATCGTCTCGAGGGCGTCCTCGGTGACCGACTCGTCCGGCTGATGGTTGCCCACCGTCCCGTTCGCAACGTTGACCACCGGCAGTCCCGCCGTGATCAGCGCGTTGGCGTCGCTGCCGCCGCCGGTCGTGATGTAGACCGGCTCGATCCCGCATGCCCCGAGCGCCGCGGCGGCCGTCTCCACCGCCGGCGCGCGTGCGGGTCAGCCGGTAGCCGCGGAACAGGCGCTCGACCGAGGTGTCGAGGTCGCAGTGGCCGTCGCTCGCCGCCTCGGCGCAGGCGTCGACGAGCGCGCTCACCACCTCCGCGGCACGCGCGTCGTCGAGGCTGCGGGCCTCGAGCTCGACCTCGCAGCGCTCCGCGACCACGTTCGCCGCGGTGCCGCCCTCGATGCGGCCGACGTTGGCGGTCGTCTCGTCGTCGAGCCGGCCGAGGCGCATACGGGCGATCGCGGCGGCGGCCGCGGCGATGGCGTTGGCGCCCGCCTCCGGCCTGATCCCGGCATGTGCGGCCTGGCCCCGAAAGCTTGCCGCGAGCCGGTAGTAGGTCGGCGAGGCCACCACGAGCTCGCCGATCGGCGAAGCGTGGTCGAAGACGAAGCCGTACTCGGCGCTCAGGCGGCCGCGATCGAAGGCCTTCGCCCCGCGCAGCGCACGTTCCTCCGAGGTGGTGAACAAGAGCTCCAGCTCGAGCGGCGAGCCGTCCTTCACGAGCCGCCGCGCGGCGCCGAGCACCGTGGCGATCGCCGCCTTGTTGTCCGCGCCGAGAATCCCGTCGTTGCGATTGCTGAGAATGCCGTCGGCGCGCTGCACCTGCACCGGAGCCGCGAGGGGAACCGTGTCGATGTGGGCGCAGAGCAGGATCGTGGCGGCGTCGTCCGGTCCCGGAACGCGTGCCAGCAGGTTGCCGGCGCCCGCGCCGGTCTCCTCCGCGGTGTCGTCCTCCTCCACCTCGAGTCCGAGCGCGCGCAGCTCCTCCGTCACGGCGTCGGCCATGGCGCGCTCGTCGCCGGACGGGCTCTCGATCTCGCAGAGCCGCACGAAGTCGGCGACCAGCCGCTCGCGCTCCTCGCTCGACGCCTCGACGATCACGCGCGACAAGCTACACCGGGGCGGGCCGAGCGGAATACTCGATCCATGCAGGCGGACGTCCTCGAGCGGATTCGCCGGTCGTATCCGGTCTACAACGACGGCGCGGGCGTGCTGCGCGGCGACCACGACGGCTTCTACGCCGAGCTCTTCCACCCAGAGGCGGAGCTCATCGTGCCGCAGATATACCCCGACATGGAGCCGGTCTACGTGGGGATCGAGGGCCTGAAACGCCAGCGGGCGCGCATGGACGAGATCTGGGAGGACCTGCGCTGGGATCCGGAGCGCTTCATCGAGGCGGGCGATGCGATGGTCGTATTGCTGACCCTGTCGGGAATCGCCCGGCAGATGGGCGCCCGCGTGAGCGCGCCGGTCGCCCACGTGTGGACGGTCAGTGAGGGACGCGTCGCGAGGCTCGAGGTGTTCCTCGACCGCGACGAGGCATTCGCCGCGGCCGGCATCTCAAGTCAGTAGGCGCAGCGGCTACGCGTGCGACTCGGCGCGCACGGCCGGCTCCACCTCGGGCGCGCGCTCGCGCGCCAGCTCGAGCGCCGCTCCCACGAACTCGCGGAACAGCGGCTGCGGGCGCAGCGGGCGCGACTTGAACTCCGGGTGGTACTGCGAGGCGACGAAGAACGGGTGGTCCGGCAGCTCGATCACCTCGACGAGCCGGTCGTCGGGCGAGGTGCCGCTGAAGATCAGCCCGGCCTGCTCGAGCCGCTTGCGGAGGTGGTTGTTGACCTCGTAGCGGTGGCGGTGGCGCTCGTAGATGACGGCCTCGTCGTAGATCTCGCGCGCCCGGGTGTCGTCGTGCAGCTTCACGGGATCGGCGCCCAGGCGCATCGTCCCGCCCATGTCGCGGACCTCCTTCTGCTCCGGGAGGAGGTCGATCACCGGGATATGGCGTCTCGGGGTCGAACTCGGTCGAGTTGGCGCCGTCCATGCCCGGCCACGTGGCGTGCGAACTCGGCGACGGCGATCTGCATCCCGAGGCAGATGCCGAGGTATGGCACGCCGTGCTCGCGCGCGTAGCGCGCCGCCTGGATCTTGCCCTCGATGCCGCGCACGCCGAAGCCGCCCGGCACGAGGATGCCGTCGCAGGTGGCGAGCTCGCGCTCGACCTCACCGTCGGTGAGGCGCTCGCTGTCGACCCAATGCACCTCGACGCGACCGCCGTGGTGGGAGCCGGCGTGGTTGAGCGCCTCGATCACGGAGAGGTAGGCGTCCGCGAGCTGGTTGTACTTGCCGACGAGCGCGATCCGCACGGGCTGGGTGGCCTCCCGGATGCGATCGACGAGACGCGTCCAGGCGGTGAGGTCGGGCGGCGGGGCCTCGAGCCTGAAGTGCGAGAGCACCGCGGCGTCGACGCCCTCGGCCGCGAACTCGAGCGGCACCTTGTAGATCGAGTCGACGTCGCGGGCCGACACGACGGAGCTGACCGGCAGGTTCGCGAACAGGGCGATCTTCTCGCGGATGTCCTTGCCGAGCGACTCCTCCGAGCGGCACATGACCATGTCCGGCTGGATGCCGATCCGGCGCAGCTCCTGCACCGAGTGCTGCGTCGGCTTGGTCTTCAGCTCGCCCGCGTGGCCGAGGAACGGGACGAGCGTGAGATGGACGAACATGCAGCGGTCGCGACCGAAGTCGGAGTTGAACTGGCGCAGCGCCTCGAGGAACGGCAGCGACTCGATGTCGCCCACCGTGCCGCCGATCTCGGTGATGACGATGTCCACGTCGGTCGACTCCGCGACCAGCTTGATGCGGTTCTTGATCTCGTCCGTGATGTGCGGGATCACCTGGACGGTGCCGCCCAGGTAGTCGCCGCGGCGCTCGCGCCGGATCACCGAGTTGTAGATGGCGCCGGCGGTGGCGTTCGAGGCCCGGCTCGTGTTGACGTCCGTGAAGCGCTCGTAGTGACCCAGGTCGAGGTCGGTCTCCGCGCCGTCCTCGGTCACGAACACCTCGCCGTGCTGGAACGGGCTCATGGTGCCCGGGTCGACGTTGATGTACGGGTCGAACTTCTGGATCGTGACCGACAGCCCGCGGGCGACGAGCAGCTGCCCCAGCGACGCCGCCGCGATGCCCTTGCCGAGTGCGGAGACCACGCCGCCTGTGACGAAGATGAAGCGGGTGGCAGGGCGGGATTCGGGCATCAACCTCTGGGGAGTCGAGTGTACTTGTCCACGCGGGCAGAACGGGGAGCGGCGGGAGTGCCGAGCCTGGCAAGGACGCAGGGAGCGGACCAGGCTCGGCCTGTCCGCGACCGAGGACGCCGCCAGGCGATGGCGATCGCGCCGCTCATGCGGCCGCGATCAACTCCTCCGCGTGCCTGCGCGCCGCCCCGTCCCCCGCATCCGCGCCGAGCATCCGCACGAGCTCCTCGACCACGCCCTCGCCCTCGAGCGGCTCGACGGTGGTGAGCGCGGTCCGGCCGGCTGCCGACTTCTCGATCCGGAAGTGCGCGCCGGCGAGCGAGGCGATCTGGGGCAGGTGGGTGATGCAGAGCACCTGGCGCGTCTCGGCCAGCACCCGCAGGCGCTCGCCGACCGCGCGCGCCGTCTGGCCGCCGACCCCGGCGTCGACCTCGTCGAACACGAGCGTCCGGGACTCGCCCGACCCCGCCACTGTCATGAGCGCGAGCATCACGCGCGACAGCTCGCCGCCGGACGCGGCCTCGCGGATCGGTGCTGCGGGCACCCCGGGATTCGGCCCGAGCAGGAACTCGACCTGGTCGGCGCCGCTCGGGCCCGTCTCGGCACGTGGCTCCACGGCGACCTCGAAGCTCGCTCCCTCCATTGCGAGGGCCGCGAGCTCTTGGCGAATGCGCTTGGCGAGCCGCGGCGCCGCCTTGCGGCGCGCCTCGGAGAGACGGCCGGCTAGCGCGTCGCGCTCGGACAGCGCCTCGGAGAGAGCCGCCTCCACCCGCTCCGTCTCGACCTCGGCCCGCGCGAGCCGATCGCGCTCGGCGCGGCAGCGCTCCGCATGCTCGAGCACCGCCCGCACGCTGCCGCCGTGCTTGCGCTCGAGCCGGTCGTACAGCTCGAGCCGCTCCTCGACCTGCTCGAGCCGCCCGGGCTCTCCTTCGAGCGAGCCGGCGTAGCGGCGCAGGTCCACGCCGAGCTCCTCGGCCTCGAGCCGCAGAGCCGCGAGCCGTTCCGCGAGCGCGTCCAGCTCGGCGTCCACGCCCGCCACCGGCTGCGCCATCCGCTCGGCCTCGGCGAGGCGGGCAGCCGCACCGTCCTCGCCCGACTCGGGCGCGATCGCCTCCGCACCGCCCGCAGCCGCCGCGAGCAGGCCGTCGAGCGCGCGCAGCCTGGCGCGCTCCGCCAGCAGCCCGTCCCTGTCCGCGTCGCTCGGGTCGAGCGCCTCGATCTCCTCGATCTCGAACGCGAGCAGGTCGAGGTCGCGGTCGCGCGAGCCCGCCCGGCCGCGCAGCTCCTCGAGCTCGCGCGCCAGCTCGCGCGCGCGGGCGTGCGCGGCGCCGAGCCGCGCCCGCAGGCCGATCTGCTCGCGACCGCCGAAGCCGTCCAGCAGGTCGAGCTGCGCCGAGGCGAGCGTCAGCTTGCGGTGCTCGTGCTGCCCGAAGAACGCCACCAGGCGCCCGCCGAGGGCCTGAAGGTCCGCCGCCGTGGCCGCGCGGCCCTGCACGAAGGCGCGCGTCCGCCCCTCCGCGCTGACCCGGCGCGCGAGCACGACCTCGGGCGGCACGCCGCCGTCGAGCTCCACCACGCGCTCGCGCAGATCGGCCAGCTCCGGCTCGTCGAGCAGCCCGTCCGGCAGCTCGAACACCCCCTCCACGTACGCCTCCCGCGCGCCCGGGCGAACGATCCCCGAGCGCGCCTTGCCGCCCAGCAGCAGGTCGAGCGCGTGGGCGAGCACCGTCTTCCCCGCTCCCGTCTCCCCCGTGATCGCGGTGAGGTCCGTTCCCGGGCGCAACTCGGCCCTCGAGATGAGGAGCAGGTTCTCTATCCGCAGCTCGAGGAGCACGCAAGCAGGTCTACCAGCGGCCCCCGACGGAGCGGGCCCCCCGTCACATGCTCGTGCGCAAACTGCGTGAGTTCAGTAGGAGAGGCGACCGAACTTGTCGCGCAGACGGTGGTAGAAGGTCGCGCCCGGCGCCTGGGCGAGCAGCGAGCGGCCCTCCTCGAAGCGGATCGCGACCGTTCGCCTCGGGCGCCAGCGGGCAGACGATCCGCCCGTCGGTCGTCATGTCCACGTCCTCCTCACGCGAGCGGTTGCGCACCTCGAGCAGATCACCCGGCGCCACCACGAGCGAGCGCGCGGTCAGCGTGTGCGGAGCGATGAACGAGACCACGAAGCCCTCGACTCCCCAGGCCAGCACCGGCCCCCCGTTCGCGAGGTTGTAGCCCGTCGAGCCGGCCGGGGTCGAAACGACGAGCCCGTCGCAGCGGACCTCACCGAGCTCCTCGCCGGCCACCGAGTACGCCAGCTCGGCAACGCGCCCGTTCTGACGGCGGTGGAAGGACATGTCGTTGATCGCGATCGCCTCGCCCTTGGCGGTCGGGGCCACGAGCGTCGGCAGCTTCATGACGTCGAAATCGCCGGCCAGCGCGTGGCGGACCCCCTCCTCGAGCTCCCATGGCTCGACGGTGGCGAGGAACCCGATCGTGCCGAAGTTGATCGCGAACACCGGGACGGGCGAGCAGCTGTGTCGACGCAGTGCCGTCAGGATGGTGCCGTCGCCGCCCAGGACGAGCGCGAGCTCGGCCTTCCCGTCGGGGTCGTCGTCGATCAGGAGGCCCTCACCCTTCTCGAGCCCGTGCTTGGCGGCCTCATCGGCGGAGAGATGGACCTCGATCTCCGCCTCGCGCGCCAGCTCGAGCACGCGCGCCAGGGCGCCGCCCGTGTCCGCGACGCGGGAGTGGGTGGTCACGATGATCGCCTCCGGGCGGCCGGTCACGGCTCCGCGATCCTTGCAGCGGCCTCGAGATCCTGCGCCGCGCCGGGCCGGCCCGCCTCGGCGAGCCACACGAAGCTCTCGCGGTTCCCCGCCGGCCCGGGCAGCCCCGACGACGCGTAGCCGAGCACGGCGACGCCGAGCTCCGAACGCACCCGCTCCCCCACCTCGACGAGCGCCGCTCGCCGGTCGGCGTCCGAGCGGACCACCCCGCCCTTGCCGACCCGCTCGCGGCCCACCTCGAACTGCGGCTTGACCATCGCCAGGCAGTCGAACCGGGGCGCCGCGCACGCGAGCACGGCCGGGAGAACCTTCGTCAGCGAGATGAACGACACGTCGGCGACGATCAGATCCGGCGCGTATGGGAGCTCGTCCGGGAGTGAGCGAACGGGCATTGCGGCGCTCGAGCACGGTGACGCGCTGGTCGCTTCGAAGCCGCCAGTGGAGCTCGCCGTAGGCCACGTCGAGCGCGATCGACCGACGCCGCGCCGCGCTGCAGCAGGCAGTCCGTGAAGCCGCCCGTCGAGGCCCCCACGTCGAGCGCGCGCCGGCCGGCGGGGTCGAGGCCGAATGCGTCGAGCGCGTTGGCCAGCTTGATGCCTCCGCGCGACACGAACGGCGGCGCCTCGGTCACGGCCACGTCGCTGTCGTCGGCCACGAGCTCGCCCGGCTTGCGGGCGGGCTGTCCGGCCACCAGCACGTCGCCGGCGATCACCGCGGCGGCCGCGCGCGAGCGCGACTCGTACAGGCCGCGATCGGCCAGCAGGCTGTCGAGCCGGCGCTTCGGCACCGGTGCAGAGTACCCGCGAAAGCCTGTGTGACCCACATCACACAGCGCGAACCTACCGTGCGTAACCTCGAACCCGATGACCGTTCTGAGGCTCATCTCCCCCGCCGCCAGGGCAGGCCTGCTGATGGCCGCCGGCTTCGGGCTGATCGTGGCGCCGCTCCTCCTCGGGGCAGGCACAGCCCCGCTCATCGCCGGGATGGTGCTCGGCGCCCTCGCGATCGAGCTCGGGCTCGCCGGCACCGCTTCGGAGGGTCGTGGCACGCTGCCGATCTCGGCGCACGCCGTCTACGACCGAGGGCTCGCGCTCGGACTCCTGGTGGCGGCCGGGATCTTCGGCCTCGCCGGCGAGACAGAGGCGGCGCCCGTGTTCGCCGCCGCGGGCGCGCTCGCCCTCGTCGTCACCTCCATCACGCGCTACAGCGCCGCCCCGGCCTGACAAAACTTCCCCCCAGAGACGCAGCACACATATCGCATCACTCCTCCCTCAGAAACGGCCTCGCTTCGGCGGGGTCGTTTCCTTTCGGGCCGCGTCCCGGGTGGCCGCGTGCGTCAGAGCGAGGTGCCCGCGACGCGCTCGGCCATCGTCTTGCGCAGCTGCTCCACGAGCCCCGGCATGCGGTCCTCCAGCTGCTTGTACTCGCGCGAGAACATCGCGAAAAGCCGCATCGGGGAGGTCGCGGCCACCGACGCCGTGCGGGTGCCGGTCACGAGCAGGCCGATCTCACCGAAGAAGTCGCCCGGTGCCCGCATCGACGGTCACCTCGCGCATGCATGCCGCGACCTCGTCGCGCTCGGCGTCCGTCAGCTCGGCGAACAGTGGAATCTGAGCGAGTCGATCTGGCTCCATGCCGATCCTGGAGGGCATGCTCCCCAGGTCGGCGCGGTCGGGTGTGAACGAGGCGTGAACGGCCCACCGGTGGGCCCCGGACTCCATTCCCGTAGTCGCTACGTAGACTCGGCCGCAATGGACGCGCACCGCTACGAGACCCGCCTCCGCTGGAGTGGGTCGACCGGCCTCGGCTGGGACCACTACGACCGTGAGCACACCGTCACGGCGCCGCCCGCGGCGCCCGAGCTGCGCCTGACGACAGGCGAGTCGAAGGGCGATCCGGCGGTCCTCAACCCGGAGCAGCTCGTCGTGATGGCCGCGTCCTCGTGCCAGATGCTGTTCTTCCTGCATCTGGCCTCGAAGGCGAGGATCGACGTGGTCGAGTACGAGGACGAGGCGAGCGCGCTGATGCCGCTTGACAACGAGCCCGTGCGGCTCACCGAAATCACCCTGCGGCCGCGCATCGTGATCGCGGGCGAGGCGAGCGAGGAGCGCATCGGGAAGCTCGTCGAGACGGCGCACCAGCACTGCTACATCGCCAACAGCCTCACCGCCGACGTATCCATCGAACCGCGCGTCGAGCTCGCGCAGGCGACCCGGTGAGCGGCGCCCCGCCGCTCCTCGAGCGGCTGCTCACGACTCCGGGCGCGCCAGGCCAGGAGGGCGCCGCGGTCGCCGTCTGGCGCGAGGCCGCCGAGGAGTTCGCCTCCTCGGTCACGATCGACGCCATGGGCACGCCGGTCGCGCGCGTCGACGGCCGCGGCGAGCACCCGCTGCTCGCGGTGGTCGGACACATCGACGAGATCGCCGTGCTCGTGAGCCACGTGACCAAGGAGGGTCAGCTGAAGGTCGTCTCATCGGGCGGCTGGGATCCGCAGATCCTGGTCGGGCCAGCGCGTCGAGGTGCTGACCGCCGGCGGTCCCGTGCCAGGCGTCTGCGGCCGCAAGCCGATCCACCTGCTCGAGTCCGAGGAGCGCAAGAAGGCGGTCGAGCTGAAGGCGCTCCATGTGGACATCGGCGCGGGGGACCGCGACGAGGCGCTCGAGCTCGTCCGTCCCGGCGATCCGATCGTGATCGCCACGGAGCCGGTCGACCTGCTCGGCGGCCGGCTCGCGTCACGCGCGCTCGACAACCGGCTCGGCGTCTACGTGGCGCTCGAGGCGGCGCGGCGCGTGTCGGAGGCGGGCGGCGGCGCCGGGCCGGTGGCCGCGGTGGCGGCCGTCCAGGAGGAGATCGGCGCGCTCGGCGCGAGCGCGATGGCCTTCGGCCTCGAGCCGGACCTGGCGATAGTCGTCGACGTGACCCATGCCACAGACGCCCCGGGCGTCGAACCCGGGGAGCTCGGCGAGCACGGGCTCGGGGACGGCCCGGTGCTCACGCGCGGCGCCATCGTCAGCGCGCGCGTCAACCGGCTGCTCGACGAGGCCGCCGAGGCCGAGGACATCGCGATCACCACCGAGGTGTCGGGCCGCGGGACGCACACCGACGCGGACTCGATCCACCTGAGCCGCGCGGGCGTTCCGACGGCCGTCCTCTCGATCCCGCTGCGCTACATGCACTCGCCGGTCGAGCTCGTGGAGCTCGCAGACGTCGAGGCGGCGATCGCGCTGATTGCGGCGTTCGCGCTCAGGCTCGAGGCCGACACGAGCCTGGCGCGCTGGTAGTCGGAACAGCTAGGCCAGGCTCGGTTCGAGCACGGCCTGCGCGACCCGCTCGGCGACGGCCTCGGGCGTGAGCCCGACCTCTGCGCGCAGCAGCGCAGGCTTGCCGTGCGTGACGTACTCGTCGGGCAGCCCGATGCGGAGCACACGCGCGCCGCCCAGCAGATCCCGGTCCGCGAGGTGCTCCACGACGGCGGAGCCGAAGCCCCCGGCGAGCACGTTCTCCTCGACGGTCACGAGCAGGTCGTGCTCGGCCGCAAGCCGCTCCGCGAGCTCACCGTCGAGCGGCTTCGCGAAGCGCGCGTCCGCGACGGTCGCGTCGATCCCACGGCCCTCCGCGAGCAGCTCGGCCGCGCCCAGCGCGACGCTCACCCCGTAGCCGTAGCCGAGGAACGCCACCCGCTCGCCCTCGCGCAGGAGCTCGCCGCGGCCGATGTCGATGCGCGTCGGCCTGACCGGCAGCGGGACCCCCTCGCCCTCGCCGCGCGGGTAGCGCAGCGCGACCGGGCCGTCGTCGTGACGGAGGGCGGTGTGCAGCATGTGGACGAGCAGCGCCTCGTCGCGCGGCGCCATCAGGACGATGTTCGGCAGGCAGCGCAGGTAGGAGATGTCGAAGGCGCCATGGTGGGTCGGCCCGTCGTCTCCAACGAGCCCGGCGCGGTCCATCGCGAACACCACGTTCAGGTTCTGCAGGCAGACGTCGTGGACGATCTGGTCGTATCCACGCTGGAGGAAGGTCGAGTAGATGGCGGCCACCGGCTTGGCGCCCTCGAGCGCGAGCCCGGCGGCGAACAGCACCGCGTGCTGCTCGGCGATGCCGACGTCGTAGTAGCGCTCGGGCAGCGCTGCCTGGAGCAGGTTTAGGCCGGTGCCGGAGTTCATCGCGGCGGTGATCCCCATCACGCGCTCGTCGCGGCGGGCCTCCTCGATGAGCGCCTCGCCGAACACCTGCGTGTACTGGGGCGGCGGCGCCGCGACGGTCTTGCCGTTCGGCTTCTTCGGCGCGGCGAGCCCGTTCACGATCGAGCCGGGCTTGGCCGCATGCCAGCGCTCCATGCCCTCGAGCCCGCCCTCCTCGGCAGGCACGAAGCCCTTGCCCTTCACGGTCTTGCAGTGGACGACCACCGGCCGGTCTGCCTGCAGCGCATCGCCGATCGCCTGCCGCAGCGCCTTCACGTCGTGGCCGTCGATCACGCCCACGTAGGCGAGATCGAGCTCTTCGAAGAAGAGCCCGGGGGCCCAGTAGGCCTTGAGCGACTCCTTGAGGATCGGCCCGAGGCGCTCGATCTTGCTGCCGATGCCAGCGGGCAGCTTCGTGAGCGTCTCCTCGGCGTCCTCACGCGCGTGGTACAGCTTCGGATTCAGCCGCATGCGGTTGAAGAGCCGCGACAGCGCCCCCACATTGGGGGCGATCGACATGCCGTTGTCGTTCACGACGATCACGATCGGCATGTCCATGCCGCCCGCATTCAGGAGCGCCTCGAAGGAGACGCCGCCGGTGAGGGCGCCGTCGCCGATCACGGCCACGACCTTTCCGTCCTCGCCGATCCCGCGGCGCATCGCCTCCTTGATCCCGACGGCATAGGAGACAGAGGTCGAGGCGTGGCCCGCGCCCATGATGTCGTGCTCCGACTCCTGGATCGAGCAGAAGGGCGCGAGCCCCTCGTACTTGCGAATCGTGCCGAGCTGGTCGCGGCGGCCGGTGAGCACCTTGTGCGGGTAGGCCTGGTGGCCGACGTCCCAGAGCACCTTGTCGCGCGGCGAGTCGAGCAGGGAATGGAGCGCGACGGCGATCTCGCAGGCGCCGAGGTTGGCGCCGAAATGACCGCCGATCTCGCCGATCGTGTCGATGATCAGCTCGCGGACCTCCTGCGCGACCTGCTGGAGCTGCTCGTCCGAGAGGCCGTTCAGGTCGGCCGGGCCGTCGATCTTGTCCAGAAGCTTCGTCATGTGGTGCGGGTGAGGATGTAGTCGGCGATGCCGGAGAGGCGCTCTGTGGCCCCGGCGGCCTCGGCGAGCGCCGCCTGTGCCTTCGCGTGCGACTCGCGGGCGAGCTCGCGTGCCCGCTCCAGTCCGTGGACGCTCACGTAGGTGGCCTTGCCATGGCGCTCGTCGGAGCCCTGCGGCTTTCCGATCTCGGCCTCGTCACCGGTCACGTCGAGGATGTCGTCGACGATCTGGAAGACGACGCCGAGCTCAGCCGCAAAGCGCCGGTACGGGATTGTGGCAGGTCCATCCATCCCTTCCAGTGCCAGTACCGAGCCCACCGAGGCCGCAATCAGCGCGCCCGTCTTCAGCTCGTGAAGGTGACGGAGCTCCACCGCGTCGTCGCCCGAAACGTCGAGGTACTGGCCTCCCACCATGCCGCCGACCCCGGCCGCGGCCACCAGCTCGCGCACCGCCGCGAGGAGGTTCTCGGCCGCGCCCGCCTGCTCGGCGAGCACCAGGCGCAGGGCCTCGGCGAAGAGCCCGTCGCCGGCCAGGATCGCCACGTCCTCACCGAAGGCCACGTGGCAGGTGGGCTTGCCGCGGCGCAGCTCGTCGTCGTCCATGGCCGGCAGGTCGTCGTGGATCAGCGAGTAGGTGTGGATCATCTCGAGCGCCGCGGCGAGCGGAAGGACGTCGCCCGGATCGCGCCCGAGCGCCTCCGCGGTCGCGAGCGCGAGCACCGGCCGGATGCGCTTGCCGCCGGCGAGCAGCGAGTAGCGCATCGCCTCCTCGAGCCGGGCCGTGTCGCAGCTCGTGCGCGAAGCGGAGCCCCTCGAGGTAGCCGTCCACCCGCTGCTGCAGGTCGAGCGGGTACGCCGGCGCGCTGACCGGGTTCAAAGAAGGCGCTCCTGGCCCTCCGCCTCGCCGGCGACGCGGGCGCGGGTGTCGATCTCGGCTCCGAGCCGGCCGGCGAGCTCGGCGCAGCGCTCGACCAGCTCGGCCGCCTCGTCGTGGCCGAGCGTCCCCGAGCGCAGCCTCTCGGCGACCGCCTCGAGCTCCTCGGCGAGCGCCGTCACCGAATCGGGCCCTGCCATCAGGACGCCGCCTCCTGACGGGCGACCGTGCCGAGGATGCCGTTGACGAAGCCGGGCGCCTCGGCGGAGCAGAGCTCCTTGGCGGCCTCGACCGCCTCGTCGATCGCGACCTCGGCAGGGACGTCCGGCCGGCTGCGCAGCTCGTGCAGCGCCACGCGCAGGATGTTCCGCTCGACCGGGGCGATCCGGTCGAGCGACCAGCCCGACGCGTGGGTCGCGATCAGCTCGTCGAGCTCCGCCTGCTCGCCGAGCACGCCCTCGACGAGCTCGCGGGTGAAGGGCGTGGCGTTGCGATCAAGCACGTCGAGCGCGGGCCTGCCCGTCACGTCCGACTGATAGAGCGCCACGACGGCGGCTCTCCGCTGCTCGCTGCGACGGGCCACCCCTACGCGCGCGAGACGTACTCGCCCGAGCGGGTGTCCACCCGCACCCGGTCGCCAACGTTCACGAACAGCGGCACCCGCACGACGACGCCGGACTCGAGCGTGGCCGGCTTGTCGCCGCCGCCGGACGCCGTGTCGCCGCGGAGGCCCGGATCGGTCTCGGCGACCGCCAGCTCGACGGCGCTCGGCACCTGCACGTCCGAGGGCGCCTCGTCCACGTACAGGACGTCGACCTCCTCGTTCGGCATGACCCACTGGAGCGACTCCTTGACCGACTCCTCCGGCACCGCCATCTGCTCGTAGCTCTGGACGTCCATGAAGTGGGCGTCCGTCCCGTCCGCGTAGAGGAAGGTCATCTTGCGCGACTCGGTCCGGACCGGCCGGAACTTCTCGCCCGCGCGGAACGTCCTGTCGATCACGGCACCGTCGTCGACGCGCTTCAGCTTCGTCCGGACGAACGCGCCGCCCTTGCCCGGCTTCACGTGCTGGAACTCGACGATGCGGAAGATCTTGCCGTCGACCTCCACGTGCATGCCGTTCTTGAACTGGTTGGTGCCTACCACGGCGAGGAAGGGTAGTCGGGCGCCTTGGCGGGAGGCTACGCGGGCGGCTTCTCGGCGGAGCCGAGCTTCACCGAGCACGGGATGTCCCAGCCATCGCCCGTCCGGTGGGATTCGAGGAGCTCGCCGAAGCGTCGCCGGATCTCGGCCTGCATCTCGGGCGCCTGGCTCGTGACGAGGACGGTCGTCCGGACGGTGCCGCCGAGAATGTCGGCCCAGAGCGCGTCGAGGTCGTCGACGTGGTGACTGAAGGCGATCCTCTCCACGATCGGGTCCGTCAGGCCCGCGCCCGTGAGCAGCTGCGCGAACTCGCGGTCGGGCGAGAACTGGAAGAGCGACGGGCCGGCCGGCAGCTCGGCGGGCGGGCTCGCGCCGGCCTCCGCAACCGCCTCCATCACGGCGCCGACGAAGCGAGTCCGCTGCGCGGAGTCCCAGGTGGTGAGCGCCACCCGGCCGCCCGGCCGCGTGACGCGCGCCGCCTCGCGCACGACGCCCGGGAGGTCGGACAGGTGGGGCATGAGGAAGTTGGCCACCACAACGTCGAAGCTCTCGTCGTCGACCGGCAGCGCATTGGCGTCCCCCTCTTGGAACTCGAGCTCCGGGTGGAGCCGCGCCGCCAGCTCGAGCATCTCGGGCGAGAAGTCCATTCCGATGGCGTCGGCTCCGCGCTCCGCCGCCCGCGCGGCGACGTAGCCCGGACCGGTGGCGAGGTCGAGCACCCTTGTGCCCTCCGCGACGCCGCCCGCGTCGAGCAGCGGGTCGATCGTGCGCCTGGTGATCGCCGCTATTCCGTGGTGATAGGGCTCGGCGCGCCTGTCGTTCCAGCTCTTCTTCTCGAACTCGCCGAACGCGGTCGTCCATCGTCAGCCCCCCTCAACCCAGGCCTTTGCCTCCTCGAGCCCGTCGAGACCGTAGATCTTGATCTCGCCGGGCATCATCCACGCGAACGCGTGCGCCGTCTGTGACATCCAGTTCACGTCCGTGACGAAGGCGAGTCGCTTCCACGCCTTCGGGTGAAGGATGCCGAGGTTCCAGCCGGTCTTGGCATCCTCGAGCATCGCGCCGGCGTCGAACTTCTCGAAGCCCGGTCCCACCTGGTAGACCATCCGGATCCCCTCGCCGCTCTCGATCTTCTGCTTCACCGGCGGCAGGAAGACATCCGTGTAGTCCTCGCGGGTGACATGTCCGGACGCGAGGAATCCCAGCGTCCCGGGTGGCATGTCCGTAATCGGCTCGATCATGTGTTGGTTGTATCAGCCGACATCGGCCCGCAGGCGGCCCTCGTCGACCAGTTTCTCGAGGTGTGCCGCGAGGGTCAGCGCGGCCGCGGGCCGGAGCTCCGGCGGGGCGTCCGACCAGACGGCATCGAGCAGCTCGTCGCGGCCGCGCAGGCCGGAGTCGATCGCCTCGAGGAGGCGCCGCTCGCGGTCGAGCCGGTGGGACACGTACTCCTCGAGCTTTGCCTGCGGATCCCACACGTACGGCCCGTGGCCGGGGCAGAGCACCTCGAGGTCGAGCTCCTGGAGGCGCCGCAGCGAATCGAGGTAGGCGGACAGCGACCCCTCTCCCGGCGCGATGAACACGCTGCCCGCTCCGAGCACGGTGTCGCCCGTGAAGCACACCCGCCCGGCGAGCAGGCACACGCTGTCGGCCGAGTGCCCGGGCGTCGCGACCGCACGGAAGGGGCCGACCTCCTCGCCCCCCACGGGCAGGCTCACCGGCACGCCGAGCTCGCGCGCGCCCTCGGAGTGGTCGGAATGGGAGTGGGTGAGCACCACCCCCTCGAGCCGGCCGTCCGCCGCCTCGCGGATCGCATCGAGATGCGAGGGATCGGCCGGCCCCGGGTCGACCACCCAACCCCCGACGAGGTAGCTGTTGGTCCCGTCGAGCGTCAGCGGAGACGCGTTGCCCGCGCGCACGCGCACAACACCGTCCGGATCTCGTTCTTCGGCCTCCATGGGCACCGGTTCTACCTCAGTATGCTCGGCTCAGTTGGGCTCGCGACTACAAAGGGGGGGACCGGTCCTCGACCGGGTGGCGGTCGCCATCGCGCTGGCGGCGCTGCTGGCGATCACGCTCGTCGCGATCCCGCTCGACAGCCCAGGCCCCGTGCTGGTGCTGCTCGCGGCGGGCCCGCTGATCGCATCGACGCGTTCGGGAGCGCTGGTCACGGCGGTCATCGCCCTGCTGGCGCTCGCCCTGGCGGCCGCGCTCGGAGCCGCCGCCGAGGACGAGCACCTCACCGCGCTGCTGGCGGTGGCGGCCGGCGGAGCGGTTGCGGTGGCCCTGGCCCGTCGTCGCACGGCCCCCGGGCCGGCGATCGACGGCGAGCGCAACGGCGGCGCGACGCGCGACGAGCTCGAGGCCATGCTGCACGGCGTGGCCGACGCGGTCACGGCGCAGGCGCCCGACGGCCGCCTCCTGTACGCGAACGAGGCTGCGGTGCGGACCCTGGGCTTCGAGTCGAGGGAGGCGCTGCAGGCGGCTCCGCCCGCCGAGATCATGTCCCGCTACGAGGTCTTCGACGAGGCCGGCCGGCCCTACCCGCTGACGGATCTGCCCGGACGGCGCGCCCTCGCGGGCGAGGAGGCGCCCGAGGCGATCGTGCGCTTCCGCGTGCGGGACACCGGCGAGGAGCGCTGGGCGGCCGTGAAGGCGAACCCGATCAGGGACGGCAGCGACCGTGTGACGATGGCGATCAACGTGATCGAGGACATCACGGAGCACAAGCGCGCCGAGCGCGCGCAGGCATTCCTGTCGCGGAGCAGCAGCGTCCTCGGCGGCTGGCTCGACTCGGACGAGCTGCTCACGAGGGTGGCGCGGCTCGCGATCCCCGAGATGGCGGACTGGTGCGCCGTCGACCTGGTCGCGCCTGACGGCGGGCTCGAGCGCGTCGCGCTCACCCACGCGGACCCGGCCCTGCGCGAGCAGGCGGTCGAGCTGAGCCGCCGCTTCCCTCCCGAGCCGGGCACGCCCGGGGGCGCCTACGAGGTGATGCGGAGCGGTGAGCCGAGGCTGTTCGAGGAGGTGACCGACGATCTGCTGCGGGCCTCCACCCGCTCCGAGGAGCACTATCTGCTGCTGAGAGCGGTCGGCGTGCGTTCGGCGATGGTCGTGCCGATGACGACCCGCGAGCGGACGCTCGGGGCGCTGACGTTCGCCACCGGCCCCTCGGGACGACGCTTCGACGAGCACGACGTCGAGGTGGCGCACGAGCTGGCCCGGCGCTGCGCGACGGCGATCGACAACAACCGGCTCTACAGCGAGCGCTCCTACATCGCGCGCACGCTGCAGGAGGGCCTGCTGCCGCTCGAGCTGGCGGACATCCCCGGCATCGAGGTGGCCGTCCGCTTCCGCCACAGCGGGGACGGCGGCGAGGTCGGCGGCGACTTCTACGACCTCTTCGAGACCGGCGAGCCGCGGCTGGACCGTCGTCATGGGCGATGTGTGCGGCAAGGGGCCGGACGCGGCCGCCGTGACGGCGCTCGCCCGCTACACGCTGCGCACGGCCGCGCTGCGCCATCGCCTGCCGAGCCGCAGCCTCACGCTTCTGAACGAGGCGCTGCTGCGCCAGCGGAGCGACCGGCGCTTCTGCACCGTCGCATACGCGTATCTCGAGAAGGTCGACGGCGGCGCGCGCCTCGGCTTCGCCTCCGGAGGGCATCCGCTGCCGCTGCTGCTGCATGCCGACGGGTCCGTCGAGGCCATCGGCGCGCCCGGGACGCTGCTCGGGGTGGTGCCCGATCCGAGCCTCGAGGATCGCTCGCTGACTCTCGGCAGGGGCGATGCGCTCGTGTTCTTCACGGACGGCGTGATCGAGCCGCGCGGCGCGGGCGAGCCACTGGACGAGACGAGGCTCGCCTCGCTGGTCGCAGCCTGCGCCGGACGCGAGGCGGACGCCATCGCGGCCGAGATCGAAGGCGCGGCGGTGGGGGCGCACGGCGGTCGCCCGCGAGACGACATCGCCGTCCTTGTCCTCCGAGTTGCGCCCTGATCCCCCTTCCGGGGTGTTCCGCGCGGTGGCAAGAGGTTGGGAGATCGGGCCAGATGGGTAGAACCGACTCGTCGCACCGTTTTCAGAAGGACACCCCCGCATCGCACCCCGACCTGGCAGCGACTCACCCGGCCACACGCGCCACCGCCCCTGGGCGAGCGACGGCGTGTCGCCGGCCCGTCGGCTCGAGGTGGACGACGGCCTCGACATGCACATCGCCGGCGGACCCGAGGCGGCCGCGCGGGCGCGCCGCGCCATCGCGGGCCTGCGTGCGGATCTCGAGCCGTCACTGCGCGAGACGCTCAACCTGCTCGTGACCGAGCTCGTCGGCAACAGCGTGCGCCACGCCGAGGCGGACGCCGTGACGCTGCGTGTCGTCGTCGGCCCGAGCGCTGTGCTCACCGAGGTCACCGACACGGGCCCGGGGTTCGACGCGGCGGCGGCGGGCTCGCCGCGCGACGATCACAGCGGCTTCGGGCTCTTCCTCGTCGAGCGCCTCGCCGCGCGCTGGGGCGTGTCGCGCGCGGGCCGGGCCACCAGGGTCTGGTTCGAGCTTCCGCGCGCCTGAGGGGCTCGGCGGCGCGCCGGCTCGCTAGAGCGTCAGCTGTTCCTCGCCGGGCGGCACCTGGCCGAGCAGCGCGCGAAAGCGCTGGGCGGCCGTCGGGGCGTCGTCGCCGCGGTTGTTGTTGAAGGCCACGTGCACCTCGCCGGCGCGCTCGGCCATCTGCATCACGCGCCCCTCGATCTCGTCGAGCTCGTCGTCCGTGTAGCGCCAGCCGAAGCGCTCGGCCACCGAGCGGCCCGTCAGGTAGCCGTCCGTGTTGCGCCCGTGGAGGCGCAGGTAGGCAAGGTCGTCGCTCGTGACCGCGTCGAGGTCGGAGGGCATGATCGGAACGTGGTCGCCCGGCGGGGCGTCGACGCACACGAAGGCCACGCCGTGCTCGGAGAACCAGCCGAGCGTCTCGTCGCGGCGCTTGTCGCGGACCCAGCCGCGGTGGCGCAGCTCGATCGCGAGCCGATGCGGCGCGAACGTCTCGACCAGGCGGTCGAGCTCCTCGAGCCGGTTCCGGCCGGGGGCGAATGCGGGCGTGAGCTGGAGCAGGTAGGCGCCGAGCTTGCCGGCCTCGGCGAGCGGCGCCGTCTCCTCGACGACACGCTCGGCCAGCGCGACCTCGAGCTCGGGCGTCAGCCGGACGCGGCCGCGGCCCTGGATCTCGACCCCGTCGCGCATGTCCGGCGGCAGCGATTCGACCGGCGCGGCGTGGCGCGACAGCGCGCGGTGCACCTTGACGTCGAAGACGAAGTCGTCCGGCGTGACCTCCACCCAGCCGTGCACGGTGTTGCGGTCGGGAATCGCGTAGAAGCTCGAGTTCAGCTCGACCGCCTCGAAGCGCTGCGCGTACCAGGGCAGCCGCTCCCCGGCGTCATGCGGGGCGGGTACCACTCCTTGACGAAGCCGGGGTCGGCCCAGCTCGAGGTGCCGACGAGGATCCTGCCTGCCATGGCCGCACATCCTGACGGGTGGCCTACGCTTGAGCCGCGTGTCCGAGCAGATCGAAGCGGCCTGGAAGCTCGAGGGGATCTCCCCGCGGGCCTACCAGCACCCGGCCGACCGGGCCGCCGGCGCAGCGCTCGCGAAGGTTCCCTACCTCGACCAGGTGGTCCGCCGGCTGGTGGCGCTCGGCTACGAGCGCGCGCTGCGCGCCGCCACGCTCGGCGCCGCGGTGCGGCTCGGCGATCGCCAGCTGCCGCACATCTGGGTGCTTCACCGGCAGGTCTTCAACGCACTCGACATGGAGGACGTGCCGGACCTCTACCTCACGCAGTTCCCGCTCGCCAACGCCGCCGCGATCGGGACCGGCAAGCCGATCGTGGTGCTCAACTCGGAGCTCGTCCGGATCCTCGACGAGGACGGCCGCCGGGTCGTGCTGGCGCACGAAGCGGCGCACGTCCACTCGGACCACGTCCTCTACCAGACCGCCCTGCTGATCCTGCTGCGGCTCGGGCTCGTCGGCCCGGCTGCCGGTGCTCGCCGGCCTGCCGCTGCTCGCCATCCAGCTGGCGCTGCTCGAGTGGTGGCGCGCGGCCGAGCTCTCCTGCGACCGCGCCGCGGCGCTCGTGACGCGCGACCCGCAGGCGGTGTGCCGCGCGCTGATGACGATCGCCGCCGGTGAGGAGGCCGAGAACCTCAGCCTCGACGCGTTCGTCGCGCAGGGGATGGACTACAGCGAGAGCGGCGGCGGCCTCGACCGGATGACGAAGCTGCTCCAGGACATGCGCGTGACCCACCCGATGCCGGTGCGGCGCGTGAAGATGCTGCTCGACTGGGTGCACGAGGGCGACTACGACCGCATGGTGCGCGGCGACTACCTGCGCGCCGGCGAGGAGCCGACCCGCCCGCGAGGAGGCCGGCGAGGCCGGGGCGTTCTACGCGGAGCGGATCGGCGGTGCGTTCGCCGCGGCGGGCACGTCGCTCGCGGACGTGACCGAGCAGCTTGGGGAGTGGTTGAAGCGGACGCGCTCGGGTGGAGCAGACGACGAGCCCGACGGTGCCGGTGGCGGTGGGGACGGCGGCGACGACGGGGACGACGTGGTAACGAGGAACGACAGCAGTGAGGGCAGCAGATAGCCGCGGGCAGCGCGTCAACCTAGCTAGGGCGGATGGCGGTGGTTCCGGGTCCTCAGCGCCCCCTCCGGCCGAAGCTGTGGCCGGCCGGGGCCACCGCGCGCAGGTCCGCCTCGGCGCCCGCCGCCAGGGCCTCCTCCCCGGCCGCGCCGATGACGCCCTCGCCCGCCTCGCTGCTCCAGACGCGGCGCGGCTCGATGTGCCGGATCTCGGCCTTCGGCAGGTCGGGGCGCTCGAGGCGCTCGATGCGGTCGACGAGCACGTTGGTCGTGCCCTCGCGGCGCTCGAGGCGCCCGGTGGCCAGCACCAGCGGCTCGCTGCGCACGGCCAGCCGGAAGCGGTCGTGGACCGGCGGCGGGACGATCAGGTTGATCGTGCCGTGCTCGTCCTCGAGCAGCATGAAGGTGACGCCCTTCGCGGTCGCCGGCCGCTGGCGCGCCACGACGAGGCCCGCCACCCGCACCCGGCGGCCGTCCGGGTGGCGCTCGAGCTGCTCGCTCGTGCGCAGGTCCCCCGGCAGGTCCGGGCGCATCAGCTCGAGCGGGTGCTCGCGCAGGGTCACGCCCGTCGAGCCGTAGTCGGCGAGCATCCGCTCCCACGCCGTCAGCGCCCGCAGCTCCGGCCCCTCGTGCGGGTCGAGCGGCAGCGACAGCTGCGTTCCCTCCGGCACCGGCGACGCCCGGCACCGCGACCCCCAGCAGTCCACAGCGCCTCCCGCCGCCGCTCGCCCGGCCCATCGCACGAGCGCGTCGCAGGCCCCGGCCCAGGCGAGCTTCCCGAGCGTCTCGGCGGAAGCGCCCGAGCGCGCCCGCGAGATCGCCCAAGGAGCGCCACGGACCGCCGCTCTCGCGCTCCGCCACCAGCGCCCCGCACCTCCGTCTCCTTGACGCCGCCGACATAGCCGAGCCCGATCCGAACGGCGAGCTCGTCTCCGGAGCGGCTCCACCACGCACGCAGCGCCGCTCGCGGGCCACGCAGGGCGGCAGCACCTCCACCCCGCGCCGCTGCGCCTCGTGCACCAGCGAGTCCGGCGGGTAGAAGCCCATCGGCTGCTCGTTGAGCAGCGCCGCACAGGAACTCCGGCTGGTAGTGCACGCGCAGCCAGGTGGACTGGTAGGCGAGCAGGCCGAACGCCGCCGAGTGGGCCTTCGGGAAGCCGAAGCCCGAGAAGCCGACGATCTGGCGTCCAGACCCGCTCGGCGACGTCGCGCGAGGCGCCGCGCTCGATCCGCGCCCTCGACGAACTTCTCCTCGTAGGCCCGGATCGCCGCCTCGCGAGCGCTTGCGGCTCATCGCCCGCCGCAGCCCCTCGGCCTCGCCCGGCGCTGAAGCCGGCGAACGCCATCGCCACCTCGAGCACCTGGTCCTGGAAGACGATCGTGCCGAGCGTGTCGCGCAGCACCGGCTCGAGCGACGGGTGCACGTAGGGCACCTCGTAGCCCGGGATCGGCGCGCAGCGCCTTGCGGCGCTCGATGTAGGGGTGCACCGCGCCGCCGAGGATCGGCCCGGGCCGCACGAGCGCGACCTGGACGGTGAGGTCGTCGAGGTTCTCCGGGCGCGTGCGCTTGAGCATCTGCATCTGCGCGCGCGACTCGATCTGGAACACGCCCATCGTCTCGGCCTCCTGGATGCGCGCGTAGACCTCGCCGTCGTCGTAGGGGATGCGCGACAGGTCGATGCGCTCGCTGCGCACGCGCGCGATCTCGTCGACGCAGCGCTCGACCGCCGAGAGCATCCCCAGGCCGAGCAGGTCGATCTTGAGGAAGCCGGCGTCGCCGCAGGAGTCCTTGTCCCACTGCACCATCTGCCGGCCCTCCATCGACGCGGGCTGCACCGGGCAGAGGTCGATCAGCGGGCTGGGTCGAGATGACCATCCCGCCCGGGTGCTGGGACTGGTGGCGCGGCAGCCCCCAGGCGTCGCGGGCCAGCTTGACGAGCGCGTCCCAGCGCGGCGAGCGACGGCCGCGGCCATCGCTCGGGCACGTCGCCCTCGATGTCGTTGCGGTCCTTCCACGGGTCGACCGCGCGCGCGAGCCGCTCGATCTCGCCGGGCGGCAGGCCGAGCGCCTTGGCGAAGTCGCGCACCGCCGAGCGCACCTGGAAGGTCGCGAAGGCGGCGACGAGCGCGCAGCGGTCGCGCCCGTAGCGGTCGTGCACGCGCGGGATCAGCACGTCGCGGATGTCGCGCGGGAAGTCGAGGTCGATGTCCGGCAGCGCCGTCAGCTCCTCGTTCAGGAAGCGGCCGAGCAGCAGCTCGTTCTCGATCGGGTCGACGTGCGAGAGGCCGGTGAGGTAGCAGACGATCGAGGACACGCTCGAGCCGCGCCCGCGCCCCGGCGGCAGCAGCCGCCGCGCCGACTCGGTCCCGCGCACCTCCAGGGCCACCTCGCGCGCCAGCTCGAGCATGTCGCGGTGCAGGAGGAAGAAGCCCGACAGCCCGAGGTGGCGGATCACGCGCAGCTCCTCGTCGAGCCGCCCGGCTGCCTCGTCGCGGCGGCGGCGCCCGCTGTAGCGCTCACTGAACAGCGCGCCGCAGAGCTCCGCCAGCTTGCGGTCGGCGTCCGGGTCCTCGGCGCCCGGGTAGCGGTAGCCGAGGTCCTCGGTCAGGTCGAAGAGCGAGCCGCTCCGCCAGCCGGCCGCTCTCCTCGACCGCCTCCGGGTGCTCGCGGAAGCGCTCGAGCATCCGCTCGGGCGGCGCCAGCACGTGCGAGGAGTTGCCGCGCCGGCGCGGCTCCGTCTCGTCGAGCGTCCCTCCGAGCCGCACGGCGACCATCGCGTCCTGCAGCGGGATGCGCTCGCGCGCGTGGGCGTGCACGTTGCCGGTGGCCACGCAGGGCACGCCGAGCCGCTCGGCCAGCTCGGCGAGCAGGCGGTTGCGGCGCCGGTCGCCCTGCCAGAAGGGGCGCTGCAGCTCGACCCGAAAGCGCTCCGGCCCGAAGGCGCGCAGGAGCCGCCTCGCGACCGCCGCCGCGCCGGGTGGTCGCCCGCCTCGATCCGCGCCGCCAGCGCGCCGTCGCGGGCGCAGCCGGACAGGCAGACGAGCCCGGCCGCGTTGCGCTCCACGTCCTCGAGCGTCACGCTCGGCTCCTCGTCGAGCGCGTCCTGGCCCGGCCGCCGGCCGTCGATCACCTGGCCGGTGGGATCCTCCCAGCCCTCGCGCGCCCACCTGCGCGTGTGCCAGTGCGAGGCGGTGATCAGGCGGCAGAGGTTCGTGTAGCCCTCGCGGGTCTCGCACAGGAGCGTGAGGTGGGAGCCGTCGTCGAGCGTGACCTCGGCGCCGGTGATCTGCCGCATGCCGAGCGGCCGCAGCGCCTGCGCCATCTCCATCGCCCCGTGCAGCCCGTCGTGATCGGTGAGCGCCAGAGCGCTGTGGCCCTGCTCGGCGGCCGCCCCCGCCAGCTCGACCGGATGCGAGGCGCCGTCGAGGAACGAGTAGGCGGAGTGGCAGTGGAGCTCGACGTAGGGCACGAACGCATGTTCGCATGAGGAGTGGACGGACGACGCCGCCCCGCGGGCAGCATGGGATCGGCTCGCAATCGGCCCGGTTGCGGCGATGACGACGACCAGCAGCCGCGCGTGAGCGGAACGCCCGAGCCGAGCCACGCGCAGCAGGTCGAGCGGGATCCCTACCAGCTCACCTGCCGCGATCTCGCCCGGCAGACGCTCCATCCGGAGAGCGCGAAGCTCGTGATCCGTGCCGAGTTCGCACTCGCCCAGGTGCCCGCGCTGCGCAAGGTGGTCGCGCGTGAGACGCTGAACCGGACCGGGCGCAGCGTCTACTACGGGCTGACCGACGTCTGCAAGAGCAGGCCGCCCTCGTTCAAGCCCGCGAAGCTGGCGATCGCAGGAGTCCTCGACGGGACGTACCTGGCGGCGCGCAACCGGCCCGGCTGAGCCTCCGCATCGGGAGGATCAGGGTCGGCCCCGACGGCACGATCTCGGTCGACTGGTGGCTGCGCGACGAGGACGGCGTCCGGCGGCCCTGGATGCGGAACTGCTTCGAGAGGATCCGAAGCTAGGCGACCGAGCGACGGCGCTTCGCGCGGTAGAGCAGCCGGTCGGCGCGCTCCACGAGCTTGTCCGTGGCCTCGTCTGGCTCGCGGACCGCGATTCCGAAGCTCGCCTGGATGTCCTGCCCCGAGGTGCGGGCGGCGGACAGCTCCCCCTGGAGGCGCTTCGCCACGCGCTCGGCGTCGAGGCGCGTCGCGCCGCCGAGCACCACGGCGAACTCGTCTCCGCCGATCCGGAAGGCGTCGTCGCTGCGGCGCAGGCCGGTGCGCAGGGCGTCGGCCAGCGCCTTGAGCGCGCGGTCGCCCGCGTCGTGGCCGTGGCGGTCGTTGACGCGCTTCAGGTTGTCCATGTCGCACAGGATCAGCGCCAGCAGCCCGTCGGAGCGGCCGGCCTCGCGGTTCGAGGCGGGTGAGGAAGGCGCGCCTGTTCGGGAGCCCGGTGAGGGCGTCGTGCATCGCCTCGTGGCGCAGGCGCACGGCCCGGTCGGCGGTCTGGAGGGCGGCCACCGCCTGGTTCGCGAACAGGCGCAGCGCCTGCAGCCGCGCGCGCGTCGGCAGCAGCCGGTCACGCGGGTCGTCGACCGAGATGAGCCCGAGTCGCTTGCCCTCCGGCTCGTCGAGCGGCACGAGCAGCCAATGGCGCGCCCAGGCGTGCGGACCGTGGCCGTTCATCTCCGAGCGGTTCGGCCGGCGCCTGGCGGCCGAGCGCACCCTGCGGCGACCTCGGTCGGGATGAGGTAGCAGCCGGCGACCTCGAACTCCGGGGTGAAGAGCGGCGCCAGCGAGTCGATCGAGACCCCGCGCGTGACGCTCGCCGCCTCAACGCCGCGTCCGCTCGCCACCACCGGATCGAGCGGCTGGCTCGGATCGTCGGCGAGCTCGATCACGACCCTGTCGAAGCCCGAGCGCGTCGTGGATGCCGTCGCAGACCGCCTGCAGCACCTCGTCGGTCTCGTCCGCCTCGGCGAGCCGGGCCGAGACCTCGAGCACGCTCGCTCGAGCATCTGCTGATGCTGGATCGTCGTTGGCGGTCTCCTGCGCGATGCGGAGCGCGATCGCGGCCTGCTTGGCGATCGCGACGAGGGCGTCGAGCTCGTCGTCGCTCGGGCGCCGGCCGGTCTCGGGCTCGTCGACCGAGATCACGCCGATCAGCTCGCCCTTCGCGTCGCGCAGCGGCACGAACAGGGCGTCCTCGGCGGTCCAGGCGTCCGGGTCGTCGCTCGGCTCGATGTCCGGCACGTAGCTGTCGGCGTCGAGCGACGTCCCAGTCGAACTCGTCGTCCGGGCACGAAGTAGGCGCCGCGGCGCTCGAAGCGCTCGGCCAGCAGCGGGTGCCACGTCTCGCGCGGGCGATGAGCGGCCGACGAGCGCCTCGATGGACGCCGCCGAGCCCACCGCGGCGGCGGTGAGCATGTCGTCGTAGGCCGGCCGGTAGACGTTGACCACGACAGCGCCGTAGCCGAGCAGCTCGGCGATCGCGCGCGCACACGTCCTTCAGCACGGCCTCGAGGTCCTCGTCGTCGCGCACCGACACCGTGCGCTCGAACATCGCTCCGAGCCGGGCCAGCGTGATCAGCTCGTTGGCGGCCATCGCTAGGCGCTCCTCCGCGATCCGAGCGGGCGCAGCTTCGCCTGCTCGCTGCGCAGCTCGCGGCACATGCGGGCGGCCTCGGCGTTGACGCGCGGCCAGCGGCTCGCCCGGGCGGCCGAGCGCCCAGCCCTGGCCCGCGCCAGACGCCCAGGTGGATCAGGACGCGCAGCTCGTCGAGCGTCTCGATGCCCTCGGCGCAGATCGAGGCGCCGGTGCTGCGCGCGAAGTGGACGAGCGAGCCGATCAGCGCGATCTTGGCCGGGTCGTTGTGGACGTCGGCGATCAGCGCCCGGTCGAGCTTGATCACGTCGGCGCGCATGCTGCATGACCTGCTGGAGCCCGGCGTAGCCCTCGCCTGCGTCGTCGACCGCGATGCGGGCGCCGCGCTCGCGCAGCGGTTCGAGGTGGCGCTGGAGCGCGTCCACGTCGAGCACGTGCTCCTCCTCGGTGATCTCGATGACGATTCCGCTGAGGTCCGCCGGGAGCTGCTCGCGCGACGTCGGCCGACGCGAGCGCCGACGGGCTCAGGTTGATGGACAGGAAGCTGCCGTCGGGGCGCGCCGGGCGGCGAGCGCACGCGCGCAGCGTGCCGGCCTCGAGCGGCGCGCCGAGGCCGAAGCGGTGGGCCTGCGAGAACCACCAGGACGGCGGCAGCCCCGGCTTGCCCGCGAAGCGCGCGAGCGCCTCGTAGCCGACCGGCTCGCCGCTCGCGAGCGCGACGATCGGCTGGAAGACGGCCGCACCACGTCGGGCCCGGCGATCAGGCGTGCGAACGTCCTCGCGCTGCTCGTCGGTGACGACGAAGACGTGCTCCGGGTCGTAGCGGCGCGAGCGCGCGCCGCCGCCGCTCTTGGCCCAGGCGAGCGACCCGCTGGCGAGCTGGAGCAGGGCCCCGGGCGTCCGCGCGTCGTCGGGGAAGCAGGCGATGCCGGCCGAGCAGCGCAGCGAGCCCGGCACGGGCGCCGCCCGCCTCGACGGCGGTGCGGCACGCCTCCGCGAGCGCGTACGCGCGAGCGCCCTCGGCGTCCGGCAGGATGACCCCGAACTCGTCGCCGCCCACGCGCGCCACGAGGCCCAGGTCCGCGCATCGCCGAGCTGAGGCTCTCCGCGGCGGCGCCGCAGCACCTCGTCGCCGAAGGGATGACCGCGCGACTCGTTGATGCGCTTGAAGTCGTCGACGTCGATGAGCACGACCGTGGCCGGACGGCCCAGCTCGCGCGCCTCGTCGAGCTCCCTGCCGAGGAGCTCCTGGAAGTGGCGGTGGTTGGCGAGCCCGGTGAGCGGGTCGCGGTGGGCGAGCTCCTCGAGGCGCCTGTTGTTCTCCTCGAGCTCGGAGGCCATCACGTCGAAGTCACGCGAGAGGTCGCCGAGCTCGTCGCGGCGGCGCCAGCCGAGCCGCGTGCCCAGGTTGCCCGCCCCGACCGCCCGCGTGGCCACCCGCAGGCGGTCGAGCGGGCGGAAGATTCCGCGCCCGAGCACGAACATCGTGAACACCGAGAAGCAGGCGAGCAGGATGCCGAGGACGATCGCGACGTCGCGGTTGCGGTCGGCGAGGTCGGCGTGCGCAGGGCCCAGGTCGTAGCTCGCCACAAGCGCCGCTCGCACGTCCCCGTCGTCGCCGAGCGGCGTGACGAGCACCTCGTCGTGGCGGCCCTGGTCGCGCGACTCCGCGAACGCCTGCTCCCCGGAGCTGAGCGCCTCGGTGACGAGGCCGAGCTCGGTCGAGCCGCCCACGGACTCGCCGACGGAGGCCACCGGCGTCGAGGCGCCGGCCTGGTAGACACCGAGCGACGCGAGCTCCGGATGCACGTCCATCACGCGGTCGATCTCGCCCTGGAGCGCCGCGGCGTCGCCGAGGTCGGTCGGGGTCAGGCCCTTCTCGAAGCTCGTGGCGGACGCGTTCATGACGGTCCGCGCCGAGTCGCGGTAGGCGCCGTGGAGCTCGTCGCTCGAGCTCTTGCTCGCGATGAACGCGCACGCCGCAGCCGCCAGCGTCAGTGCGACGCTGACCTGGAAACGAAGGCTACGAAGCGATTGTCGGGACAAGGGGGAACGGGTCAGGTATGCGGACCCTCCGGAAGTATCGGCCAATTACCCCTAACACTGAAGCCGTGTCGCCCGAGCGGTCCTGGCGCGCCCCGGCCTGGGTCACTCAACGACGCGCACCCTGATCGCGTGCGGATCGGGCGTCCCGCGGAGGCTTCCGACCCGGGCCACGCCCGTCAGGCGTCCCCTGAGCCCGCCGCGCTTCACCCTGATCACGCCCACCCCGGGGGTCGACCCGAACGCCTCGTGCCCGGACGAGGGGTGGGGCCCGCGAAGCGAGGAGAACACGTAGTCGCCGCCGGGTGAGACGTCGAACAGGTCGGGGGCGGGGTCGTCGCTCAGATCGCCCTCGAGGCCGAAGCGGGACACGACCGTGTTCAGGCGCGGGTCGACCACCGTCACGTCGTTCTCGATCCGGTCGCCCCACCACAGGAGGCCGAGCGGCGTGAGCGCCACCGCGTGCGCGTCGACCTTCGCGCCGGGCGCGTCGCGCGTGTACACGTGGGTGGCGCGCGGGCGGTTGGGCGTCGTGCGCGGAACCTCGCTGAAGCGGGAGAGGTCGAACGAGTAGACGTCGTGGCCGTAGGGCTCGTCGCCCGGGACCGGCGGCACGGTCAGCCCCAGCCCGGCGCCGCTGTTGACGTACATGCGCCGACCCGCCTCCATCTCGCCGCAGCCGTTGTCGTCGACGGTGGCGCGGTCGTACTCGGCCACGATCCGCATCGGGGTCCGCGTTGTGGTCGACGACGAACATGCCGCCGCCGCGCAGGGTCACGAACGTGAGCCTGCCGTCGCTCGTCGTCCGCGGGCAGATCGGCGCGTTGTCCGGGCGCAGCTCGGGGTCCTCGCAGCGGGCGCCGCTGGGGGTCGTGCAGGCCGCGAGGTCGATGGTCGCGTCGTCCTCGAGCGTGAAGCGCTCGTTCGGGTAGTCGGTCGCGATCCGCTGCAGCAGCTTGCCGTTCTGGTTGGCCACGATCAGGTGGCGCTGGTCGGGCGTCGGCCAGGCCGCGTGCGCCTGGGTGCCGACGTCGATGCACTCGACCGGCTCGCGCGCGGCCGCGTCGAGGAACGCCACGTGCCCGCTCGCCACGTAGGCGATCACGGCGTAGCGGCTGCCGGAGGGAGCGTCGTCGTCGCCGCCGTTGAAGACGAGCATGTGCGGGCGCGCCGGCATGCTGCCGGTGCGCTCCTGGCAGAGGGTCGCGAGCTCACCGGCCAGGTCGATCGACTCCGGCTCGGCCGCGCCCGCGTCCTCGGTGAGCTCCTCGCCGTCGAAGATGTGGAGGGTGCCCGCGCCCGCCTGGTAGCGGTCCTCCTGATCGATCAGCCAGACCTCGTAGGAGCCGCCATGACCGTGCCCGTCGGAGGTGGCTCCGGCCGTCCCGACGACGCGACGGCGGCGGTGCAGACGAGCGCCACCAGCGCGACGAGCATCATGCGCGGCTTCATGGGTCTCCTTGTCATAGACGGGAAGATCGCGTCCCCCGGTTGGGGTCGGCGAACGTAACGATCTGTCCAGCGATTTCTCCCGGGCTCCCGGATTCGATGGAGGTTTGGCGGGCGATCCGCTACGAGCGCTGCAGGAACCAGCCTCCTCCGACGAGATCGCGGAAAACGACGAGGTTGCGCCCGTCGATCAGGACGACCTCGAAGTAGCGGCGCCGCAGCGGCCGCGCCGTCCACCAGCGGTCCTCGACGACCCACTCCTCGCGCACGGAGTCCACCTGGGCGCCCGCGACCGCGCGCGGCACTCCGCCGTCCCCGGGAATGACCGCCGTGGGCTTGGGCGCCCCGAGCCTGCGCGACCTGGCCGGCGTCACGAGGCAGGGCGCGTCCGGGAACGGCGCCAGCACCGCGCGGCGCTCCGGAATGCGGGAGTCGGGATCCAGGTCGAGCACGCGCAGGGCGGCCTCGGCGCCCGCGGCCTGGCGGGCCTGGCGGACCGCCTCGCCGAGGCGCCCGCGACGGACCGCCGCCGCCTCGTCGAGCAGGCGTCCCTGGTCCTGCGCAGGCGGACCGAAGGCCTCGACCTCGAGCCCCAGCGACTCGGCCGGGGCGGGCAGCTCGGCCAGCTTCGGGCCCAGCGCGAGCCTGATCCGGGCCGGATCGGCGCTCGCATGGCGCAGCGTGACCGCGGTGCGCCAGGTGCCCCCGGCCACGAAGCGGGCCGACACGGCGAGCGCGCGCAGCGAGCGCCCGCGCCGCTCGCGCCGGGCGAGCACGCGCGCGACCAGCAGCTCGAGGGCCCGCTCGAGCTGCCTGCCCGACGCCGCGTCGGGCAGGTCGAGCCGTTCGCTCACCGGCTCGAGCGGGCGCCGCGGCTCGAGCGGCAGGTCGCGCCCGCGGGCGAGGTCGAGCGCGAGCAGCCCGGGGTGCCCGAAGCGCTCGGAGACCGCGCGGGCGGGCAGGTCCGCCAGCTCCCCGAGCGTCCGCAGGCCGAGCTGCTCGAAGAGCTCGGGCAGCGCCTGCAGCTCCGGCCTCGTGCGCAGGGTGCTGACGGGCAGCGGGGCGAGGAAGCCGTCGCAGGGCCGCCTCCTCGACCACGACGGCGCCGGACACGAAGACGGGCCCGCCGGCTGACGCCGGCGCGGCGGCGCCGCGGGCGCGGCGCCGCGGGCGCGCCTGCAGCGCCGCCGCACGGGCGGCGAAGCGGCAGGGCGCGGCGCCGAAGCGCGCGCCTGCGCCGAGTGCGCGCCGGGCGGCGGCCAGCACCCCGGCGAGCTCGCCGCCGTGGAGGCTCTCGATCCCGGTGGACTCGAAGAAGGCTGCGCCCGCCTCGTCCGACTCCACCGCCGCTCCGATCGCCTCGATCCTGTCGAGCACCACGTTCCAGAGCGAGCGCACCCCCTCGGGGTCGGGCGGGATGAGCCGCAGGGCCGGGCAGCGCGACATCGCCTCCCCCAGCCGCATCCCGCGCACGATCCCGTAGGCCTCGGCGGGCGCCGACACCTCGCCCACCAGCTGCTCGCGGCCCGCCTCGGGCGCCAGCGCGGCGGGCTCCGAGATCAGCGCCCGGCGATCTCCGAGGGCGGCGAGCAGCTCGAAGCGGGGATAGAGGGCGCACACGACCATGTACGAACACATGTTCGCATCAGAGCGGACGCGGTGCAAGGAGGATTTCGTGTAGCTCGGTGAGCATGTCGGCGGTTTCTTCGAAGACGTCGCGCCAGGTGTAGCGGCGGAACCGGTCGCCCCTGCGGCGGGCATCGCGGTCGCGGCGGCGGTCCTGCTCCCAGGCGTGCCTGGTCTTATGGAACTTGAACGAGTCGAGCTCGACGGTCAGCTTGTGGTCGGGCCAGCGGCAATCCACGTAGTGGGCGCCGGCGGGCCGGTTTGTGATCGCCGGCGGCAGCCCCGCCTCGCGCAACCGGGCGCGGAAGCCGCGCTCGAGCCGGCTCAGCAGGATCGGCGCGTCACCCTCGAGGATCGCGCGCAGCCGCTGCGGCGCCCCTTCCACCTGCGTGACCTCGTAGCGCACGGTGGCCTCATGGGCCGCCCTCGCGAGCTCGTCGAACGACAGCAACGAGGGTGAGGCGACACGCACCAGCGTCGCCGGCACCGTCGTCACCGGGACGCCGCGCCAGACCGTCCCGTCCCCCTTCCCCAGCCGCCGTACGCGCCGTGTTGTCACACCCCTGATGCGCCGCTCCGTCCGGGACGTCACCTCGGGCGGGGGCGCCCACCCCTTCACGAGGCCCCACAGCCACGCCGCCGCCAGGCCACTCAACAACGCCCCTTCACCGCACGCCTTTACTGCGGCGGTGTAGCGCGCCTCCACGGAGGGCGCCTTATGACCCACCCGGTAGACGCCCCGAAAGACAGCAATGAGGGAGCCCGTCTGGAGTCGGTGCACGATCTCGTGTCGGCTCACGCCCGCTTCCAGCAACTCGGCCCGGGTCACCACCCCATGCGACCGCCTCGCCAGCTCGGCCAGCTTCCGCTCAACAGTCCTGACTTTGGCCGCCACTGACAGCCAAAGTCAGGACCAGGTCGAGAATCGCCCCCCCTCAGAGGGAAGCGAGGCCCGCCACCAGGCTCGCCGCCCCCGTGCAGAGCACCAGCGCGAGCGCGATCCCGAAGAAGCGCTCGCCATCGAGCCGGCGGAACGCGAGCGCCCCGGCGGCGTAGCCCACGAGGACGACGGCGAGCAGCGGCGCCACGACGCCGGCGTCGACCGACGGGCTGCCCTCGGTGGCGATCAGCATCACCCAGCCGGCCAGGTTGAGCGCGAGGAAGCTCGCCGACAGCGAGGCACGGAACTCCGACGGCCCGACCCCGTGCGCCTCGAGCCACAGGACGATCGGCGGGCCGCTGACGCTGATCGAGGTCGTGAGCACGCCGCTCAGGAAGCCGACCCCCCAGCCGGCCACCCGAGGCAGCTCCGCCCGCTGCGGCCTGCCGGGGCCCGAGCGGCGCGCCGAGAGCTGCAGCGCGCCCGCGCCGATCACCGCGACGCCGACCGTGATCTGGAGCGCCTGCTTGGAGAGCGCAGCCAGCAGCAGGAGCCCGGCCACGAGCCCGGGCAGAGCGGCCAGCAGCATCGGCGCCAGGCGCCGCCAGTCCGCGTGCCCGCCGTCCTCGATCAGCACGAGCAGGTTGAGCGTGACGCCGAGCGCGAGCAGCGTCGCCACCGCCTCGGTCGGATCGAGCACGGCGAACAGCGCCGGCGAGAGCACGAGCGCGAAGCCGAAGCCGGTGGCCGACTGAATCGTGGCGCCGGCCAGGGCGGCGATCGCCGCCAGGACCATCAGCCGATCGTGACGAGGTCCTTCGGGAAGGCGGTGAGCACCTCGGGCTCGATCTCGCCGACGATCACCAGGTCCTCGATCCGCACCCCGACCTCGCCCGGCACGTACACGCCGGGCTCGACTGTCACGGCGTTGCCGGCCACGAGCTCGCCCTCGGCGGTCTTGCCGAGCCGCGGCGCCTCGTGGATCTCGAGCCCCACGCCGTGACCGAGCCCGTGCCCGAAGCGCTCGCCGTGGCCCTCGGCCTCGATCATGTCGCGCGCGACGGCGTCGACCGCGGAGCAGGACGCGCCCGGATGCACCGCGGCGAGCGCGGCGCGCTGGGCGCGCCAGACGAGCTCGTAGGTCTCGAGCGCCTCGTCGCCGAGCGGCCCCGTGGCGAGCGTGCGCGTGCAGTCCGAGCAGTAGCCGTCCACCTGGGCGCCCATGTCGATCACGACGAGCGTGCCGCGCGGGATCTCGACGTCGCGGGGCACGGCATGCGGCAGCGCCCCGTGCGCGCCGGACGCGACGATCGGCGGGAACGAGGGCCCGTCCGCGCCGCGGTCCTCCATGAAGCGGGTGAGCGAGACGGCCACCTCGCGCTCCGTGCGTCCCGCGAGGCCGGTCTCGCGGAGCGACTCGTAGGCCTCGGTGGCGATCTCCGCCGCGGCGCGCATGGCTGCGACCTCGGACGCGTCCTTGACCGCGCGCAGGTCCTCGACGAGCCCGCCGGCGGGCACGAGCTCGACGCCCTCGCCCGTCTTCTCGCCGAGCTTGGCGTGGGTCGCGACGCTCATGTGGCCGTCGTCGAAGCCGGCCCGCCCGCGCAGCCGCTGCGCGAGGCCGCCGAGCAGGTCGCGGCCGATCTCGAGCGGCTCGTAGCCGTCCACCTGCGCGGCCGCCTGCTCGACGTAGCGGAAGTCGGTGAGGAAGAGCCGCTCGCCGGGGCTGATCACGCAGGCGCCGTTCGTGCCGGTGAAGCCGGTCAGGTAGCGGACGTTCAGCAGGTTCGTGACGAGCAGGCAGTCGAGCTCGCGCTCGGCCATGCAGGCGCACGAGCCGGTCGGTTCGCGCGGCCTGCCCGTTCACCGCATCGCCTCCTTGAGCATCTCGAGCGCCTCACGGTAACCGTCCACGCCCTTGCCCTGCACGGTGCCCACGCAGAGGTCGCGGATCACCGACACGCGCCGCCACTCCTCGCGCCGGTCGACGGCGGACAGGTGCACCTCGACGGCGGGCACGGCGGCCAGCTCGAGCGCATCGCGGATCGCCCACGAGTAGTGAGTCCAGGCGCCGGGGTTGAGGACGACGCCGTCCGAGCTCTCGCCCGCGCGGTGCAGGAACTCGCAGTACTCGCCCTCGTGGTTCGTCTGGAAGAAGCTCAGGTCGAGGCCGAGCTCGCGCGCGTGACCCTGGATCTTGACCTCGAGCTCCGGCAGCGTGAGGCCGCCGTAGTGCGCGGCGTCGCGGCGGCCGAGCACGTCGAAGTTCACGCCGTGCAGCACCTCCACGCGGGTCTTCATCCGTCGTGCACCTCCTCGACGGCGGCGCGCAGCGCCGCCGGGTCGGGCTCGTGTCCGGGCGTGACCTCGCCGGGCGCCTCCACGAGCACGAACGGCACGCGGCCGCCCGTTCGCTTCTTGTCGCGCCCGATCAGCTCGAGCACCTCGTCCACGCTCGCGCCGCCGAAGCGCAGCGGCAGGCCGCGGGCCTCGAGCAGGCCGGCCACCTCGGTGCGCAGCGCGTCGCGGCCCGACAGCCGCAGGGCGGCGAGCAGCCCGATGCCGACGGCCTCGCCGTGGCGGTAGCGCGCGTACCCGGTGGCCGCCTCGATCGCGTGGCCGACCGTGTGCCCGAGGTTGAGCACCTGGCGCCGCCCGGAGTCGCGCTCGTCTGCGGCCACGACCGCCAGCTTGGTGCGCAGGCAGCCCATGATCACCTCCGCGTCCGGCTCCTCCCCCCTGCGCACCCGCGCCCACAGCGGACCGCCCGCGATCAGCGCCGTCTTGACCACCTCCACGAAGCCGGCGGCATGCTCCTCGCGCGGCAGCGTCGCGAGCAGCGCCGGGATCGCACAGCACGGCGGCGGGCTGGTGGAAGGCGCCCGCGTAGTTCTTGCCCTCGGGCAGGTCGACGCCGGTCTTGCCGCCGTAGGCGGAGTCGACCTGGGCGACGAGCGTCGTCGGCACCTGGACGTGCGCCATCCCCCGCTGGTAGACGGCGGCGCAGAAGCCGGCCAGGTCGCCCACGACGCCGCCGCCGACCGCCACCACCAGGTCGCCGCGCTCGGCGCCCGCGCGCGCAAGCCGCCGCAGGACCTCCTCGGCGCCCGCGAGCGTCTTGTGGCGCTCGCCCGCCGGCACCACGATCCGCTCGTCCCCTTCGAAGGCGACGGCGCGCTCGACGTTCTCGTCGGTCACGACGAGCCGGCGCCCCGCGCGCGGGTAGAAGAAACCGGAGCCGACGAGGCCCGCCGCCGAGGAAGACCGGGTACTCGCCCGACGCCGCGGAGGCCCACACGAGCCTCGTCCCGGCGGGGGCCTCGGCGAGCGCCGCGAGCGCGGGCAGCGCCCGGCGGATGCCCTCGCGGTCGCCGGGCGGGACGATCACGTCCGCGACCGACTCGTAGAGCGCCGTGCGGTCGGAGTGGAGGCGGCCGAAGCGCTCCGGCTCGCGAGCGAGCGGGCGGCCTTGGTTCGAGGCTCGCCGCCACGCCTCCTCGGGCTCGACCTCGAGATGGACGACCGTGTGGCCGGTCGAGCGCTTCGCGGACGCGCTCGGAGCCGACGGCGCCGCCGCCCAGGGCGATCACGCGCGCATCGGGGTGCTCGAGCAGCTCGAGCACCACCTCCTCCTCGCGCGCGCGAAAGGCCGGCTCGCCCTCGCGGTCGAAGAAGCTCTCGATCGGCTCCCCGAGCCGCTCCTCGAGCACGTGGTCGGAGTCGAGCGGCTCGACCCCGAGCCCGGCCGCCAGCGCGCGGGCGCCGGTCGACTTGCCGGCCCCCATGAAGCCCACCAGGACGAGCGCCCCTCCCGCTATGCGCGCCTCCAGCCGATGCGTTCCTCGTAGGCGGCCAGCGCCGCGCGCGCGTCGTCGACGTGGTCGCCGCCGAACTTGTCCCGGTACGCCGACGCCAGCACGAGCGCGACCATCGCCTCGCCGACGACGCCGGCGGCCGGCACGGTGCACGAGTCGGTGCGCTCGCGCAGCGCCTGCGCCGGCTCCTTGGTCTCGGTGTCGACCGAGCGGAGCGGCTTCGTCAGCGTCGGCAGCGGCTTCATCGCGCCCGACACGACCAGCGGGTCGCCGGTCGTCATGCCGCCCTCGAGCCCGCCGGCGCGGTTGGTCTCGCGGTGGTAGCCGCGCTCCTCGGAGAAGAAGATCTCGTCGTGGGCCTGCGAGCCGACGCGCTCGGCCAGCGCGAAGCCGTCGCCGATCCCGACGCCCTTCATCGCCTGGATCGACATGATCGCCCTGGCGAGGCGCCCGTCGAGGCGCTGCTCCCACGAGATGTACGAGCCGATCCCGGGAACGAGCCCGAACGCCATCACGTCGAAGACGCCGCCGAGCGACTCGTTCGCCTTGCGGGCGGCGTCGATCTCGGCCACCATCGCCTCGCTCGCGTCCGCGTCGAGGCAGCGCACGGGCGACTCGTCGACGCCCTCGAAGTCCTCGGCCGCAGGCCGTCGGGCTCGGGCGCCGTGACGCTGCCGATGCGGGTCACGTGGCGAGCGCACCGTCCACGCCGAGCGCGCGCAGGAAGGCCTTGGCGAGCGCGCCGGCCGCCACGCGCGCCGCCGTCTCGCGCGCGGAGGCGCGCTCGAGCACGTTGCGCACGTCGGTGAAGCCGTACTTCTGGATGCCGGCCAGGTCGGCGTGGCCCGGGCGGGGCAGGTGGACCTCGTCGACCTCCGCCTCGACCGGCCACGGGTTCATCCGCTCCTCCCAGTTGCGGTAGTCGCGGTTCTCGATGCGAAGCGCGACGGGGCTGCCGAGCGTGCGCCCGTGGCGGATCCCGGAGGTCACCTCCGCGCGGTCCTTCTCGATCTTCATGCGCCCGCCGCGGCCGTGCCCGAGCTGGCGCCGGGCGAGGTCGCGGTCGATGTCCTCGGGCCTCAGCTCGAGGCCCGCGGGCAGTCCCTCGACGACCGCGGTGAGGCCCGGGCCGTGCGATTCCCCTGCTGTCACGAAGCGAAACGACAAAGCGCCCACACCCTACTCACGGGGTCGCTGACCGGTTCCGGCCCGGCGAGCAGCGCGACGATGCCGCCGAGTGCGAGGCACACGCCGAACGGGATGGTCGCCTTGCGCGCGCCGGCCCCCTCGCGGGCGATCATCGCGAGGCCCGCGACGGCGCCGGACAGGAGCGCCACGATCAGCGCGGGGACGACGGACAGGCCGAGGAAGAGGCCCATCGCGCCCGCCAGCTTCACGTCGCCCATGCCCATGCCCGGCGGGTACGCGACAACGGCGATGAGCAGGAACGTGAAGACCGCGGCGCCCGCCGCGAGGTTCTCGGCGAGATCGTCGCGATCCACCAGCACGGTGGCGATCACCCCCCACGCCGCCAGCGGGTAGACGATCCTGTTCGGCAGCAGCCGCCGGTCGACGTCGATCGCGGCGAGGGCGATCAGCGCGGCCACGAACGGAAGCTCGAGGAGAAGCTCGGCGCCCAGGCCGTTGACGGCGACGACCAGCCGCGACGGCCGCGGCCGTGAGCAGCTTGACGAGCGGGTCGCGAGCGATGAGGGACATCGGCGGCGGTGGGAGGTTAAGCGGCGCGGGCGCAGGACTCGCCCCCTGCGCGATGGTCCGGACGGGTCCCTGACCGTCCCTACCATCCGGTGCGTGCACGTCCGCCGCGCCCTGCTCCTGTTCGCGATCGTCCTCGGCCTGGCGGCGCTCGCCGCCTCGCTGTCGCGCCCGCGCGACGATGAGCCGAGCCCGCCGCCCGAGCAGGCCACGACCTCGACCCCTGCCGAGGAGCCGGCGCCCGAGGCCTCACCCCGCGAGGAGCCGACCGAGGTCGCCGACACCTCCGGCACCATCGCGATGGACGCCGACGCCGAGGAGACCCGCCGCCTCGAGGCGGGGCGCTCGGCGAGCGTCGAGGTGACGGTGGACAAGCCGGGCCAGGTGGCCATCCCGGAGCTCGGGCTGACCGGCGCGGCGGACCCGCTCACGCCCGCGCGCTTCGACGTCCTCGTGAACACCGAGGGGCGCTACCCGATCGAGTTCACGCCCGCGGGCACGGGCGAGAGCGGCGCGGCGGGAACGCTCATCGTGACGCCGCAGAGCGGTTGACGCGCGCGAGCGCGCTCGCCGCCGGGCTCGCGGCACTGGTGGTCGCGGCCGGCTGCTCCGACGACTCGGGCGAGCCCGCGGCGTCCCGAGCAGCCCGCGCCCGAGGCGCGCACGGCCCCCGACGCCACGGCCCCCGCGCCGCCGCGCCGCCTGCGCTGCCCCGAGGGCTCGGGCAACTGCGCCGGCCGCGGCCGGCCGCATCGTCTATGTCGAGCGCGTCGATCCCGACGGGGACGGCGACGCGCACTTCGTGATCGTCTCCCGGGACTCGGTCACCGGACCGGGCATCTCGGTGATCGACGTCCGGCGCGGACTGCGGCCCTCCCCCCTTCCGGGCCCGGGCGACTGGATCAGCGCGACGGGCCCGGTCTACGAGGGCTCGTACGGCCAGCGTCAGATCGAGGCCGTGCGGATCCGCGTGCGGCGGCGCTGACCTCGCGCAGCTCGATCTCGCCGTCCGGGGCGAGCAGCATCGTCAGGCCCGTGCGCGGGTCGCGCGGTGAGGGCCGCTGCTCGCGCAGGACGACGGCCGACCAGGCACGGCCCGCGTCGAGCTCGGGAGCGATCTCCTCGGCGAGCTCGCGCGGCACCCAGCCGACCTGCTCGCGGCCGCCCGGGCCGTGCACCGCGATCGCGTTCGGATCGTGCTCGTTGCCCGGATCGCGGCGCAGCTCGAGCCGTGCGCCCGGACCGAGATCCTCCCGCGCAAGCGCCTCGCCGTGGTGGCGCGCCGCTCCGGCCACGCCCGCCACACGCAGGCCGCGCTCCGCCAGCTCCGCCGCATCGCGGCCGAGGTAGCGGCCCGAGGCGGGATCGACGAGCTGGTAGCCCGCGAGCCACACGACGCCGCCGTCGTCCGGATACCAGTAGCGCTCCTCGAAGCTGACGTCGACGAGCACGGTCATCGCCGGGTGCGAAACAGCTCGAGGGCGAAGGCGCCCGCCGGGTGCTCGCGGAAGCCGCGGACGACAGCCGCGAGCGGCCCCGGCAGCTCGTCCGGCTGCGGTAGCGGCACGCCGTAGCCGGGCGGGATGACCACCGCGGCAGCAAGTGCCGCGAAGGTCAGGTCGGCGGCGGTGAAGCGCTCGCCGCACAGGTAACGGCGCCCGTCTGAGAGCCGCTCTGCAACCTCGTCGAGCTCGCGCCGCACGCGCGGGTCGTCGTCGCGGATCGTCGTCGGCCCGATGCCGAGCTCGCGGCAGGCCCAGGGCTTGACGAGCGGCCAGCAGATCGTCAGGAAGCGGTCCTCCCACGCCGGGACGCCCTGGTTGTTGACGGCGAGCAGCTCGCGCTTGCGCGGCAGCATGTGCGCGTACATGAGCCGCCTGGCGTCCGGGCCGAGCCGCGCGTCGAACCCGCGGCAGAGGGCGAGGACCTCGTCGCGAAGGGCCGGATCGGACGGGAACAGCCGCTCCTCCGGCTCGAGGCACGCGTCGGCGTAGCGCAGGATCTCCTCGGATTCCGTGAGGACGCCATCGTCCGCGACCAGCACCGGGAGCGTGCCGGCGCCCCCGGCCCGCCGCGAGACGAGCCGGTGGACGCCCTGCACGTGACGCTCCTCGGTGTAGTCGATCCCGGCCCGGTCGAGCGCCCAGCGCGCCTTCTCGCAGAAGTGGCTGATCGGGATCGTCAGGAGGCGCCGCACGCCCCCATGATGGCGGGTCAGGCCACCGCCGCAGGCAGCTCCGCCGGGGGCTGCATCCCCGTGGCCACGCCCACCCGATTCCAGGCGTTGATGGCGATGATCGCCCCCATCAGGTTGCCGAGCTCCTCCGGTGAGAACTCGCGGGCGGCGTCCTCGTAGACCTCGTCTGGCACGCCGTTCGCCGGCAGCAGGGTCATCGCCTCGGTCAGCGCCAGCGCGGCGCGCTCGCGTGCGTCGAAGAACGGCGTCTCGCGCCATACCGAGAGGGTCCAGATGCGACGCTCGTCGTCGCCGCCGGCCCGCGCGTCGCGGGAGTGCTGGTCGACGCACCACGCGCAGCCGTTCAGCTGCGAGGCGCGCAGCCTCACGAGATCGCGCAGGGGTTCGTCGAGGACGACGCTCTCGTCGAGCGCGTCGATTGCGCGGTAGACCTCACGCGCAGTCTTTGGCATTGGGGTTCGCTCTGTGGACATGTCCTGAATCTTCGCGAAGATGTGTACCAGTGAGAAGAGCCAATTCCAACGAGAAATCTTGGTCCACTTTCGGTCCGGAGCTGCAGCTCGCGCTCGACCCCGGGAGCGGCCGCCGGGACGCGGTCGAGGCCTCGCTGCGCGCGGCGATCCGCGAGGGCCGGCTGACCGCGGGCGCCCGCCTGCCCTCGACGCGGGCGCTCGCCGCGGACCTCGGCCTCGCGCGCGGCACGGTCGCCGAGGCCTACGCGCAGCTCCAGGCCGAGGGCTACCTCACGGCCCGGCGCGGCGGGGGCACCTGGGTGGGCGACGTCAGCGCCCCCGCGGCCCCGGAGCCCCGGCGGATCGGGCCCCACGGGCGCGAACCGCGCTTCACGTTCCACCCGGGCCTGCCCGACCTCGAGGCCTTTCCGCAGGCGGCCTGGACGAGCGCGCTGCGACGCGGGCTGCGGGCGACACCGGCGACGAGCCTCGGCTACGGGGATCCGCGCGGGCGCCTCGAGCTGAGGGAGGCTCTCGCGGACTACCTGGCGCGTGTGCGCGGGGTCGTGGTCGAGCCCGGATCTGATCGTCGTGTGCGGCGGCTTCCGGCACGGCCTCTCGCTCGTCGCGCGCGTGCTGCGCGCCCGCGGCGCGCGACGGGTGGCGATGGAGGAGCCCGGCCTGAACGACCACCACGCCGTCCTGCTGGCCGCGGGCCTCGAGGCGACGCCGCTCCCCGTCGACGAACGCGGTGCCCGCACGGACCTGCTCGCGGACCAGAGCGCCTCCGCAGCCCTGATCGGGCCCGCCCACCAGTTCCCGAGTGGCGCGCTCCTCCATCCCGAGCGCCGCGCGGCCGCGGTCGCGTGGGCGCGCGCCGCGGGCGGCCTCGTGATCGAGGACGACTACGACGCCGAGCTGCGCTTCGACCGCCAGCCGATCGGCGCCCTTCAGGCCCTCGACCCCGAGCACGTCGTCTACGGCGGGACGACGAGCAAGACGCTCGCCCCCGGCCTGCGGCTCGGCTGGCTCGTCCTCCCGGCGGAGCTCGTCGACCCGGTGAGGGCGCTGCGCGAGGTCGAGGACCTGCACGTCCCGGCGCCCGAGCAGATCGCCTTCGCCGAGCTGCTCGGCTCCGGCGCCTACGAGCGCCACGTGCGCCGCATGCGTTCGCGCTACCGAGCCCGCCGCGACCGCGTGGTGGCCCTGCTGAGCGAGCGCGCCCCACGGCTCACGCCGGTCGGCATCTCGGCGGGACTGCGGGTGCTGCTCGAACTGCCCGCCGGCGCCCCGTCAGGGGAGGAGGTCGCCGAGCGCGCCGCCGCTCGCTCGATCGAGCTCTTCCCGGTGGGCCGCTTCCATCACCACGGCCGGCCCGTGCCGGACGGCGTCGTGCTCGGCTACGGCGCCCTCCCGGAACACGCGTTCGAGGCGGGCCTGAAGGCGCTCGGGGAGCTCTTCGCGGAGGCGATCCCGGGCTGAGTGCGAGGGGCGGCCGGATAAGTGCGAATGCGCTGCAAATTGCCGATGTAAGCGGCCTGTCTGAGGGTCATAGTGCTTGTCGTGGAGACGGGAAACCTCATGGTCGATGCGCAAACCGCGTTCGCGCGCTCGCAATGGCGGCGCCGCCGCGCCAGGGCGGCCGGCTGGCTGCTGCGGCGGCCCCGGGACGCGACGAGGCTCGCAAGCCTCGACGAGGACCTGGGAGCCGCGCCACCCGCGCGCCGCAGCAACGCCGGCCTGCAGCGCGGTTCCGCTCGAATCGATCGTCGGAACCGCGGAGGCCTCCAAGGCGCGCAGGTTCGACTCTTCGTTCCGGCCGCCCGCCTCGAGCCGCTTGCGCTGGGAGCGGCTCTGGATGGCGGCCCGCCGCGGCGCGGCGCTCCCGCCGATCTCCCTCTACAGGCTGGGCGAGCGCCACTACGTGGACGACGGCCACCACCGCGTATCGGTGGCGCACGCGCTCGGCATGGCGGCGATCGACGCCGAGGTCACCGAGCTCGGCGTCGCGCGGCTGTGATCGCCGTCTAGCGCGAGAGCACGGCCGGCAACCCGAAGCGCTCGAACAGCCCGGGGGTCCTGAACGCCACGACGTCGGCGATCGACTCGCCCCTGAACGTCAGCACGTCGAGGGCGACCGGCAGGTAGCCGCCCTCGCCCGCGTCCCAGCGGTAGGCGGCGAGCGCCGGCTGGCCGTTCGCGCTCGAGCGCAGGTAGCGCAGTCCGGCGGCCGGGACGCTCGGCATGAGCCACGACGCGGCGATCGCCTGGCGTCCGCGGGCCCACTCCGGATACGGAGGCATCGCGAAGGTGGCGTCCTCGGTCAGCATCGAGAGGATCGTGTCGACGTCGCCCCGCTCGAAGGCCTCGCTGAAGCGCTCGACGAGACTGCGGACGCGCCGGTTGCCGAGCGAGCGCACCGTCGCCTGCTGGCTCTGCTCGGGCAGCCGCTTGTCGACCGTGGCCCGCGCCCGCTGCAGTGAGCTGTTGACCGACGCGACGGTCGTGTCCATCGTCCCCGCAACCTCGCGCGCGGAGAACCCGAGCACCTCGCGCAGGATCAGCACGGCCCGCTGGCGCGCGGGCAGGTGCTGAAGGGCGGCGATGAAGGCCAGCTCGACCGACTCGCGCTGCTCGAAGCACGCGTCGGGCGCTGCGTAGCCGTCGTCGATCTCGCCGTCGGGATACGGGTCGATCCACGCGCCGTCGGCCGGCGGCTCCGAATTGACCGCCTGATCGCCGTCGATGGGGAGCATGCGCGAAGGCCGGCGCACCAGCGCGTCGAGGCACACGTTCGTCGCGATCCGGTAGAGCCAGTTCCTGAGCGAGCGCTGACGCGACAGGCGTGGAAGCCCGCGCCAGGCGCGCAGCATCGTCTCCTGGAGCGCGTCCTCGGCGTCGTGCAGCGAGCCGAGCATGCGGTAGCAGTGCGCGTGGAGCTCGGCGCCGTGGCGCTCGACGAGGCCGCGGTAGGCGTCCGGGTCCCCCTCGCGCGCCGCCTCGAAGAGGTCCTGGTCGGTCACCGGTGGGGGTCCCATCATCCAAGAAGGTAGACCGGCCGGGCGGCTCGAACTCATCGGTCGGATCCGATGAGTTGGCGGGGCCCGCCGGAGTCTGAAGCGGGTAGAGATGATCAGCGGGATCAGCAAGATCGTCGTCCCGGTGCACGATCAGGCGCGCGCCAAGGACTTCTGGACCACGCGGCTCGGCTTCGACGTCGTGACCGACGAGAGCTACGGGGACGAGCGCTGGATCGAGGTGAGCCCTCCCTCGGGCTCGCCCGTGCTCGTGCTGAGCCCGCGCGCGGAAGCCGAGCCGCGGCGCGATGTGCCCGACCAGCTGCCTCACTCCCCCGTCTTCTTCACCTGCGACGACCTCGAGGCAGACCCACCGCGAGCTCGCCGGGCGCGGGGTGCGCTTCCCGGTCCCACCGGCCCGGATGCAGTTCGGCTGGTGGTCGCTCTTCGAGGACGACGAGGGAACGCGTTACGCGCTCGGGCAGTGGGAGTCGTGAGCGAGCGCAGCGGATTCGGCGCGGTGTTCTCGGTCAGCACGGAGCCCGGCACTTGACCGCGGGCGAACTGCTCATTCCCCGTTCGCCCGGTTACGAGGAGGCGCGCAGACCGGCGATCGCGCGCTTTCACGACATCGAGCCGCGGGCGCTGGCGCGCTGCCGCACGGACGAGGACGTCGTCGCAGCGCTCGGCTTCGCCCGCTCGCGCGACGTTCATGTGGCGCTGCGGAGCGGCGGCCACTGCTTCGCCGGCCGCTCGTCGACCGACGGGATCGTCATCGACGTCTCCCCCATGCGCTCGGTATCCATCCACGACGGCGTCGCCACGGTGGGTGCGGGCGCGCGGCTCGCGGACGTGTACGACGCACTCGCCCGCAACGGCCTCACGATCGCCGCCGGCTGCGGACCCGAGGTGGGCATCGCCGGCCTGACGCTCGGTGGCGGCCTCGGGATCCTCGGGCGCCTCCAGGGGCTCACGGCGGACCAGTTGCTCGGGGCGCGCGTCGTCCTCGCCGATGAACGCGTGGTCGAGGCGAGCGAGCGGAGCGAGCCGGACCTCTTCTGGGCCCTGCGGGGCGCCGGCGGCGGGCAGTTCGGCGTCGTGACCTCGCTCCGCTTCCGTACGCTGCGCGCGCCCGAGATTTCCACGAGCCTCCGACTCACGTGGCCGGTCGAGCACGCCGCCGCCGTTATGGGCGTGTGGCAGGACTGGGGCCCTGACGCCCCCGATTCGATGGCCGCGAGCCTGCTGCTCAACGCTCCGGCAGATCCGGCACGGCCGCCCGCCGTCAACGTCTTCGGCGCGATGATCGGCCCCGCGGCCGTGGCCGCCTCCCTACTCGACGAGTTCGTCGAGCGGATCGGGGTGCCGCCGGCCTCGTCCGAGCTGGTGGAGGCGCCCTACCGCGACACCAAGCGCCGGCTCGCCGAGCACGGTCCTGGTGACGAGGTCCCCGCCGGCCATCCGTATTGCCGGTCGGAGTTCTTCCGCGGCCCGCTGCCGCCGGAGACAATCGCGCGGCTCGTCGAGCGGCTCGTGTCGGAGCGCCGCGCTGGCGAGTCGCGCGAGCTCGACTTCAGCCCGTGGGGCGGGGCCTACAACCGGGTCGCGGCGGACGCCACCGCCTTCCCTCACCGCGATGCGCGCTTCCTGCTCAAGTTCGGCGTCGTGCTCGCACCCGGCGCGGACCGCCGCGCCGCGACCCGTTGGCTCGGGCGCGCCTGGGAGACGGCGCATCCGCATGGCACGGGCGGGGCCTACGTGAACTTCCCGGACCCCGAGCTCGAGGACTCGGCACGGGCCTACCACGGCGGGAACCTCCCCCGCCTCGAGCGCGTCAAGGCCGCCTACGACCCGGACCGGCTCTTCCGCTTTCCGCAGGCGCTCGGCGCGCCGCGCTAGCTACGGCACGTACGCGAAGGAATCCGGGTTCGGCCCCGTCCGGCCGTCCTCGCCGCGGTCGAGCGCCGTCGATCGCCTCGTCGTCGCCGGGCTCGAGCTCGAAGTCGAACAGCTCGAAGTTCTCGCTGATGCGCGCGGGCGTCGTCGACTTCGGGAAGACGATGTTGCCGCGCTCGACGTGCCAGCGCAGCACGACCTGTGCGGGCGTCCGGCCGAGCCGCTCGGCGATCCCGGTGATCGCCGGGTCGTCGAGCACGCCGCCCTGGGCGATCGGCGACCACGCCTCGGTCGCGATGCCGTGCGCCTGCGCCGTAGGAGTGGACCTCGTCGTTCAGGAGGTACGGATGCAGCTCGATCTGGTTGACGGCCGGCACGACGTCGGCCTCGGCGGCGAGGCGCTCCAGATGCGCGACCTGGAAGTTCGAGACGCCGATCGAGCGCGCGCGCCCGTCGGCCTTGAACTCCTCGAGCGTCCGCCAGGTCGAGACGAAGTCGCCGTCGTAGAGCGTCGGCAGCGGCCAGTGGATCAGGAACAGGTCGACGTGGTCGAAGCCGAGCGCGGCGAGCGTCTCCTCGAACGCCCGGCGCGCGTCGTCGGGCTCGTGGTAGCCGTTGTTCAGCTTGCTCGTGACGAAGACCTCGGCGCGGTCGAGCCCGGACGCCCGGATGGCCTCGCCGACGCCCCGCTCGTTGCCGTACATCTCGGCGGTGTCGATGTGCCGGTAGCCGACTCGCAGCGCCTCGCGCCACCGCCTCGGCCGTCTCGTGCGGGGTCGATCTGGAAGACGCCGAAGCCGAGCTGCGGGATCTCGTTGCCGTCGTTCAGCTCGATCGTTGGAACGGTGCTCATGGATGGGTGGTTTACCCCGGGAGGCGGCGCGGCACGCCTTGCTGCGTACGATCGGGCCGGTGGACTTCAGCTACACCGTCACCAAGGACGGCCGCGTGCGGATCGCCTTCCGCGGCCGGCACGTGGTGACCGTGGCGGGCCGGCGGGCGAGGCCGTCTCGAGGCCCAGCTGGCGGGCGCCGAGCGGCGACGAGGCGCAGCTCCTGCTCGCCAAGGCGACGGGCAACTTCAAGCACGGCAACGAGCGGCGCTAGCAGCCTCAGGCGAGGACCTTGGCGCGCTCGGCGACGCTCGGCTCGCGCTCGTCGAGCCCCTCGACCAGATGCCCCTCGAGCGACACGTCCGGGAGCAGCCGGTCGAGCCAGCCCGGCAGCCACCACGCGTGGTCGCCGAGCAGCGTCACCACCGCCGGAGCGATCACCAGCCGCACGATCAGCACGTCGATCAGGATGGCGAGGCCGAGCCCGAGGCCGAACATCTTCGCGATCACGTCCGGCTGGGTGACGAAGGCGAGGAACACCGCGGACATGATCAGGCCCGCGAACAGCACGATCTTGCCGATGCGCGCCATGCCCGTGACAACGCTCTGGCGCGGCCGCTCGCCGTGGTTGTAGGCCTCGTGCATCCGCGACAGCAGGAACACGTTGTAGTCCATGCTCAGGCCGAACAGGATCGCGAACAGCATCACCGGGACGAACGACATGATCGGCACCCCGCTGTCCACGCCGATCAGGCTCGCGCCCACCCCCTCCTGGAAGACCGCCACGACGACGCCGTAGGCGGCGCCGATCGAGAGCAGGTTGAAGACCGCGGAGGCGAGCGGGATCCAGAGCGAGCGGAACGCGGCGGTCAGCAGCAGGACCGAGAGGCCGATGACGACGGCGATGAAGAGCGGCAGGCGCGCGGACACCTTGTCCGAGAAGTCCTCGAAGCCCGCGGTGTTGCCGCCGACGTACACCTCGAGCGGCGTGCCCTCCACGGCTCCGGGGATGACGTCGTCGCGTAGCCGCTCGAGCAGGTCGCTCGTGCGCTCGTCCTGAGGTGCGGTGGTGGGGACGGCGAAGATCGTGGCCATCTCACCGTCCTCCGAGGGCTGCGGCTGCGCGACCGCAGCGACTCCCGGGGTGTCGGCCACAGCCCTGCGCAGGGAGGCGAGCTGCTGCGTCGTGTCCGGGTCGTCCACCGGGGTGTCGACGGCAAGCAGGAAGGGCCCGTTGGAGCCCGGCCCGAAGGCCTCGCTCAGCTCGTCGTAGGCCACGCGCTGGGTCTTCCCCTCGGGCTGGTTGCCGTCGTCGGGCTGGCCGAGCCGCATCTGCGTGAGCGGCACCGCGAACACGAGCAGGACGAGCACCCCGGCGACGATCGAGACCCACGGCCGCGCCGTCACGCGCTCGCCCCAGCGGCCGAACGCCCGCGAGGGCTCGACGTGCTCGGGCTTCTTCGGCTTCAGCCAGCGCGCGAGCGCGCCCATCATGATCGGCAGGATCGTGAGCGCCGATATGACGACGGCTCCCACGCCGATCGCCGCGCCGATCCCGAGCTTGCCGATCAGCGGGATGCCGATCACGAGCAGCCCCGCGATCGCGACCATCACGATCAGCCCGGCGGCCACCACCGACGCGCCCGAGGTGGCGGCGGACTTGGCGGCCGCGTCGCGCGTGCTGTCGCCCTCGGCGACCTGTTCTCGGTAGCGCCCGATGATGAGCAGCGAATAGTCGATGCCGGCGCCGAGGCCGAGCATCATGGCGATGACCGTCGCGAACGACGGGAGCCCGAGCGGCTGGGCGAGCGCTGCCAGCAGGATCTGCCCGGCCATCACGCCGATCAGCGCGCCGACGATGGTCGCCGCCATCGCCGCCGCGGAGCGGAACAGGAGCGAGAGCAGCACGATTGCGACCGCCACGCCGATCAGCTCGCCCACGGGCGCGTCCTGCTCCGAGGCGAGGTCGATCAGGACCCCGCGCGCGGCGACGTCGACGCCGCCCTCCTCGGCCGTCCGGGCGGCCGCCTCGAGCTGCTCGCCGTCCTCCTTGTCGAGGTCGGTCTGCTCGACGTCGTAGCGCACGTCGACGGCCGCGATGCGGCCGTCCTCGGAGATCCGGCCCGTCTGCCCGAACGGGTCCTCGACCTGCTCGACGTGATCGAGGCCCCGGACCTCGTCGAGCGCGTCCTCGACGGCGGCCTTGTTCTGCGGGTCGGTGATGCTCCCGTCCTCGACGCTGAACACGAGCGTCGAGTCGGCACCGGCGAACGCCGGGCTGTGCGCCTTGAAGAGGTCGAGCGCCTGCTGCGACTCGGTGCCGGGGATCGAGAAGTCGTCCGCGGCCTCACCGCCGGCGCCGGCGGCGGCCCCGAGCAGGACGATCACGACGATTGCGGCCGCAAGGCTGCGCTTCCAGTGTTGTGCGAGCGTCCGGGCGAGACGCGCGAGCAGCAGTGACATTCGTGCTCTTGGAGGGTCGAGGGCGGGGCGCGGCCAAAGCTAGCAAGCGCTTTCGGCCGTTCTCAGCGGCTCCCCGTGATCTCCTCCCTGCGGGCGCGCACGAGGTCCGTCAGGACGTCGTCCGGCACCGGATTCTCCGGCGAGAAGCGGATCGTCCCCTTGGCGAGGTCGAAGCCGGCGAGCCGGTCCCGGACCGTCTCGATGGCGGCGGGGCTGAAGGGAAAGACGCTCAGGTGCCTCTTCGCGGCCCTGAACCCGAGCAGCGGCCGCCCGTCGAGGATGAAGGCCGGCACGCCGTAGCTCTTGCCCTCCTCGGCGTCGGGCGCTTCACGGCCGGCGACGGTGCGCAGGTGGTCGAGCGCGGCCTTCTGGTCCGGCGGCAGCTCGTCGAGATAGTCGTCCATCGCGGACATGCGCAGGGATCATCACAAAGCTCGACAATCTCCCCCATGCCGGACGACGACTTCGAGGTCGTGCGCCGCGCCTGGGCGGCCGCCAGCCGTGCCGACGAGGACGCCATGGTGCGGGAGTACCACCCCGAGATCGTGGCGGTGCCGTTCGGTGCCGCCATGGAGGGCAAGGCCTACCGTGGCCCCGATGAGGTCATGGGCTGGTGGCGCGACGAGATCCTGGTCAGCTGGGAGTTCTTCCAAGTGCTCCCCGAGATCTTTCAGCGCGTGGGCGACAAGCTCCTCGTGACCGGCCGCTGGAACGCCCGTGGGCGCGAGAGCGGAGTCGAGCTCGACATCCCGGCCAGCTGGATCATCCAGGTGCGCGACGGCAAGATCGCCTACTGGCAGACGTACACCGACCACGCCCAGGCGCGGCGCGACGCCGGGCTCGAGGACTGACCGTGAGGGCGGCGGGCAGCCGGTAGACACTCGGCCGGTCGCGGGCTAGATTCGAATCTGCAAGAAAGCGGGGCCTCGACGGGAGCCGCCGCTGCCACCGCGGGCGCCGGATGTGCCTGTCGCCGCGGTCGGTTTCTCCACATGCACTTGTAAAAGGACGGCGCCCCCGTGGCGCCGTAGCCAGACGACAGGAGAAGCACAGATGGAAATGGCCGAAGGTGGCCAGAGCTCGACCGGTCACACCGTTACCGAGCGCCGTGAGGTGGTAGTCGTCGGCGGAGGCCAGGCCGGCTTGGCGGTCGGCTACTTCCTCGCCCAGCAGGGACGCGACTTCACGATCCTCGAAGCAGCGGAGGAGCCGGCGGCCGCATGGCGTGCGCGCTGGGACTCGCTCGAGCTGTTCACGCCGACCCGCTATGACTCCCTCCCGGGCCTCGCCTTTCCGGGCGAGCCGGACCGCTACCCGGCCCGGGACGAGGTCGTGGCCTACCTGACCGGCTACGCCAGTCGCTTCGACCTGCCCGTCGAACTGGGCAGCCCCGTGCGCACGATCAAGAGGACGAACGGCGCCTACCTGGTGGAGCTGGATGACCGGTCGATCGAGGCCGACCAGGTCGTCGTGGCCACCGGTCCGTTTCAGGTGCCCCGCGTGCCCGCGTTCGCCGAGCGGCTCGATTCAGACGTGGCGCAGCTCCACAGCAGCTCGTACCGGGCGCCGGCGGCAGTACCGGAGGGGCGTGTGCTCGTGGTGGGCGGCGGCAACACCGGCTTCCAGATCGCCGAGGAGCTCTCCGGGTCGCGCGAGGTGCACCTGTCGATCGGATCTCGGCAGACGCCCCTCCCCCAGCGCATCCTGGGCCGTGACCTGTTCTGGTACCTCGAGGCGACCGGGCTGATCTACAAGACGACGGCGTCGCGCATCGGCCGCCGGGCCGCCGGCCGGGACACGCTCATCGGATCCAGCCCTCGGTCGCTGCGGCGCAGGCACGGGGTCGCGATGCATGGGCGGGCGGTCGATGCCGCGCGCACGCGGGTGAGCTTCGGCGACGGCACGGACCTGGAGGTTCGGAGCGTGATCTGGGCAACCGGGTTCGGAGTCGATCACTCGTGGATCGACGTCCCGGTCTTCGACGGGAACGGCCGCCTCGTGCATCAGCGGGGCGTGACCGACTCGCCCGGCCTGTATTTCCTCGGCCTGACCTGGCAGCACACCAGGGGCTCGGCCCTCCTGGGGTGGGTACGGGACGACGCCGAGTACATCGCGCAGCAGATCAGCGCCGCCCGGCGCCCCGCACCGACGGAGTCGCGGGCTTCCGAGCGGCTCGCATAGACAGGAAGGACGGAATCGGACATGAGCACCACTTCAGATCACTTCCCGACGGAGATCACAGGCCTTCCCGAGGCGGGCGCCCCCGCCCTGCCCCGACTGCGGCATGAAGCTTCTGCCCGCGGCGCTCGTCGCCGATGCCGGGCACGAGCACGAGCACGAGCACCACGACCACCACGACCACGAAGGCCACGCCCACAGCACCGCGGACGGGATCGAGTGGGAGGACGACATGGTCGAGGTCAACCGGATGACGACCCCGGCCAACATGCGCTGGAAGATCGTCGACCGCGAGACGGAGGCCGAGAACGCCGCGATCGACTGGCGCTTTCGCGTGGGCGACAGGGTCAAGATCCGCCTGCTGAACGAGATGGCCGGCGATCACCCGATGCACCACCCGTTCCACGTGCACGGCGCCGGCCGCTTCCTGGTCCTCAGCCGCGACGGCGTCGCTGAGCCCAGCCTCGTCTGGAAGGACACCGTGCTGGTGCGGACCGGTGAGACGGTCGACATCCTTCTCGACGTCACGAATCCCGGCCGCTGGATGGCCCACTGCCACATCGCAGAGCACCACGAGAGCGGCATGATGTTCAGCTTCGAGGTGGTGGCGAACTGAGCGAGCGCGGCGGCCCAACCCGCCGAGAACCGGGACTAGGCCTCTACCCCGAACTCGTGCCGCAGCGCCTTGGATATCGGCCCGCCGGGCCGCTCGCGCGGCTCGCCGTCGAGCCACACGTCGACCTGCTCGTCCCAGAAAGCCACCAGCCCGCCGATCCCGGCGGCCCCCGGCAGCGGCTCCTCGTAGGTCCAGCCGAGGTCCTCGCGCCGCTCACCGCCGGCGTCGACCGACCAGTAGGACGCCTCGCCCTTGAAGGGACAGTACGTGCGCGTCGGGCTTGGCTCGAGCTCGAGACGGACGTCCTCGCGCGGTAGGTAGAAGCGCGTCGGCAGCTGGGTCTCGAACAGCAGGCGGGCCTGCGTCGTCTCCGCCAGCAGCTCGCCGTCCACCTCGATCCGGACCGGTCGTGCGCTCAAGCGGATGTCGACGCGATGGAACGGGTCGATCGGGTGGCCGAAGATCCGCTCGTCCTCCTCGTACCACTCGTCGAAGGCGTCGAAGTCGAGCGCCACGTAGCCCCCGAGATCCTCGTCCGCGAGCCGGAAGCCCGCGGCCTCCCGGTCCTCTATCGACACCGGCTCGCCCGGCGCCGTGTGCACGGCGAAGGGGATGCCCGGGTGGAGGATGCCCGGCACCTCGCCGTTCGTCGCCGGCGCCGCCACCAGATCCGCTCGGATGTCTTCGGCCGGCACGGCGTAGGACGGCACGACCCGGCGCGGCTCCCAGACGAGCACGGTCCGCGTGCTGTCAACGACGGTCTGCGCGCCGAGGCGCGCCCGCACCCGCCGCTCGATCGGCTCGTAGCGAAGCTCGCTGAGGGCCCGGTTCAACAGGACCTGCATCCGTGTGCTCATCTCGAGGGAGACGTTACGCCGCCGGGGTCTATTCCCTAAATCTTGGCTCCACGGCCCTGCGCATGGTCTCGATGGGCGCCTCCCGGCCGGTCCAGAGCGTGAAGCTCCGGGCCCCCTGGCGGACCAGGAACTCGAGGCCGTCGATCACTCGCGCTCCGCGACCCTCCGCCCAGCGCACGAGCTCGGTCGGCTCGGGCCCGTAGACGAGATCGACCACGGTTGCCGCCTCGACGAGCGGCAGGGCGTCGAGCCCGCCGCCTCCCGCCAGCCCCACCGAGGTCGCGTTGACGAGCAGGTCGGTCGCCGCCGGCCGCTCTGCGTGGCTCACTCCGAGCTCGTCGGCCAGCCTGGCGGCGCTCTCGGGCGTGCGATTCCAGACGCCGACCTCGGCTCCCGCCTCTTTCAGTGCCCAGACGGCCGCGCGCGCCGCGCCGCCCGCCCCGAGCACGAGCGCGCGCCCGGGCCGCTCCGGGCCGAGCGAGTCGATGAGGCCGCCGGCGTCGGTGTTGTGACCCGCGATGCGGCCGTCGCCGCCGAAGCTGAGCGTGTTCACCGCACCGATCGCGGCGGCCGCCTCGCTCAGCTCGTCCGCCAGCCCGCAGGCGGTGAGCTTGTGCGGGATCGTCACGTTGGCGCCGCGGTAGCCCGAGCCCGGCAGCGCACGGACCGTCTCGGCGAACAGCTCGGGCGGCACCGGCAGGTGCAGGTAGCGCCAGTCGAGGCCGAGCTCGGCGAACGCCGCGTTCATCATCGCGGGCGAGCGGCTGTGGCCGACCGGGTAGCCGAGGACGCCGGCGAGCGCGCTCAACAGTTCGTGGGTGACTTGCCCCCGCGCTTGTCGCGGGCCGCGTTGTACTCGTCCACGTAGCGCTGGAACTCCGCGTCCGTCTTGGCGAACTTGTGACGGCCGTTTCCGCAGACGGCGGCCACGTAGAACAGATAGCCCGTCCGCGCCGGGTTGGCGGCCGCCCGGATCGATGCGAGCCCGGGATTGCCGATCGGCCCGGGCGGCAGGCCGCCGTGGACACGCGTGTTGTAGGGGCTCTGATTGGCGAGCTCCGACTGCTTGAGCGGCTCGGTCCAGTTGCCCGTGACGAAGCGCACCGTTGCATCGATGCCGAGGCTGATGTCGTCGCGCAGCCGGTTGTAGATGACCGACGAGACGAGCCGGCGCTCCTTCGGCACCGCCGCCTCGCGCTCGATCAGCGATGCGATGACGAGGACGTCGTAGGAGGTCAGGTTCTTGCGCCGCGCGTAGCGCAGGTCGACCTTGGCGAAGTTGCGCTTGAAGGCCTCGAGCTGGGCGGTCACGAGCGCGCGTGCCGGGCGGCCCTTGCGCAGCTCATAGGTCGCCGGGAACAGGAAGCCCTCGAGGCTCGCACCGCGCGGGGCACCGTAGCGGCGCGGGCGAAGCTCCGGGTTGCGCCGGCTCGCGCGCATGTAGCCGCCGCGCAGCGGCGACCTCCTCACGATCGGGGCGATCTCGCGGCGCGAGAGGCCCTCGGGCACGGAGACGAGGGTCACGTTCGGCGGCACGCCCTTCTCGAGCGCGTCGAGCGCCGCCGTGAAGCTCATGTCCTCGCGCAGCCGGTACGAGCCCGGCTTGAGATCGCCGCTGCGCCCCTCGATGCGCGCACGCACCTCGAAGAAGCCCGCGCTCGCGACCACTCCGCGCTCCTCGAGGACCTGCGCGATGTCGCCGAGCGTCGCCCCCTGGGGGATGCGGACCAGGACGGGCGGGCCCTCGGCGTCGCCCTTGAACGGCTGGAAGAGCGACACGAGCAGCCAGGCGGCCCCCGCGAGCGCCGCCAGCGCGATGACCGCGGCGACGATGCGGCCCCAGCGCGGCCCGGAGCGGCCGCCCTGCCCGCCGCGAGGCGGGCGAGCACCCCCGCCGCCGCGTTCGTCGTAGGGAAGCTCGTCGCGCGTCAGGCGCTCCGCCTCGCCCAGCCAGTCGTCGTCTGGCCGGTGGTCGCTCGGTGGGGGCGGCGCGGGGGTCATCACCGCCGGGGCGGCGTCGTCCTCGCCGGCGCGGCGCGCCTCGCGCTCACGGCGTGCGGCCTCCCTGTCCTCGGGTGAACGTCCGCCCGGGACGGGCGGCGGGCCGGAGCTCACTCGGGGGCGCCGGCTCCCGCACGGGCCAGGTAGCTCTCGAGCAGGTGCGCCGCGGCGCGTGAGTCCGCGTCGCCCCGCCCGCCGGTGCGCTCGGCAAGCCGCGTCGTCATGCGCTCGTCGTGAAGCTCCACCGGCACCGACACTCTCCGCTCGAGCCGCTCGGCAAACGTGCGCGCCTGGTCCGCCTGGTGTCCCTCGTCCCCGCTCAGGGTCAGCGGCAGGCCGACCACGATCCGCTCCGCGCCGGTCTCCTGCGCGAGCCGCGCAACGCCGGCGAGCCCCCTCTTGGTGTCGGGCCGCTCGACCGCCTCGAGCGGCGTCGCAAGCGTGCCCGACGGGTCCGAGATTGCGCAGCCGCAGCGGGCGGACCCGTGATCGAGCGCGAGCACGCGCATCAGCCGAGCGCCCTCTCGATCTCGAGCTTCGCGGTCGCGAGCGCCTCGGGCAGCTTCTCCGGGTCGCGTCCCCCGGCCTGGGCCATCGTGTCGCGCCCACCCCCGCCGCCGCCGGCGACCTGTGCCGCTGCGCGGATCACGTCGCCGGCCTTGACGCCCCGCTCGACCACCTCGGGAGCGACGTTCGCGACCAGGTGCACGCGCCCGTCGAGCACGCAGCCGAGCACGACGGCCGACTCGCCGAGCTTCTGGCGCAGCGCGTCCGAGAGGTCGAGCAGCTCCTTCGCCTGCATGCCCTCGACAGACTGGACCACGACCCGGACGCCCGCGATGTCCTCGGCGGTCCCGAGGAGCTCGTCGGCGGCTGCGCGACCCTCGCCCGCCTTCGGCCGCTTCTGCAGCTCCTTGACCCGCTCGCCGAGGCGCTCGACGGCGTGCACCACGTCGCTCTCGGGCACGCGCAGCAGCGCCGCGAGCTCGTCCAGCCGCTCGCTGCGCTCCCGGAAGAGCTCCGCGGCAGCCGCCCCGGTGACCGCCTCGATGCGGCGCACGTTCGAGGCGCTCGAGGTCTCCGCCGTCACGTGGAACAGCCCGATCTCGGCGGTGGCGGCCACGTGCGTCCCGCCGCACAGCTCGCGAGAGACGTCCTCGATCTCGACCATCCGCACCCAGTCGCCGTACTTCTCGCCGAACAGCGCCATCGCACCCAGGGCCTCGGCCTCCGTGCGCGTCGTCTCGATCGCGTGCACGTGATGATTCCCGGCGAGCCAGGCGCCGACCCTGCTCTCGACGTCGCGCAGCTCCTCGGGGCTGAGCCGCTCGCCGTGGGTGAAGTCGAAGCGCAGCTTGTCGGGCCCGACGTAGGAGCCGGCCTGGCGCACGTGGGTGCCGAGCCGCTCTCGCAGAGCCGCGTGCAGCAGGTGTGTCGCGGTGTGGTTGCGCATCGTCGCGAGCCGCGTGTTCCGCTCGACCGTCGCGCGCACGCTCTCTCCCGCCCCAAGCTCGCCCTCGAGCGGCTCGAGCGCGAGCGCCTGGTCGTCGCCGAGCCGGTACACGTCGACCACGCGGGCGCGGCCCGAGGGCGTCTCCACCATCCCCGTGTCCGACACCTGGCCGCCGCCCTCGGGGTAGAAGGGGCTCTCCTCGAGCTTGGCGAGGAGCCAGCCGTTCGCGCCCTCGGCGACGCGCAGGACGGTCTCGGCCTCGGTCGACTCGTAACCGACGAAGCGCGTACGGAAGTTGGCCTCCTTCGCGAAGCGCAGGACGTGCTCGTGGTCGAGGTGCACCGGCCCGGCGGCCTCGGCACGCGCGCGGGTGCGCGAGCTCGAGCCCGCGCGCGACACCTCGCGCGCCCTCTCCATCAGCTCCTCGAAGCCCTGGTCGTCGACGGCAAGACCCTCCTCGGCGAGCAGCTCCTTCGTCATCTCGTAGGGGAAGCCGTAGGTGTCGTGGAGCCGGAAGGCGTCCTCGGCCGACACCCACGACGTGTTGTCCGCCTTCGCGCGCTCGACGAGCTCGGCCAGCAGCCGCTCCCCCTGCGCGAGCGTGTGGCCGAAGCTCTCCTCCTCGGCGCGCGCCCAGCGCTCGATCGTGGGCCACTCGGTCTTCAGCTCGGGATAGGCGTCACCCATGACCTCGACCGTCGTCTCGTAGAGCCCGGGCAGGAACGCCTGCTCGAGGCCGAGCGCGTGGCCCTGCTGCATGGTCCGGCGCATGATCCGCCGCAGGATGTAGCCGCGATCCTCGTTCGACGGCACCACCCCGTCCGCGAGCAGGAAGGCGGCCGCGCGGCCGTGGTCGGCCAGGATCCGCAGCGCCCGCGTCGTGGGCTCGTCCTGTCCGTAGCTGCGGCCGCTGAGCTCCTCGCCCAGGTGGACCAGCGGCAGGAAGTGGTCGGTTTCGAAGACCGACTCGACGTCCTGGAGGATCGCCGCCATGCGGTCGAGCCCCATGCCCGTGTCGATGCTCTGCGCCGGCAGCTCCGGCAGCGCGCCGTCGGGCCGCAGCTCGTACTGCATGAAGACGAGGTTCCAGAACTCGAGGAAGCGCTCGGTGTCGTCCCCGGGCCGGTCCGTGTCGGCGCCGAAGGCGGGGCCGCGGTCGAGGTAGAGCTCGGAGCAGGGACCGCACGGCCCGGTGGGGCCCGACTGCCAGAAGTTGTCGTCGCGGCCGAGCAGCACGATCCGATCGTCGGGCACGCCGATCGAGCGCCAGCAGGCGATCGCCTCGTTGTCGGGGCCGAGCCCGAGCTCGTCGTCGCCGCCGAAGACCGTGATCCAGATGTCCTCCTCGGCGAAGCGGAAGCCCTGCGTGACGAGCTCGAGGGCGAACTCGACGGCGCCCTCCTTGAAGTAGTCGCCGATCGAGAAGTTGCCGAGCATCTCGAAGAAGGTGAGATGCCGGTGAGTCAGGCCGACGTTCTCGATGTCGGTCGTCCGGAACGACTTCTGGCATGAGGCCAGCCGTTTCGAGGGCGGCTCCTCCTCGCCGCTGAAGTAGGGCTTGAAGGGCTGCATGCCGGCGGTCGTGAGCAGGACCGACGGGTCGTACGAGGACGGCACGAGCGACGCCGAGGGCATGCGCAGATGGCCGCGCTCCTCGAAGAACGACAGGAACAGCTCCCGGATCTCGGCAGCTCTCATAGCCCCCGGAGTCTAAGGACCGTTCCGCAGCGAGCGTTTGCCGACGACGGTCGCAAAGCCTGCAATCCACGCGCAGTTCGCGCGAAGGCTGCAGGACCGCATGGAGGTTTCCGCGCTCAACCGATGCAATTGCGGCGCTGTCCCTCTGGACGGACGAGCGGCCATGACGATTGGCTGGTGACGCTGGCCGAGCAGCTGGTCGGGGAGGCTCGTGCGCGCCATCCCCGCGGAATGAACGCGCGCGAGCGCACCGTGCTCGGCGTCTCCGCCGGCCTGTTCCTGGTCGCGGCCATCGTCATCGCCGTCCTTGTTCCCTCCGAGCGCGACGTGCCGCCGCTGCTCGTCGTCGGCCTCGTGGCGGGCTACGCCGTCATATCGCGCGTGCGCTTCGAGTTCGGCAACTGGTTCGTGGTCCCCGAGCCGCTCGTATTCGTCCCGCTCGTCCTGCTCGCGCCGCTCCCCTACGTGCCGTTGCTTGTGGCGCTCGCCTCGGTGCTCTCGGTGCTTCCCGAGCTCATCAACGGAAGCTGGCACCGTGAGCGGGCGATCACCTGCCTGAGCGACTGCTGGTTCTCGATCGGCCCGGTGCTCGTGCTCGCCTGGCTCGCGCCCGGCGAGGTCACGCTCGCGCACATCGGCGCGTACGTCGCCGCGCTCGGCGCCCAGTTCGCCTTCGACCTGGGTTGGACGCTGCTGCGCGACCGCCTCGTCGACGACATCCCCTACCGCACGATCATGGAGGGCTACGCAGGCACGTTCCGCTTCGACGCGATCCTCGCGCCGATCGCCTTCGTGATCACCCTGCCGGCGGTCGATGAGCCGCTCGTCCTGCTCACGATCGCCCCACTCGTATGGCTGCTCGAGATCCTCTCGCGCGACCGGCGCGAACGCTACACGGCGACGCTCGAGCTCCAGCGTGCCTACCGCGGGACGGTGATGCTCCTGGCGGACGTCGTCGAGTTCGAGGACAAGTACACGGCCGACCACTCGCGCTCCGTCGTCGACCTCGTGCACTCCACGGCCGACGAGCTCGGCATCGAGCCCGCGCAGCGCCAGGAGCTCGAGTTCGCCGCGCTGCTGCACGACGTCGGCAAGATCACGATCCCGAAGGAGATCCTCAACAAGCCCGCCGCCCTCACCGCGAGCGAGTTCGAGGTGATGAAGACGCACACGATCGAAGGCCAGTTCATGCTCGACCGCGTCGGCGGCCTGCTCGCCCGCGTGGGCGAGATCGTGCGCTCCTGTCACGAGCGCTGGGACGGCAGCGGCTACCCGGACGGCCTCCGGGGCGACGACATCCCGCTCGAGTCGCGCATCGTGTTCGCCGCAGACGCGTACAACGCCATGACGACCGACCGCTCCTACCGAAGCGCACTCTCCCGCGACGATGCCGTGCTCGAGCTACGCGCCGGCTCGGGCAGCCAGTTCGATCCGCGCGTCGTCGAGGCGCTGTGCGTGGCGATCGCCACGACCGAGCCCGTCAGCAGGTCCGCCGCCGAGGAGGTCCGGGCGCTGCTCGTGCAGAGCTCAGCGGCCGAGCGGCTCGGCGCTCGCGCCTGACGGCGCTCGCTCCGCTCCCGGCTCAGCCTGCTCGAGCGCGTCCCTGAGCGCGTAGACCGAGACGAGCCAGGCGCCGAAGGTGCCGATCCCGGCCGCGATCATCAGCTCGCGCACGCCGAGCAGCGAGACCAGGGCACCGGCGCAGATGAAGGCGGTCCCGAAGGCCCAGGCGGTCAGCGCGTCCTTGACTCCGAAGACTCGCCCGGCGAGCCGGTCCGGCACGAACGCCTGGATGATCTGCCGCTCGTAGACGAGCAGCATGCCGTTGCCGAGACCCGCGATCGCGAATGCGACCAGCGCGGCGGCGTAGCCCGGCGCCGCGCCAGAGATCAGGAAGCCGGCCCCCATCACCAGCAGGCCGAGCTGGTAGCGGGCCTTGAGCACGCTCGGGCTGCCTCCGCGCGCTCCGCTGAGCGACCCGGCGATGAACCCCACGCCGAACACCGTGGCGAGCACGGCATAGCCGACGTCGGTGCTGCCCAGGACGTCCTCGGCAAACGGAAGCTCCGCCACGTTGAACACACCCGCGAAGAAGAGCGCGCCCGCCGAGACCCCGAGCACGACCCTGATGCCCGTCATCCCGACCGTGGCGGCAAGCCCCTCACGCGCCTCCGCGAAGATCGAGGGCCGGCGCGGGTCCGCGCTGACCGGCGTCTCCCCGAAGGACAGCCGGGTCAGCACGAGGGCCGAGATGCCGAAGGTCACGCCGTTGGCGATGGTGAGGCTCTCGGGGCTGCTGAACACGAGCACGGCCGCGGCGATCGCGGGCCCGGCCGTGAAGCCGAGGTCGGCGATCGCGCCGTAGACCGAGGTCGCCGCGGGCAGGCGCCGCGGCTCCACGAGGCCGGGCAGCGAGGCGAGGGCGGCCGGCGCATAGAGACCCGTGCCGCAGCCCGCCACGAGCGCGAAGCGCGAGGGTCAGCTCGATGCTGCCCGCCAGGCCAATGCCGACGAACGCGCCGAGGCGCAGGACGTCCGCGACGATCATGCAGCTGCGCCGCGACCAGCGGTCGGCCGCGGCGCCGAAGAGCGGCCCGAAGAGCATCGCCGGAAGCAGGTCGGCGAGCAGCACGAGCGTGATCGCCCACGGCGAGTGCCAGCGGTCGAAGGCGATCAGGAGGAGGGCGACGTAGCCCGCGCCGTTCCCGAGCGCGGACTGGGCCAGCGCGGCAAAGAACCAGCGAGCACGCCTCTCTTTCGAGAAGAGGTCGATCAACTCGCGCAAGGTCGTCCCAGCCTAGTCGGACCGGGCCCTGCCCTGAATAGGGAACCGTGCAGGGCACGGTCTGAGCGTTGAAGAACTAGCCGCGACGCGTGGGCATTGAGGGTTCCCTTCCTCCCGCTTGCCTGGGCCGACGGACCCAGTCGTTTAGTCACCAGCACGGAATGCGACCCTGGACTCAATCGAGTCAGCGGAAACTGTGGCGGCAAAAGGTGTTTTTGCGAAAGCTTTTGCGGCAAATCTCCGCAGAACCCGTGCAGTCGGCCCGGATCCCGGCCGGTGCAGCGCACCGGCGAGGCGTGTTCAGGCGGAGCGGCGGCGAAGGCGCGGCAGGCTGCCCGTTCGTGCTCGCCGACGGGCATCTCGTCCCCGCAGCTGAGCGGACTCGTGTCGTCCTTGGTGGCTGCGGCGATCTCCTCGGCGCTGACGTTCATCGGGTGGTGGCAGGCGGCCAGGTGGCCGTTCGGGTAGCGCACCAGCGGGGGCTCGACCTCGCGGCAGATCTCGGTCGCGCGCGGGCAGCGCGGGTGGAAGACGCAGCCGCTCGGCGGGTCGATCGGGTTGGGCGGCTCGCCCGAGACGACGATGTGCTCGCGCGCGGCGGTTCTCTCGCGGGTCCGGGATCGGGATCGCCGCGAGCAGCGCCGACGTGTACGGGTGGATCGGCTTCGTGTAGAGCTCCTCGGCCGGCGAGACCTCCATCGAGCTTGCCGAGGTACATCACGGCGATCCGGTCGGAGACGTGGCGGACGACCGACAGGTCGTGCGCCACGAACAGGTAGGTCAGCTCGAACTCGTCCTGGAGGTCGTCGAGCAGGTTGATGATCTGCGCCTGGATCGAGACGTCGAGCGCCGAGACCGGCTCGTCGAGCGATGATCAGCCGCGGCTCGAGCGCGAGCGCGCGCGCGACGCCGATGCGCTGGCGCTGGCCGCCCGAGAACTCGTGCGGGAAGCGGTTGAGGTGCTCCGGGTGCGAGGCCCGACGCGCTCGAGCAGCTCCGCGACGCGGTCCTCGACCTCGCCGCGCGGCGATGCCGTGCAGGCGCAGCGGCTGGCCGATCGATCTGGCCGACGCGCTTGCGCGGGTTGAGCGACGCGAACGGGTCCTGGAAGACCATCTGCATCTCGCGGCGCAGCGGCTGCAGCTCCCGGCGGCCCGGCCTTGGTGATGTCGTTGCCGCGGAAGCGGATCGAGCCCTCGGTGGAGTCGATCAGCTGCATGATCGTGCGCGACATGCGTCGACTTGCCGCAGCCCGACTCGCCGACGAGCCCGAGCGTCTCGCCCTCGGCGACCGACAGCGTGACGTCGTTGACCGCGTGCACGCGCGCCGACCTCGCGGTCGATCAGGACCCCCTACTTGATCGGGAAGAAGACCTTGAGATGCGGTGACCTCGAGGAGCGGCCCGCTCGTCGCGCGCGGGTTCGCCGCCCTCGTGCTGGGCGTCTCGACGCTCACCCGGAGCCGCCTCTGCCTTCGCCTCGAGCCCGATCTCGCCGGGCGCGCACCTCGCGCAGGTCGCGCTTCTGCTCGGCGGTCAGCCAGCAGCGGTCGCGGTGGTCCGCGCTGACCTTCGAGGCGCGCCTCGAGCGGCGGCACCTCCGTGCACTTCGCGAACTCGTGCGGGCAGCGCGGCCGGAAGTGGCAGCCCTCGGGCCGGTCGGCCAGCGACGGCGGCAGGCCCTTGATCGCCGGCAGGCGCTCGGGACGCGGCCGGTCCACGCGCGTGATCGAGCCGAGCAGGCCCCAGGTGTAGGGGTGCTGCGGGTCGTAGAAGATCTCGTCGAGCGTCCCCGGCTCGACGATCCGGCCGGCGTACATGACCGCGACGCGGTCGGCGATGTCGGCGACGACGCCCAGGTCGTGGGTGACGAGGATCACGGCCGCGCCGGTCTCGTCGCGCAGCTCGCGGATGCGCTGGAGGATCTGCGCCTGGATCGTCACGTCGAGCGCCGTGGTCGGCTCGTCGGCGATCAGGATCGACGGGTCGCAGCGACAGCGCCATGGCGATCATCACGCGCTGGCGCATGCCGCCCGAGAACTCGTGCGGGTAGGAGTCGAGCCGCTCGCGGGCGCGCGGGATCCCGACCTTCTCGAGCAGCTCGATCGCCCGCTCGCGCGCCTGCTGGTCCGGGAGCGCCTCGTGCGCCTGGATCTGCTCGACGATCTGGTCGCCGACCTTGTAGCACCGGGTTCAGCGAGGTCATCGGGTCCTGGAAGATCATCGCGATCTCGGCGCCGCGGACCCGGCGCAGCTCGTCGTCGCGACGCCTCGATCAGCTCGGTCCCCTTGAGTGGCGCGGTGCCCCGAATCTCGCGTTGGGCCAGCGCGTCAGGCCCATCAGCGTCATCGCGGTCACCGACTTGCCGGAGCCGGACTCGCCGACGACCGCCAGCACCTCGCCGGCGCGCGAGCGTCGAACGAGACGCCGTCGACGGCCTGCACGACGCCCTCCTCGGTGGCGAACGAGACCCGCAGGTCCCGCACGGTGAGCAGAGGTCCTCGCGGCAGGCCGAGGCGGCTCGGTGGCGGCCTCGGGCGTGCTCACTGGAGCCGGATCCGCGGGTCGAGGAAGGCGTAGACGATGTCCACGATCGCGTTCAGGAAGACGACGAAGAACGCGCCGAACATGCGTCACCGCGAGGATCGGCGGCACGTCGAGCTGGCCGATCGCGTCGGCCGCGTACTGGCCGACGCCCTGGAGGTCGAAGACCGTCTCGGTGAGGATCGCGCCGCCGCCGATCACGACCGCGAAGTCGAGCCCCCACAGCGTGACGATCGGGATCATCGAGTTGCGCAGCACGTGCCGGATCAGGATCTGGCGCTCGGAGAGCCCCTTGGCCCGCGCGGTGCGCACGTAGTCCTCGTTCATCGTGTCGAGCACGTTCGAGCGCAGCACCCGCGAGTAGAACGCCGATGAACAGGATCGCGAGCGCGGTCCAGGGCAGGATCAGGTGGTAGAACCAGTCGAACGGGTTCTCGGTGAACTCGACGTAGCCGCCGTTGGGGAACCAGCCGAGCTTGAAGCCCAGGTAGTGGTTCATCAGCGCCCCGATCCAGAAGACCGGCATCGAGATGCCGATCAGCGCGAGGACCGTCAGGAAGCGGTCGGCGAATCTTGCCCGCCCTGATCGCGCTGTAGAGCCCGAGGCAGACGCCGACGAACATCCAGATGATCGCCGCTCCGATCGCGAGCGAGAGGGTGCGCGGCAGCCCCTTGATGATCTCCTCGCCGACCGGCAGCTGCGTGAAGTAGCGACTCCATGTCGCCGGTGAAGAGCTTCTTCATCGTCGTGACGTACTGCTGCGGCAGGCGGCTCGTCGAAGCCCCACTCCTCGCGGATCGCCTCGATCGTCGACTCGGTCGCCTGCTTGCCCGCCATCCGCACCGCCGGGTCGCCGTTCGGGATCACGTTGAAGATCAGGAAGGTGAGCACCGAGACCGCGAACAGCACGAACACCATCGAGACCAGGCGGCGGACGACGAACCGGGCCATCGGCCCCTCAGCGCTCCAGCTTGATCTTGGCGCGCGGGTCGAGCGCGTCGCGCACGCCGTCGCCGAAGACGTTCAGCGAGAGCACGGTCAGCACCAGCATCAGCGCCGGGCACGATCGCCAGATGCGGCGCGGTGACGATCCGGTCGACGCCGTCGTCGATCATCGTGCCCCAGGACGGGTTGGGCGGCCGCACGCCGGCGCCGAGGAACGAGAGCGCGGCCTCGAGCAGGACCGCGTTCGCGATCAGCAGCGGGAAGAAGACGAGCATCGTGGAGGCGAGGTTCGGCATGATCTCGCTGAACATGATCCGCGATCGGCCCTGCCCCTGGGCGCGCGCGGCCTCGACGAACTCCTTCTCGCGCAGCGACAGCACCTCGCCCGCGGATCGGCCGCGCCAGGTACGGGATGTAGACCACGCCGATGATCAGGATCGGGATCAGGAGCGAGTCGCCCGAGATCGTTATCGGCCCGAGCTTGCAGGCCGCCCAGCGCGAGCGCCACGCCCAGCGCGACGCCGAGGATGATCACCGGGAACGACCAGATGATGTCGAGAATGCGCGCTGATCACGCCGTCGGACCAGCCCCGGAAGTAGCCGGCGATCACCCCGAGGAGGATCGACGAGGATCGTCGTCAGGAGCGCCGCGGCGATCCCGATCATCAGCGAGTTGCGACCGCCGTAGAGCAGCCGGACCATGATGTCGCGGCCGTTGGGGTCGGCGCCGAGGAAGAACTTGCCGTCGGCCTTGAGCCACTGCGGCCCGATCGGGACGCCGTCGAGCTCGACGACGTTCTTCGTCTCGCCGTCGACCGTGATCGTGTCCGACAGGTGGTTCTCGTTCGGGCCGGTCTTGGCGACGTGGTCGGCCCACAGCGGGGCGGCCAGGCAGGCGAGCACCAGCAGGATGAAGAGCACCCCGAACGCGAGCGCCACCTTGTTGCGGCGCAGCCGCCGAGCCCGAGCCGCCACGGGCCCACGCCGTGGACGTGCTCGCGCTCCGCCTCCTGCTCCCAAGCGGCCGGGACCCTGAAGTGTCTGTCTCGAGTGCTGGCTCGGTGGCCATCAGTGCCCGAAGGCTCCCTCTCCCTCGGAGGACACACTACCCCAGCGGGGAGGGTGCCCAAGCACCCTCCCCCTGGTCATGGCAGTTACGAGCCTGTGCCTACTTCAGGCACCAGCTCGAGTAGTCGTTGAAGTACACCGGGTGGAAGCGCGAGCAGTTCTCGAAGTCCATCCGCTCTGAGAGGAACGTCGCGAGCTTGCGGTGGCCGTAGGGCGCGACGTCGGCCGCGCTCTCGACCAGCGTCCGGTTGAGCTCGCCCCAGTCGCTCGGCCACCTCGTCGGTGATCTCGGGCTCCAGGTTCAGCTCGGCGATGCCCTTCGTGATCTCCGGGTCGTCGACGTTCCCGAAGTTCTGGTTGTTCGTCGGCTGGATCGACTCCCCGTCCACCAGGAAGAAGAAGTTCTTCGGGTGCGGGAAGTCCTGGAACCAGTTCGCGAACCCGGTCTGGGCCTTCGTCTTGGCGCTTCCGATCGTCTGGAAGTAGACGCCGCCGTCGAGGATCTTCGGCGTCGCGTTGAAGCCCATCTTGTTGAGCTGGTCGGCGTACGCCTCGGTGACCTTGTCGGTCGGGTCGTCGTTGTTGCCGTAGACCGTGACCTCCGTGCCCGTCGACGCCGGCGTCCTTGATCATCTGCCGCGCCTTCTCGATGTCCGGCGGCTCGTTCGGGTCGCCCCACGGGCAGTCCTCGATGTCGAGCGCCTCGTCGTAGCCCGGCAGGCCGGGCGGCAGGAACGAGCAGCCCGGCGCGAGCTCGCCCGCGAAGATGCGCGCCAGCGCCGGCTTGTCGAGGCCGAAGTTGACCGCCTCACGGACCTTCGGGTCGTCGAACGGCGGCAGCCTGCGTGTTCATGAAGATGTAGTACGTGGACGCCGTCGTGCTCCTCGCGGTAGCGGTCCGAGTACTCCGCCTTCGACCTCCGGCTTGATGTCGGCCGGCGGCGGGTCCTGCATGTAGTCGAGCTCGCTCGAGATCACGTCCTGGGCCTGGCGCTGGGCGTTCTTGATGATCTTGGTCGTGATCTTGTCGATCTTGCCCGGCCGGGATGTCCGGGCCGAGGTCCGCGAAGTTCGCGTTCTTCTCGAGCACGAACTGACGGTTCGGCACCGACTCGGTGATCTTGTACGGACCGACGCCCGGGGGCGGGTCCTCGGTCAGGTTCTTGCACGGCGTGTCGCCCGGCACGAGCCCGGCGAACCACATCGCCGAGCACGTTCGAGAACGAGCCGTCCGGCTCGGCCAGGTTGATCGTGATCTCGCCGGTCTTGTCGTCGGTCTCGATGCCCGTTGATGTCGCCCTCGCACTCGCCGGCGTCGAGGTACTCCTGCGCGCCGTCGATGCCGAGGTAGAACGCCGAGCCGCCCGACTCGAGGTTGAGCACGCGCTTGATCGTGTGCTCGAAGTCCGAGGCCTTGACGGGCGAGCCGTCCGAGTACTTGAGGCCCTCGCGCAGCGTCAGCTCGTAGGTCTTGCCGTCCTCGGAGATCTCGGCAGGTCCTCGGCGAGGCCCGGGATCAGCTCGCGAGTCCTTCTCGGCGTCGCCCGTGCGCGGATAGGTCAGGAGCGGCGTGTAGACGAGCCAGAGCGGCTCGATGCCGTTGACCGTGTAGGTCAGCGCCGGGTCCAGGTAGTCCGGCTGCGACGTCTGCGAGATCGTGATCGAGCCGCCGCTCTTGGCGTCACCGCCGCCGCCACCGCCGCTGTCTCCGCTGTCGTCGTCGTCGCCACCGCAGGCGGCGATCACGAACAGCGAGAGGGCGGCGAGCAGCAGCACCAGCGCACGTCTACCGTGCTTCCCCATTCAGTCTTCCCTCCAAAGTCGCATGGGCGAGCCGTGTGCCCGCCGGGCGGCAATGTACCCATCGTGGCGGGCCGTTCAGACGAGGCTGAACGAAACCAAAATGTGCCCTTAACGGCCGTCGGTCAGCCGGTCGCACCGGGGGCAGCGCAGAAGTTCCTCTCGCATCACCTGCGAGCGACTTGCGGATCAGGCGCGAGACGTGCATCTGGCGAGAGCCCGACGCGCTGGGCGATCTGCGTCTGCGGGCAGGCCCTCCTCGAAGCGCATGCGCAGGATCTCGCGCTCGCGCGGGGGCAGCCGGTCGAGCGCGGGCTCGAGCGCGGCGCGCTGCTCCGAGCGCTCGAAGCCCTCGTCCTCGTCGCCGATCGTCTCGAGCGGGTCGAGGTCCTCCTCGCCGCCCGGGCCGGTGGAGAGCGACACCGTCGAGTAGGCGGAGCCGACCTCCATCGCCTCGAGCACCTCCTCCGGCGTGGTCTTCAGCTCCTCGGCGATCTCGGCGATGCTCGGCGAGCGGCCGAGCCGGCCGGTGAGGCGCTCGATCGCGCCCGACATCGACGCGTTCAGCTCCTGCAGCGCGCGCGGAACGCGGATCGCCCAGCCCTTGTCGCGGAAGTGGCGCTTGATCTCGCCGACGACGTTCGGCGTCGCGTAGGTGGCGAGCGAGACCTCGCGCGAGAGCTCGAAGCGGTCGATCGCCTTGATCAGGCCGATCGCGCCGACCTGCTCGATGTCCTCGAGCGACTCGCCGCGGCCGGCGTAGCGGCGGGCGAGCGAGCGCACCAGCGGCAGGTGGCGCTGGATGAGGTCCTCGCGCGCGGTCATGTCGCCGCGGTCGTGGTAGCGGCGCAGCAGCTCGCGGTCCTCCTCGCGGGCCCGCTCCCCGGACACGTCCTGGCGGCGCTGGGGCACGTTCATGCGACGCCCTTGCGCTTGACGAGGCGGACGACGATGCGGCCGTCCTCGGCGAGCTCGACGCCGAACGAGTCGACCACGGTCTGCAGGATGCGCCGCAGCGTGAGCACGCCCGGGCGGAACGGGCCGTCCTTGAGCGCCTCGGCGATCGCGCTCGTGCTGAGCGGGCCCGACGCGCGTGCGGATGCCGTCCTCGACGATCTCGAACGAGAGGCGGACGCTGCCGACCTCGCCCGCCTCGGCGAGCAGGCGCTCGACGGCGAGCTGAAGATCGTCGATCTCCTCGAAGGCGAAGTCGACGCGCTCGGCGATGCCTCCGATGATCAGGCGCACCACCGCCTGGAAGTCGCCCGAGAGCGGCGCGTCGAGCTCGATTCGCGCGGCTTGGTCGATCAATGCGGTTCCCCGATCGTCCCGTACCCCACGACGGCCTCTTCACGCATGAGGCAGGCGAGCTGGCCGGGCGCGATCGCGTGCGCGGGCTCGGCGAGCTCGATCGTGAGCCGGCCGTCGGCCGGCCTCCGCGACGACGGCAGGGCAGCGCGCGGGAGTGGTAGCGCAGCCGCACCGTCTCGACCTCGGCCGGGTCGCGGTGGAGGCGAGCGTCGTCGAGTGCCACGCGGGTGGTGGCGAGCGCCTCCTTGGGGCCGACGACCACGCGGTTCTCGCGGCGTCCCGCTCGAGCACGTAGAGCGGCTCGTGGCGCGCCGACGCCGAGGCCGCGGCGCTGGCCGACGGTGAAGTTGTGCTGGCCGTCGTGACGGCCGAGCACCGTCGCCGTCGCGGTCGACGATCTCGCCCGGCGCGGCGAAGGCGCGGCCCGCCGTGGCGCTCGAGGAAGGCGCGCCCGCCGAGGCCGGCGACGAAGCACAGGTCCTGGCTCTCGCGCTTGTCGGCGACGGGCAGGCCGGCGTCGCGCGCGAGCGCGCGCACCGCGTCCTTCGTGAGCCCGCCGAGCGGGAAGGAGAGCCGGTCGAGCAGCGGCCGGGTCGAGCTTCGCGAGCATGTAGCTCTGGTCCTTGCTTCGGGTCCGCGGCGGCCCGGACGAGCGGGCCCTCTGACGTCGCGGGCGATGCGCGCGTAGTGGCCGGTCGCGAGGCGGGCGGCGCCGAGCGTGTCCGCCAGCGCCGAGCATCGCGTCGAAGCGCACCTCGCCGTTGCAACGGACGCACGGGTTGGGCGTACGCCCGGCCGCGTACCCGTCGATGAAGCTCGTCGACCACCTCGGCACGGAAGCGCTCGCGCACGTCGAGCGTCACGTGCGGGAGCCCCATGCCGTGGGCGAGCCGGCGCGCGCCCTGGACGGCCTGCGGCGAGCAGCAGCTCTGCTCGCCGTCGGTGGCCGGATCGGACCACAGCTCGAGCGTCACCGCCACGACGTCGTCGCCCGCGTCGAGCGCGAGCTGAGCGGCGGCCGCGCTGTCGACCCCGCCGCTCATCGCGACGAGCGTGCGGCGCGGATCGCCGCGCGAGCCGCGGAAGACCCGCGCGCGCGACGGCGCCGAGCGCCCGGTGAAGCGCGTCCGCAGCGAGCTCCGCGACGTGGCGCTTCGGCGCAACGAGCCCCCCGAGCGCGGCATCGACGTCGTCCGCCCGGATGCGCGCCGCATCGAGGAAGGCCGCGCCCTCGACGAGCTCGACGACCGCGCTGCCGGCGGCGGTGAGCGCGCCACAGCCCTCGGCGTCGAAGCCCGCCTCGGCGATGCGCCCGCCCTCGACGCGCACGCTCACGCGGATGAGGTCGCCACAGGGGGCGCCACCGGCCGCGCCCGCGTGGGGCGCGTCGGCGAGAACGCCCAGGCCAGAGGGCGCGTCGAGATGCTCGGCAAAGGAGCGCAAACCTGGAGGCAACGCTAGCGCCCCGCTCCCGCCGCGGCGTAGCCGCGCCTCCACCAACGCCCAGGCTGGGGCCAGCCACCGAAAACCAAGCAGCGCAAGGAAGAGGCGCCGGGATAGTGCTCCGCACATCCCGGCGCCGATGACGCCGCGATGCGCAGGTTTGCAGGTGGCTGGCCCCAGCCTGCCGCTGCCGAGCCGGGAGTTGGGCCTGCTGTTCGGAGCAAGCGTTGGGTGTCCTCCGTGAGGGACCACGGCCCTCTCACGAGTGGGACTCCCGTCCCGGTGGTGTTCGGCTCAACTTGTGCGGCCGGCTCGCGTACAGGCTCGGGCCGTTGCCGAGGCTACCACCGTCGAGGCCGCGGCGCCAGGCTTGACAGCGGCGTCGTGCGCTGGCTAGGGTCGAGAGTCGGAAAACGTTTACCGCCCGATGAGCACGGACGCTTCGACAACCGCTGCCGCCGCCCGGCAGGACGGGATGCGCGTGGTCGGGATCGCCATGAACGGCGTGACCGGCCGCATGGGGACGAACCAGCACCTGGTCCGTTCGATCCTCGCGATCCGCGAGCAGGGCGGCGTGGCGGTGCCCGGCGGCCCGCCGATCTGGCCGGAGCCCGTGCTCGTCGGCCGCAGCGAGGCGAAGCTGCGCGCGCTCGCCGAGGCGCACGGCATCGAGCGCTTCACGACGAGCCTCGACGAGGCGCTCGGCGACCCGTCCTGCGAGATCTACTTCGACGCCGCCGCGACGGCCGCGCGCGCCGACGGCATGGAGCGCGCGATCGAGGCGGGCAAGCACGTGTACTGCGAGAAGCCGTCCGCGCCCGACGCTCGACTCCGCGCTCCGCCTCGCACGGCTGGCGCGCGACGCGGGCGTCAGGCACGGCGTCGTCCAGGACAAGCTCTTCCTCCCCGGGCTGCGCAAGCTCGCGGGCGCTGATCGACGACGGCTTCTTCGGGCGCATCCTGTCGGTGCGGGGGGAGTTCGGCTACTGGGTGTTCGAGGGGCCGGAGCCGCCCGGCCAGCGGCCCTCGTGGAACTACCGCGCCGAGGACGGCGGCGGCATCCTGGCGGACATGCTGCCGCACTGGCAGTACGTGCTCGACGACCTGTTCGGGCCGGTGCGCGGCGTCTACACGCTGGCGGCCACCCACATCGGGGAGCGAACGAACGAGCAGGGCGAGCGCTACGAGGCGACGGCCGAGGACGCCGCGTACACGACGTTCGAGCTCGAGGGCGGCATCGTCGCCCAGATCAACGCGTCGTGGTGCGTGCGGGTCGACCGCGACGAGCTGTTCGAGCTGCAGGTCGACGGCACGGACGGCAGCGCGGTGGCGGGCCTGCGCGAGTGCAGGATCCAGACCCGCGGCTGCCACCCCGGTGGCGATCTGGAACCCCGACGTGCCGAATCCGATCGACTTCCGAGCGGGCTGGAGCGAGGCCCCCGGACCGAGGCTCATTACGACAACGGCTTCAAGGTCCAGTGGGAGCTCTTCCTGCGCCACGTGGTGGCGGGCGACCCGTTCCCCTGGGACCTGTTCGAGGGCGCGCGCGGGATCCAGCTCGCCGAGCTCGCCGAGCGCTCCTGGCGCGAGCGGCGGATGCTCGAGGTCCCGGAGCTGCCCGGCGTGAGCGTGTCGTCGGCCGCCGCGCTCCTCCTGCCCCGCGCCGACGGCTCGCTCGAGCAGTTCGTGCCCGGCGCGCCCGCGCAGTTCGAGCGCCCGCGCGACCCGCTCCGCTCACGCGCCTTCCTCGCCGCTGCGCACGTGGTGGCGGACCCGCTCGCGGGCGGCGACTCCGCCGCTGCGGCGATCGACTGGGACGCGACGCTCGGCTATCGCCGCCACCTGTGGTCGTGGGGGCTCGGGGTCGCCGAGGCGATGGACACGGCGCAGCGCGGGATGGGGCTCGGCTGGCCCGAGGCGCGCGAGCTGATCAAGCGATCAGCTGCCGCGGCGCGTGAGTCGGGCGGGCGGCTGGCGGCAGGCGCCGGGACCGACCAGCTGCCCGCAGGCGGGCCCGCCTCGCTCGGGAGCATCCGCGACGCCTACCTCGAGCAGTGCGCCTTCGTCGAGGAGCAGGGCTGCCAGCCGATCGTGATGGCGAGCCGCGCGCTCGCGGCGGCGGCCGAGGGGCCGGCCGACTACCGCAGCGTCTACGACGCCGTGCTGGGACGGGCCGGGCGGCCGGTGATCCTGCACTGGCTCGGCGAGATGTTCGACCCGGCGCTCGCGGGCTACTGGGGCGCGGCCGACCCCTACGAGGCGCTCGACGTCGTCACCGGGCTGATCGCGGAGAACGCGGGCAGCGTCGACGGCATCAAGCTCTCGCTGCTCGACGACGCGCTCGAGCTGCGGCTGCGCGACGCGCTGCCGGACGGCGTGCGGCTCTACACGGGCGACGACTTCAACTATCCCGCGCTGATCGCCGCGGGCAGCGACGCCCTGCTCGGCGTGTTCGACGCGATCGCACCGGCCGCCTCGGCCGCGCTGCAGGCGCTCGACGCCGGGGACGAGGCCCGCTTCGCCGAGCTCCTCGCCCCCACCGTGCCGCTCGCGCGCAGGCTGTTCGCCTCCCCCACCTATCACTACAAGACCGGCCTCGTCTTCCTCGCCTGGCTGAACGGGCACCAGCGCCACTTCCGCATGATCGGCGGGCAGGAGGGCGCGCGCACGCTCGTCCACCTCGCCGAGCTCCTCAGGCTGGCCGACGGGGCCGGCCTGCTCGCCGACCCCGCGCTCGCCTGCGAGCGGATGCGGCGCCTGCTGACGGTCGCCGGGGTCGACCAGTGAGCGTCGACCCGGCACGGCTCTCCTTCAACCAGATCACCGCCGACCACCTCGACCTCGACGAGGTCATCGAGGCCTGCGCGGAGGCGGGGATCGGCTGGCTCGCCCCGTGGCGCCACAAGCTCGTCCCGGACGCGGGCGAGCGGATCCGCGCCGCGGGGCTGCGCGCGTCGAGCCTCTGCCGCGGCGGGTTCTTCCCCGCACGGGGCGCCGCCGCGCGGCGCGAGCGCGACGACGACAACCGCGCCGCCGTCGAAGAGGCCGCCGCCGTCGGCACCGACCTGCTCGTGCTCGTGTGCGGCCCGGCGCTCCGGACCGCGATCTCGGCGCGGCGCGCGCCCAGGTCCTCGCGGGGATAGAGAGGCTCGTGCCGTACGCCGCCGAGCATGGCGTGCGGCTCGGCATCGAGGCGCTTCACCCGATGATGATCGCCGAGCGCTCCGTGGTGGTGACGCTCGCGCAGGCGCTCGACCTCGCCGAGCGCTTCGACGCCGCCGAGGTCGGCGTCGTCGTGGACGCCTACCACGTCTGGTGGGACCCGGACCTCGAGCGCCAGCTCGAACGGGCGGCCGGGCGGGTGTTCGCCTACCACGTGTCGGACTGGCTCGTGCCGACGCCCGACCTGCTCGCCGGCAGGGGCATGATGGGCGACGGCGTGATCGACCTGCCGCGCCTCCGCGGGCTCGTCGACGCCGCCGGCTACGACGGTCCGATCGAGGTCGAGGTGATCAACCCCGCCCTCGCCGAGCTCCCTGCGGCGGAGCTGATGGCGACGGTCAGGCGGAGCTTCAGCGAGCGCTCGTAGTCGTCGCGTCCTCGCGACAGACGGCGTGCACCTGGAGGGTGACGATCTCGTCGTCGCCGACGGTCCTGCCGGCGCTGAGCGCCACGCGGACGCGGTGGGCGCCGGCCCTGTAGCGGTAGTCGTGATCGCGCAGCTCCGCGCGTGTGGGCCGCGAGTCGAACACCACCGCCGCACCGCCGCGCAGATTGCGCTCGCCCTCGCGGCACGCGGCCGACGCGGTCACGTCCGTGGCCGGACGGACCCGGAGTGTCTTCACGCGATGCGTGACGGCGTCGCCCCCGGCCGCGCCCCTCGCGACGCGACTGGACGACGCGCCGACGCAGCCGAGGTACGGCGCGAACGTCGACGGCTGCGTGGACGAGTTCGTGGCGAAGAAGCTTCCCTCCGGAGAGGGCCAGCCGTCCTGGAACAGACTGAGGTCGACGTTCAGCTCGTTGTTCGCAGGAGCGGTCCAGTCGGCGCCGCCGACCCTGGAGTTTCCGGGACAGCCCAGCAGATAGGTCGCCTCGCCGTCGAACCCGTTCTCCCAGCCGGGGACCGTGACCCACCGGGGGCCGGAGGTCGGGGGCGTCACGACGCACGTGTCGTTCGACGTCGCACACGGCGAGACGGCGAGTGCCGGAGCGGAGTGGGCGGCCGCGGCGGCGAGTGTGAGGGCGCCGAGGAGGACGAGGCGGCGGGCGGTGCGGGCGGGCATCGAGGCTCCTTCCCTGTGGACGAGGAGCTCCGATTGTCCACCACTGGAGAGGGCGCCGAGCTCAGTCCGGCGCTCTGCGCCGTGCGGTCGTCGAGCGCGGCACCACCCGGTGCGGAAGCACCGTCTCGAGCTGGGTCTCCCCCGCCATCACGACGCGTCTCGCCGCGGCGGCGCCGAACTGGTACATGGGGACGCTCACGGTCGTCATGTCGCTGAAGCGGGCGAGCCGCGTGTCGGTCATGCCCGCCACGGAGATCCGCGCCGGCACCTCGATGCGCGCCTGGCGCAGCGCGGCGAGCGCGCCCACGGCCGTCTCGTCGTTGGCGCCGACGATCGCGTCGGGCGGCTCCGCCTCGGCGATCATCTGGAGGGTGGCCGCGTAACCGCGCCCGTAGGAGAAGTCGCCCTCGACGACGAGCGGCTCGGCGCCCGCCTCCGCCATCGCCTCGCGGTACCCGTCGAGCCGGTCGCGGCTCGCGTAAAGGCCCGCCGGCCCGGCGATGAACGCGATCCGCCGGTGGCCGAGCGACAGCACGTAGTCGATGATGTCGAAGGCGGCGGCGCGGTTGTCCGCCACGATCCGCGGGCATGCGAAGTCGCGCGTGGCGAGCGCGAGCACGCGGATGCCGCGCTCGCGGGCCCGCTCGACCGCGATGCCGAGCTCGGGGCCGCGCGGGTCGTCGATGTACCCGCTCCCGGCGAAGACGATGCCCTCCGCCTGGTAGTCGCAGAGGATGGCGACCTGTGCCAGCTCGACCTCGGTGCGGCGGTCGGCGTTGCAGACGATCGTCATGTAGCCGGCGCGGGCCGCCACGTCCTCCACACCGCGCGTTATCTCGGCGAAGTAGGCGTCCTGGATGTCGCCCACCATCACGCCGATGATGCGGCTGCGCTGGGTCACGAGCGCCCGCGCGAGCGCGCTCGGGGAGTAGCCGAGCTCGGCCGCCGCCTCGGCCACCCGCGCGCGGGTGGTTTCGGAGACGGGGTGCGCCGAGCCGTTCAGGACGCGCGACGCCGTCGCGATCGAAACGCCCGCCGCCTCCGCGACGTGGGCGAGCGAGCCCGATGAGCGCGGCCTGCTCAGCGCGTCCCTCTTCTCCGGCAAACGTTTTCAGTCTGTTCGCTTGACATCCCGCGACCCCCGGCAATAGCGTCATGGAAAACGATAACCGGGGAGGGAGGTGTCGGCTATGGCGACCGATGTGGCACAGCAGCCATGGGTCGGCAAGATCTTCGTCGACGGGGAGTTCACGGAGCCCGACGGCGGGCGCCGCTCGCCCGTCACGGACAAGGCGACGGGCGAGGAGCTGGCGCAGGCCGGCGTCGCATCCGAGGCCGACGTCGACCGCGCCGTGCGCGCGGCGAAGCGGGCGCAGCCCGGCTGGGCCGCGCTCGGCTACGACGAGCGGGCGGGCCTGCTGCGGCGCGTGGCGCGGCTGCTCGAGGACCGAGCCGCGGAGATCACGGCGCTGATCGTGCGGGAGACGGGCGGCATCCCCGGCAAGGCGGAGTACGAGGTCGGCGCCTCGCAGAACGAGCTGTACGAGGCGGCCGCGCTCACGTCGCGCGCGACCGCCGAGGTGCTCCCCTCCCACAACACCGGCAAGCTCAGCATCGTCCAGCGCGTGCCGGTCGGGGTCGTCGCGGCGATCACCCCGTGGAACTTCCCGATCGTGCTCGGCTTCCGCGTGATCGCGCCCGCGCTCGCGCTCGGCAACACGGTCCTCCTGAAGCCGGCGCCCGAGACGCCGCTCACGGGCGCGCTGCTGATCTCGGAGCTGTTCGCCGACGCCGGCGCACCGCCCGGCGTCTTCCAGGGACTCCCCGGCGACGACGACACCGGCCGCAAGCTCGTGGCGCACCCGGACGTCGACATGATCCACTTCACGGGCTCGTCGGCCGTCGGCCGCGAGATCGCGATCCAGGCGGCCGGGGACTTCAAGCGCGTCTCGCTCGAGCTCGGCGGCAACAACGCGTACGTGGTGCTCGACGACGCCGATCTCGACCAGGCCAGCATGATCGGCGCCTGGTCCTCCTTCCATTACTCGGGCCAGACCTGCATCACCGCGGGCCGCCACATCGTGGCCCGCAGCCTGTTCGACGACTACGTCGAGCGGATGGCCGACCGCGCGCGCGGGATCGAGGTCGGCGACCCGAGCTCGGGCGCCGTCGGGCTCGGCCCGATGATCTCCGAGGCCCAGGTCGAGCGCGGGCACAAGATCGTCGAGGACTCCGTGGCGATGGGCGCCCGCGTGGTCGAGGGCGGCACCCACGACGGCCTCTTCTACCGCCCGACCGTCGTGGTCGACGTGACGCCGGAGATGCCGGTGTGGAGCGAGGAGATCTTCGCGCCGGTCGCGCCCGTCATCGCGGTGGACGACGACGCCGCGGCGCTCGCGCTCGTCAACGACACCCCCTACGGGCTCGTCAACGCCGTGTACAGCGGGTCGCCGGCGCGCGGGCTCGCGTTCGCGGAGGGCGTGCGGTCGGGAATGGTGCACGTGAACGACACGACCGCGCTCGACGAGGCGCACGTGCCGTTCGGCGGCGTCGGGCGGTCCGGCCTCGGCGGGCGCTCGGGCGGCGAGGCGAACCTCGAGGAGTTCACGGAGCGGCGCTGGATCGGCGTGCAGCGCACGCCCGTCGAGTACCCGTACTGATGCCGGACCCTGATGTGCTGATCATCGGCGCCGGCCCGTCCGGCGCCGTCACGGCCAAGCGGCTCGCCGAGGAGGGCATGTCGGTCGTGTGCCTCGAGCAGGGCGATTGGCCCGACTACGAGCGGGCGCGCTCGGCCCACCCGGACTTCGAGCTGACCTCGGGGCAGTACTGGGCCTGGGACCCGAACGCGCGCGACGGCCCGGGCGACTACCCGATCGACGATTCTGATTCGGACATCACCGCGCTCATGTGGAACGGCGTCGGCGGCGGCTCCGTCGTGTACGCGGCGCACTGGCAGCGCAACCTGCCGTCCGACTTCCGCGTGCGCTCGCTCGATGGCGTGGCGGATGATTGGCCGCTGGGTTACGAGGAGCTCGAGCCCTTCTACGTGCGCGTGGAGAGGGACTGGGGCGTGTCCGGGCATCCGAACGACACGGCCTTCCCGCCCGGCGAGGGGCCGCCGATGCCGCCCGTGCCCCTCTCTCCCATGGGCCGGCGCGTGGCCCGCGCGCACAACGAGCTCGGCTGGCACTGGTGGCCCGGGCCGAACGCGATCGCCACCCGGCCCTACGGCGCGCTCAACGCATGCGTCCAGCGCGCCACCTGCCTGTGGGGCTGCGCGGACGGCGCCAAGGCCACCGTCGACCGCACCTATTGGCCGGTCAATCAGAAAGCCGGAGTCGAGCTGCGGATCCGCTCGCGCGTGCGCCGCCTCATCGTGCGCGACGACGGCCTCGTCGAGGGCGCTGAGTACCTCGACGCCGACGGCAACGAGCACGTCCAGCGCGCCGGGGTCACGATCCTCTGCGCGAACGGCATCGGCACGCCGCGGCTGCTGTTCCTCTCGGGAGAGGGCGAGGAGGGGCTCGCCAACTCGTCCGGCTTGGTGGGCAGGCGCCTGATGCTGCACCCGTTCGGCACCGTCACCGGATTGTTCGACGAGGACCTGGAGAGCTGGCAGGGCGTCTGGGGGCAGCACATCCACTCGCTCGAGTTCTACGAGACCGACGAGTCGCGCGGATTCGTGCGCGGCGCCAAGTGGGGCCTCCAGCCCACCGGCGGGCCGCTCTCGATGACACGCTCCTATCCATGGGGCGAGGAGAACGCAGTCTGGGGGGAGGGATTCCACCGGGAGGTCAAGCGGCGCCTCGGCCGCTCGGCGATGTGGGGGATCATCGCCGAGGACCTCCCGGAGGAATCCAACCGCGTGACGCTCGACCGCTCGACCCCGGACGCCCACGGCATCGCCGGCGTGAAGATCGACTACGCCAACTCGGAGAACTCGCAGAGCATGATGGCCTTCCACCGCGAGCGCGCGCGCGAATCGCTGCTCGCGGCCGGCGCCTACGACGTGATCATCGCCCCCTTCATCGAGGCCACCGGCTGGCACATCCTCGGGACCTGCAAGATGGGCGACGACCCGGCGACGTCGGTGGTCGACCGCTGGGGCCGCTGCCACGACGTGCCGAACCTGTTCATCTTCGACGGCTCCGTCTGGCCGACCTCGTCGGGCATGAACCCCACCGCCACGATCGCCGCGCTCGCGCTGCGCTCCGCCGAGCACCTGGTCGAGGCCCGTCGCGACCAGCGGGTGGCCGCGTGATCGACCGCGAGACCCTGTCGGCGCTCGCCGACGCCCTGATCCCCGAGGCGGACGGCATGCCCTCGGCGAGCCAGGCGGGCGCGGCGGGAGCGCTGCTCGACGAGGTGCTGGCCGTGCGGGCCGACCTCGAGGAGCCGCTCGCGGAGCTCACCGCGGCGGCGCGCGGCCGCGATCCGGCCGCCGAGATCGAGCGCCTCCAGGCCGACGATCCGCCGCTCTTCGAGGCGCTCACGACGGCCATCGCGGGGGGCTACTTCATGAGCGCGGACGTGCGCGAGCGGCTCGGCTATCCCGGGCAGCTGGCGAAGGAGCTCGAGGACGACTTCGACCAGGAGCTGCTTCAGCCCGTGATCGACCGCGGGACGATATTCAGGCCTGCGCCTTAGGCGGCGGCTGCTCCGGCCTGATTCCGAGCTCCTTCAGCTGGCCCGCGTCGACCGACGCCGGCGCGCCGGTCAGCGGGTCGATGCCGCTGGCGGCCTTTGGGAAGGCGATCACGTCGCGGATCGAGGCGGCGCCGGCGAGCAGGGCCACCATCCGGTCGATCCCGAACGCGATGCCGCCGTGCGGCGGGGCGCCGTAGGTGAGCGCCTCGAGCAGGAAGCCGAAGCGCTCCTTCGCCTCCTCCGGGGCGATCCCGAGCGCGTCGAAGACCTGCTGCTGGACGTCGGGCGTCGAGATCCGGATCGAGCCGCCGCCGAGCTCCCAGCCGTCGAGCACCACGTCGTACGCGCGGCTGCGCCAAGTGCCCGGGTCGGCGTCGAGGTCGCCCGTGGGGCTCGTGAACGGATGGTGGAGCGCGTCGAAGCGGCGCTCGTCCTCGTTCCACTCGAACATCGGGAAGTCGATCACCCAGAAGATGTCGTGGCCCTGCGGCTTCCCCACCGCGACCTCGGGGCGCAGCGCGCCCAGCACCTTCGCCGCGACGGCCGGGCTGTCGGCGACGATCAGGACCGCGTCGCCGGGCCGCGCGCCGAGCTGCTCGCCGGCGGCGCTCATCTCCTCCTCCGACAGGAACTTGGCGATCGGCGAGCGCCAGCCGCCGTCCTCTTCGACGACCGCCCAGGCGAGCCCCTTCGCGCCGAGCGACTGGGCCTTCTCGGTCAGCGCGTCGAAGCGGCTGCGCGGCCACTCGCCGCCCGCGCGGATCGCGCGCACGACGCCGCCTTTCTCGACAGCGCCCGCGAACACCTTGAACTCGCTCGCACCGAACACGTCGGAGAGGTCCTCGATCTCGACCCCGAGCCGCCGATCGGGCCGGTCCGAGCCGTAGCGCAGCAGCGCGTCGTCGTAGGTGACGCGCTCGATCGGCAGCGAGATCTCGATGCCGCCGACGGCGAGCACGCGCTGGAGCAGCCGGTCGACCGTCTCGTGGACGTCCTCCTCGTCCACGAACGCCATCTCCATGTCGAGCTGGGTGAACTCGGGCTGGCGGTCGGCGCGGAAGTCCTCGTCGCGGAAGCAGCGCGCGATCTGGAAGTAGCGCTCCATCCCGCTCATCATCAGGAGCTGCTTGAAGAGCTGCGGCGACTGCGGCAGCGCGTACCAGGAGCCGCGCACGAGCCGGCTCGGGACGAGGAAGTCGCGCGCGCCCTCGGGCGTCGAGCGCGTCATGATCGGCGTCTCGATCTCGAGGAAGCCCTCGTCCGAGAGCGTGTCGCGGATCGCCTTGACGACGTCGTGGCGGAGGATCATGCGGTCGCGCATGGCCTCCTTGCGCAGGTCGAGGTAGCGGTAGCGCAGACGCAGCTCCTCCCCCACCGGATCGTCCTCGTCGATCTGGAAGGGCGGGGTCTCGGCGTCGGCGAGCTTGTCGAGAGCGGAGACGACGAGCTCCACCTCGCCGGTCGGGAGGTCCGGGTTGACCGCGCTCTCGTCGCGGCGGACGAGCTTGCCGCTGGCGCTGATCACGTCCTCGCCGCGCAGGCCTCCCGCGGCGGCGTGCGCCTCGGGCGCCTCCTCGGGCCGGAAGACGAGCTGCAGCAGGCCGGTGCGGTCGCGCAGGTCGATGAAGATGAGTCCGCCGTGGTCGCGGCGGCGGTGGACCCAGCCGGCCACGCGCAGCTCGTCGCCGACGTCGCCCGCGCGCAGCTCGCCCGCCCACCTCGTCCGGTAGTCGTTGGCCCGCGGCGGCCTCACGCGAACGCCTCCCGGACGAGGGCGACGGCCTCGTCGGCGTCGGCCGCCTCGCGCTGCTCGCCGCTCGCCATGTCCTTGACGTCGATGGCGTCGCCGAGGATGACGGTGGTGCGCGCGCCGATGCGGTCGGCCTGCTTCAGCTGTCCCTTCATCGAGCGGCCGGCCTGCTCGATCTCGACTCGGATGCCCTCGTCGCGCAGCCGCTGCGCGAGCGCGAAGGCCGTGGCGACCGTGTCCGGCTTGGCGAGCGCGATGTACACGCGCTCGTCGGCCTCCGGCTCGAGCTCCGAGGCGAGCAGGATGCGCTCGATGCCCGCCGCCCAGCCGACGCCCGGCGTGGCGGGCCCGCCGAGCTGCTCGATCAGGCGGTCGTAGCGGCCGCCGCCGCCGAGCGCGGCCTGCGCGCCGAGCCGCGGCGACTCGAGCTCGAACACCGTGCGCGTGTAGTAGTCGAGCCCGCGGACGAGCGCGGAGTCGAGCTCGTACGCGAGGCCGGCGGCGTCGAGCAGCGCGCGGACCTCGGCGAAGTGCTCGGCGTCGGCCGGGTCGAGGCGATCGAGCAGGCGCGGCGCCTCGGCCATCACGGCGCGGGTGCCCTCGTGGTCGGCGTCGAAGGCGCGCAGCGGGTTCTGGTCGAGCCGCGCGCGCACCTCGTCCGAGAGCTCGTCCTCGCGCGCGCGAAGAAAACGCTTCAGCTCCTCGATGTAGTCCGCGCGCGTCTCAGGGGTGCCGAGACTCGAGATGCGCACGCGCGCCGGGCCGGCCCCAGCCCGCTCGACGATCTCGCAGAGCAGCAGGATCAGCTCGGCGTCGATGCTCGGAGCGTCGGAGCCGAGCGCCTCCACGTTCAGCTGGGTGAACTGCCGGAAGCGTCCGGCCTGGGGCGCCTCGTGCCGAAAGAAGGGGCCCCAGGTCCAGAGCTTGACCGGCTGCGGCAGCTTGTGCATCCCGTGCTCGACGTAGGCGCGGCAGAAGGCCGCGGTCGCCTCGGGCCGCAGCGTCAGCGAGCGCCCGGCCTTGTCCTCGAAGGTGAACATCTCCTTCTGGACGATGTCCGTGGACTCCCCCACTCCGCGCGCGAACAGCTCGGTGTCCTCGAAGACGGGCGTCTCGAACGGCTCGTAGCCCGCCCGGCCGAGCACCTCCTCGCTGAGGCGCAGCAGGCGCAGGCGGCGTCGCGCGGCGGCCGGCGGGACGTCCTGGGTCCCGCGTGGCGCCTGGAGCCTCGAGCTCACCTCGCCAGCTCGGCGAGGAAGGGGTTGGTGGCCCGCTCCGCGCCGAGACTCGTGAGGCCCATGTGGCCCGGGTAGACGGCGGTCTCCGGCGGGAAGCGTGTCGATCAGCATGCGGATCGACTCGAGCAGGGTCCCGTGGTCGCCGTACGGCAGGTCGGTCCGGCCGATCGACTGCTGGAAGAGGACGTCGCCGGAGAAGATCGCGGACTCGTCCGGGATCGAGAAGGTCACGTGGCCCGGGCTGTGCCCGGGCGTGAACAGGACGTCGATCTCGAAGCCGGCCAGCTCGAGCTGCTCGCCGCCGCTCAGCGTGTGCTCGGCGTCGTAGGACTCGAACGGGCCGAAGCCCGACCACGGGACGAAGCGGTTGATGTCCGCGAGCACGAACGCCTCGATCTCGGGCACCCACACCTCGGCGCCCGTGGCCCTCGCCACCTCGGCGACCGCGCCGACGTGATCGAAGTGCGTGTGGGTGAGGAGGATGCCGTCGAGCGTCACGCCGAGCTCGTCGATCGCGCCGAGGAGCCTGCCGGCCTCGTCGCCGGGGTCGACGATCAGGGCGCGGTCGCTGCCGTCGCGGCGGAAGATGAAGGTGTTCTCGGCGACGGGGCCGACCGTGAACATGCGCACGTCCACGGCTAGCGACCCTGCGACTTCTTGCGAAGGCGGTAGCGGTAGATCATCGTGTCGGTGCCGTAGCCGAGCGGGATGTAGAGCAGGAACATGAGCGCGGCGAGGGCGGCGCCCGCGGCCGGGGGGCGCTTGAACAGCACGACCAGGATCACACCGAACACCGCCGCGGCGATCGCTGCGCGGTTGACCGCCGCCCTCCAGGTGGGCGGCCTGTCGAGCCGTTGGCCGCGCCGCTGGCGCGCCACCGCCTTGGCGTCCTCGCGCGTCTGAGGACGGCCGGTCCGGCCGGCTCGCTCGATCGTGCCGGCGGGAGTGCCGCGGTGCTTGCGGGTGCGCTTGCGCTTGGTCTGGGCCATGAGGCGGATCGACGTTACATGATGGCCGCGAGCGCCTCTTCGATCAGATGGCGCTCGGGATCGAAGCCGCGCAGCGGCACGTCCTCGGGAAAGCCCTCGAACGCGGCCCGCGGAGCGAGGCCGATCAGCTCCGCCTCGGCGACCTCGGCGCGCCCGCGCACGCGCTCGACGATCTCGCGCAGCGGCGTCGCGCGGTGGTCGTGCACGTTGGTCGAGACCTGGGCCCGGTGGCGGTCCTCGAGGTAAAGGCCGAGCGCCCTGACGCCGGGGAGGCCACCGCCCGACTCGCGCAGGTCCGCGGCGATCGCCTTCGCCAGCTCCACGTCGTCGCTGGTCAGGTCGACGTTGAAGGCGACGAGCGGCGGCCGCGCCGAGGCGAGCACGGCGCCTGCGGTCGGGTGGGCGCGACGCGGGCCGTAGTCCGGGACGAGCTCGCCGGACTCGATGCGCTCTTTGAGCTCCTTCGGCCCGCCGCGGCGGATGTCCGCACGCTCCCGGTGCTCCGGGCGCGTGGCGAGCTCGCCGTAGAGGAAGACGGGAACCCCGAGCTCCTCCCCCACGAGCCCCGCCGCCGTGAGCGCCTCGGCGCAGGCGGCGCCGCGGCGCTCGTCGTCGAGGTGAGACGACCGGCATCACGTCGAGCGCGCCGACGTGCGGGTGGATGCCCTCGTGGGCCGAGATGTCGATCCGCTCGATGGCCGCCCTGCGCGAGGTTCAGCAACGCTGCGGCCATCTCCCCCTGGCGCGCCGCGAGCGTGAACACGGCGCGGTGGTGATCCGGATCGGTGTGCAGGTCGAGGAAGCGCGCGGGCGCAAGCGAGCGCTCGATCGCCTCGAGCGCGGCGAGATCCCGTCCCTCGCTCACGTTCGGCACGGCCATCAGCAGCGGCGGCTCGCTCATCCGCGTGAAGGCTAAACTCGACGCCCTCGGCTCCGTAGCTCAGCGGTGAGAGCGCACGACTCATAATCGTGAGGTCGATGGTTCGAATCCATCCGGAGCTATCGCCCCGCACACCCGCACCGGAAGCGGGATTGCGGGGCAGGTGATCCCGACAGCGGAATCACCTGGCGGGCGGCCTGCGAACTGTGTGCGAACACCAGGATCAGCTGGACGACGTTCTCGCGGGGCGGCGCGGATGGCGTCCTCGGTGCTTCTAAGGCTGATCTTCGAGAACTTCGGTTCGAAGACAGCTGCAAGCGTAATCCGGCCCGCCGCGAGTGATTTCAAGCGACGGATATTCGGGCTAGATCGAGCCGCTCGTAGCCGGTGCATGTTCTACTGGGCTCATGAGCCAACGTTCCAAGCGGGCGGGTCTGGTGCTGATCGCAGTTGGACTCGCGGTTCTTCTCGTCGTTCCGAGCGCCACCGGCCGACAGTTCACGATCACCGGCAAGCTTCACAGCCTTGATCGGGAGTTCGTTGACCAGGACTCCAAGATCTCGATGACCGTCATCGTCAGGAACGGCAAGCCGAGGAAGTTGAAGAACGTTTCAGTCACCTACAGCTACGACTGCGACGGATACGAGGGAGCCGAGGGAGTTGCCACGGCCAGCTTCGCGAGGACGATTGACATCAACTGGAAACCGGGCTTTGGTTTGCAGGACAGCCCGGACTTCGACCACAGGGAGAAGATCCCCGACGGTCCCGACCCGGGGACTATCCGCGACGGTGAGAGGTCCATCGAGGGCCAGGTGACCAGGCGCGGTCGCAGGGCGGCGGGCCAGATCTGGCTTACATTCGACAACTACATGTGCGGCAGCATGCTGGGGTTCTTTTCCGCCCCGTTGGCGGAGGGCCCGCCTCGCAAATCGCCTCGATAACGCGCCCGTCGCCCGCCCGCTACCGCGAGGACTCGACCCGCGCCGAAGCCTCGGCCGCCTTGTCGCGGGCGGCGCGGATCGCGTCCTCGGCCTTGACGGCGGGCTGGTCCTCTAGCTCGTCGATGACGTGCCCGTACGTCTTGAGCGTCAGGGTGGCGTCGTGGCCCAGTTGCCGGGCGACGTAGATCACCGACCTGCCTTCGTGGAGTAGCAGCGACGCGAACGAGTGCCGTAGGTCGTATGGGACGTGGTGCGCGATGAAGTAGTCCGAGTGGCTGTTGGACGCCTCGACCGACACGCCGCCGCGGCGCCACACGTGGGCGCCCAGGCCGAACGCCCCGACCAGGGCGGTGCCCAGCCCGATGGTGCTGTTCAACAACGACCGGCAGGCCCCAGATCGCGGCGCCGAACAGCCCGACGGACGGGCCGCCGTAGGGCTGCCCGAACGGGCCGCCGCCAAGGTACGCGCCCGCCGTGCCGGCGTTGTCGCGCAGCAACCGGGTGCTGAGGTAATTCGACGGGTGCATGACGATCCCGTCCGGCGCCAAGTTGGCGCTGCCTGCCGTGTTCGCGATCGTCTTCGCCAACGCGACGCTGTTGTCGTCCGTGCCGCGGCTGTAGGTGTTGACCCCGGACCGGCCGACGATCCCGACCAGTTCGTTCGACCCGCCGCCCACGCCACGGAGCAGCTGGCGCTCCTCCTCGATGCGGACGAACAGGGAAAGGCGGCCGTTCAGGTACGCCTGGACCGACGGGGCGTCTTCCAGCATCTCGTCGCTGATCGGCAGGATCGTCGCGATCTTGCGGACCGGCTCGACGACCTCGCTGAAGCACGAGCGTCGACTCGGGCTTGGCGGCGGCCTCGGCCACCCCGGCGGCGCCGGACGTCGCGGTGCCCTCGTTCACGTAGCGCACCTGGCCGCCGGTGGTCTGCGACTGGCCGAACAGGTCGGACACACCGAGCGGCTCGAACAGCTTGCTGACGATGCCGGGCTCGTTGTACGGCGGCACGAGCCCGCCGCCGGGGCCGCCGGCGGTCGTTTCGAGCAGGGTGCCCTTCATGTTGAGGGCGGGGCCGCCGGTGGTGACGTCGACCATCCCGGACGACCACGTCTGCGACCGGGCGGTCGGGTCCTTGATCGCCTTGTAGCCGGCCGACTGGATGAACACGTCGCCGGGTCCCTGCCGGCCGAACGGCGGGTCGAACCCGGCGGATGCGTCGGGGGCGCCTAGCCGGTCGCCCATGTCGGCCATCTTCGTTTCAAGGTTGTGGGCGTCGGTCGCCCGTTCAAGCAGGTCCTCGACGTGGACGCGTTCGTCGGCGGTTAGGGGGCGGCCGTTGGCGTCGGCCGCCTTGAAAATGGCCTGCGCCTCCTGGGCTAGGCGGACGGAATCGTTCATGGCACGACTGCCTTTCTGTGGCTTCTTGACGTCGTGCCGACCTTGCGAGGTTCGGGATCGGCATCCCTTGGGATCCGATTCGTCCTCGGTGGCCCGGCCCTGACTCGATGGAGCGGGGGGGCTGTCGGTGTGAGGGCCCCTTGCGCTGATCGGCGTCTACGCCGGGGCGACCGCCTTACGATCGGTCGGCTATTCGGTTGTGCGGTCCAGGCTACGCCGCCCGCTCGACGGATTCGGCGGCGGCGCGGGAACGGCCGTAGCCGCCCCGCCCGCGCCCGCCACGGCACGCGTCCCGGCTGCCGGTTTTCGCATCCATCCAACCTGCGCGGCCGGCCGGGGGTCATACCCGCCGACAAGCACCCCAGCACAGGAAGGCACACATCATGTTCAGCACCACCATCAAGCGGTCAGTCGCAACCCTCGGCGTCGTGGCGGGACTGCTCGCGGCGGCGGTACCCGCCAGCGCGATCGAGATTGGCACCACCGAGACGCTCGACATGAACGTGAAGGCACCGGCCAAGGCCGGGCCAGCCTCCACTCAACTCGGCGCTGCCGACGATGTCTCGCAGCTCAGCATCGCGACCGCCGAGGTGTTCGAGCTGAACACGTTCGGCCTCACCGAGCACGAGGGCGCAGCCGATCGCGGTGAGGTGACCGGCTTGGAGCCCAACGCGCTCGGCACGCAGGTCGGCAGCGAGGGCGTGAAGGCGCCGACCAATGCCGAGGGTTACATCGTCATGGACTGGGACTACGGCGGAGCGGCCACAGCGGTTGCCGCCGTCGGCGTCCGCGAGAACGGCAGCCAGGGCGCGAAGGCACCGAGCACCAGCGGGCGGCCCCAGGGCGTCATCTGGGATCTGCTGGAACAGGCCAACGCAGGCACGCAGGTCGGCAGCGAGGGCGTGAAGGCACCGGCCAGCCCGACGTCGGAGGTCTTCACGAGCGTGTCGAACGTGGCACTCCTGGGGGGCATCGTCCCCGGCGGAGCGATCATCTCCGCCTGAGCGACGTCCCTTGAGCGTCGGACGGACCCGGCCTGGCGCATCCAGTCAGGCCGGGCTACGCCATCGCCCGGGGTTCGGCGGGGGCGCGGGGCCGCACGGGTCCCGCACCCTCGCGCCGGTCACCGACTCAGCTGACTGGCGATGAAGTTGACGATGGGGGGTGGGGACGATGCGTACGTGTAGCTCGCAGTCCAATTCGGGCTCGAGAACTGTTCCGTGATCGAGGTCGGGTTGCCACCGGAAGCGTTGATCGACGTCAACATGAGAATCGGCGTGTTCGTGAAACGACTCCCGGCGAATGTGATCGTGCAGCCGTTCGTTCCGTTGGCCGTCACGGTTACGCCTGATATGGGGGTTTGCAGCGTGCAGTTGGACAGAACCACTCCGACCACCTGATTGACCGGACCCGGCGGCCCCTGGGGACCGGTCGCGCCCGTCGGCCCCTTCAGGGAGCCACGAACCGACCAAATGGTCGGTCCCGTTTTCTCGTAATAGTCGCCGGTGTCGCCGCGCAGGAAGTAGTCGCCCACAACGCCAGTCGCCGCAGGCGGGGCACCCGGTCCCGTCCACCACTTCGAGCCCGGTGTCCCCGGCAGACCCTGGACGCCCTGCGAACCGGTGTCTCCCTTCGGCCCTTGTGTGCCGGTCGCACCGGTTGCGCCCTGCGCGCCGGTGTCGCCCTTGTCGCCCTTGTCGCCCTTCGCGCCTGTGTCGCCCTTCGGTCCGGGCAGTCCGGCGGACCCCTGCGGCCCCCGCTCGCCCTGCGGACCTGCCGGCAGTTGCCCCGCCTGGAAGTCGGCGCTCAACAGCGAGCCGTTCGGGACCTTGTTTGAGTTGACCGCCCCGTTCTTGATCTTCTTCGCGGTGACTGCATTGTTTTTGAGTTGCTTGGTACCGACGCTGTTGTTGGGCAGAGCCTGGATCGCGTACGAGGTACCGCCCAGCGCAACGAGCAGCGCAATGCAGGCGACGACCATCGCTGGCGAAGGACGATGTGCGAAGAGGAGACGCACGTCACTACCTCCTTCGGTGAGTTTTGCGATGCCGCGGGCGGGGCTGGCCTCGCGGGGCGCTTCTACCCTCTCACGCGGGGGCGCGGGGTGCAAAGCTGCTTTCGCGCTGGTCACCGCGTGGGCGGCGGAACCCGCTCGCGCCCGCCACGGCAAGGATGAGCCGCTGCCAGGTGACGGACGCCGGCGTGGGAAGTTCGCCCCCGTGTTGCGAACACGGTGCGAACACCGGGTTCGCGGCGGGTGTCCATCGGCGGTCGGCCGTTGCCGCCGGATTCCGCTTGGCAATCGGGGATCGCGACGCTGCGGTGACCGCTCGCCGCCCCCGACCTTCGACTCATAATCGTGAGGTCGATGGTTCGAATCCATCCGGAGCTATCTCAGTCACAGAGCGAAAGGTGGCTTTCACTCGCGCTGTCACCAACCGGCCCGACGTATACCAGGCGTATACGGATGCTGGGTGCGCTCCGATGCCTGTAGAGGTCAAACGGCCTTCTCTTTGACCGGGCTGCGGCGGACACTCCGATCTGTTCCTCTGCGCTGACGGTCGGCTCGCCCTTGAGCTCGCGGATCACATGCGCGATCACGCCCGCCCCCTCGTCGTCACGCAAGAATGGGGTTGTGCTCGACGATGACGTGGAGACCTACCTTGCTGTACTGGTCGCACAGCTACGCGACGCGCTCGGCGACCGGCTGGTCGGGGCATGGCTGTTCGGCTCGGGCGCGCTCGGTGATTTCGATCCCGCGACGAGTGACCTCGACGTCCAGGTGGTGACGACTGTCAGACTCGCTCGCGCGGAACGCGAAGCCCTGGCCGTCCGGCTCTCGCACCCCGCGCTCGCGTGCCCGGTGCGCGGCCTCGAGCTCGTTCTGTACGCGCGGGAGGATCTTGCCGACCCGCTTGGCCCGGCCTTCCAGCTCAATCTCAACACCGGGCCGCGCATGTCTCAGCACGTGGCTTTCGATCCGAGCGAAGACCCGCGCTTCTGGTTCGTGCTCGATGTGGCGATCGGCCGAGATGCCGGGCGTGCTCTCGCCGGTCCCCCGCCGGCCGAGGTCTTCCCGGACCTGCCCGAGCCGCTTGTGCTCGACTCACTGCAGTCGGCTCTGAGCTGGTTTGCGGCGAACGACGCGCGTGGCGGCCAAGCGGCGTTGGCGGCTGCACGGGCGTGGGCGTGGGCCGAGGAGGCCCGCTGGCTCGCGAAAAGGCCGGCGGCGGCGTGGCTGACGACCCGCGTGGCGCGCGAACTTCTAGCGAAATCACACGCGCTGCGCTGACGGCCCGCGCACTCAGACGGTCCGCGTCGGAGCGTTCCCAGGTATCAAGTGGGCAGCCACCGAAGGCTCAGACTGTCAAGTGAGCCCTACCGGCGGCTGGCCGGAACGAACCTGTCCATCAGGGCACTACCAAGCTTGCCGCTAGCTGACTAGGTCTAGTGTGCCTGCGGCCTCGTCAACCAAGGGGAGTCACCATGGGTGATGCAGTCGGCGCATACCTCTACCAACCCAAGGAGGGTGAGCTGCGGTGGATGGGCGAAACGTCCACATACTTTCTTGCCACAGGGGAGCAGACGGGAGGAGCATTCTGCCTCGTCGACGAGCACGCCAGTCGCGGGGAAAGCGTCCCGCTACATCGGCACCGCGACGACATGGAGTCGTTCTACGTATTGGAGGGCGAGATCACGCTCTATCTCGGTGAACACTCGGGGGTCCGCGCGCCGGCCGGCTCCTTCGCGCACATACCCGGCGGAACCATCCACGGCTTCCGAGTCGAGTCGGAAAACGCGCGCTACCTCATCCTCACGACGCCGCGACATGGGCACTTCTACCGCGCGATCACCCACGCGTCGCGACCTGGGGGCTTGCCGCCGCTCGAATCGGTCCAAGGCTCACAGATCAAGCAGGCGAGTAAGGATTACGGGGTCGAGTTCGTCGGACCGCTGCCAGACCGAGCCGATTAGCAACGACAATGTTGCCCACTACTCCTTTCGTCGAGGAGCAGCACTCGCCGCGTGCACTCCTGCGAGTCGTCCCTGCCAAGCAGTCGGTCGGGCGGCTGAGCGGACGCTCGCTCGTCCCGCGCAGGAAGGCCGTCGCGACGGCGCTCGGCGAGCTGTGAGTGCGACGACCGGGTCGTGCCCGTGAGGGGGTCGCGGGAGCGCCCCACCTTCTGCCAACCGCGGCAAAAGCACGACGTCTCTGCTTCCGCGTTCGATGTCGTTCGGGTCCCTGTCATCGGCGCATCGCAGCCCGCGGTAGCCTTGGATTTCCGCATGAGTGTCGAGATGGCAGTCGACTGGCGTGACCGCCAGGTTTCGGCTGCGGAGGCGGTCTCGGTGGTGAGCCCGGGCGACAAGGTCTTCGTCGGCACCGCCTGCGCCACTCCGCGGACTCTGGTCGATGCCTTGGAGCAAATCAGGAGGCCCGGCGTTGTCCTGGTGCATTTTCTCACCGACCGGGTGGCCGCGGGTGATCCGCCTCATACGAACTATCGGCATCGCGTGTTCTACGTCGGCCGCGATATCCGCGCCCTGCATGACGTCCGCGCCCTGCGCGAGTCGGGTCTGGTGGACTATGTGCCGCTCTCGCTCGGGGAGGTCCCCCGGCTGTTCCGCAACGGGCATATCCCGGTTGATGTCGCGATGGTGCAGGTCGCGCCACCCGATCCGGACGGTACCTGCAGCCTGGGGATTTCGGTGGACGTGACCAAGGCCGCGGCGCTGGCGGCACGGACGGTCATCGCCGAGGTCAACCCGGCGATGCCTCGCACCGCGGGCGACAGCCGTATTCCGGTCGACCGAATCTCGAGCTTCGTGGCGGTCGAGACGCCCGTGGTGGAGTACCTGCACGATCCCGCCGGCGAGGTGGCCGAGCAGATTGCTCGCTACGTCGCCCGGCTGATCGACGATCGGTCCACGCTTCAGGTGGGCCTCGGCCGAGTGCCGAACGAGATGCTGGCTCACCTGACCAACCGACGCGACCTGGCCATCCACTCGAACGTCATCACGGAGCCGATCGTCGATCTCGTCGCCGCCGGCGTCATCACCGGCCCGGTCGCGACGAGCTGGGCGATGGGCTCGAGGCGCCTGTATGACCTGGTGGACGACGATCCCCGCTTCGCCTTTCATCCAATCGACTACATCTGCGACCCAACAGTCATCGCGACGAAGGAGCGGATGGTGTCGGTCACTCAGGCCTTCACCATCGACCTCACCGGACAGGTCTGCACCGAAAGCCTCGACGGGACGCTGTACGGGGGAGTCTCCACCGGACCCGCCTTCCACCGCGGCGCCCTCGCCTCTCCCGGCGGAATGGCAATCGTCTGCCTCGCCTCACGAACCCCGGCGGGCCGGTCCGCCATCTCACTCGACCTGGGCCCCGATGAGCCGGTGACGATCCCGCGGGCGGACGTGCACTGGGTCGATCAGCGAGTACGGCACGGCGTACCTGTTCGGCCGATCGCTTGTTGAGCGTGCGGTCGCGCTGATCGAGATCGCGCATCCCGATGTACGCACGGAACTGCTCGACGCCGCCATCCAGAGGGGCCTCGTCGGTCCGAAACAGCAGCTACGCAGCCGCACCGCTTATCCCGTAGCCCAGGTGGGCGATGTGCGGCTACGCGACGGCCGCGAGGTGCGCCTGCGCCCGACGCGCACGAGCGATACGCGAGCGATGCAGGACCTGTTCTATCGGCTCCGCGAGGAGGATCGGCAGACCCGGTTCCTCCACAAGCTGAAATCGCTCACCGACACCGCCGCCCAACACCTCTGCAGCGTCGACTACGAGGAGGAGATGGCGTTCGCCGCCGTGGTCGGGCCGCCTGAGCACGAACGCATCGTGGCGGCCAGCTGCTACTACCTGAGTCCCGCGACCCGTCTAGCCGAGGTGGCGTACATGGTGGATCCCGACTGGCAGGGCGTGGGCCTCGGAGGGATTCTGCACGCGGGACTGGTCGAGTACGCTCGCGAGCACGGCGCTCGCGGCCTGACCGCGGACATGCTGCAGGGCAACTCGCGCATGATGCGCGTCTTCGAACGCGGCGATCACTCGCTGAGCATCAGGACGGACGCGGGCGTCAACGAACTGACCATGCTCTTCTGAAGATCCTGCTGGCAAAGTCGGCCGCTGCTGCGCCGTGCACCGGCCACCCCCAGCCGCACGGCACTCGACATAAAGATCAACTTGCCCTTCGCGCGGTCCCAGCCGATGGCCGTGAGCTGCTCACGACCGGCACCGTGCGGCGCCGGGGCAACCGGCTGGCCCTCGCCACAGCCGAGGTGATTCAACGACATCTGCGACGAGCCATTCGCCGCGACCAACACCGCGGGCGCCGGCTGTCAGTCCTCCCCAGACGCTTCCAGGAGGTCGCCGCTTCCGGTCGAAGCGGATGTTCCCCAGGGTGCCGTGATACCTAACGGTGTGCCCGCGCGACGACGTCCGCCTGCGCCAGGATCGCCTTGGCCGAGCGCCGGATGTCGTCCTCGGTGGTGCGCCAGTTGCAGACGGAGATCCGCATCGCCGGTTCTCCGTCCCATCGCGTGCCGCTCATCCAGCACGTGCCCTCGCGCTGGACCGCGTCGATGACGTCGTCGGTGACGTTGGCGCCGTCGGCGACGATCCGGACCAGCGTCTGATTGAGGACCACCTCGTTGAGGACCGTCACACGGGGATCGCGCGCCAGTTCCTCGGCCATGAGCCGCGCGCAGCCGCAGCAGCGCTCGACGAGCTCGGCGACCCCGCGGCGCCCCAGCGCTCGCAGCGCGGCGTAGACGGCGAACCCACGCGCGCGTCTGGAGAACTCGGGCACCCATTCCGCTTGGTTGCGTTCGTCGTGTTGGGGCTGCGGGATGTACTCCGCGCCGGTGAACGAGTCCATGGCGGCGGCGTGTGCGGTCCGTTCGCGGACGACCGCGATGCCGCAGTCGTAGGGCACGTTGAGCCACTTGTGTGCGTCGGTGGCCCAGGAGTCGGCATCCGCGACGCCGTCGACGACGGCTCGCAGCGCCGGGCTCGCCGCCGCCCACAACCCGAACGCGCCGTCAACGTGACACCAGGCACCGTGCTCGCGCGCGAGCCGCGCGATCTCGGGCATGGGGTCGACGGCGCCGGTGTTGACCTCACCGACTTGGGCCACCACGATCGTCGGACCCGAGCTCAAAGGCAGGAGGCGCCCGAGCTCGGACGGTTGCATACGGCCCTGCGCATCGGCCGCCACGAGCTCAACGCGACGGCTGCCCAGCCCGAGCATCCGTAGCGCCGCGAACACCGTCGTGTGCGCCTTGGCACCAACAAACACGCGAATCGGCGGAGCGCCGAACAGCCCGTCGGCCTCGACGTCCCAGCCCATGTCCGCGAGGAGGCGATGGCGCGCGGCAGCAAGACAGGTGAGGTGGGCCATCTGACACCCGGTCGTCAGGCCCACTCCCGCCCCCTCTGGCAGGCCGAGCAGATCCAGTAGCCACCCGCAGACGGCCTCCTCTGCGACCGCCGCCGCGGGGCCGACGGGGAAGCCGCCCCCGTTCTGGTCCCACACCGACGTCAGCCAGTCGGCAGCGATCGCCGCATCGAGACTGCCACCGATAACGAAGCCGAAGTACCGGGGACTCTGCGTGCCGACGAGGCCGGGATCCGCCGCCGCGACCAGCTCCTCGATCACCCGCAGCGCCGGTCGCGACGCGTCGTCGAGACCAACATGCAGCGCGGAGCGCAGCTCGTCGAGCGACGCGTCCGCGCCGACGGGCCGCTCAGGCAGCGACGCCAGGTAGTCGGCAGCGATCTCAGCGGTGCGGCGAAGGAGCGCGGGATCCATCGCCCGACACTACCCCTCCACGGGCGGGGTGTCCCCGCGGAATGACCGCAGCTGGCTGCGCAAACGAGGCAAGTAGCGCCGGAGGGCGGCGGTCGCATCACGGCAACCCCTATCCGACGGTGACGTCGTCGCAGCCAGGGTGGCCCCGGTCAGCGCAAGCTGATGGCGAACCCGACAGTAGTTTCAAGCAGCCGCATCTGAACTTTGCGCTCTGCGGGCTCGCTGGTCGGCGTGCTGGTGCTTCGGGGCCAGGGTCAGTCGCTTGCGCTCGAGCGTGCGACTGCGATCAGGTCGCTGAACACGCCTTGGCCGGCGAGCTGCAGGCCGGCGCCGGGTCCGATGATCGTCATCTCTCCGAGCGGATCTGCTCGGCAGACGATGGCGTTGCTGGTGCCCTCGATGTTCGCCAGCGGATCCGTACCGGGAACCAGCTCGGGCTCTACGTGCGCGGTGACGCTTCCCGCTCCGTCCGGCTCTGAGAACTCAAGCGTCGCGACGTGCTTGAGTCGCGCCCCGGCGGAGGCGGCCTGCTCTACCTGCGAGCGTGAAATATCGGCGATTCCGCGGCACGCGACCTGCTCGCGTCGTAGCTGCCTGCCGAAGACGAGCGCTGACAGGACCATTACCTTGGCGACGGCGTCATGGCCTTCGACGTCGGCGGCCGGATCACGCTCGGCAAGGCCCGTCGTCTGTGCCTCTGCGAGTGCGTCCTCGTAGGTCCTGCCTTCCGCCATCCGGGTAAGGATGAAGTTGGCGGTGGCATTGAGCAGCCCACGAAGCCCGACCGGAACCGCGCCCGCGAGTCCGTCGACGAGGGCGCTGAGCACCGGCGTTCCCGACATGACGGTTGATTCAGCGCGAAACGCGACGCCGCGGCTGCGCGCCAGCTCCGCAAGCTCCACCCCATGCAAAGCGACCGGCCACTTGTTAGAGGTAACCACCGGGATCCCCCGCCGAAGCGCCTCGCGGATGTGCGCGACTCCGGGCTCACCGTCGGCGGACGGGCTCGCCGTCACCTCCACGAGAAGGTCGGCCTCGGTCGCGCGAAGCCCGTCGATTGTGCTCGGCCAGCAGCGCACGCCAGCCAGTCCGGAGATCGACCGTCCTTCGGAGGCCAACCCGAGCGCGGACGCCAGATCGAGCCCATCGTCGGCGTAGATAAACCCGTCCCGCGCATTCGCAAGACCAACGACCGTGACATCGATGCCGTACTTGCCCGCGAGCCGCCCGCGCTCGGAGTCGAGCGCGCGGATCACCCACCGGCCCACCGTGCCGAAGCCCACAAGCCAGATCCGCAGCGGCTTCACAGAGCGTCGCGCAGGCTTCGCATTCGCACAGCCTGACGGGTCAAGACGTGGCCGTACAGCCGGCCTTCGCAGTACTCGCCGCCAGCACCGGCCCAGCCTCGTCGGTAGGGCCTCGTCCTCAACGAGCCCCCCGGCCGCTATTGCGCGCAAAAGCGCACTCGGCGTCATGACGACCTCCGTCGCGGCCGCCGAACAAGACGTACGCTGAGACCGTGAGCGATCACCCCGAGCGACGGGTCGCAAGCGCCAGGTTGCCGGAATCGGTGTCTCCGGGTTACGTCAAGGACGGCGACTTCACGCTGGTCGAGCATCCAGAGTCAGGCAACCGCGGACTAGCGGTCCGCCCGGTATCGGACGCCGAGAAGCGGATGGTCTGGCGTTGGGGCGGCTTTTTGTTCGACACGGCGGACGAGGCCCAGGAGTTCGCGCACTCTGAGCTGATCTTTGGTGACGAAGGACCGCCGCAAGCCCGCCAGGCGTTCTCCCACCAACGCGTGGACGGGCTTCGGATCTACGTGCACCTCGGACAATCCGCCTGACAGGCCCCTCCGGGGACCGCCAGTGCCCACAATCCTCGCGATCCCGCAAGACGAACGGCTGCGCCGGATGCTCGACGTGGACACGTACAGCTGCGACCGACTGGACCGCACGACCCGGACCGCGGTCAAGCGGCTCGCGCTGTCGGTCGCCGACCAACTCGTTTAGGCCCGCCGAGCCCGGAAGCAACCGCCCGCGTGGGCTCGCACCGCGCCCGGGAATGAGGACATAGAGCTGATCGCCCCGATCTCGTAGCGTTTAGCTCGTATGCGCTCCGGACTCTTCATGCCGCTCTTCGATGCGCTGGCCGACCCGGCGGTCGTCGCGCGCCTGTGCGCCGAGGCGGAGGAGGCAGGCTGGCACGGAGTCTTCGTCTGGGACAATCTGCGCTTTGAGGAGCCTGTGGTCGACGTGGCCGACCCGTGGATCACGCTGGCGGCGATGGCCACGGCCACAGAGCGGATCCGGCTCGGCCCGATGGTCACCCCACTGGCACGGCGTAGGCCTGTCAAGGTCGCCCGGGAAACGGTGACGCTCGACTGGCTCAGCGGCGGCCGACTTACACTCGGCGTCGGCCTGGGGAGCGACCGGTTCGCGAGCGAGTACTCGATCACCGGCGAGGAGCTCGACGACCGCCGACGCGCAAGCATGCTCGACGAGTCGCTCGAGATCCTGGCGGCCGCCTGGTCGGGCGAGCCGGTGCACCACCGCGGCGAGCACTACACGGTTGACGGCATGCGTTTCCTGCCCCGGCCGGTCCAGCGACCGGGCGTCCCGGTGTGGGTCGCGGGCTACTTTGGCAAGCGCAGGCCCGTGCGCCGGGCCGCGCGGCACCAGGGCTTCTTCCCCCTCGGCCTGGACCACCCCGCACAGCTCGCCGAGATCGTCGCCGACCTGACGGCGCTGCGGAGGGAGGCCGGCAGGGACCCCACGGAGCCCTACGACGTCGTGGTCGCCCTCCCGCCTGGCAGCGATCCGGAGCCTTACGCCGCCGCAGGGGCCACCTGGTGGCTCGTCGAGTTCCCATGGGATGAGCTGTCGGTCGACCAGGTGCGCACTGTGATCCGCGACGGCCCGACGGCTCCGACGTAGCCCGCCGCCAGACGCCTGTTAGACGCGCCGACAATCGCTCTGCGCGAGGAGCGAAAGCCGTGTCGGTGGTGGGCTCCGCGTTCGCTTTCATGCAGAGCGGGAGCCCCCGTTGCTCCCGTTCATCGCCCCAAGCGAGCGCCAGCGAGGAAGCGTTCGAGATTGCTGCAGTCACGCGGAAGCAGCGGGGCTACCGGCCGGTCTGCGGCTGTGTGCACGTGAAGCCGTCTCCCGGTGCGGGTAGATCACTTGGGTGGCGTTATCGCGCTCGTTGAGGCCGCTCGGCGGTTGGGATCTCATTTCCCGCGGCAGGTTCGAGACGGGCCACGACGGGCATGTGTGGACCGTCGATCTGGACTACTTCGACTTTGGCGAGAAGCTGTATCTGTACCGCGACGGTGTCGAGGTAGAGGTGCAGAAGTCGCCGGCGACGTTCCACTTGGGCGCGGGCGCCACGATCGAGGCGTCGATGAGCATTCTGGGCATGCGACAGGTTGATCTCGTCGTCGGAGGCGAGACGACCATGCTCACGCCCGTCGAGGGGACGGCTGAGGGCTGGAGGCTCCAGCTAGCGCGCGAGCGTCCGGGGCTCAGTCGCCTGATCGGCGCTATCTCGTGGACCGTGCTGGTTGTGGCGCTGGTCTACGAGGTGCCCCAACTGATCGCCCTGACCGGCGGGCCCATAGGCGCGGAATTCGAGCCCCCGATCATGCTGCCGGGAGTGGCCAACTTCACACTCGGAATCGCCGCACTCGCGGCCGCACTAGAACGAGCTTTGCGACTCAAGAGCAATCGCTGGCTTGGCTAAGGAGGGCGAGGCAGCCACTGCCGCTATGCGCGTTTTGCACAAGTCAGCGCGACGTCAGCGCAGACGCTTGCAGGTGGCTGGGGAGCAACGCGCGCGCGGCAGGGCGAAGGAGCGACTGCCAGCCGGTCGACGACCTCGCGGTTTCAGGGTCCTGGGCCGCACGGATGGCACGGTCGCCGGCGGGCGTGGCGCTGACGAGCGCGAGCGCGCCGTTCACCGCCGCCGCCCCGTCGCACCGCTTCCGTCGGAGGTGTCTTCCCCCAGCGTATGGTTGTTCGCTGTTAGCGCTTGAAGCGGACGAAGAGTGCAACCTTTTGGGCGCTTTGGATGGGCTTCGTCGAAGGCGCTGCGGGTGGTGAGTCGGTATCCGTGTATGCGTGCCCAGCGCCGGGCGGCCGTGGCGATCGAGTCCACGGCGAGTCGAAGTCGCGCCCGCGCCGCAGCTCGTACACGCCGCCGTCGGCGACGGCGCTGAAGTCCCATCGTCCGCTGCGGGCCGGGAAGTCGGCGACCGCGCTGCCCTTCACCCGGCGCGCCGAAGCCATCCGCTAGTGGCCCTGTCCGCGCGCGAGGGGAGACCGCGGTGGCCAGCGCTGACCACCCGGAAGACTCGGTGACGTCGTTGCCGTACGTATCCCGGGCAGCGCGACAACTGGGACGTCCGACAACCCTGGCCGGGGATCTACCGCTGGCGCGGGCCTACGAGACGCTCTACCTAGTCGACCACACCCGGCACCCCCCAGCTACCCAACGCCGCCTGCCCGGACCCTCAGCGGGTGAAGGTGAGATGGGTGACGCCGCTGGGCGTCGACACCGCCTCCACGTCGTACTGCTGCTCCAACGCCTCCAACCCGTCCCACAACCGCACACCGCGACCGAGGAGGATCGGGACCTGCACGACGTGCAGGTGGTCGACGAGCCCGGCGGCGAGGAATTCGCGGAGCATCGTCGGGCCACCCCCGATACGGACGTCCTGGCCGGCGGCGGCCTCCCGAGCGGCGTCGAGTGCGTCTGCCGGCGCGGCGTCGAGGAAGTGGAACGTCGTACCGCCCTCCATCTCCAGCGGCGGCCGCGGGCGATGGGTCAGGACGTACGTCGGGGTGTGGAACGGCGGATTGTCGCCCCACCATCCGCGCCACTCCGGGTCGTCCTGCCAACCCGGGGGGCCGAACTTGCCGGCGCCCATGATCTCCGCGCCGATGCCGTGCTCGTGACGCTCGGCGAAGGCGTTGTCGACGCCGACAGTGCCGGCAGCGTCACCACCCCGCTCGACGAGCCCGAGGTCATCCCAGAATCGGGTCGCGAGCATCCACTCGTGGAGCCGATGACCGGCGTGACCGAACGGGGCGTCGGCGGCCTGGCCTTCACCGGTGGCGAAGCCGTCGAGCGAGATCGAGAAGTTGTGGACTCTGGCGCGCGACATGGCGGCTCCTTAGGTTGTCGATGTAGGGCGTCAGACTGGTTGACCTGTCCCGCAGCGCAATTTCATCGCGCGTCAGGGAGTGCACCGCACCCGGAGGTCGCCCGGCCGAGCTGCCGGACGGTGCGGGGCTTCGGGTTGCGGCGCCGGGTCTTGGGGGCGTGGACGACCAACGTCCGTTCCCGGACGCGCCCGCACCGCGGGAACGGCCATGGCCGACCCGCCCGCGCCCCCCCCACTTGCGGATGCGAGCGCTGACCGTCTTTGCGACCACGCCTCCCGTCAATCAGCCCTAGTGGTTCAGCGGCGGGAGGCGGATGGTCAGCGCGTTCTTGTGGTCACTGACCCCGCCGAGGTCACTGTGGTAATCAGAGCTCAGCCGTGCTGTCTTTCCCGGCCTGGCGACCGGGGCTGGCTCGCCGACCTTGGTCCCAGAGACGAGCTGTGGCAGACCGATCACGGCCGGCTCGCCGACGGGGCATCCCACCTGCTTCTCACGAATGAGGCCGATCTGTCCGGAAATCCGCCAACGGTTCTTGTAGCGGCCCGTCTTCGGGCCGAAGAAGGTGATGCGTGAATCCACATCCCATTTGGCGCCCTTCAGCGAGAACGTCTCGGTGAAGCTAATGGGACCTATGCAACTGCCGGACTGTTCGTGGCTCCGAGTCACGGTCCCGTCCGCGATCCTGTAGACGACCTGGATCTGGTTGCCGAGGACCTTGACCCGCTCGCGCTTCAGCTTGAGATCGGGAATCCGCCAGCGATCGGTCTCGGTGCTACTTGGGCTGGCCGGCGTGGGCACGGGAGCGCAGCCACCGCAAGGGCTGGACTGCCCGGCAGGTTCCCCCGGGTAGAAGTCATACTTGGAGCCCGTCACGCTCCCCTTGAGAAACGCGGGCCACTTGTAATTCGCAGACTGAGCGGCGTTTGCGGAAGCGGGGATGGCGAGCACCGCGCAAGCAGCCACCACCCCCAGGATTGTCCTGCGCATTGCGAGTCCTCTCGGAAAAAGGGGAAAGCCGAACAGAGGACCAACTCGCCACTGCCCGGCTATTTCCGAAGACGGCCCGTTCTTAGCTCTCGTCCCGCCCCCCGTCGCCCCTTCGGCGGGGTGATGTCGTGACCCAGCTCCAGCTACAGGCCGTGCTCGACACGCTCGACGCCGATCTGGCGTGGCTGGCGGCGCACCGCGAATCGCTGCCAGTCGCCGTACGACCGCCCGACCCGCGACTCCCGGAGTCGCTTATCCGCCCTTGGAGCCCTTGGCGATCAAAGGACGTGCCCTACTACGAGCATCCCCCGGCTCGAGACCAGATGCCCTAGGTCGTCCTCCAGGCGCTCGACCCGCTCGGCCGCCTGTTCCTGCCAGCGCTGGAGTTCGACGATTTCCACGATCAGGACGTAGTCGGCAGCTTCCATTGACTGGCCGGGCAAGTCCAGCGGCCGCGTCAGGCGCCACTCCGACACCGTGTCCAGCGACCCACGGACTATGTCCCGATCACCCGCCATCAGGCGCTCAAAGTCCTCTGCCAGCTCCGGCGAGCGCAGGGAAAACCACATGACAAGGGTCGCGGCAGAAGTCGTCGACGCACCCTAACGCACCCCCGCTCGAGCCGAGGGAACAACCAAAACAGGATCAAGGCGATCAAGGCATCAAGGCAAGGAACTACGAGCTGACGACAGCCGACTCACCCACTCCGACGATGGCGCTCGCGTCGTAACCACCACGTGTCGACACGGACCCGCCAAGGAAGCGAGATCAATGACTCAGACACAAGAGCCAACGGCAAGCGCGCACGGCGCCTCAACACGTTCAGGTCAGCTTTGTTGTGGCTGGTCGTGGTCGTCCTCGCGGTCTATCCGTCCCCTCGTGGTGTCGATGAGCACCTTCGACGCCACCTACAACGACCGGGCTGTCCCCGGCCGGCCAATCGCCCATGACAGAGCTAGGCAGGTGCTCGGCGGGGTGATGGGCTTCGTCGCGACTACGGCCGGCCTTGCGGCGCTCGGCGCCTGCAACACAACCGTCCTTGATGCCATCTTGATCTCTTCCCGGGGCCAGTGACGGAAGCACGCTAGGCCCCCCTTCCGCGACGCGATGGCTCAGCCTCATGCGTCGACCAGGAGATCGCGCCTGTGAGCCGACCGCGTGACCCCCGGCCTACCCACGCATCACCTTCGCCGTTGCTTGACCAGGGACCTCGCCCGGGAGATCACTGGCGCGACACGCAGCCCGAGCGTGGAGCATGGGCTGCATGCCGACCGACAGTTCATGCGGGGTCGCCGTCCTCGAGCGGTCGCAGGGCCAAGGGGTGGGCAAATCGCTGGTACGCCGGCTGGCAGGCCACGCCTGCGACGAGGGCATCGCCCAGGTTCCCAGCGCTGATGCTGTCCGCTAACTGGCCGATGCGGCGCCTGCTCGCTGACGTCGATACCACCCGCTTGTCAGCGCGGAAGCGGGAGCGATCGAGGTCGCAGTCGACCTGCAACCCAAATCCCGCCACTACCGACGAGATGACGATCGGATGTCTACGACAGGGGTCAACGCGTTCAACCCGGACGACGGCCGTCAGCCGTGCCTCGGTGTCCCTCATGTTGACCCGTGAGCGGCCCCGGGTTGTCACTGGCGCGACTGTGGCGCCCGAACGGCGACGCTAACCGAGTCATCACGAACGAAGGGGCACACATGTCCAAACTCCACTTTCACCAGAAGACCACCGCTACGCCGGAGGAATTCATCGCGGGGCTCACGGACTTCGGGCCTGGCCGTTCGGAGCTGTTTCCGAACAGCGCTGACAGCGACCTCCAGGTGCATTCCCAGGGCGCCACCGAGGCCGACGTCACCGAAGGCTCGGGAGGTATCTGGGAGCGCCTGCACTACGACTGGTCCGACCCGAACCACGTCGTCCTGAAGACCACCGATTCCAATGCATGGGGCGGCAACTCGAGCCACATCTACGACCTCAAGCGGAACTCCGACGGGACGACTGACATCGACTACGTCGTGGTCCGCGACGGCAAGAACCTCAAGGGACGGTTCCTCGGGATCGTGCTCGGAAGTGTCGGCAAGGGCCGCTTGGAGAGCGCGTTCGACAACGCCGTCAAGGCGGTCGAGGCCCGCAGCAACGGAGCGCCCGCTCCATGACGCGCATGGTTGGATCGATCATTCGAGGCGCTGTCGACAGCTCGGTCGGCACTCGCCATGGATCGGTCGCCATGGCGTCCTCGCGGCGGGTTCCCGGCGCCCAAGCCGGAGGGGTGGTGTCGGCCTGCCGTTCGGTAGCCGCGGTCTCGGGCGGGCGGATACGCCGTACTTCCACAGTTCGGGGCTTCTGCAAGCCGAACTGGAAGTCGGCCACGTCGAGACGCTCGCGAGGACTCTCGGCGCTCAGGCCTCATGCTTCGGAACCGCCACCGCGGCCGGGTACGTCTTTCCTCTCGGTGCTCGCCGCCCGTCGAGGTCGCTCAGAGACTTGAGCCGACTCGCGACGACCAGCAACGTGACCTCGGACGAGACTCGGAAGGAGTTGCCATGAACACCTCGCTGACTGCATCGATCAAGCCGCAGTTCCGGATGATCGACGGCGTGAAGATCCGGTATGCCGACAGCGGCGGCTCGCAGCGGGCGACGGCCGTGCTCACCAGTCCTTGGCCGGAGAGCCTGCACGCGTTCGCGCCGATCTGGGCGTCCCTCGCCCAGCACGCCCGCCTGTTCGCCATTGACCTACCGGGGTTTGGCGCATCTGAACGCCGAGACGACCTCCTGTCTCCGCGAGCGATGGGCGGGTTCCTGGCCCAAGTGATTGCCGAGGCCGAGCTGGGCCGGCCTCACATCGTCGCGCCGGACGTGGGGACCTCGGCTGCCCTGTTCGCCGCGGCGGCACATCCGGAGCGGATCGCGAGCGTGATCGTGGGGACCGGCGGAGCTGCGGTGCCGATCCAGCTCGGGGAGCCACTCCGGTCGTGGGTGCTCGACCCGGATCTCGAGAAGTACCGCCGAATGGACCCGAGAGCGATCGTGGGCACCGCCATCGACACGAACGCGGGCGGCGTCGCAGACGATATTCGCGCGGACTACCTGGACTGCTACGACGGTGACCGCTTCGTCGAGTCGATGCGTTACGTCCGCCGGTATCCCGAGGAGCTGCCGGTGCTTGCCGAGCTCCTCCCGCAAATCGCGACGCCGGTCACGATCATCAACGGCCGCCACGACCGCGTCGTGCCGCTCGCCAACGCCCAGTTCCTCGACGAACGGCTGCCCAACAGCCGGCTCGTGATCATCGACGCCGGCCACTTCGTCTGGGAGGAGGCGCCGGCGGAGTACGCGGTGGCCGTGCTCGACTCGATTACAGTCAGGACCGCGGCGTAGACGCCCTCCATCACGGAACGCACACACAAGACCGCAGAGACCCTCTCCGTCGACGGCGGAGGCGTGCAGATCGCCTACCGCCGCTTCGGAAAGCCGGGCGGCGCTGCCGCTCGTGATGCTCCAACACTGCGCGGCAACCCGTTGCCGGCCATCTGTCTTCGCGCAACGTGTTCTAGCGCTGACCCGCCGAGACAGAGGGTTACGGTGCGCTGATCGAGTTCCCGCACCACCTCCTCCACCTGCCGTTCGAGGGCGACGCGCCACACGCGAAACGGCAGCAGGGCCTGCTGGTCGTGTGCGGAGCGATGTTCATCAGTGCGATCGACATGACGATCGTCAACGTCGCGCTGCCGGACATCTCGGAGGACCTGAACGCGGGGATCGGTGAGCTCCAGTGGGTGCTCGACGCCTTCCTGGTCGCGCTCGCCGGGCTGCTGCTACTCGGCAGCGGGCTGGCCGACCGCTTCGGCCGCAAGCGAGTGTTCCTGGCCGGCATGGCAGGCTTCGGCGTCGCCTCGTGCCTGTGCGCGCTCGCTCCCGACCCGGTCGCGCTGATCGCCGCGCGGGCGCTGATGGGCGCGGCGGCCGCGTGCGTGCTGCCGCCGGCCCTGTCGCTGATCGCGGTCATGTTCCCGCCCGAGGAGCGTCCGCAAGCGCTCGGCGTGTGGGCGGCGGTCGCGGGCGTAGGGCTGGTGCTGGGGCCGATGCTGGGCGGTGTGCTCGTCAAGGAGGTCGGTTGGCAGGCGGTGTTCCTGGTGAACGTGCCAGTCGCGATCCTGGTCGTGCCGGCGGGCCGGGCGGTGCTGCCCGAGTCGACGCGGCCGGGCACCCCGCCGATCGACCTGGTCGGGGTCGTGCTATCGATCCTGGCGCTCGGCGGCGTGGTGTTCGCGTTGATCGAGGGGCCCGACACCGGCTGGAGCAGCCCCGGAGTGATCGCCGCGGGCGTGATCGGGGTGTGCGCCGGCGTGGGCTTCGTGCGAGCCGAGCTGCGCCGGCGCGAGCCACTCTTCGACGTGCGCGCGCTGGCCCGGCCCGTGGTGGCCGCGGCCGCGGGCGCCATCCTGAGCGTCTACATCTCCTTCCTCGGGTCGATGTTCCTGCTGCCGCAGTACCTCCAGTACGTGCAGGGCCGCTCCGTCCTCGAGGCCGGGCTGCTGCTCACGCCGCTGGGGGTCGGCGCGGCGGTCGGAGCCCGCTACAACGCGCGCGTGTTCGCGGCGGTCGGGGCGCGCTTGGTCCTGTCGGTCGGCCTCGTGCTGCTGGCCGCGTCGACGGCGCTGTTCATGTTGCTCGGCGCGCACTCCGGGGTGGCCCTCGTGCTGATCGGGACGGGTCTGATCGGTGCGCTGATCGCGTTCGTCGTTGCGCCTGCGACCGCGGTGATCATGAACGACCTGGGCGAGGCCAAGGCGGGCGACGGCGGTGCGATCAACCAGCTTGCCCGCCAGGTCGGCGGCGCGCTAGGGGTGGCGATCATCGGCACTGTCTTCGCCGCCGTCTACACCGACCAGATCGACGCGAAGCTGGCCCGCCTCACGGCGGCGCGCCGCGAGCGCGCGACCGAGTCGATCGAGGAGGCGCAGGACGTGGCGCGGGAGGTCGGCCGCCCGCTGCGCGAGCTCGTGCTGACGCGGTCAGACGACGCCTTCGACCTCGCCGCCCGCGCCGGCTTTGGTGTCTGCGTCGGCGTGCTCCTGCTCGCAGCAGTCGCGGCGGCGCTGGCGCTGCCGGCCCGGCCGCCCGGCGACGCCTGAAGCCGCAGGCCGGACTCGATGGACGCGGATCACGTCCAAGCCGAGGTCGGCGAGCTGAGCGACAGAAGGCGGCGCGGTGGGATCTCCAGAGCCAACACGTCCGCGAGCAGCTCGGGCGCGGGCCACTCGCTGGCTCGACGAGGGCGCGGCCTCCCCGACCCACTCGCTGACACCGCCCCACGTCTCCGTCACCAGCAGGAACGGCTTAGTCCACGTAGTGCCCGAGCTCAGTCGAGCGCGCCGGCGGGCAACACATACCGGGCCGGCGCGCGCTGCGCCGCTCCGATCGGACCGCTGACCCGCGGGCTATGCAGACCCCGCTTGGACGACACGCCAACCGCCGCCTCCGGCTCGCCCGCATGATCGAGGATCCACGCCACCACCGCGGCCGAGTCCGCCCCCTCGGCAACGATCGCAGCGCGCTCGATCACCGAGCCGCCAGACGAGTGGCTCCGCGACAAGCGGCCCAGAAGCGCTCGGATCTCCTCGTCATTGCGCATAACGACGGACTCTAGTCCTGGGCGGTAGGTTGGCATGGGTGCCGCATCGCAGCGAGACGACGAGTGGCCATGAGCTCAAGCGAAGGCTCGCCAGTGGGACAGCGAAGTACGTGGTCAATCCCATCGTCCGCGGGCTGTTTCGCCTTGGGCTTCCGGCCCCCGGGACCGCGATCCTAGAGACCATCGGTCGTAAGTCCGGAGAGCCGAGACGCAACCCGGTCACCAACGGTCGCGACGACGGGGTCTTCTGGATCGTCGCCGAGCACGGGCGCCGGGCGAGCTACGTCAGGAACATCGAGGCGAACCCCCGTGTTCGCGTTTGCGTCGGGCGGCGATGGCACCAGGGCATCGCCCGGGTCGTCCCCGACGACGATCCACGAGAGCGACTGCGGTACATCAACTCGAGGCGCCCGATCACGAGACTGAGTACGGCGACCGTACGCCTCCTGCAGACGGAGCTGATGACGGTCCGGATCGACCTCAACGGCGAGGACGCGTGACCCGTGCGAGTACACGGGCCGCGATTAGCGCACGCCTCTCACCGCGTGCTCGGCAGCGCGGCCTGCTCGAGCGCCCAGTCGAGCGCGTAGTCGGCGACCTCCTCCCAGCCCGGCGACGCGGGCAGCAGATGCGGCCCCTCGAACTCCTTGACCTCGGTGATGACGTTGTCGTTCCAGTGCTTGGCGTTCGAGCGCTGGATCGACGGCGGCATCAGGTGGTCGTCGCTGCCGGAGATGAACAGCAGCGGCGCGCGCTCCTCGTTGTCGTAGTTCACCCAGGTCTCGTCCCTGCCAGGGTGGATGTTCGCGAGCGCGCTGCCCCAGAAGATCTCTCCGGACGCGGGGATGTGGTAGCGCTCGTACAGCCGCCGCGCCTCGTCCTCGGGGAAGCCGTTGGTGAACGTGTAGTTCCACTGCTCGAAGGTGAGGCCGACGGCCTTGTGGCGGTTCGCCGGGTTCTTGAGCACCGGGAAGCTGGCGCGCACCTGCGACAGCGGGATGCGCTTGACACCCTCGGTCGGCGCCGAGTTGATCGCCACGCCGGCGGCGCCGAAGCCGTGGTCGAGCAGGATCTGGGTGAACACGCCGCCGGCGGAGTGGCCGATGATGATCGGAGGCGATTCGAGCTCGCCGACGATCGCCTCGAGGCGCTCGATGATCGCCGGGACCGTCACGCGCTCGATCGGCGTGGGGTCGGCGTTCAGCGCCTCGACCTCGACCTCGAACCCGGGGTAGGCGGGGGCGATCACGCGCAGCCCCTTGCCCTCGTAGCGCTCGATCCAGTGCTCCCAACTGCGGGGTGTGACCCAGAAGCCGTGGACCAGGACGATCGTGTCAGGCGTGGACGTGGCAGGATTCATCGGCCGCCCTTTCGTTCGTGGCGTTCAGGAAGTCGAGCAGGTCGGCGCCAAGCTGCTCCTTGTGGGTGTGGGTGATGCCGCGCGGCGCGCCGGGGTAGACCGTCAGCTGCGCGCCATCGATCAGGGCAGCCGACGCCTGGCCGCCCGCCGCGAAGCCCGCTTCCGCCGATAACCACAATCTCATGTCATGCCTTCGCTCGTGTGATCCCCGAGTCACGCTGGATGGCGTGATCGGTGGTGCACTAGCAGGACCGGATCGCGGCTGGCTCTGGGACATGACAATGGAACGAGATGGCGCCGCTCGTCCGCGCCGAGCGGACTCTACCCGGCGAGTCGATTGCGTGATGGCGCAGCCTCAGCGAGTCGAAACGGTGGCCCAGGCCGCGAATCCTCCAACGAGGCCTCGGTGCCTAACCGACTTGCGCTGCCCGTCGCGTTCGTGCTCAGGATCCTCGGTTGGCGCCCACCGCCGAGCGTCCTGACGGCCGACCTCGTGCATGGCCGGCTGCCATGCCCCGGCGCTCGATTTCAAGAAGTTGGCCTTTTCTTCACCGGTGCTGAGAGGATTGGTGCTGCCTCCCGAGCTTGGTGACGGAATCGGCCCTCCAATCAACGTAGTTTCGCCAGTAGCGCGACCTCGTGGTCCCGGTCGCGCTGCCCCGTTTTGAGGGAAAGCGTGGGAGATTGCCGGTGAGCGGCGGAATGTCCGGCGCCCAGAGCGCGCCACGCCTGCGGGGCCGCCGAGCAGAACGGGTTGCGCTCGACCGAGTCGTCGAAGAGGTCCGGGCGGGGCGAAGCTCGGTGCTGGTCGTTCGCGGAGAGGCAGGTGTGGGGAAGTCCGTACTGCTGGACCACCTCGTGGAGCGCGCGTCGGGATGCCGGGTCGCGCGGGCGAGTGGCGTCGAGTCGGAGATGGAGCTGCCGCTGGCGGGGCTGCAACAGCTCGTAGGGGGGTGGATGCTCGAGCGGGTAGATCACCTCCCGCCCCCGCAACAGGAGGCGCTGCGGCTGGCGTTCGGGTTGTCCGAGGGACCGGCTCCGGATCGCTACCTGCTCGGTCTCGCTGCGCTCAACCTGCTGTCCGACGCCGCCGAGAAGCGGCCGCTGCGTGTGCGTGGTCGACGACGTGCAGTGGCTCGACCGCGAATCCGCCCAGGCGCTGTCTTTCGTCGCACGTCGCCTCGAGGCTGAGCCGGTGGCGATGGTGTTCGCGGTTCGCCACCCGTGCGACGTGCAGGAGCTCGGCGGGCTGCCGGAGCTCGTGGTCGAGGGGCTGGGTGAGGAGGATGCGCGCGCGCTGCTCGCGTCGGGGATCCCAGGAGGTCTGGACGAACAGGTTCGCGACCGGATCGTGGCCGAGACCCGGGGCAATCCGCTCGCGCTCCTCGAGTTGCCGCGCGGACTGACCGCGACCGAGCTGGCGGGCGGGTTCGGACTGCTGGCCGCGCACGCGCTGCCGGGGCGGATCGAGGAGAGCTATTTGCGCCGTTTCGAGCACGCTTCCGGAGGACACACGCTTGCTGCTGCTCGTTGCGGCGGCGGAACCGGTTGGCGATCCGCTGCTGATCTGGCGCGCGGCCGAGCCACTCGGCGTGAGTGCCGCGGCGGCCGCGTCCGCGGAGGATGCCGGGCTGCTGACGATCAGCGAGCGGGTCAGGTTCCGCCATCCGCTGGTGCGCTCGGCGATGTACCGGGCGGCGTCGGCCCGGGACCGCCGGGCGGTGCACCTGGCGCTTGCCGAGGCGACCGACCGGGAGACCGACCCGGACCGGCGGGCGTGGCATCTCGCGGCAGCTGCGCAACGGCCGGACGAGGAGGTCGCGTTGGAGCTCGAGCGCTCGGCAGGGCGGGCGCAGGCGCGTGGCGGGGTCGCTGCCGCGGCGGCATTCTTGCAGCGCGCCGTGGCGCTGACGAAGGATCCCGGGCGGCGGGCGATTCGCGCACTCGCCGCCGCCGAAGTGGCCTTCCAGGCCGGCGTGGCCGACGCGGCGCTCGGGCTGTGCGCTACCGCCGGAGGCTGCGTCGCTTGACGAGGTTCATTCGTGCCCGGGTGGACCTGGTGCGAGGCCAGGTCGCCTTCGCCTCGGGTCTTGCCAGCGATGCTCCGTCGCTGCTCCTGAAGGCCGCGAGGCGGCTCGAGCCGATTCGATCTGGAGCTCGCACGCCAGACCTACTTGACCGCTTGGGGCGCCGCAACGGTCGCCCCCGGGTATCTCGCTGGAGGGGACGTCCTGCTGGAGATCTCCCGCGCCATCCTGGATCTCCCTCGGAGGCCTGGAGCCCCGCGTCCACTAGACCTGCTGCTCGCGGGGCTCGCCCTGCTGACGACCGACGGACGCGCCGCAGCGACTCCGACGTTGCAGCGAGCAGCGAAGGTTCTCCCAGACATCCCGGTGGAGGACGTCATGCGCTGGGGCTGGATGGCTACGGCGGCCAGCAACGCGGTGTGGGACAACGACGGCGCGTACGCGATCTCGGCGAGGCAGGTCCAGCTCGTCCGCGATGCGGGCGCGCCTGCGCAGCTGCCGCTCCACCTCTCCGCGTTGGGCATGGCGCGCGCATGGACCGGCGACTTCGCGGGTGCCGCCTCGAACATGGCCGAGGCCGACAGCGTGGCGGCGGCGATCGGTAGCGTGAGCGTGCCGTGGACCGCGCTGAGGCTTCGGGCTTTGCAGGGGAGGGAAGCCGAGGCCGCTGCAGCGATAGCGAGCGCGATCGAGCAAGCCGCAGCCGGAGCGCACGGCTTGGCGATCTACGCGCACTGGGCGGCTGCCGTGCTGTACAACGGCCTCGCCCGGTACGAGGAGGCGGCAGCGTCAGCCCGGCAAGCCAGCTCGAACACGTTCGAGTACTGGGTGTCCATGTGGGTGCTTCCCGAGCTCGTCGAGGCGGCCGCGCGCGAGGACAGGACACCGCAGGCGCACGCGATGCGCTCGAGCGGCTCGCGGAGACGACGCAACCCTGCGCCAACGACTTCGCGCTCGGCATCGAGGCGCGCTGCCGGGCGCTGCTGAGCGACGGCGCGATCGCTGAACGGCTGTATCGGGACGCGATCGAGCGGCTGGGCCGGACGCGGCTACGACCGGAGCTCGCGCGCGCTCACCTGCTGTACGGCGAGTGGCTGCGCCGCGAGAATCGCCGGGTGGACGCGCGGGCGCAGCTCCACACCGCGCACGATCTGTTCACCGCGATCGGCATGGAAGGCGTTCGCCGACCGCGCTCGGGTCGAGCTGAGCGCGACCGGCGAGACGGTGCGCAAGCGCACCGCCGAGACGCGCGATGAGCTCACCGCTCAGGAGCTGCAGATCGCCCAGCTCGCGCGCGACGGGCTGTCAAACCCCGAGATCGGCGCGCGTCTGTTCCTTAGCCCGCGCACGGTCGAGTGGCACCTGCGCAAGGTGTTCGTAAAGCTCGGGATCCGTTCCCGCCGGGAGCTGGCGAACGCGCTACCGAGCGTGGCGAATCGGTTCGACGGCGCGCTGCCCGCAGGGCCGCTCGAGGTCGCCGTCGACGTCGAGTCCTAGCTACGTGTAATCGAGTCGAGGACGATTGAGGCGTACTCTGCCGGCGCCTCCTCGACCGACCGGGCGGAGATGTGCACGAAGTACTCCATGCCCTTTGCGCGGGCTTCCTCCGGGCCCGAGACGAACAGCCGGACGAAGCCATCGAGCGCGATCGGCATTGTCCTCGACTCCAACTGCTTCAGCCGCGAAGAGGTTCTGCCATTCTGCCGCGCATGGCCTCCCTGGCTTCCCGTCCGTCCTACTATGCGCTGCGCGTGTGCCGCCAGTCGAATTCGGCCCGCTGGTGGGCGGCCGCCCACCACGCCGGGGACAGCGCGCCGGAGCCGATCAGGTCGATCCTCCGCGGACGGACACGTGTCGAACTCAGCGCTGAGGCGGCGAGAGGGGCGCTGTCATGGGCACGCGGACTGGATGGCTGGGACGATGACAGTCGCACACCGCTTACCGTTTACCCCGGGGCTCCGCCTGAGGTCTGACCACGGCACCCGCCGTGTCTATCGACGAGCACCCGCGCGGCCGTGAAACCTGTTCGCCAAACGCCGTCGACGTTCGGCGGTGTTAGGTTGGGCGGGCGGGGACGAAGAAGTCGATGAGCAGTTGTGTGACGCGCTCGGCCTCGTCGTGGTGGACCCAGTGCGACGCGTCGGGCAGGCGCTCGACGCGGTCGAGGTTGGGGACGTCCTCGTGGTGGGGCTCGGCGAGATCCGGGCCGAGGTAGCGATCCTTCTCGCCCCAGATGACCAGGGTGGGCGCCGAGATCGGGTGAAGCTCCGTCTTGGTGCCCTTCGGTGGTCGCACCGCGGCGCGGTAGTAGTCGATCATCGCGGCCGCTGCGCCTGGCTGCGACCACGCCTCGATATAGCGATCGGTCTCCTGCTTCGTGTACGGCGGCTGGGCGTCACGCAGGAAGTGCTGGAAGAACTCCCAGTCCTTCGCGCGCACGTGGTGCTCGGGCAGTTCTGGGAGCGCGAAGTAGAAGAAGTACCAGGACCGCGCGAGCTGGCTGGGGTGGCGCAGGCCCTCGTTGAGCTTGCGCGGATGGGCCGCGTTGAGGATGGCCAGACGGTCCACGACCTCGGGGTGGTTCATCGCCGCGGTCCAGGCGGCGGTTCCGCCCCAGTCGTGGCCGACCAGCAGCGCGGACTCGGCGCCGCGTTCGCGGATGAGATCGCGCACGTCGGCGGCCAGCTTGCCGGCGGTGTAAGCCGCGACGCCGTCGGGCTTCGACGACAGGTTGTAGCCGCGCAGGTCGGGCGCGACCACGCGGAAACCGGCCGCCGCGAGCGGCGCGATCTGCAGCCGCCAGCCGTACCAGAACTCCGGGAAGCCGTGCAGCAGGACGACCAGCGGCCCGTCGCCGGCCTCGACGTAATGGAGCCTCACCTCGTCTCCGACGTCGGCGTAGCCCTCCCGAAGTTCGGTTGCGTCGTCGCGCACCATGTCGATCGACGTGTTCAGATCTCCCGCCGTAGGGCTCATCGGGATCTCCTCTCAGAGTTGACTCACTCGGTCACCGCCCACGCTAGTTCTCGCGCCTCCGTGTCGCGCCCGCGGACACCCTGGTCTGCTCCCTGGTCTTGTTGTGTCCCGACTATGTCTGGGACAGAACGTTCCAGCCGGCGTACGTCGAGCTGCGGGATGGGGGGTCAGACCGAGCCAAGCGGTGGCGTCAGTCAAGGTCCGCCGGACCGCTGAATCACCAGCCGCAAACCGAGCCCACGAGTGCAGATGAGGTGCTGCCGTAGGGCGCGTCGGGCGGGCCTTAGGGCTGGTCAGTCCGTTATGTCGGCTCGGCTGGTTTCGAAGGTGGGCACCGGCTGCGCCGTCCTCGTCCTGCCGCCACTGGGCGGGGCGCTTCGAGCTGGACCCTGAGCGAGACGGCTGTCGGCACCGGCCAACGCGGTCGTAGCCGCTTCGCCGGTCAGCTGCTGCCCGGCGGCGTCGAACACCTTCGTCTCGGGGCTGATGAGCGCGACCCCTTCGCCGCCGACGAGCTGGGCGGCCTCGCTCTCCAGCCCCTCGGGGACGTCGCACACCTCCTCGATCGAGATCGGGAGCTCGTCGCCGTTCAACCCGTCCGCCGAAGCGTTGAGGGTGATCGTGATCGCGTAGAACGGCGTCGCTGAAGGTCGGCGGCACGTCCTCCGGCGCAGCCTTGGCCAGGCCGCCGGCCGCGAGCTGGCCTCCTCCGGGGGACCGCCGGGAGCGCCAGGACCGCCGGGACCGCCGGACGGCCGGGACCACCGGCCCTCCCGACCTTCACGGTCTCGCAGCCCTTCACCTGGCCCGATCGACCTCGTCGACCCTGCAGACGTCCTTGCCCGGTCCGCCCCTGACGACACGGTCCCGCCGGCCGTCGACGGCGTTCAACGCGCCGATCCAGAGCGCCGCGCCCGCCCGAGAGTCGATCCCTGCCACCGCGGCCCTGGATTCGGTCGTCGCCGCCAAGAGCCTTGATCACGTCGGCCTTCGCGGTGCCAACGATCTTGTCGGGCCCTCTTGGTGCCGTGTATCCGCTTCGCCTGCGCGGGCCCCGCCGAGGCCAGCATCAGCGAGGCAAGGGCGGCGACCACCACGAATGCCATGGGTCGCTTCCCCAGCCGTAGAAACTGCCGCTCTTGGAACTCCATGATCTCCCTCCGTTCCGGGACGAGCTGCCGCCCGCCGTCGATGTCATACGTGGCGCCCGTGCGGGCCGTATTGGTCATCAGGTGGGCTCGCTCATCTCTGTTGGCAGCGCTCGGTGTCGGGGCAACGGCGGAGCACGCGGAGGCTTGGCGCACCGGCTCGCCACTGCAGTCCGAGCAGCAGCGAGGCGGCGTTGTTGCCGTAGTCGGTCTCGCGCAGCCGTCGTCGGACGTTCACGCGGTGGACGAGCACGTAGCGGCCGGCGTGCGAGCCCGGTCAGGCGGAAGCGACTGGCCCTCGAGGTTCGCGGCGTAGTCGTCGCCGTAGCCGACCGAGATGCCCTCGACGAGCCGCAGCCGAGCACGTCGCGCCGAGACCGCAGCGACCGGTGTAGTCGGGGCGCTGGCGCCGCGCCGCGGAGCGCTCGGGCCGCGCGGTGCGGTAGCGGTCGCCGAGGCAGAAGCCGGTCTTGCGGTCGGTCACGCGCCGGGGCCTGCCGTCCGGCCCGGCGCAGCTCGTAGCGCTCGAAGTCCAGCAGGTGCCAGTGCTCGTGGTCGGGCGAGCGCACGTACCGCAGCCGGCCGACCCGCTCGATCACGGCGAGCCCAGCCCCGCGACTCTCGACGAGCTGGTCGGCGGTCATGGTCCCGTTCGCGCCCGCCCGTCGCCGCCCCGAGACGATCAGCGGACCGTCGCCGATGTTGCGGACCGCGGAGCCGAAGCCAAGCCGGTACTCGCGGGCGCGTGCCTGGTCCCGTGAGTGCGTGATCTGGAGGTCCCATGGAAGCCTCTTGGTCGAGGTCGGGCAGCCGCGCCGACTCGGGCGTGACCCCGCCCGGCGTCGCCCGGGGCGGCCGCGAGCGCCGCGGCGCACAGAGGCGATCGGCGCCGACCGCTGGGACGAGCCGGCCGCAGCCGCTCAGCCGTCGATGAACTCCTCGCCGGCATCCTCGTTGCACTCGATGCTCGGCGGCTCCTCGCCGGGGAAGGCGAGGAAGTCGTACTGCGGGGTGCCGAAGCCGCGGATGTCCATCGCGAGCGCGGGCCGGCGCATCGTGCCCCCGGGCCCGAACAGGAAGCCCGGTGTCTCCGCCCCATTGCCGTACTGAGTCACGCCGATCGTGTACGCGCACTGGTCGAAGAGCTCGAACTCCTCCACGGGCTCGCCCAGGTCCTCGATGTCCTCGGTGAGCGACTCGACCTCCTGCTGGAGGTCCTCGACCCGGTCGCGCATCGACGCCGGCTGTCGCGGCCCGTCTCCGCCCGCCAGCGCCGCCGGCGCGCAGGCGGCGGCCGCGGCGCACACGCAGATCAGGAGCAGAGCTCGGCGCATCTCAGTCGACCGCCTCTCCCGGCTCGTCCTGACAGCTGCGGCCGGGGCGGTCACCGCCCACGAGCGCGAGGAACATGTAGTCCGGGTCGTCCCAGTCGCTGCGGTCGATGTGCAGCGCCGCGCGGTAGCCCGCAGGACCGCCCTTCGGGCCCGAACAGGTAGCCGAACCTCTGGTCGGGGTCGCCGAACTCGGTGACGGGCACCCAGGAGACGCACGACTCCCACTCGTCGAAGCGCTCGGAGATCGTCTCCAGCCGCTGGGACCTCGCGAACAGGCGGCTCACCTTGCGCTCGAGCCGCTTCACCTGTCCCCGGAGGCCGGCAGCGCCGGCGCGAGCGCGCGCTGGTCGCTGCTGCCGCACCGGACGCAGGCTCGGCGGTCCCGCCGGGCTGGGGGCTGTCGCTCCGGCAGCCGTCGCCGCGGAAGTGGATGAACAGGTAGTCCTCCCTGCCCGGCGGCGCCGCCTGTCGACCGCGAGCCCGTCCATGTAGCCCGACGCCGGTCCCGTCGCGCTCGTCGTAGAGGTAGCCGAACTGCCGATCGCGGTCGCCGTGCTCGTTGACGGGCACGTACTCTGAGGCACGTCTGCCAGTCCTCGTAGCTCTCCGCGGACTGCTCCATCAGCTCGACCTGCTCGGCGAGGTCGGCCGAGCTCCCGCGCAGCGCGCGCACGTTGGCCGCAGCGCGTTCGTCCGCGGCCAGGGCGAGTCCTCGCCCGCCGCGCCGGCCTCGGGTCGCGCATCCGAGCCGGCCGATCCTCCGAAGCCGAGCGCACGGCGGCGCCGCAGCCGCACAGGACCGCGGCGGCCAGAAGCGCAGAGCTCTGGATCCGAATCGAGCCGTCATCCCGCCACCTCCACGGCGCCGACGTCGCAGGCCGGTCCCTGCGGTCGCGGGACGCCGCGCTGGTCCGCGGCGCGCGAGCGCCAGGCGGTCGGCGACGAGCCCCTCCAGGTGCTGCTCGCCCTCGAGCACGTCCCCGAAGGGCGCGAAGCTGCAGTCGGCCGCCGGGATCCGGTCGAGCACGGGGCTGCCCGGCAGTGGGCTGGCGGGTCTCGCCGAGGCCACCGTTCTGGCCAGCTCGCCGAGCATCGGGTCACCGTCCGACGATGTCGGTGGGCGCGCTCAGCCCGCACGACGCGTCCGTGACGAAGTTGAAGCCGTACGAGCGCGCCGGCCGGCACCTGGCAGTTCCGGCCGGTCGGCTGGGCCTGGCCGCCGATGATCCGTGTCCGCCGGGCCCGATGATCGAGCCGAAGGCGTCGAGCCGCTCGCCGGCGCCGACGTTCGCCGCGACCGGCGCGATGTTGTCGATGACCGTGGACTTGACGAGCCCGACCGTCCCGGCGGCGAGCACGCCGCCGCCCTCGCCCTCGGCGTAGTTGTTGCTGATCGTCGAGTTGGCGATGTAGAGGTCGCCGCGCGACCAGATGCCGCCGCCGACGTGCGCGACGGCGGCGTTGCGGGCGATCGTCGAGTTGATGATCGTCACGTCGGCCTCGCCCGAGATCGCGCCGCCGCGGTCGTCGGCGCGGTTGCCGTTCAGGGTCGAGTTGACGATCGTCACGTCGCCGTCGAGGGTGAAGATCGCGCCGCCGGGGCCGTCGGCCGTGCTGCCGTTGACGGTCGAGTCGATCACCGTGACGTCACCGTCCTCGTCCGTGTAGATCGCGCCGCCGTCGCCGTCGGTCGTGTTGCCGTCGACGTGCGAGCGGACGACGAGGATGTCGCCGGTCGAGCCGAGCGCGCCGCCCGAGCCGTCGACGAGGTTGCCGTTGACGATCGAGTCGTAGACCTGGATGCCGCCGCGGCGCGCGTAGACGCCGCCGCCGTCGTCGTTGGCGAGGTTGCCGGTGATGACCGAGCGGACGATCGTCGCCCGCCGCTGCGACATGATCCCGCCGCCCGGCTCCTCGGCGAGGTTCTGCGTGGACCTTGGAGTCGACCACCATGATCTCGCCCCGCGTGGTCACGGCGCCGCCCGGGCCGTCGCTGCCGCCGCGCGTGAGCGTCACGTTGCCGCAGCTCCACGAAGCCCGGTGCCGTCCTGGCGCAGCAGCCGCTTCTCGAAGCAGGTCTGGCGCAGCGTGTGGCCGTGCCCGTCCAGCAGCATCGGGCGCGCCGACTCGCGGATCGGGTCGCCCAGCTCGCACGCCCGCAGGAAGATGTCGGCGGTGACGTCGATCGCCGTCACGCGCGGGTTGGCCCACGCCGCCCGCAGCTCCGACTCGTTGCCGACCGCGACGGGCGCCTCCGGGAGCAGCGTGTAGCGGTGGCTGATCCGCCGGCGCGCCCTCGCGGCAGATGACGCGGCCCTCGTAGATGCCGCCGACCTCGTACAGCCGCCGCTCGGTGCAGCCGTAGCCGTCGACCCGGCGCCGGAAGAAGCGGTCGCGCATCCAGCAGCGGCCGAGGAAGACCGGCCGGACGCAGCGCCTGTCGACGCGCCCGTAGCAGCGGCCGTTGCGGCCGCTCGCGCGTTCAGGCAGCGCTGGTAGCGGCGCACGACGCGCGTGGCCGTCCGGCAGCGCGTGCCGCACCGCCCACACGCCGAGCACGGAGCCGGGGCCGGCGCTGCGCGTCGCCGCCGAGCCGGCAGCTCCTGGCGTCCGTGGGCCGGTACGGCAGGTCCTCGCCCTCGCCGACCTCGCGATCGTCCCACGGGCCGGGCGGCCCGCGCTCGGCGGCGCCTGGCCCTCGTCACCACCCGCCAGTGCCGAGCCCGGAGCGCCCACCAGCACGGCAAGCGCCACGGCCCCACGGCGAGGTGCCGCGGGCGGTCACTCGCGCTCCCCGCCGAAGAGATTCAGCGCGAACAGGAAGATGTTGAACACGTCTAGGAAGATCCTCGCCGCGATGGGCACGGCGGCGTCCGGGTTCGCGCGGCGGAGACGGTTGAAGTCGAAGATGGTGTAGGCGCCGAAGATCACGATCCCTGCGACGGAGTAGATGATGTTCTCGTTCGGGATCGAGACGAAGATCGCGACGATCCCGAAGGCGATCAGCGCCGAGCAGCGCCCAGAACAGCGTGCGCGCCCACGACGACAGGTCCCGCCGCGTCGCGTAGCCGTACGACCCGCACGCCGCTACGAACAGTGCGGTCGCTCCGGCCGCTTGCCAGAGCGCGGCCGGGTCGGCGCCGGCGTAGTCGGCGATGAGAGGCGCCACCGCGAGTCCGAGCAGGAGCCCGAGCCCGAACAGGAGGCCCATCGCGAGCTGCTCGTTTCCGCGCGCCGCCGCGATGTGGAGGCCGATGATGCATCCAAAGGCGCCGATGAACAGCAGCAGCCCGACGAAGCCGCTCAGGTCGCGGCCGATGTAGGCGCCGAGCGCGGTGAAGCCGACGGTGACCGCGACGAGGCCCATCACCTGGCCGAGTAGCTCGTGCGAGCGGTCGCGGGCGATGGCTTCGCGGCGGACAGGCGAGTTGTCGTAGCTGGTATCGACGGTGCTCACGTCATCACCGCCACGAAGCCTGCGCGTTTCGTCTGCGCGTCGCGCCCGTGAAGACCCTGGTCACTCCCTGGTCTTCCGACCCCGTCGTCGCGGGTCCGCCGGCATGTGCGACCGGGGATGCGCTCGGGCGCGGAGCCTTACAGGTCGCCCAGCATCCGGGCCAGGGCCATTTCCGCCTCCCGGGTCTGGAGGCCGCGCCTCATCGCGCCTCCGATGCGGCTCTGCGCCTCGGGGTCGCGCACGCCCTCGCCGAAGAGGTCGGAGTCTCGACGGAAGTCATCGGCTGGCGCGAGCGCGATGGCATTGACCCGGTCCTTGACCGCGACCTGGCCGGCGGCCGGAAAGCCGGCGATCCGCTGAGCCAGCGATCCGACGAAATCTCCGAGCTCCTCGGCGGGCAACGCTCGATTGATCCAGCCGTAACGTTCGGCGAGCTCCGCGTCGTAGTCCTCGGCGCTCAAGATGACCTCGAGCGCCCGGGCGCGCCCCATGAGGCGGGCGAGGTGCTGGGCGCCGCCGCCGCCGGGGATCAGACCGAAGGCAGGCTCGAACTGGCTGAAGATCGCCGACTCGCGAGCGGCAAAACGCATGTCGCAGGCCAGCACGAACTCGCTGCCCGCGCTGCGGACGCGGCCCTCGATCTGCGCGATGGTGACGAGGCGGCTTGCGCTCAAATGGCGAAACATGAGGGCGATCGACGCTTCGCCAGTCAGCTTTGCCGCCTCCGCGCGGTACTCGTCGATGCGGGTCACGTCGACGTGGGAGATGAAGTAGTCGGGGTCGCCGCTGGTGAACACGAGGACCTGGATGGCGTCGTCGGCCTCGGCTCGCTGAATGAGGGAGACCAGATCCCGGACCAGCTCGGGCCCCAGCAGATTCATCGGCGGGGCCACGATCTCCGCGAACAGAACGGCCCCTTCATTGCGCACTGTGAGTGTCTCGAAAGCCACGGGACCTCCTCGGCGGTTCTTGAGGTGACGGCACGAAGTCTGATCCGCACGTCTGCACGTCGCGCCAGGGAACCCCCCGGTCCGCTACCCGGTCTGCCCGCGCGTCCCCCTCGGGCCTTTGGCCCCGGGGTTCGAACCAGGGACTACACGGGCGCGAAGCGCAGCCCAAACGGCGACTCTGCTGCAGCTAGCAACACACGGAGGTCACATGGCCAGCACCGACGTAGGCAGCGGCACCGCGACGGACATGCCGGAGGCCGCGACCATCGCCATGAAGCTCGAGGTCGTGACGTTGCCCGTCTCCGACGTCGACCGGGCGAAGAGCTTCTATCAGAGCCTCGGATGGCGGCTGGACGCCGACTTCGACATCAGCGACGACGTCCGGGTGGTCCAGCTGACGCCCCCGCACTCGGGGTGCTCGATCGCATTCGGGAAGGGCCTCACCAGCGCCGAGCCCGGCTCCGCGCAGCGCTTCGAGTTGGTCGTCACGGACATCGACGCGGCACGTGAGGACCTCGTCGGCCGCGGCGTCGAGGTCAGCGAGCCCTTCCACCTCGAGGAGGGGAAGCTCGTTCCTGGCCCGGACCCGGAGCGACGCTCCTACCTCACGTACGCCTCGTTCAGTGATCCGGATGGCAATGGGTGGCTGGTGCAGGAGATCAAGGAGCGGCTCCCGGGCCGCGAGTAGGAGGAGTTCGCCGTGAACGCGATTGGCACAAGCCCTTCCAACAATGGCCGGGGTTCAGACGCGTGGTCCCGATCCTGGACGCATTTCAGCGTCGACCGTCGCAGCCCGGGCTACTGCCGGGTGACGTTCGACCACCCTCCGATCAACACGATTACGGCGACGACCGTCGCGGAGCTCGCTGAGCTCGCCGGCCTGATCGAAGAGGATCGGGATCTCAACGTCGTCGTGTTCGACAGCGCGAATCCCGACTTCTACCTGGCCCACTACGACGTGGAGAACGATCCGGGCAAGACCGCGGCCCTCGGAGTAGGGCCGACGGGTTTGCCGGCGTGGATCGATGTCCTGGTCCGTCTGTCCCGTGCGCCGCTTGTCAGCATCGCCTCGATCCGGGGACGTGCCCGCGGCGCCGGAAGCGAGTTCGTGCTCGCGTGCGACCTGCGCTTCGCGTCGCGCGAGAACACTGTGCTCGGGCAGTTCGAGGTCGGCATAGGCGTGATCCCCGGAGGCGGTCCGATGGCCAGGCTCTCCCGGCTGGTCGGTCGCGGCCGCGCGCTCGAGATCCTCCTCGTGGCCGACGATCTCGAAGGACCGCGCGCGGAGCAGTACGGGTACGTCAACCGACTGATCGCCGACGACATGCTCGAGGACGAGGTCGAGGCCATGGCCTCGAGACTCGCGCGCTTCGACCACGACGCGATCGCGCGGACGAAGTCATATGTCGACCAGGTCACGTTGCCTGCCAACAGTGAGCTTGGGCCCCCTCTGGACGATTTTCGCGAGCTGTTCGGGCGTCCCGCGCAGCAGGCGCAGTGGGCCCGGCTCCAGGCGCTCGGGCTCAACACCGACAGCGACCTCGAACGCTCTCTCGGACGGCGCGCGGTCGACGCGCTTCCGGACGCGTGAGCTCAGGCCGGGAGCAGCTCGGAGTCGGAGGCGGGAAGCGCTCGGGCCAGCTCTCGACGTGAGTGGAGATCGTGTCGTCGATCAGGCCGGTGGCGTGGATCTCGCGGCCCTGAAACCCAGCGAGCACGAGGGCACCGTACGGCGCGACCCGAGCGCCCGTGGCATCGGTGACGGCATCGGCCTCGGCGACCAGCGATGTGGCCTTGCCGAACTCTCCGCTCTGGGGGCTGGCCCGTAGGTACTCAGCGAACTCCCAGGACGCCCTCCATGTAGATCCCGGCCGCCCGGGACGCCTTCTCCGAGTCGCTGCCCTCAAGGCGGGCGTTCAGGTAGGCCGCGTACCAGTCCCACCAGTTGTGCTCCGGGGCGCTCTTCTCGTATGGGTCGTGGTGCTCAGCTGTCTCGTGCAGCAGGTCGGCAAGCGTCGCAACGTCCATCGGTGAGTCCTCCTGTGTCGTCAGCGGCCGGGAAGGCGTGTCTTGATCTCCTGGAGCAGCCAACGTCAGCGCTCGCCGGGGTGCTGCTCACGTTGGCCTCCATGGGTAGGGATTGTTTCCGGAGCATCTCCCGCGGTCCGGGCTTCGAGTTCGCTCAGCGTTGCCAGGAACGCCTCCGAGAAGCTCGGGAACGGCTGGATCACATCGAACAGCACCGGGAGCGGCACGCGCGCCCGGATCGCGACGGTCGCCTGCTGGAGCCACTCGCCCGCCTCGGGTCCAAGCGCATACGCGCCGGTGAGCCGCTCGCCGTCCGATAGCACGGTCATGAAGCCCGGGCGCTCCGCATACTCACGCGTGTAGGTGGACGTGCGCGGCACCTCCGCCAGGGAGACCGTGGCCGACAGGACCCCGTTGGGCTCGCCGACGGACGCGGCCTGCGGATCGGTGAAAACCACCCTCGGGACGGCGTCGTAGTTGGCGACCCGGTCGCGTCCGAGGATGTTGTCGGCGGCCACGCGGCCCTGGTACTTGCCCATGTACGTGAGCGGCCAGATGCCCGTCGCGTCGCCGATCGCCCACAGGCCGTCGGTCACACGCATCCGCCCGTCCACCGGGATCCCCTGTCGGGTGGGCTCCACGCCAACGGTGTCGAGGCCAAGGTCGTCGACGCGCGCTCGCCGGCCGGTCGCCACGAGCAGGTGGTCCCCGCGCAGGTCGTCGCGCGCGGCGAACTCGACGACGTAGTCGTCGCCATCGCTGCGGACACGGCTGGCGTGCTCGCCGAGGTGGAGTTCTATCCCGTCCGCCACGAGCGCGGTGCCGAGCGTCTCGCCGAGCGGCTTCGGCTCGCGCGGTAGCACGTGGTCCATGCCCTCGACAAGTGCCACCGAAGCGCCCAGGCGCCGCACCGCCTGCGCCATCTCGACCCCTACCGGCCCGCCGCCCAGCACCAGCAACCGCCGCGGCACCTCGGTCAGTGCCGTCACCTCCCGGTTCGTCCAGACGCCCTCGAGCTCGTCAAGGCCCGGGACGGGCGGGAACACCGGGTCCGACCCGGTCGCGATCACGACATCGGACGTTTGGTAGGGCTCGCCGTCCACCTCGACGTTGCCCGGACCCGCGAGACGCCCGGCCCCGCGAAGCACCTCGATGCCTTTCCCCTCGAGGTAGGCGGCCTTGGCCCCGTCCTCGTAGTCCGCCACCATGAAGTCGCGCCACTCGAAGGCGCCCTCGGGTCGGACGCCGCCGCTCACGGCCTCGCGCGCGCCCGGTGCCTCGCGCGCCGCCTGGAGCGCCTCGCCTGGCCGCAACAACGTCTTCGAGGGGATACAGGCCCAGTAGTCGCACTCGCCCCCGACGAGCCCCCGCTCGACGATCGCCACTCGGAGTCCGGCATCCGCGAGACGCCCTGCACAATGCTCTCCCGCCGGGCCGGCGCCGATGACGATGACTTCGAAAGGAGTCATGACGCCGCAGTGGTCGATGCCGGGAAGAAAAAGGCGTGATGCGTCGCGGCGGCCCTCACGGGAACCTCGGTCGCGGTCTCGGTGCTCACATCGGCGGTGCTCAAGGCGACCTCCATGGATTGCAGCGGATCACCTGGCGCTTACGTGAGTTCCGAGGGTCTCGCCGCCTCGTTCCGGGCTTCGATCGCCCTGGCGGTTTTTCCCAGTTCCTTCCCCAGTACGCGCTTGCCGACGATCCCGAGCAGGATTCCGAGCAGCCGTCCCTTGATGTTCTTGCCGTCGCGTACCACGACGACGTCGACGTCTGTCGTCCCGTTCGGCTGCCGCGTAAAGGTGTAGGTGTGGCCAGAGTCGCCTCCCCACGTGTTGGAGTCGGTGGTCTTCATCACGACGCGGTTCGGATCGGACCAGTCGTACTGCAGGCGTTCCCAGATACCGCCCGAGCCCTCCGTGACGTCGGCGTGATCGGGGCCCTGGTCATGCACCTCGAGGTACTCGTCGGCGCTGCGGCCAAAGAGCTCCGAGCGGCCCGGCCCGAAGTCCGTGAGCCCGGCGACGAACTGCTCGGGCGTCGAGGTCGTTGTCTCGTTGAGATGGATCGTGGACATGGGCGCTCCTTACTCGCGGTGGCACCAGAGGAGTATCCACCCGCCGGCGAAGCGGCCGCGCCCGTGAACCCCCTGGTCCATGCCCCGGCCCCTATCGCCGTCTCGCGGGCAAGAGGATGCTACGTCCCGGCCCCGCACGGTGGGCAGCCGTTTCACCACAGAGCCCAAGCAAGACGGCGCAACCGACCAGGGTCCTGACCAGGGACGTGACGGGCGCGACCCCCGATGCTGCGCGCGACCGTGATTCAGACACCTCTCGGGTAGCGCGGAGACCCCCGCGATAGGAGCGAACTCATGTCACCAGCCACCGAAACGGCCGCCCCGGCCAATGAGCGCGAGCCCCAGTTGCGCGGGCACATCGTCGTGGTGATCGGCGGCAGCGCCGGCATCGGGCTGGAAACGGCGAGGCGCGCGCGGGCCGAGGGAGCCGAGGTCTTCCTGACCGGCCGCAATCCCGAGCGGCTTAAGGAAGCGGCAAGCGCGCTCGGCGCGCAGGGAACAGCGACATTCGACGCCAACGATTCGGCTGCCCTCGAGGCCTTCTTCGCGGGCCTCGAGGGGCCCATTGACCATGTGATGGCGACCGCCGGTGGTCCCTACTACGCGCCGCTCGCCGAGATGGACTTCGACGAGGGGCGGCGCGCGCTCCAGGAGCATCCGATGCTGATGGTGGGCGTCGCCCGTTACGCAGCTCCCAAGGTCCGCCCCGGAGGCACGCTTCTCTTCATGGGCGGCACAGGAGGACGTGACCCGAGCGTTGGCGTCGGTCTCACCTCAGCGATGACCGCCGCCCTCCCGGCCCTCACGGCCAGCCTCGCGCTGGAGGTCGCACCGGTCCGGGTCAACCTGATCGCCGCCGGCTTCGTCGACACACCGCTGTCGGCGTCGCTGCTCGGCGACCAACTCGAAGAGCGCCGCAGGGAACTCCGCACGAAGCTGCCGATCCGCCGTGTGGTCGGACCCGGGGACGTCGCCGCGCTTGCCGTACACCTGATGATCAACACCGCTCTGACCGGGGCGACGTACGACATCGACGGCGGCCAACAGCTCGTCTCTCGCGTAGCAACGTGAGAGGTTCCCGCCAAGCGCTCCGACATCACGCCCGTCCCCGCCGATGACCGGACACAGCCGGAGCTCCACCGACAATGAGCCCGTCAGGGTCGCCTACGCCAACGACCAGGCCGAGGCCGAGCTCCTCCAGGGGCGTGCTCGTCGCCGCATCCGACGTGCCGCTCGCGCGAGACGTCCTGCGCGAGGTTGGCGCGGGTGAGCCCGAGCCATGGTCGCGGTCCGGCGCCGACCGGCCCCCGCGGCTGCTCGCCTGGCTGCTGATCGCCGTCGCACTCGTCGGACTCGATCGGCCTGCGTCGTCGTCCACGCCCTCGTTCGAGCAGACCCGCGCGCTCACGGCACCATCCAGCTCAGCAGGGCGGTCGACTGCAGGTAGACGATCGCGCACATGAGTGCCACGAGCGCGATGCTCCACTTGAGTACCGAGCGCATAAGGTCGCCCTCGCGGCCGGCGATGCCGGCGGCGGCCGCGGCGATCGCGAGGTGCTGCGGCGAGAGCATCTTGGCAAGGACCCCGCCCGTGCTGTTCCCGGCGGCGACCAGTGTGGGGGATAGTCCGGCGTCGTGCGCCGCCGTCACCTGGAGCTCGCCTAACAACGAGTTCGACGCCGTGACCGAGCCGGTGATCGCTACCCCGAGCCAGCCGATCAACGGAGAGATCAGCGCGAACATGCCGGCAGAAAGCGCGAAGAGCGTGCTCAGCCCGAGCGACGCGCCGACCGGGTCGTGCACCTGCTCGTACATACCGTCTCGTGCTCCGGCGCTAGGCGCCGGGCGCCGTTCCGACGTGCGTGCCCGTAGCCGGCGCCGCCGTCCGCGGGTCAAGCGCTGCGGCGCGGAGTTCCTTGCGCGAACTGATCCCGAGCTTCGTGAACACCTTGCGCAGGTGCCACTCGACCGTGCGCGGGCTGATGAAGAGTTGTGCGCCGATCTCGGGGTTCGTGCAGCCCGTCGGCGGCGAGCCGTGCGATCTGCGCCTCCTGCGCGGTGAGGTCGTCGCGCGTCTCGGCGCTGCGCTTGCGCACCGTCTCGCCGGTCGCCATCAGCTCACGGCGGGCGCGTTCGGCGAACGCCTCGATGCCCATCTCCGCGAACAGCTGTGCGCGATCCGCAGCTGCTCGCGCGCGTCCGTGCGCCGGCGTTCGCGTCGCAGCCACTCACCGTAGACCAGGTGCGCACGCGCAAGCGCAGTACGCACCCGCGTGCGGCCCAGGCGGTCGATCGCCTCGCGGTAGAGGCTCTCGGCCACGTCACCCTCGCTGAGCAGCGCGCGTGAGCGCGCCTCGACGCCGAGCGCCCAGTCGGTGCCGGCCGCACTGCTGATCTCCTGGAGCCGTCGCAGCGGGCCGGCCGCGCGCTCGGGGTGGCCGCTGCGCGCGGCCGCCTCGACGAGCTCGGTCGGCACCCAGGTCGACACACCCGAGCTCGTGCGGATGGCCCGCGGCCTGCTCGGCGGCGGCCAGCGCCTCGTCGTAGCGGCCGAGGCCGTTGAAGAGCACGCGCGCTGGCCCACTCGGCGGCGATCAAGCCACGAGCCCCTCGCCGCGATGCACCACCTCGCGCCGCGCCGGCGTCGATCAGCGCGGTGGCCTCCGCCTCCTCGACCGCGCAAGGCCGCCAGGACCGCGCCCTGCGGCGCCAGGCGGCTGCCGGTCGCCTCCGTGACGGCCTCGGTCTCCTCGACCAAGCGCCGCCGCCGCGGCGAGCTCGCCGAGGAAGAGCTGCACGCCGAAGCGCTCCGTCGAGCGCGATGCGGCAGGAGCGACGAGCGCGCCGGCCTCGCGCGCGAGGCGCACCTGTCGCTCGGTGAGCTCGTCCCAGCTCGCGTCGTCGCCGAGCGCGCGGGCGGCGCGGCAGGCGAGCCAGAGCCAGCGCAGCGCGTCGTCGTCGGACAGTCGGCTCGTCGCGGAACGCGCGCGAGCGCGCGCTTGAGCGCCGGCGCGCCGGCCGCGTAGCCGTCGATCGTGACGCACGGCGAGCCCGTCGAGCAGGAGGTCGCGCGGCGCGCGGACGACTCGCGCCGCAGTCCGCGGCGCAGCACCGACTCGGCGACCTCGCGCACGCCGCTGCCGCGCGGCGAGGCGGCCGGCGAACAGCGCCGCCGCGAAGCGCGTCGAGGTACGTCTCGCGCGCGAGCGCGCGCGTCCAGCGGCTCGAGCCGCTTGGCGGCCTCGAGCAGCAGCGGCGGCGCGTCGCCGCCGCGGGTGACCGCGAACGAGATCTGCGCGCGCAGCAGCTCCGCCCGCGCCTGATCGAGCTCGTCGAGCGGTCCGGCCTCAGCGACGCCGAGCAGGCCGCAGCGCGGCGTCCGACGCGCCGGCGCGCTGCTTGCTCTGCGCCGCGGCGAGCGCACGCCGGGCGCGGCGCGCCGGGCTCGGGCGTCAGCTCCGCCGCGCGCTCGAGGAAGGCCGCGGCCGCGGCCAGGCCGCCGCGCGCCTGTGCGCGGCCGGCCGAGCGCTCGAGCTCGGCGGCGACCTCCTCGTCGGCGTCCGGCGTCGCGTGCGCGCGGTGCCAGGCGCGCCGGTCGGGATCGACTTCCGGATCGGTCGCCTCGGCGAGCGCGCGGTGCGCGCGCTCGCGCTCCTCCGGCGATGCCGCCCGGTAGACCGCCGATCGCACGAGCGGATGCCGGAACCGCACCTGTCCGCCGAACTCGACCAGGCCCGCCGCCGCGGCCGGCGCTGCCGGCTCGACGCCCGAGCGCGGCCGCCGCCGCGCCACACCAGCACCGGGTCGCCGACCGGCTCGGCCGCAGCGACCAGCAGCAGCCGCCGCGTTGCGGCGGGCAGCGGCGCCAGCCGGCGGCGGAAGCTCTCCTCGATCCGGCCGGCGAGCGACGACGCGTCGGGCAGGCCGAAGCCGCCGGCCAGCTCCGCGGGCGTCAGCCCGCGCGGCAGCTCGAGCAGCGCCAGCGGGTTGCCGCGCGTCTCGGCGACGATCCGGTCGCGGACCCGGTCGTCGAGCGGGCCCGTCAGCACCGACGTCGAGCAGGGCACGCGCGTCGCGCTCGCCGAGCCCGCGGACGACGAGCTCGGGCGAGCCCGGCGAAGCTCGTCGCTCGCCGGCCGGGTCGCGCACCGCGAAGACCATGCGCGACCGACTCGGCCAGCAGGCGCCGCGCGACGAACGCGAGCGTCTGCGCCGACGCCTCGTCGAGCCACTGCGCGTCGTCGACGACGCAGAGCAGCGGCTGCTCCTCGGCCGACGTCGGACAGCAGGCTGAGGACGGCCAGGCCGACGAGGAAGCGGTCCGGCGGCGTCGCCCGCCGCGCAGCCCGAACGCGGTGCCGAGCGCGTCACGCTGCGGGCCGGGCAGGCGGTCGATCCGATCCAGCAGCGGCGCGCAGAGCTGGTGCAGCCCCGCGAAGGCGAGCTCCATCTCGGACTCGACGCCCGCCGCCCGCGCGACCCGGCAGCCGGCCGCCGCGCCGGCGAGATGGTCGAGCAGCGCCGTCTTGCCGATCCCCGCCTCGCCGCGCAGAACGAGCACCCGGCTCTCCCCCGTTCGCACGCTCGCGAGCAGATCATCGAGGACCTTGCACTCCCGTCGCCGTCCGCGCAGCCTGGGCTGCATCATCTCTCCAAGCGTCAAAACCCGATGCTCTTCGCTCCGGGGTCCGGCGTCAAGCGCGGCCGTGGGCGCGCGCGTTCCGCTCACCGGCGCTACTGCTCACCGAGGCTCCCGCACGAGCGACCAGGGATCGTGACCAGCGGGAGCTCCACGGGCGCGACGTGCAGCACAGCACGATCAGGCGTTCCGTGCGGGTCCAGCAACCGACCACCGAGTCAAGGAGGACCCACATGGCTGTCACGGCCACGAAAGTCAGCGTGACGGCACAGCGATCCGACCGTTCACGATCGACACCCCCGAGGCGGATCTCGATGACCTGCGCGCGCGCATCGCGGCCACGCGCTGGCCCGAGAAGGAGACCGTCGACGGACCAGTCGCAGGGCGTGCAGCTCGCGACGATGCAGGCGCTCGCGCGCTACTGGGCGAACGAGTACGACTGGCGCAAGTGCGAGGCGAGGCTGAACGCCCTGCCGCAGTTCATCACCGAGATCGACGGGCTGGACATCCACTTCATCCACGTTCGCTCGAAGCACGAGGACGCGCTGCCGCTCATCGTCACGCACGGCTGGCCCGGCTCGATCATCGAGCAGCTGAAGATCATCGATCCGCTGACCAATCCGACGGCACACGGCGGGAGCGCAGTCGGACGCCTTCGATCGTGGTGATCCCGTCGATGCCGGGCTACGGGTTCTCCGGCAAGCCGACCAGCGACCGGCTGGGACCCCGACCGCATCGGCAGGCCTGGGCCGAGCTGATGAAGCGCCTCGGCTACGACGCGGTTACGTCGCGCAGGGCGGCGACTGGGGCGCGCTCGATCGTCGACCTGATGGGCGCTGCAGGCGCCGCCGGAGCTGCTCGGCATCCACACCAACATGCCCGGCACTGTCCCGCCCGACGTCGCGCAGGCGCGTCCAGTCGCGGCAGCCCGCCGCCGTCCGGTCTCGCCGACGAGGAGACGCGCATCGTACGAGCAGCTGAGGACTTCTTCGCGACGGACGTCGGCTACGCGCTGGAGATGGGGACGCGCCCGCAGACGCTGTACGGGATCGCGGATTCACCCGTCGGCCTCGCCGCCTGGATGCTCGACCACGACGCGACGAGCTACGGCGCTGATCGCTCGCGTCTTCGACGGCGCAGCACGCCGAGGGCCTGACGCGCGACGACGTCCTCGACAACATCACGCTCTACTGGCTGACGAACACCGGGGTTTCCTCGGGGCGTCTCTACTGGGAGAACAAGCTCGGCTTCTTCGACGCCAAGGGCGTCACCAGTCCCGGTCGCCGTGAGCGTCTTCCCGGACGAGCTCTACCAGCGCCGCGGAGCTGGGCCGAGCAGGCCTATCCCAACCTCATCCACTACAACGAGCTCGACAAGGGCGGGCACTTCGCCGCCTGGGAGCAGCCGCAGCTGCTCTCCGAAGAGGTCCGCACGGCGTTCCGGTCGCTTCGCTACGATGACCGCTGTTCGAACGTCTGCACATGCCCTCGCTCGGCGGGGCGACCGAGTGGCTCAACTCCGAGCCACTCGGCCCCGCCGAGCTGCGCGGCCACGTCGTCCTCGTGAACTTCTGGACGCTGACGTGCATCAACTGGCTGCGCCAGGAGCCGTACGTCCGCGCGTGGTCGCAGGCCTACCGAGACGACGGGTTGGTCGTCATCGGCGTCCACACGCCCGGAGTTCTCCTTCGAGCACGAGATCGACCGCGTGCGGCAGGCGACGAAGGAGCGGGCGATCGACTACCCGGTCGCGGTCGACAACGACTACGCGATCTGGAGCGCCTTCGACAACCACTACTGGCCGGCGCTCTACTTCGTCGACGCGGACGGCATCATCCGCGACCAGCACTTCGGCGAAGGACGCTACGAGCAGTCGGAGCGCGTCATCCAGCGGCTGCTCGGCGTCGAGCGCGAGCTCGTCTCCGTCGAAGGGCTCGGCGTGGAGGCGGAGGCCGACTGGGACCACCTGCGCACGCCCGAGACGTATCTCGGCTACGCGCGCAGCGAGCAGTTCGCGTCCCCGAGGCGCCGCGCTCGACGAACGCCGCGCTACGAGCTCCCGAGCGGCTGCGCCTCAACCACTGGGCGCTCGCCGGCGAGTGGACGATCGGGCCCGAGAACGTCGTGCTCGACGAGGCCGGCGGGAGCATCGCCTTCCGCTTCCACGCGCGCGACGCGCATCTCGTGCTCTCTCCCGGAGCGCGAGAGCCGATTCCCTTCCGCGTGCTCCTCGACGGCGAGGCTCCCGGCCCGTCACACGGCGTCGACGTCGACGAGGACGGGAACGGCGTGCTCCGGGACGGCCGCCTGTACCAGCTCGTGCGCCAGCACGACGCGGTCCGCGAGCGGACGCTGGAGATCACGTTCCTCGAGCCCGGCGCCGAGGCGTACTCGTTCACGTTCGGGTGAGCGCCATATGGCTATCGGGGCGCCGCAGCGCTCCGCCAAGACTCGGTCAGGACTGCACGAAGGCCAGCAGGTCAGCGTTGATCGTCTCGGCCTCGGTGGTCGGCATGCCGTGCGGGAATCCTTCGTACGTCTTCAGCGTCCCGTTCTGCAGGAGCTCCGCGGACAGCGGTCCGGAGTCGGCGTACGGAACGATCTGGTCGTCGTCGCCGTGCATCACGAGGACCGGCACCGTGATCTTCTTGAGGTCCTCGGTGAAATCGGTCTGGGAGAACGCGACGATGCCGTCGTAGTGTGCCTTCGCTCCGCCCATCATTCCCTGGCGCCACCAGTTCTCGATGATCGCCTCCGAGGATTCCACGCCGGGCCGGTTGAAGCCATAGAAGGGACCCGACGGCAGGGCCCGGTAGAACTCGGACCGGTTGGCGGCCAGTTGGGCCTGGAGGTCGTCGAACACGCTCTTCGGCAGCCCGCCGGGGTTGGCGTCGGTCTGCACCATGAGCGGCGGCACCGCGCTGATCAATACCGCTTTCGCCACGCGGCTCTCACCGTGTCGGGCGATGTAGTGCACGACTTCGCCGCCACCGGTGGAGTGTCCAACGTGGACGGCGTCCTGGAGATCGAGATGGGCAGTCAGCGCAGCCAGGTCGTCGGCGTAGTGGTCCATGTCGTGACCGTCGCCGGTCTGGGTGGAGCGTCCGTGCCCACGTCGGTCATGGGCGATGACGCGGTAGCCGTGCTGTAGGAAGAACAGCATCTGGGTGTCCCAGTCGTCGCCCGAAAGCGGCCAGCCATGGCTGAAAACGATCGGTTGGCCCGAGCCCCAGTCCTTATAGAAGATCTCCGTGCCATCGGTCGTGGTAATCGTGCCCATGCACTGCCTCCACTGGTCCGGGTATCGACGCCGAAAGGTGCGCAACGGCAGCGTAACCATTCCTCTTGTTTGCTCTTGCCGAGCCGCCGCCTGAGACCATGCTCGGTGCGATGCGGCCGCTCACGCTCGAACCCAGGGCCACCGTCGGAGTGCTCGCAAACCCGTCCGGCGATTGCGCGCCGCAGCTGCTCGCCATCGAGGCCTGGGCGGGCGCGCAGGGCCTGCGGACTCTCGACCTCGGTACGACCGACCGAGCGGGCGCCCTTCCGGAGCCGGGCGGGCTCGTGATCGCCCTCGGCGGCGACGGGACGATCCTTCGTGCCCTTCAGCTCGCGATGGTGCACCACACGCCCGTGCTCGGCGTCAACTTCGGGCACATCGGATTCCTGGCGGATGTCGACGGCGACGACCTCGCATTGGCGCTCGACCGCATCACCCGCGGCGAGGCGCAGATCGACGAACGCACCGCGCTCGTAGCGACCTCTGAGACACCGGTGCCGCAGACCGTCGTCGCGTTCAACGACCTCGTCATCTCGCGGCACCCCGGTTTCGGGAGCGCCCGCCTGCACGTGGAGGTGGACGGCGAGCCGGTGCTCGACCTCACCGGTGACGGCCTCGTCGTCGCGTCGCCGACGGGATCGACCGCGTACACCGTCGGGGCGGGCGGCCCGGCGGTCTCGCCGACGCTCGACGCAATCGTGCTCACACCGCTGGCCGCGCAGGGAACCCCGCTGCGGTCGATGGTCCTGGACGGGAGCGACACGATCCGCATCGAGGCGGGCGCACGAAGCGCGCCGCTTGCCGTCGAGGTCGACGGGCGCACGATGCCGGACATTCCGACGCCCGCGACCGTCGAGGTCCGGACGGCGCCGGGCAAGGCCCGGCTGGTGCGGACACGTCCGCGCACGTTCTACGGCGATCTCGCCAGACGCTGACGGGGCCACCCGGGCTTACTGCCCCGCCCCACGGATGGCGCGGCGCCGCCCAAGAGCTAGCCCCGGCCACTGTCCTGGCTGCTAGCGCAGGACCGGGTCATCGCCTTCGCTTGCGGCGCTACTCGTCGACGACGTCGACCACCTCGTAGACGCCCTCGACGGGTGCGCTCACGACGAACGCGGACAGTTGATCGACGCGCTGAGTCTCGTTCGCGTCCGCTTCGGCACGCCAGCGCCGGTAGTCCTCTTCGCTCATGTCGAACAGGCCGAACGAGATGATCTCGTCCTCGTCGCGGATGTTGCGGGCATGGTAGGCACGCTGAAAGCCCGGCGGCTTGCCGTCGCCCGGATCCCACGCCCGCCTGAACTGGTCCCACGCGCCGGGCTTGAGGCGGCGCGCGGAGAACATGACGATCATCTTGCTGCCTCCTTGGGGGTTGACGCGGTCGCCTAGGACCGCGGGCGGCGCTCAGGGGATGTCGCGCGGCACGTCTGGGCTGGGCGCCGGTTCGTCGGTGTGCACGCCGTGCTCCAGATGCGGTGGCTCGGGATCGGGGCCGTCGAACTCGTTCGGTGGCTCCGGAACCTCGGGGGGCACGTCGGGCGTGTTCGGGTTGGCGCGGCGGCGGCGGAGCAGGTCCCAGCACCGGTCGAGCTCTCCGCGAATCGCCTCGAGCCGCCGGTGTCCCGCGTCGTCGAGCCGCCCCTGCTCCGACTCGTGCCAGAGGCGATGCTCTTCGTCAACCAGCGCGTCGATGCGATCGAGGATTGGGCTCTGCGCCATGGACGAGAGTGTAGGCCCGGTGTCGCCGCGTCGGCCGTCGTGTCAGGTGGCCGGGATCGGTTGGCAGAGGTCGCGTCGCTCGGCGCGGGGCGAGCGCCCAGCGCAGGAGGGCGAGGGTGATCGCCCCCCCCGATCAGGGGCACCAGAACTGGAGTTCCCGCTGCCTGCGGCCGGCCAGAGGGAAACGGAGATGATCGCCTCGTCGCGACTTGATCGCTTGCAGACCCGGTGGGCGTCGCCAACGCCTACACACGGATCGGCCACGCCGACGGCCAGACGGTCCATCACAATGGGAACCCCCGAACCTGTGAGGTCGAGATGACCCTTGGCGAAAACTCCGCCAACAGCGCAGTCGGTGCACTCGAGTCGGTCGAAGCGGTCGACGCGGCCGCGCTCAAGCTTGCCGGGGCGGTGACCAATGCCATCCCCGTCGGTGCGCCGCGGGACGCGCTATCCGGCACGTGGCTCGGCCACGCGCTCCATCCGGCGCTGACGGATGTGGTCATCGGGTCGTTCTTCAGCGCGACGCTGCTCGACCTGCTCGGCGGCGACGACACCGGCCGCGCGAGCGAGCGCCTCATCGAGATCGGTCTCCTGACCTCCGCGCCGACGGTCGCCAGCGGCCTGAGCGATTGGGCCTTGACCGTCTACGGCGACCGCCGCGCCCGCCCGGTTGGGCTGGCGCACGCGAGCGCGAACCTGACCGCGTCCACGCTGTATGCGGCGTCGCTCGCCGCGCGGCGCCGGGGCGCCCCGGGCCGGGGCAAGCTGCTCGGCGTCGCGGGCGGCGCGGTGCTCTCGGTCGGTGCCTTCCTCGGCGGGCACCTCTCGTTCACGCGCGGAGTCGGTGTCAACGAGACGACGTTCGACGAGGGGCCCAGCGACTGGACGACGGTCGAGGCGGGCGAGCTCGAGGATGGCCAGCCGACCAGCGCGATGGCGGGCGACACGCCCGTTCTGCTGCTCAGACACAACGGTCACCTGCACGCGCTGCACGATCGCTGCTCGCATCGCGGCTGCCTGCTCAGCAGCGGTGAGGTCGAGGGCGAGTCCATCACCTGCCCCTGCCACGGCTCGCGCTTCGACCTTCGCGACGGCTCGATCGAACGCGGCCCGGCGACGGCGCCGCAACCCGTATTCGAGACCCGCGACCGCGAGGGCGGGATCGAGGTCAGGCTACCCGCGCCCGCTTAACTCGCTACCGCGTCGTCGCGGGACCTTAGCGACTGAGGCCTAGGGTTGTGGCATGGACGAACTTGTGGTCGTCAAAGTCGTTGGGACCGAGCCGGAAGCCGAACTGCTGTGCTCGCTGTTGCGGAGTGCGGGTATCGAATGCGCGGGTCGACAGACGAACCTGGGAGCGGGGGCGGCCGATGGCATGCCAGGCGGCCCCTATGAGCTCGTCGTCCGGCCGCAAGACCTGGACGATGCTCGCAAGATCCTGCGGGAACTAGCGACACGCGGCGGCAGTGCGGCCGCCACGATCCGAAGACTCTATGCGGGTTTGCCGGCGTCGATCCACCGGCGGAAGACGGCGACGCGCTCCGCGGGCCATGCTCCGTCGCATGGCATCGTGCCGGCCTCGAGCCGGTCGAGGATGGCGTCGGCGTTGGTCGAGACGGCTTCGAGGGACCAGAGATCGAACGCGAAGCGCATCGAATCGCGGTCGCGCTCGCGAAACAGTGGCTTGATGTGCTCCTCGAAGTGCAGCGGCTCGTCCGGCCCCGACAGCCTGAGCTGAGTCGCTCGCGATTGTGGTTGTCCCACCGCCATCGGTCAAGAAGCGACTCGCCGCACCCCAGTCGGCGAAGTGCCGAGCAAGCGAGTCCGCCACGGCCGTCAGCGCGCCCTCAACAGGTCCGAGCGCGCTCGCGACGTCCTCAGGCGAGCTCTCTATGACCGCAGCGCAGAAGCTCGAGGCATCGCGCAGGCGCTCCTCGAGCAGGACCCAGGCGGATTCCCGATGCGGCAGGAGGTCGTCGTCCTCGTAGAAGAGCTCGAAGCTCGGCCCGGCGGTGCGCCCCGGGTGCTCAGGTCCGACCGGCAGCGTCGTGATCAGGTTGCCGAGCGGCCTGAGCGCGCCAGCCATCAGGGTGACCGCCGCGTTCGCCAGCGTTCCTAGCTGCGCGTCCGTCTCCTCCGTGTGCGCGAAGTACCGCTCCAGGATCTGCAGGAGGATCTCGTAGCTGACGTTGAAGAGATCCGTGCACAGGGACGTCACGCGATCGCCGACGAGGGGGATCGAGGCGTCGCGCTCGCCACGACGCACGGCCGCGAACATCACGGGGCGGACCGGATCGGCCGCCGGATTCGCCGCGAGCATCCCGCGGTACTCCTCGAGGATCTGGACGAACTGGCCGAAGTGGGCCGCCTCCCAATGCCCGCGCGCCCCCTCGCCCTGCTCGAGGATCGTGTCGAGCGCTCGCTGGGCCGACGCGAGATCGGTCACGGCCACGAGCTCGGGCCAGTGGAAGTCGGTGCTCGTCGCCTGTGCGCGCGGCGGCCCGACGAACAGGTTGCGCTCGCCGAACTTGTCAGCGAGGTGCGCCAGACCGTGCTCGATCGAGCGATACAGGTGGCCGATCGTTGCGAAGTCCTGCAGCTGGGGCACGATGTCGCCTTCGGCCATCAAGGGCACCGCATCGTGCACGGGCGCGTCGATGCCCTTTGCGCCCTCGAGCGCCATGCCCTCCGGGCGCTCGAGGAACATGAAGTGCTGTAACGCCGGCTCGCCGAAGGGCACCAGTGTCAGGTTCACACCGGCCGGATAGTGGTGCGCAGGTGCGGGCAGGTTCGGCCGGGTCAGATGAGGCGCCGCACCGATCGCGGAGAGCACGTTCTGCACGAGCGCGAGGTGCAGCATCTCCTCGGTGGCGACGTGGGCGACCGCGTGGCGCCAGCGGCTGACGGCTTCGAGCTCCTCCGACGTGAGCCCCTCGTCCGCGCTCTGCTTCAGCGAGAACGCCGCGAACAGGTACTGGCACATGATCCCGTGCTCGAGCTCGGCGGCCTGGCACAGCATGTAGATGAGCGCCTCGCGATGCTCGATGACGAACGGCGCCTCGGGCTCAGCCCGACCGCCGCGCGTCGCCAACACCTCAGCGAGGCGACCCCGCCCGGCACTGCCGGTCGGATCAGTCATTCGAGCGCCTTCCACGTGGCGTGTCGACAAGCCTACGCGCGGCTAGGCGAATCGCTTCACGAAGTCGAGTGCGGTCTGTGCCACCTCGCGCCAGCCGTTGTCGATCGTGAGTGAGTGCCCGCGGTTCGGGATCTTGGTGATCTCGGTGACCGACTCGTTGTGCTTCTGGCGCTTGTAGGCGGCGTGGGCGATCGCCCACGGGACGGTGTGGTCCTTCTCGCCCTCGATGATCAGCAGCGGGCCACGGTCTGGATTCTTGGGATCGACCTTCGCCTCGGTGAAGGGGTTGAGGTTTGCGTTCGCCATCTGCATCAGGGCCAGCCCGGGCCCGGCGACGTGGTACGTGTCGTACAGCTGCCGCGCCTCCTTGTCGTCGAGCGCGTTGGCCCATCCGTACTTGAACTGGTCGAACGTGAGGGTGATCGCCCGGCTTCGGTTGAGCGGATTCCGCAGCACCGGGCTGGCCGACTTCAACGCCGAGAACGGCAGCGGCAGGACGCCTCGGAACGGCCCCGGGTCGATCGCCACCGAGGCGGCCGACAGCCCCCGGTCGGCGATCATGTAAGTGAGCAGGCCGCCCGTCGAATGGCCCATCACGGCCGGCTTCTTGTCGAGCTGGTCGATCACCATGGCGGTGTGGTCGGCAACCCGCTTCAGAGTCTTCCTCGCGAAGACCTCGGGGTTGGCGCGCGCCTCCTCGACCGATTCCGGATCGTCCGGCCACGAGGGCGTCACACCCGCGTAGCCGTTCTCCTCGAACAGACCGACCCAGTTGTCCCAGCTGCTCGGCAGCAGCCACAGCCCATGGACGAACACCACCGGCGTCTTGCCGCTCGAGTTGGCTCCATCGATCTGGCGCTGCTCACGCTCGGTGATCTCGGCTTCGTTAACGATGTTCGGCGATGTGGACATGAGTCGAATCCTTTCGTGGTGATAGCGGGACTATCGACCCGCTCGTTGGATGATGCGGCGTGCCCATTCGCATCCATGGTTCACCGCTCCATCACCTTCCTGGCGCGAGGGGCGAGTGTCATGCAGCGAGGCTCCCGCACGCGAGGCGCTCTCGCATCGGCCAGGACGCCAGCCTGACTGGCCAGTCGCGCAGGAAGCGGCCACCTGAACGGCAGGACGACCTGCGGTCACGTTCATGGCCCCAGGGTTTGCGGCCCTGACGATGTCTACCAGGCGTCTACGCCGCGGCACAACCACGTCACTCCTGTACCGACCCCACTTTCGCCGAAAGCGTGGATTTGCGGGTTTCCTGCTCGCGGTGCCCCTCCACGACGCGCGGCTTCGACCCGGGCCCGTAGAAAAGGCAATCAGACACGTCGGAACCAACACAGGAGCCCGCCACCCTCGAAGCGTGGCGGGCCTGCGAGGAACAGGGCCTCGCCGCTGAATTTCAGGCCCTCCAGCCAGAGCTGACCCGGGCAGACCTCCGACGCCCGGCCTTGGCGCGATATAGGCCATCTGGCCTATGTAATCCCGGAATCCCGGGCGTACGGTCGCCCGATGCCCTCCACACGTTCAGAGCACCTCCACCGGCGCCGCAGGATGTCAAGGCTTGGACAGCGCGTTTCGTTCGCGAACGTCACGTCCGTGCTGGCGCTGTTCATCGCTCTCGGCGGCAGTTCGTACGCCGCTCTGTCGCTGCCGCGGAACTCCATCGGCGCGCGCGAGCTTAAGCCGAGCGCCGTGACCTCGAAGAAGGTGAAGGACCGCTCCCTGCGGGCGGCGGACTTTGCCCGCGGCCAGTTGCCGTCCAAGGGCGGCGGGCCCGCCGGCCCGCCCGGGGCGCCCGGGGCACAGGGGGCGAGAGGGCCGGCGGGACCGGCCGGCAAGGACGGCTCACCCGATACGCCCGCCCAGGTGCTCACCAAGTTGAAGACCGTCGACGGGCCGAGCTCCGGCCTCGATGCCGACACCCTCGACGGCAGGACCTCCGGCGACCTCCTCGCCCTCACCTCCAACGGGGCGACGAGCGCGGTCGGGCTGAACTTCTACTCGTACTTCATGACGACGACGGGCACCACCCGGTACGCCTTCGGGCAGATGGCCATCCAGGCGGCCGGGGCGGCCGGCCAGTTCAGGATCTGCGCCAACATTCCGGGGACGTCGGGAAGCATGCCGTGGGTGCTCTACCTCAACGGAGTGCGCTCTACGGGAACCGAGTCCGGGAGCTCCTGCTCAGCGGCGTACGACGCGGGCCCCGGCGGTGAGTTCCGGGTCACCATGCGGCGGTCGATCGTCTTCGGCGTCCACAGCGGTGACGGCCCGGCGGACGAGAACTACAACCTCTACGGCTTCGGCCAGCTCTGATGCCTTCGCCCCGGGTGGTCGCAATGGGCCTTGCGGCCGCCCTCGCCGCGTGGCTCGCTCCTGTCGCCACCGCCCAGGTGGGCGGGAGCCAGGCGTGCGCACCGCAGGCGGCCCCCACCCAGGTCGGAGTTCAGCCCGCGAGGATCTGCCGCTCCGCCGCGGACCTGAACGACCTGCTCCGCTCGCCGTACACGGGGCGGGTCATCATCCCGAGCGACGCGAGGTGGGAGATGAGGGGGCGCGATGGCCAGCCCCTCACCTACATCCCGCTGCGTTCGGGGGTCGAGCTCGTCGGCCAGCGCGGCGCGCTCGGCAGCCGGCCGCTGCTCTACGCGGGTTACCGCGCCGAGGGCTACCCGTTGTTCGTGATCGAGGGCAACGACGTGCGCGTCGAGGGGCTGCACCTGCGCGGTCCATACCTGCCCAGGGATCGCAAGCAGGAGCTCCCGGGCGTGCACGCGATCGAGGTGATCCAGGACTCCGCCGCGCAGCTTGGCCGCCGCATCGTCATCTCGGGCAATGAGGTGGAGGGCTTCAGCGTCGCCGCGGAGATCGGCGGGACGATCGGCACCGACGAGCCCGCGGACTACGACCAGGCGTGCGAGCCCCGCCCCTGCCCGCACCCGGAGCCCGGCGACGCGGCACTCGTGCGGGTGGAGCGCAACTACCTCCACAACAACGCGATGGCGGGCGGCGGCTACGGAGTGGTTCGTCGGCGGCGGCGCCTACGCCCACGTCGAGGGCAACGTGTTCGCGTTCAACAATCACTCGGTGGCCGCGGACGGGCAGGCGTACAGCGGCTACGTGGCTCGCTTCAACTACGTCCTCAGGGGCGCCCTCACCGTCGGCAAGCAGGACACCTACCCCCACAGCTTCGACGTGCACGGGAGGTTCAAGGCAGAGGAGCACGAGTACGCGGGCGGCCCTGCCGGCACCTACTTCGACGTCTCCTTCAACACGGTCCTCGGCGAGCAGGACTACGGCTTCCTGGGGCGCCTGACGCGCGCCGCCTTTGCCCTGCGCGGCCGGCCCGCGCAGGGCGCCCAGTTCACGGGCAACGTCCTCGCCCACGACGACTTCGACGAAGGGGTGAAGCTGAGGCGCGGGGACGACGACCGGCTCGACGAGGACCGGCCGAGCACGTTCAACCTCCGCTCGGGCGGCAACCGCTACGACACCGACTACTCCACCGAGCTCGCGACCGGTGACTTCGACGGCGACGGCCGCACCGACGTCTTCGTCGCGAACGGCACCGGCTGGTTCTTCTCGCGCGGCGGCATCCGGCCCTGGGAGTACCTGCACCCGTCCAACAAGCGCGTCGGCGAGCTCGGCTTCGCCGACATCGACAACGACGGCGTCACCGACGTGCTCTACCGCGACCCGGCCGGCAAGCTCGGCTACGTCAAGAGCGGCAGCGCCGCCCCGGTGACGCCGCTCACCTCCGTGCCCGTGCCGCTCAAGGACGCTGCGCTTCGGCGACTTCGACGGCGACCGCCAGACCGACATGTTCTACACGCGCCGGAACCAGTGGCAGGTCTGGTACGGGCGCACGCGCAGGTGGACGCCGGCACAGACCTCGGACAAGCCGATCTCCGAGCTGCTGTTCGGCGAGTTCGACAACGTGCGCGGCACCGATGTCGTGGGGATCAACTCCAGCGGCTGGTCCCTCTCGAGCGCCGCCACCGGGCGCTGGGCCAAGCTCAACGGCAGGCTGACGAGCTCGTTCCCCAACGCCGTGGCGGCCGACTTCGACGGCAACGGCAGGACCGACATCGCCATCGGCGACGGACAGAAGTGGCGCTACAGCCGCGATGGCCGCTCGGCCCTGACGACCTTGCGAAACGGCAACAAGGTGCTCACCTACCCCGCGCTGAACAGGCTGCAGGTCGGTCGTTTCGACGGCGGCACGCGGGACAAGGTCATCAGCTTCAACCTCAATCCCTACGGCACCCCCGGCAACGTGCGCTACCGACCGGGCGAGTGGCTCGTGATCTGGCGCGGCCTTGGCAGCGACGGCGACTTCAGCGCGCGCTCGTCGCAGACCATGCGGTGACCGGCGCGACGCCAAAGCGCCCCTTCGCGCTCTTCCAATCCCCCCAAGGAGTGCAAACAAAATGACCAGCACGGCTCACACACGGAAGCTCCGTCTCCTGATCGCCCTTCTGGCGCTCGGCGCCCTGCGGCGCCCCCGCCAGTGCCTCGGCCATCGACGCGCCGATTGCCACCGAGCAGTGGCGCGTCGCGAACACGGACACGGTGCAGACGTCCACCGACTACGAGCTGCACAACAGCAAGGGCGGCCAGATGGGCTACGACGAGCGGCGCTTCGGCGTCTCGCTCGGCTTCGTCGGCCACGGTGGCGGCCACTTCCAGTTCAAGCCCAAGGGCGCCAGCCCGCGAGTCCGGGACCATCGTGTCCGTACCGTCCTGGAGGACGAACCCCTCGCGCTCTACAACACGAAGACCAAGCAGTACCTGGGCGTGGGCTTTCCCGTGTTCGGGATCAGCCTGAAGTGGAGCAAGGTCCCGCTCTACGACTGGCGCCTGCGCGACATAAAGGGCCCGCGCTTCGCGCTCTACGGCAACGGCGACTATCTCGTCCACGGCCACCGTACGGTCGGGATCAACCTCAAGTGGTACAGGGACACGCTGCCCAAGCCCGAGCCGAAGCCCACTGGACCGAAGGAATACAGCGTCGCGCTCCAACGCCAGCAGATCGTCCAGGGCCACATCCCGTACCTCGGGCAGTTCGGCGGCCCGCTGGACAAGGGCAAGATCACCAAGATCCAGAACGCCAGCAACGACATGACCCTGTTGATGGTCAAGCGAGGCAGGTCCACCGAGCAGTGCGGCGATCCGAGCGCCACCGTGCGCGTCGCGCCCCGCGCGCTTCATGACGTCCGATCAGATGAAGGAGTGGTTCGGCGCCACGCCCGTGCGGTTCCCGACGGCCTTCGTCGCGTGCATCTCGGGCCCCAGGCTGGTCGACACGACGTTCCTGAACATCACCTACGAGAACGACTGAGCGGGCTCGGTCAGCCGGTGAAGGACTCGAGCACCGTGCGCGTCTTGGCCTGTTGATCCCCGGAGGGGTCGTGGCCGCGGTCGGTTGCGCGACGCGGCTGCGATGCTGCTCAGATTCCGCGCCGCTGAGGCGGATCCTGGGGACGACGCGGCATTCCGGACGAGCGAACGTTCTTACGCAGCCTGTCACGTCGCTCCCGCACCGCCTGTTCGGTCGCGTCCGCGGGTGCGCGCTCGGCGGCGAGCAGATGATGCTCGGCGTCGGCGAAACGGCCCTGCTCGAAGTAGGCCTCGGCGAGCCACAGATGCAGAACGCAGTTGCGCTCGACGCTGCCATGGCTGGTGAGCCAGTCCAGCGACGCCTCGGCGGTCATGATCATCTCGTCGGTGCGGCCAAGGCGGGCCAGGCTCGTCGAGGTGATCTCAGCGGACCATGCGGCTACGCTGAGCAGCTCGGCGCTCGGAGCCGTGGCGAACGCCTCGCGTGCGAGGTGCTCGGTGGCCCGCGCGATCTCCAACCCGAACTCGGCGCGCGGGGAGCGCGCATATGTGAGCGCCAGGGCGTCGAGGGCCAGCATCCTCGTTGCGGGGTCCGTGAGATCGCGGAGGCGCTGCGCTGCGACCTCGCGTTCCGGGCAGCGTGGACACCCGGCCAGGAAGGCCTCCAGAGCGCCGGCATCGTCATCGCGGAAGGCCTGGACGAGCTGGTTGCCCGACGGGCCGGCGGGCCGGTGGCCCGCAGGGTCGACGGCGCTCGCCGTCGGCGTAACAGCGGGGAAGGCGCCGTTTGCCCCGCCGGCCATTGCGCTAAGGCAACATCGTCCGTAGGAGCTCGACCTGGTCGGCGGGGATCTCCGGGACCGGGACGATCACATCGGGGCCACGAGCGACCTTGCCCTCCGGTGTGCCGCCGATGGCGAAGTCGGCGATCGAGCGCGAGACGACCTGATGGCGGTTGAACTTGAGCCCACCGAACGCATTGATCTCGAACTCCCCGGTGAACTCGAAATAGCCGTTGCCCCAGGGGTCGTACGTGCCCTCGTACGAGTAGGTGATCGGCCACGAGCGCGGGTCGGTGCCGGGCGCCGGGATCCGGTCGACCTTGATGATGGTGATGTTCGCCGAGGACTTCGACCACTCGGTCGACGTCTCGAGGCGGCGGCGGATGACGGGGGTGCCGATCTCGCCATACGCGCTGCCCTCCCACTCGATGATCACGTCCGCCTCGGCGGCGGCGATCGCGGCTATCGAGAGGTTGAGCAGCGACGCCGTGTAGCTGCGCTTGGTCGTTTGGGACCCCGGCATCTTGGCGCGTGCGTCGGTAGTGAGGAGCCGCTGCGCCTTGTCGTAGGACAGCGAGAACGAGCCCTGTGACGCGGACACCTGGGCCTGCACGACCGATATGGCGCCCAGCCCGATCTGCGCGGCCTCGCCGACCGTGATCCCCGCGATCAGAACCGGGTTCTGCTGGTAGGCGAGCTCGCCGGTCTGGTAGCTGTACGAGTGGCGAACCGGCAGGCTCTGCTGCCCACTCGACGGCTGGGGCGGCGGCCAGTGCACGATCGTCCACGGCCAGTTGTTGACGGCGCCCGGTGACTCGTACTCGGTGATGAACTCCGCGAAGGGCCGGTCGATGCGCGTGCCGCCGGCGGGGTCGATGTACTTGATCGTGGTGCCGGCCGCGGTGCCGTCGCCGGTGATACCGGTGACGATGATGGCGTGGGTCATGGCGGACTGCCCGTAGCCCACGTCGACGTACAGGGGGCCGTACTGGCGCAGCAGCGTCTCCCACCCCTCGATCGTCGGGTTGAAGGATCGGATCGGGACGAGGCCGAGCGCGGTGTACAGCGACTCCGAGTGCTCGGGGCTGAGGATCTCACCACGCTGATAGCGGTCAACCCACTCCTGACCGGCCGCCGCCAGAACCGTCGCGACCGGGAGTGACTGCTGCCGGCGCCAGCTGTCCATCATCGTGATCACCGTCGCCCAGCAGGTCTTCGGGGCGCTCTGCTTCAACGGCTCGATGTGGCCGGGGATCGTGTAGTCGACGGCCGCGAACGCGCCGGCAAGCCAGCTCAGCGACTGCGCCGCAGCGCCCTCGGAAGCCACGGGACGGGCGAACAGGTCTGCCTCGGCTCCGCGGCGACGGACCAGCCCGGGCAGCTCGACGAGCTGTCCGTTCTCGCGCGCCTTGGTCCACTTGCGGATCTCGCCGGGGACCGTGTCGTAGCGCGCCTCGTTCAGCACCCGCAGCAGGGTCGACCTCTGGAACGCCTCGCCGCCGATGTTGTAGACCAGGCTGACGAGCGCGTCGTTCTGGTTCTGGTTCAGCGGGACGCTGACCTGGTCGTTGATGACCTGCTGAAACTCGGTGACGCGCTGCGTCAGCAGCTCGGTCGCGCGTGCCTCGGTGATCCCGCCCGAGTACTCGAGCTCGACCGGCCGGGCGTCGCAGTTGCCCTTGTGGAGCAGCGTCCCGTAGCCGATCGTGCAGTGCCCGACTGGATCGTTGTACATCTCCGCGCGGAAGCCTTCGAAGGACTTGATCAGGTCGAGGCCGGCCGGCGACACGGTGCGCGACGGGCGGCCCCCGGCGGGCGCGGCGACCGGGTCACCGAGCGCCCGCAGCAGTCCGACGGGCAGGACGGTGGTGGCCAGCGCGCTGGCGCGGCTCTGCGTGAAGCTCAGGTCGTCGGAGCTGACCGTGAGATTGCGCTGGCTGCCCTGGACGATCGGCGCGCTGTCGCGCACGAAGTCGTAGGCGGCGAAGTCGATCGACTTGGCCAGGTCGCTCGTGCCCGGGAACGGCAGGTTGTCGATGAACCCCCTCACGGAGTCGTTCATGAGGTTGATGGTGCGGCGATACGCGCTGGTTGCCGCGCTCTCGAACCCCTCCCCCGCCTTCCACTTCTCCCAGAAGAAGAACATCGTCGGCTCGGGGAGGTAGTTGTTGCGGATGCTCCCCGAGGAGACCTTCGCGCCGGCGTCGAGCCAGGCCTGGTTCAGGGTCGAGCCGACGCAGTTCATCATGTAGACGCTGCGGATCGAAAGCGGCTTGCCGAGCTCGGCCCGCATCGCGCGGATCTTCGCGCCGTCGATGCCACCGGTCACCGAGATGAAGTCGGTGTTGCCGTGGGTGAGAATGAACAGGTCGACGATCTTGCCGGCGCCCGTGAGTGCATGCAACCGGCCCTTCAGGTCTGCGTAGGACGCGGTCGAGTCGCGCAGGACGATCACGTCGCCGAACAGGCTTGGCTTGGCCGCCTCATAGCGGTTGGCGGTCAGCTCCACGGTCTCCAGCAGGTTGTCGGTGAGCTTCGTGATCTCGGCGCGCACGAAGTCCACGATCTGGCGGCGCACGCCCTCGGGCAGGAGGTCGGCGCCGGGAACGCTGGACAACAGCTTGTCGACCAGATCGGGGATGCCGAGGTCGATGCCGCCGTTCTCGATCATGATGACCAAGGCGCGATCGGCGGCCGACATCGGCCGCGACCACGAGAGCGCCGCCGATCGTCCGGCATGGGCGCCACCGTTGCCGTGCATCGCCCGCCCCTGTCGCACGCGCGTGGCGCCGAGTGGCGGGTCGAGCTCGAGGAAGCGGTTTTCCATGGCGTCTCTCCCTACGGGTTGGTCGAGTTCATGCCGGCTTGAGCTTCTTTTCCTTGATCAGCACCTTGATCAGCGAGTCGACCTGGTCGTGGATGATCTTCGCCACGGCGGCGCTGAGCACGGTGGAGGCCGGGCTCGAGTACTCGTCCACTAGGCCGACGACCACTGCTCGCGACTTCGGCGTCAGCTGCGGGACGTAGCGCCAGACGCGCGCGAAGTATGGGCCGACATCGAGGTTGCTCTGCAGGATCGCCGGGTTGGTGATGTTCTCCGTCGATTGCTTGACCGCCTTCCGCATGATCCCGAGGCTGTCGGCGTTGAGGTACTGGTCGCCGGTGAGGTCCCACGGCTTGTCGCCGGCGCCGTTGGTGACCTTGATCCCGACCTCGTTGAGGTGATCGTGCAGCGCCTTGGTCAGGACGTTCGCGACCTTCTCAGGCTCCTGCATGGCTGCCTCGCGCAGAAGCTTGCGGAAGACGTTCGGATTGTCGATGTTCGGGTTCCACCAGAACAGGCGCGGCTCGAAGGTCTCGAGCACGCTGAACTTGCGCGCGACCTCACCCACGAACGCGGCCTTGGCAACTCGCTCGAAGAACTTCTCGGCAGCCGGCGTCAGCTTGCCTCCGCTGAAGAATCGGGCGCGGAACTTCGCGTTCATCACGTCCTTGTTGATGAGGTGGCCGGAGGCAAACGCGTCGGTGAGGAAGTGGTCGCCGAAGGCGTTGATGATCAGCGGCCACTCGGGCACGTAGCTGCGGTTCTGGTTCTCCGGCTGCAGGGCGAGCTTCTGTGCCTCCTCGATCGCACGCTTGTGGTGGGCCTCCCAGGCGGCCTTGTAGTTGCCGTGGGTCGTAGCGGCCAACATCGCCTCGTCGTTGAAGAGGGTGTTGGGCGCGAAGTGCTCGTAGTTCTCCTCGGCGAGCTTCAGGTAACGGCCACCGGTCGTGCTGTCCCACTTCTCGTGTGAGACATCGAGGTGCGACTGCCGCGCCGACTTCTCCACTTCGTAGAACCGGGTGCTGCGATCGACGAGCTCCTTTAGCTCCGTGAGCTCGGCGGTAGGCGCGTCCATCATCTGGTCGACGGACTCGTACAGGTCGCCCATGGCCAGCAGCTCGCCGTAGGAGAAGGCGACGCCGGGGCTGCGGCCGACGTGCAGGGCGTCCGGGTAGAGGCCGTCGCCGCCGAGCGCGTGCTCGCCGGCGTCGTACATCGCCTTCGCGATCTCGGGCGCGTCCCCGCGCAGGCCGACGCTGAGGGCCGACGGCCCGCAGTCCATGTAGCCGCTGCCGTGATCGATGGAGGCGGTCTGCGCCTGCGGGATCGCGTCGGCGGCGGCGGCGCGGGCCTCGTCCGCGCCGTCCGGCTCGGCGCTCTCGCGCAGCGTCTCGAGGTCGTCGAGGAACTCGGCGGCGCCGACCTCGGGCGGCGCGGGGGCCGATGGCTCTGCGCGCCGGCGGCGCTTTGCCTCACGGCCGCGCTCCTCGACGTCGGACATGCGGTCGAAGTCCGAGAAGCGGTTCTCCAGCTCCACCGTGCCGAGGTCATAGGCGTTGGCGTAGCGCATGCTTTCCGCGATGCGGTCGAAGATCGCCTCCTGCTCCCTGACGGGCGGCGGGCTTGGCGGCGGGGTAGCGGGGCGTCGAGCGGCCGCCGCGCCACCCACGCTGTCGCGCTCTACGGTCTCGCCCGAGGCCGGGTCGAACACCTTGGCCCCCGACAGGATCGCCTCCATGTCCGCTTTCAGTTCGTCGTCCTCGCTGACGCTCGCTGCCTGGGCCGGAGCGGCGCCGGCCTCCGCCGCCTGCGCGGGCGGAGCGGTGGGCGGCTCGGGTACCGCGGGTGGGGCCGGCTCGGCCGCCGCCGGCGGTGGTGGCTCGGCCGGCGCCGGCGCGACGGGCTCGGCGACGCTCCGCAGGATCTCGTCGACCGGCGAGCCGGTGACCGGCTCGGCACGCGCGGCGACGACGTACTCCTCGCTCTCGCCCTGCTCGTAGACGACGGGCTGGTCACCCTCTGCCTTCGGAGGGACCGCCTTCTGGGGGAGCAGCTCGCCGTCATCGCGGCTGAGAGTCAGCGCGTGCGCCGGCGGCCTCTGCTTCCGCCTCGCCGCAGCTCCGTAGTAGCCGGCTATGACCTGCTCAGCGGTCGCCTCGGCGCGCGGGCGGCCGTAGTGGCCGGCGATCAGCTCGTCGTAGCTGTCCATGCAGCGCTGTCGGGTCGTCATCTCATGCCCTCACGTTGACTTTCACCACGGCGAAGGGATCGAACGTCATGACCACCTCGTTGTCATCGCGGAACCGGTGGCGCGGGTCGAGCCGTATGCGCAGCTCGCTGTCGCTGCTCTGAAGCACGTCCGCGAGGCGCTGGTTGACGACCGCCACGGGCTCGAACGCCGGGTCGACGGCGAGGTTGTCCCCCGTGACGACGAGGCAGCGGTTGCGATCGTGGTCGAGCGACATGCTGACGCCGGTGATGCGCGGTGGTAAGTCTCCGCGCCGCGATTTGCGGATCTGGTTCGCCAGGTTGGAGTAGTCGATCTCGTTGTCGCTGACCCGGCGCAGGTCGACCTGCTTCTTCTCGATCTGCTTGAGGTCGTCCACCGAGCTGACCCCCAGCCGGCGCAGCTTCGTCTTGGTCGCCTTGTCGACGTCCAGGTCCTCGAGCGGCAGGTCGCTGCCTGTGATCGGGCACCTTCGTCGTTGCTCGAACCTGCTGGTCGGTGATCGAGTTGAGCTGAATCGACACCTGCGACGCGCCCTGCTCGCCTGGCTGGGCGGTCACGAACGTGACCTGATCGCCGTCGTACGAGGGGAAGATGTTGAGGTCGAGCGCGACCTCCTTGACCGAGTAGCTGAGCGGCTTGTTGATCGCCTTGACCGCCAGGGTCTCGCGCGTCTTGTCGAGATCGACGACGAGCGAGTCGACGAAGTCCTCGAGCTGCCATGCGGTGTTAGCTGCCGCCATCGGGCTCTCCGTCCAGCTCGGCGATGAAGCGCAGGCGGTGGTACGAGGGGCGCAGCGACGTGTCGACGTAGTACAGGGGCGGCGTGGAGCCGATTTGAAGCGCGCCGCCGTGGTCGCGTGTCACGTCGAGCTCGACCGGCGCCTCGATCTCGACGCGGGAGATGTAGAAGCGGATCCCGAGCTCGTCGTCGCGGACGTCGGCCGTTGGACGCATGCCGCCGATGACGCCGCTCAGCGGGACGAACGCCTCATCCATGGGCGGGCACCCCGCCCGGGGTCAGCGCGATCTTCTCGGACAGCTCGACCCGATACCCGTCGAAGGCGTAGGTCGGGCTCCCCCGTCGACGCCCTCCCGGTCTCGTCCGCCGAGTCGCTGTCGGCGGACTTCAACCCGATGACACGCACGGCGACCGGCAGCGGCAAGCCGCACCCGCTCCTCGGTCACGGCCGTGACCTGGCCGGCGTCGTCGGCCGACTGGACCGCACCGAGGGTGAACTCGACAGGGCTGAAGACCGGAACGACCCAGACGAGCCCGCGCTCGGCGGCACTCCCCCTGAGCGTCACGCGCTGCACGACCTCGCCGCCGGCCGCCTTCATGGCATCGGCGCCCCGCAGGGCCGCGAGCCGCTCCACATCGAGCGGTGCCTGGTCGTCCCACAGCGGCGCGAGCTTGTTGAGCTCGTCGATGCTGAGCTCGACGCCACTCTTCATCCGGCCCTCGGTCCGCGCGGACACGCTGTCGGAGTCGGCTGCCGCGGTGAGGAAGCGCGTCTCCATCATCCCGTTGGACGGTTGGTCGCCGACTGCGAGCACGGAGTACTTCAGCGTCGCGTCGAGGCCCCAGAGCAGCTTGCGATCGGAGCCCGCGGCCGCGTCGAGCACGGGGGACTCCCAGACCTTGTTCCAGAACGCGCGATAGCGATCCATGTCCGTCAGCTCGCGTTCAGGGCCCGCCTGTGACCCGCGTTCCTTGAGGAAGTAGCGCTCGACGAAAACAGCCTCGGCCGCGCCGGCGGCCGCGATCTCGCGTCCGCCCGCAGTCAGCCAGCGGATCTCGGCCAGCAGCGAGAGCGGCTCGCCGGGCGGGGCCGTCGCCAGCTCGGCAGCGGTGAAGTTCACGGCGACGGAGCCGCCGGCCGGAAGATCGCGTTGCTTCACGACCTTTTCGGCGATCACGGACTGGTCGGAAGGGCGCTTGATGACCACGCGCACGATCGACTTGGGGAGCGGCTTGCTCGGCGCCGGATCGCCGACGACGAGCCTGACATCCAGGCGAACGTCCCGGCCTTTGGAAAGCAGCACGTGCTCGCGCCCGTTCCAGGCGACCGGAGGAGCTGTGATGAAGGTCGCAGTGGCCCGTGCGCTCGGGGTGGCGGTGGGCACTTGGAGCGCGAGACTCTGCGACTGAGCCGGGGGCGCCGCCAGTGACTGAACCGGGGCCGCGCCGGCCTGCTGGAGCAGCGCCGCGAGCTGCGCGATGTCAGGCTGTTGCGCAGCGGGCGCCTGACCTTGCGCGTCCAGCACCTGCTGGAGCATCATCCGGCGCTGGACCTCGGACACGATGTCGCCGAGCAGCTTGTTCTGGGACTGCTGCAGCTGGACGCGCTTCTGCACCGCCGCGTTCGCGAGCTCAGGCAGCACCCCGATCACCTGGCCGATGGCCGCCCCGATCAGTACGTCGTCGATCCCGAAGATGAAGGGCCGCGACAGCGGCGCGCCGTTGCCTTCCCGGAACCGGTTGGCCGCCGACGCGGCGGTAAAGACCGACTGGGTCTTGCTCGTCGGCGCGAGGCCGGGGATCTGCTTGAGGATCGCCTCGAGCAGGCCCACGAGGGTCGCGGAGAGTCCCCCACCGCCGGCGGCCGGCGGTGTCGCCCCCGCGCCGGCTCCAGCCGCCGGTGGCGTAACGGCGCCGCCGGCCGGGGGCTGTTGCAGGAAGCCCATCACCACGGGCGCGGCCACCTTGACCAGTTGGGTCAGGAGATCGCCGATCGCCGGCGCGCTGAACTGCTCAGCGTGCGTCCGGCAGGGAACGGCCCTGGAATGCCGGAACGCGGTGGGGGTGTGCAAGACCTGCTCCATTTCTGAGGATTCGGGAAGGACGAAGTCGGCATCTGGGATACGCATGGCCGTATCGAGAGGGACCAGCGCCGAGAACGCAGGCGAGCGGCCCTCCCGCGTCTTGAAGCTGAACAGCTGCGCGACCGCCCTGCCCTCCTCGAGCGAGCCGAGCGGGACCGCAATCACGGTGGCGGTATCCAGCAGGCCTCCGCCCTTCGGATTGACCTGCAGCGGCGTTTCGTGCACAACGCGATCGATCCAGTCGAAGCCCGCGGCCTCGCGCACGCCATGTCCGAGCCTCACCCTGAAGTAGCGGCTCGTCCCCGTATCCGCTCGGAAGCGCGCATGCGCGTCCCCGACATCGAGCAGGTCGAGAATCGCCAGGGCCATGACTCATCGCTCTCAGCGCCCCGCGGGCAGAGCTGCAGCGGGCGCGGCGCCACCCTGCTGCTGGAGCGCCGCGACGCCTCCGTCGGCGTACATGGTGGCGAAGTTGTCGAGTTTGAAATAGTCAGTCTTAAAATCGATCTGTACTTTACCCTTTAGCGTGGCCGACAGATCATCGGTTGCCTTCTTGTCGGACGTGTTCACCTGGATGTTCGTGTTCTGAATATCGAGGCTGCCGCTCGCCCCGCCGAAGAGTCCGCCCAAGGGCGACTCGAATTCGGAGCTGTGCGATGCCACGTTGATGTTCTGGTCGTCGTGATGAGCCTTGCTCTCGCGCGTCGCCTTCACGCTGAACTCGACGCCGGCCTCGATCAGGCCCTTGTTGACGACGAGGCGAGTGACGCCCATCAGGAGCACCTCGCGCAGAGCGGCGCGGTGCTCCTTGGCCATGTTGATCTTGGCTTCGAGGATGTGCCGCTTGACCTCGGCGTCCTCGGTGTCGAACTTGTCGCCCTCGGGAGTGGTCAGCGCCAGCTTGTTGCTGCCGTCGGCCGCCCTTTCGGTGACGACGTTGTACTTGTCACTGCGCGTCTCGGCGAGCTTGGCGAAGCTCTCGTCGTCCTTGACCTTCTTGATGAAGTCGGCAGTCGACTTCGTGGCCTCCTTCATCAACTTGATGTAGGAGTCGGTCTGCTGCTTCATTACCTTTAAGTTCGCATCGAAGACGGCTTTGAGCAAATCGGCCACAAAATTGGGGAAATCGACGGATTCGACCAGTTCGGTGAACGCCCGGGTGTCGCCGCCGAAGCCCGGGTCGTAGCCCTTGTAGCCCATGTCCTCGCCGGAGTCGGTCGCCAGGGACCGCGCCACGCCGCGCTTCCCGAGCTCGTCGTCCATGCACTCCTGGACGAGCGACTGGTAGATGCTCTGCTGGTCCGAGACCGACATGCCCTTGAATACGTCGCTGTCGGCGAGGACGTCACGTGCTCTCGCGCGCGCCTGGCCCTTGACCTCTTGTTCGACGGGACTCGCGGTGCCGTTATCCATGCTGTGTCTTCGCCTCTCGGTGTCGCCGGCTCAGAAGTCCCACTCGTCGGCCGGTGCGTGACCGTTCGATGCCGCCGGTGCAGCTCCCACCAGCTCGTCGTCGGGCGGAGGGCTCGGCTCGTCGTAGGGCGCCGGTTCCTCCTGCTCACGCTTGAGCTGGTCCGTGATCGCCTCTTGCAGAATGCTCTGGGTCGTGATGAACGCGTCGACCTGGCTGATGAATGCGGAGAACTGGTCGTCGTTCTCGAACCTCGCCGGGTTGTAGTCGGCGATCGACCTGATGATGTCGTGTCCCAGGCGGGCCTTGTTGTAGAGCACCGTTGCGTTGGGCCGAGCGTGTTTCGCCTCCATGTAGAGGCGCTCCACGACACGCCACCAGCTGCCGCCGACCGGCACGACCTGGCGCACCACCTCGGGGTGCATCAGGATGCGCCGGATCACGAAGTTCAGCTCCTGGTGCATCAGCGGCGTGATCACCGTCGCCATGCCGGTGCAATGCGTCCCGAGGTTGTACTGGAGGTCCTCGACCGCCTGCATCACGTTCTGGCGCGAGACGAAGTTGTCCGGATGCGGGCTTTTCTGCGCGCGCTTGAGGTACTGCGCCGACTCGAGGATCAGCACCTTCCAGAGCCGCGGGAAGTCCTCGTTCACGATCACGTCGTCGGTCACATCTCCGCCCCCGGTGTTGAACACCTGGCGGGCGAACATGTGTCGCTCGGCCGGCCGCGTGCGATCGACCATCCGTCCCGACTTGAGGTCCGTGAAGCGGTCGGAGAAGACGTAGTTCTGAAGGTCGTCGCGCAGCCGCCGGTCGATGATCTCGATGCCTCCTCGCAGCATGTACTTGCGGGTGAAGTAGTTGACGATCCCGAAGACGTCGAGCTCGTCGCCCGTCACCATCGTGTAATAGAGCTGCGCAGCGCACTTGACGCTCGAGCGGCTGACCTGGACCTGCTCCGCGTCGCCCTCGAAGAGGTCGATGTCGAAGTCCTTCTCGGATTCCTCGAGCGGAACCTGCTCGGGCTGCGCGACCTCGGGGTCCCCGGCGGCATCCGCGATCACAGAGCCGAGCAGGAAGTCCACGTTCTTCTTCGTGAACGGAACCGGCGAGTTCTTCATCCGCCGGACGATCTCGTCCTTCAGCGTCTCGGGAATATCGCCGATCTTCGTGCTCGCCAGCACGTTGAGCTCGTGCGTCGTGAGATTGCGCTTGTCGACGAGCGCCAGCACGCCCTTCTCGAATGACACCGCCGAGAAGCTCAGATCGCGCTGACGCACGTCCCCGACGAAGCTGCCGGCGTCGTCGTTGAGGTCAGGGACGTTCAGCCCCTTGCCGTGGACGATGACGCGAGCCGCGCTGACGATCGCGTAGTCGGCGATCGTTGCCGCGCCGCGACTCGTGTTGACGACGAAGTTCGTGAGGCCTTCGACGTCGTCGATGCCGTTGAAGTAGGCCAGCGCCACGAGGTAGTCGCGGATCCCGGCATAGCGACCGCCGAGAATCACCTGGGCCTTCTCGGGCATCGTGTACAGGTCCTCGCGGACCGCGGCGTCGAAGGCGGCACTCAGCTCCGAGAGCTCCGGATCGGCGTCGATGATTCCCGCCAGAGTCGTAGCGCCCTCGTGCGGCTTGGCGGCGCTCAGCAGGGCGGCGAGGCTGTCCCTGCTCCACTTCGTCTTCTCGCCGGCGAACTTCGGCGTCAGCTTGGACACCAGCACCGCGTTCGGATCGAGGCTGTCGCCGCGGGCGGCAGCGGCTGCGCGCTCCAGGGCGGCAGCGGCACGGGCCTCCGCCTTGGCCTGCTGTGCCGCCTTCGCTGCGGATTTCTTCTCCGCCTTGACCGCCTGCTTCATCCCCTTTTGGGTGCCGGCACTCTCAAAGGCCGCGTCCGACATCTCCTCGGCCGCGTCGGCGTCCTGCTCAGCCGCGTCCGCTTCCTCCTCGGCCATGACCGCGTCAACGAAGAGACGCGCACGTCTCTTCTCGCCGAAGGCGAAGACCTGCTTCTTCAGCAGTCCATCGAGCTCAGCCAGCTGCAGAGCGATCGTCTTGTCGACATCGGATGCGGACCCGTTCGACGGAAGCGGGCGACGGATGCGAAAGGCCGGTCGAGCCTCACCAAGGATGTTGCCTGCCATCTCTTTTCCCTTCTCGGAGCGGTGCGTCAGTTCCAGTTCGAGGAGTGGGCCAGGTACTTGAATGCGTCCGCCAAGTTGATGAGGCCGTAACCGGCACGCTGGTTGCGCAGCCGGCCATCCACCCTGTCGGAGGTGCGCTTGAGGACGTCGAAGATCATGTCGTTGGTCAGCCGTGTCCCTTGGTCGCGGGCGTAGGACTTCATGAGGGCCACCGAGCCGGCGACGTACGGCGACGCCTGCGAGGTCCCCGAGGCCATCGCGTACGTCCTGTGCGCGAACGCGCTGTAGACGTTCGTGCCCGGCGCGACACAGGTGATGTTGGCCCCGTAGGAGGTGAACCTCGCGACTGCGCCCTGTGGATCGACGGCGCCGACGGCACACACGCCGGGCAGCGCACCCGGGTAGTAGCGCTCGGGAGAGCCGTCGTTGCCACTCGCCGCCACGACCGTGACGTTGCGGCTCAGGGCGTAGCGGATGACGTCCGCGTGCGGCAGACCGCCGCCGACATGCCTGATTCCGAGGCTGATGTTGAGGACATCCGCACGTCCGACGTCGACGGCGAACTTGATGCCGGGGTTTATGTTGTCGACGATCCCCGCGCCCCAGCGCTGCGCGCCACGGCGCATGGTGGCGAGCACGCGCACCGCCACGATGCTGCACTCGGGCACCACGCCCTCGTCCATCTCGAGGCCGCGCGCACCGACGATCCCGGCGACGTGGGTGCCGTGGCCCACCTCGTCGTCGGCAACCGTGTCGTAGCCGTGGATGTCGCCGATGAACTCGGTCGTGTCCATCCCCTCGAGGTCGACGAAGTCGGCCTGCTGGACGACCTTGCCGCGCAGCTCGGGGTGCGCGGCGTCGACGCCGGTGTCGATCACGGCTACGCGAACGTCAGGGCGTCCTTTGGTCAGCGCCTGGGCGTAGCCGAGATGGATCAGGTCCGGCGCTCGCAGCGGCGCGGACGTCGCTGTTGCGAGCTCAGGCAGTGGTGCGCCGCCGACCTCGAGTCCATGCACGCTCTCCACCGCCGGGACGCGCCGAATGCGATCGACGAGATCCGCCGGCACCGCGTAGTCCTTCTGCAGGATCAGTCGATAGGTCCGGTTCAGGCCATGGCGGCGCTCGTCGCCATTCCATTCCTCACCCGCGGGCGGGTATTCCCTGGTCACCCAGAAGCGGATGCCCGCGCCAGCCATGATGCGGTCCAGATCGGGCTCGATCTGCTCGCGTGCCACCGACTTGTCTTCGATGAAGTGCTCCCAGTCAGGAAGGTCGAGACCCTGGGGCAGTTCAGCGCGCAGCTTGACGATGAGGTGGAACTTCAAGTTGGGTACCTCGCTCGGTGGAACCCTCGTCAACGAGGTAACCCGACCTGCGCGTGTTCGGCAATGACCAAAGCCGTATCGCGCGATACGGCTAGACGATCGTCGGCGACTCCGTGCTTTCAGCGTCGAGTCCGATGCACGTGGAAGCCCCGGCCGGAAGGCCGGCGTCGTCGCCGGCAACCGCCTTTGCCACCTCGACGAAGGCGCTTACGAGCGGGGAGGAGGATGCGATGTGATGCGCGACCGCAACAGCTGTCCTCCCGACATCGGGCACTCGGACGAAGCGCACCCCCGGCCGCGCGTGGAAGCGCTCGCTCGATGCGGGCACGAAGGCAATGCCACCCCCGGCCGCGACGACCTGGAGCAGCTCCTCCAGCGTCGCGGCTTCGGCAGCCACGTTCGCCGGGATCCCTTCACGAGACTCGTTGGCGAGCCAGAAGTCCCGTGAGACACCTGTCGACCGCGGAGCAGCGACGAAACGCTCCGAAAGCAGCTGCCGAATCGAGGCGCTCTTGGCGAGCGCCAGCGGATGGTCTTCAGCAACGACCGCGACGCGCGGCTCGGTAAACAGCGGGGTGATGACGAGGCCGTCCTCGCCATCGACCGGAGGCCGGATGAATGCTGCGTCCACCTCCTCGCTCGTCAGCCCCGCCGACGGGTTGTCGATATCGAACGCGCGCAGATTGACGCTCACGGTCGGATGACGGTCGGCAAATACGCGCAGGATCCGCGGTGTGAGTTCGTTCGCGGCTGAGCCGACGAAACCGATCCGCACGCGGCCGATCTTCCCCTGGCCGGCCTGCTTAGCGATCGCGGCCGCACGGTCGAGCTGTGCAAGCGCCTGAGTGATTTGGTCGAGGAAGAGTCGCCCGGCCTCGGTCAGTCGCACGTAGTGCGAGGTTCGATCGAACAGCTGGGCACCGAGCTCCGTCTCCAGGCGACGGATCTGCTCACTGAACGCGGGCTGCGTGATGTGCGCTCGCTCGGCCGCTCGGCGAAAGTGCAGCTCCTCGGCGAGCGTTACGACGAATTGCAGCTGTCTCAGCTCCACTGACTCAGCCCCCGGCCAAGGAATCTCCGCGGGGGCGCGCGGGTGCGCTCTCCCGAGGCGAGCGGCTCGTCAATGGGCCGGACCGGCGGACGCACCAGCACGTGCTTCCGACCTGGGAGCCAACGCCTGCACCTATCCCCGGGCGAGACCTGTCTGCGCTCCAGAGCTCGGCTGTCCAACAAGGCGGCGGACCGGAGCCCCTGCCGGCCCATGGCCGGCAGCCATGGTCGGCCCCGGCCCAACGACCGCAAGCCGTCCGAGCCGGCAGGTGCTGACGCGTAGGGGTGGCATGCCTTCCCGCACCCCGGCCGGGCCAAATCGCCGGGCGCGCAAACTGAGGCTAACTCTCAGAGCGCGAGCGTCAAGGCGAGGAGTCTCTTGGGTCCACGGCTGCGCAGGTTCTCTTCCCGATTCCTGGATGAGTCTGCGCCAAACTTCCACCGAACGCGCACTGCCCGCGTCGCCCGGCCCACAGACATGACGCCGCCCCCGGCGCCGGATCCATCCGGCCGGGGGCGGCGTTGCCCAGCGGTTGCGTCAGGGCGAAGCGCAGATCGCGTACGCCCGCACCGCGATGGTGTCCGTGTCGTCCTCGTCGGAATCGAGGTTGTACGCGCGCGCATACCAGCCGATCGGCTTGTCCGCCGCGTCAACCTGGGGCCTCGACACGCCGACCATCATGTCGCGGGTCTGCCCGTTGGTGACCTCGATCCCGCCGCCCGTGGCGACCTCGCCCGGCAGGCAGTCGACCGACGCAGACCCAGGGGTGTCCGCGACAATGAGCTGGAAGGCGCTCCGGCGCATGATCACGTTCGTCGCCCCTGACGGGCCGGGGGCGCCCTGCGGGCCCTGCGGCCCCTGGAGGCTCGCGAGCTGAGACTTCTTGAAGTCGCTCTTCAGCAGCGAGCCCTTCTTGACCTTCTTCGAGGTCACGCTGTTCTTCTGCAGCTGCTGGGGACCGACCGAGCCCTTCGGCAGGTTCAGCGCCGCATAGCTGCTTCCGCACAGCGCGAGAAACAGGGCGGCGGTGGCGATGACGTTGGAGTACGAGAGACGGGACAACATGGCTGGGCCTCCTGGTCGTTTGGAGGCCAACCGGGCAGCGCGCTCCGAATTACGGCCGCCAATAGGATGGGCGCGGCGATGACGGAGCTTGCGGGCCGCGTGGCGGTGGTGACGGGCGCCGGCGCAGGCATCGGCGCCGCCACGGTCCGGGCACTTGCCCGGTCGGGCGCGGCGGTCGCGTTCTGTGCGCGGAGCGCCGATTCGGTCGGCGCCCTCGAGGAGGAGGTCGCCGGCGCCGGCGGCCGCGCGCTGGGCATCGCGGCCGACATGGCCGACGCGGACGAGACGCGCGAGTTCATCGAGCGCGCCACCGAGGAGCTCGGTCCCGTCGACGTGCTCGTGAACAACGTCGGCCAGTCGCCGTCGCGCAACTTCCAGCGCATGGCCGACGATGACTGGACCGGGCTGCTCGAGGTCAACCTGCTCGCCGCCGTCCGCTGTACCCGCGCCGTGCTGCCGGGGATGCGCGAGCGCGGCTTCGGGCGCATCGTGATGGTCTCGTCGATGGCCGCCAAGCACCCCGACGCGGCGCTGGTCGACTACGCCGCCGCCAAGGCGGCGCTGCTCGCCACGGCGAAGGCGCTGGCCCGGCGATACGGGCGCGACGGGGTGCGCGTGAACTCGGTCCTGCCCGGCCTCATCCACACCCCGATGTGGGACCGGGCCGCAGCCGAGATCGCCGCGGCATCGGGCGGCGAGCCGAATGAGGTAATCGACAAGATGGCGCGACAGGTCCCCCTCGGCCGCTACGGCAGCGCCGACGAGGTGGCCGCGGTGATCGGGTTCCTCGTTTCGGATGCGGCGTCGTACGTCAACGGCGCCGCGATCGACGTCGACGGCGGGCTCTCGACCCATGTCTTCTGAGCTCGACCGGCTGCTCGATTCCGACCCGGCGGTGATGCCGGACGCCGCGGCGATCTGGCGGAGCGCCCGCGAGCGCGGGGCGGTCCTGCGCAGCGGCCCGCGGGTTCTGTTGCTGGGCCACACCGAGGTGAGGGCCACGCTCCGGGACGCCGGCCTGTTCAGCAACCGCGGCCACTACCAGGGATCCCAGGCCGAGGCGGTCAAGACGCGTCTCGACCCGGATCAGCTGCGCGCCTATCACGAGGTCGCGGCGTTCGAGTCGCTGTTCGTGAGCCGTAGCGACGGAGCTGCACACGCGCGCCTGAGGGACATCGGCAAGCGAGCGTTCACACCTCGGCGCATCGCAATGCTCGGCGAGGCCGCGCAGCGCTACACGGACGATCTGCTCGCGGAGGTGGAGGGCGACGAGCTGGTCGACCTCGTCTCGAGCTTCTCCTATGTGCTGCCGCTGCTGCTGATCGCCGACCTGCTCGGCGTGTCGCACGCCGACCGCGAGCTGATTCACGGCTGGTCCAGCAAGATCGGGCGCAACCGCGGCGGTGTCGATCCGGCCGCGCTGATGGAGGCCCATGCCGCGCTCGGTGAGTTCCGCGCCTACATCGGCGAGGTCATCGAGCACAAGCGCGGCGGCGAGCCGGAGACCGATCTCGTGGCCGCGCTGATCGACGCGGAACAGGAGGATCGCCTGACGCCGGATGAGCTGGCGGCGATGTTCATCGTGCTGCTGTTCGCGGGCCACGAGACCACGACGAACCTGATCAGCATCGGCGTGGTCGAGCTGCATCGCCGGCCGGACGAGTGGCGGCGGCTGTGCACGGACCCCTCGCTCGCCGCCGCCGGAGTTGAGGAGCTCCTGCGGGTCGCCAGTCCGGTGCAGTACATCTTCCGCTTGGCGGAAGAAGCCGTGACCATCGGGGGACTCGAGGTCGAGGCCGAGGAGACGGTTCTGGTCGTGCTCGCCAGCGCCAACCGCGACCCCGAGATCTTCCCTGAGCCCGACCGGCTCGACCTCACGCGGCCGAACGCCAAGGAGCATCTCGCTTTCGGGTTCGGGCCCCACTTCTGCCTCGGCAACGCGCTCGCCCGTCTGGAGGGCGTCGCCGCGTTCAGGACGCTCGCACGCCGCTTCCCCGACCTCGAGGTGGATCACGAGGACGCGACCTGGGGCGGCAACACCATGCAGCGGGCGATCACGGCGCTCCCGGTCCGCTTCGGCCGCGACCGTGGTGCCGCGACATGAGCTCGGGCCTTCATGGCAAGACGGTCATCGTGACCGGCGCCGCGAGCGGCATAGGCGCCGCGATGGTCAGCCGGTTCGCCGCTGCGGGTGCCCGCGTGATCGCCGCCGACATCGACGCCGAAGGCCTTCGCGCGCTCGAGAACGACCCCGGCGAGCTGTCCACCGTCACGGCGGACGTGTCCTCCGCGGAGGGGGCGGAGCGGATCGTCGAGGCCGCCCGTGGGCGCCTGGACGTGCTCTGCAACAACGCCGGCGTCATCGACGCCATGGCACCCGTGGACGAGGCGAGCGACGAGGACTGGCAGCGCGTCCTCGCGATCAACCTGACGGGGCCGTTCCGGCTCTGCCGGGCCGCGATCCCAATCATGCTCGCCTCCGGCGGCGGCAGCATCGTGAACACGGCGTCCGTGGGCGGGCTGCGCGGAGGCCGCGCGGGCGCGGCCTACACGGCCTCGAAGTTCGGCCTCGTCGGACTCACGCAGAACATCGCCGTCACGCACGGCCCGCGCGGCATCCGCTGCAACGCCATCTGCCCGGGCAGCACCGAGACCGGCATCCAGCAGACCCGCGAGCGCCTTGGCACGCCGCTGAGCGAATGGGGACAGCAGGTCGGAACCCGTGACCGCGACAAGCCAGAGCCGGCCACCCCGGAGCAGATCGCCGCGGTCGCCGTCTTCCTGGCCGACCCCGCCGCATCCAGGATCAACGGCGCCGCCATCCCCGTCGACGGCGGATGGATCGCCTATTGATCCTCGTCAACGCGTCCGATCGAGGCCCTCGGCCACGGCCTGCATGTGCGTCTCGAGCTCGGCGATCAGCTCGCGCGTAGCGGCGGAGAGGCGGGCGGCCCGGCGCGTGACGACGGCGAACGTGTCGTGGAGCGGCGGAGTCGAACGTCGTGGTCGTGAGCTGCGCCGGGAAGTAGGGGGCGTGGGTGTAGGCGCTGGGCAGGTAGGTGTCGCCGACACCGGCGGCGACGAGCCGCAGGGCGAGGTCCATGAACTCGACCTCGACGCGCGGGCGCAGGCGCAGGCCGTCGGCCTGCGCGCGGTCGGCGAGCTGGCGCCGGATCGGGTCGTTGTCGGCCGATTCGGCGTCGTAGAAGATCAGCGGCGCGGAGGCGAGCTGCTCGCATCGTGACCGGCGCGCGCGTGCGCTGCCGGCGTCGGCGCTGACGTAGAGCACCTCGTCGCGGACGAGCGGGCGCACGTCGAGCCTGTCGTCGTCGATCGGCAGGACGACGATGCCCGCCTCGAGCTCTCCCTGTCGTACGCGCTCGGCGGTCCAGGCGGAGTTGCGGCCGACGAGCCGCACGGTCATGGCCGGATGGCGGCGCGAGGAACGCGGACACGAGCTCGTCGAGACGCCAGGCCGACGGGGACGTTGAACGTGCCCAGGCGTCGCGACGCCGTCGTCGAGCGAGCGGTAGGCGCCGACGCTGTCGGCGGCGTCCTCGAGCGACCGCAGCGTGCGGATCGCGTGCTCGGCGAACGCCTGGCCGGCGTCGGTCGGGACGACCCCGCGTCCGGCGCGGACGAAGAGGTCGGCGCCCAGTGTCCGCTCGAGCTTGCGGATCTGTTCGGCCACGGCGGGTTGCGACACCCGCAGCTGGTCGGCCGCGGCGGTGAAGGAGCCGAGTTGCGCGGCCGCGCAGAAGCACCGGAGCTGCTGCAGCGACACAAGCTCAGCTTTTGATTCGGCCAAGCAGCGAAGCCTACCTTGGGGTAGGCCGAGCGGCGGATAGTCGCCCTGTGCGCTCACGAGATCCGAGACGTGGTGGTGGTCGGCGGCGGGATCGCCGGGCTCTCGGCGGCGTGGCGGCTGCGCGAACGCGACGTCCTGCTGCTCGAGGCCGGCGACCGTCTCGGCGGCCGCTTGCGCTCCGATCCGCGCGGCGCACTACTGGATGAACTACGGCGCGCACCTGTTTCCCGGCACCCGGCTCGCTGGTCGACTCGCTCGCGCGCGAGTGCGGGCTCAGACCGTGCCGGTGACCGGCGGCATGATGGGCATGGCGGTCGGGTCGACCGTGCTCACGCACGGCCGGGTCGAGACCTACCCGTTCCGGCTGCCGCTGTCGCTGCGCGAGCGGGCCGCGTTCGCCGCGGCGGGCGTGCGCTGCAGCGCGCGGTGGCCCGCTATCGGCGCGTGACGGCGCCCACGGCCGGGCGAATCGCCCCGCGACGTGCGCGCCCGGGCGCTCGCCTTCGAGGACGACCGCACGTTCGGGGAGTTCCTCGGGACCACTGCCCCCGGCGATCGAGGCGATCTTCTCGTGCGCCGCGCACCGGGCCACGGCGGAGTTGGCCGAGCTGTCCGCGGGCTGCGGGATCGGGCTGTTCGCTCTCGTCTGGAGCGGCAAGGGCTCGCTGATCGCGCGCAACCTGCTCGGCGGGCCCGGAGCGCTGCCGGCCGCGCTGGGCGAGCGACTGGGCGCGCGCGCGCGGACCGGCTGCCGCGTGACCGGGCTCCGGCCGGACGGGGACGGACATCGTCGTCGAGCACGAGACGGGCGCGGTGACGCGCCCGTCACGTCGTCGTCGCCGTCCAGGCGCCGTTCGCCGCACCGCTCGTCGCCCCGCTCGACGAGCGACGCGGCCACCGCGCTCGCGCAGATGACCTACGGCGCGTTCCTCACCGTCGCCGTCGCGACGAACGAGCGCAGCCGCGATGCCCTGGGACGACGTCTACGCGATCGCGACGCCGGGCCGGGTGTTCGACATGTTCACCAACCAGGCGCAGGCCCTCCGCGGCCGCGGCCCGCGCAAGCCCGGCGGCAGCCTGATGCTGTTCGCCGGCGCACGACGCCGCGGCGGCGCTCTCGCGCGAGCCCGACGCGGTGATCGTCGAGCGGTTCCTCGCCGATCTCCACGACCTCTATCCGCAGACGCGCGGCGCGATCGCCGACGCCACCGTGCACCGCTGGGAGCTCGGCAACGTCTTCGCGCGCCCCGGCCGGCACCGCCTGCAGGCGCCGCTCGAGGGCGCGCTCGGCCCGCAGCGGCAACCTTCACCTCGCGGGCGACTACTTCGCCGAGCTCGGCAACATGGAGGCCGCCGCCCGCACCGGCGACCTCGCCGCGGAGCGCGTCGACGCGCGGCTCCGCTCCGACCCGACGACCGTCCGCACCACCGACCGAGGTCCACCGTGCCTGACCAGTTCCACGGCGTCCTGCCCGCGCTCATCACGCCGTTCACCGACGACGGCGCCGACCTCGACACCGACGCGCTCGGCGCGATCGTCGAGCGCCTGATCGCCGCCGGCGTCGGAGGTCTCGTCCCGGGCGGGAGCACCGGCGAGTTCACGACGCTCAGCCACGCCGAGCGGCGGCGAGCTGGTCGAGGCCACGATCGAGGCGGCCGCCGGGCGCGTCCCGGTCGTGCGCCGGCACCGGCGCGCTCTCCACCCGCGAGACCGTCGAGCTCAGCGTCCACGCCGAGCGCAGCGGCGCCGCCGCCGTGATGATCGTCCCGCCGTTCTACGACCCGCTCGGCTGGCACGAGCTGCTCGCGCACTACCGGGCGGTCGCCGGCGATCGCGATCCCGATCGTCTACTACAACCTCCCGAGCGCGACCGGCGTGACGCTGGACGCCGGACCAGTTCCGCGAGCTGCGGCGCGTCGCCGGCGTCACCGCGCTCAAGGACACCGGCGGCGATGCGGTCGCCGCCACCGAGCTCATCCAGGCCGGCGAGGACGCGCCCACGCTGCTCAACGGCTGGGACACCCTCACCTTCGCCGCGCTCGCCGCGGGGGTGCGCGCGGTCGTCTGGGGCACCGCGTCGATTCTTCCCGAGCAGTGCGTGGCGCTGCACCGGCTGCTCGTCGACGACATCGACCTCCCCGCCGCGCGCGAGCTGTGGAGCCGGCTATGGCCCGCTCTGCAGCTTCCTCGAGGCACAGAGCTACTCCGCCGCCGTCAAGGCCGCCTGTGCGCTCGTCGGCGACAGCACCGGCCCGGTGCGCGCCCCGCTCCTCGCGCTCGACGACGCGGACACGCCGGAGCTGCGCCGGCTGCTCGAGCGGGCAGGAGCGCGGCTCGCCGCGCCGGCGGAGCTTCAGCGGCACCTGTAGACGCCGAAGTTCTGATCGCGGCTGAGCGCGAACGTCCAGCGCCCGCCGGAGCATTCCGCTCCGCTCCGCGGGCGGGTCACGCGCCTGCCCTGCTGGACGCACCGGCCTTCCGCGCAGCGCACCGGCAGGAGCGGGTTCGGGGGCGCCGCATCGGTGGCGAGCGCGGGGTCGGGACGGCCAAGCTCACGCCAGCCTCGATCGATCAGCCCGGCACAGGAGCGCTTGGCTTCCGCGACGCTCGCGATCGACTCGGCCGCGTACAGCCCCGCGGCGGTCCGGCCCTGGTACAGGACGCACACCCGTTCGAAGCTGCCGCGCGACTCCCCGGCGGCCTTTGGCTTCGTCCAGCTGCCCGCCGCGCCCGGCTCCGCCCAGGCCTCGCACAGCTCGCCGGCGCGCTCGCCGGTCAGGCGCACGAACACGCGCTGCCCGGGCGTGACGAGCTCGCATCGCTGCGACGCCGGCTGCGCGCGCCCGGAGCTCGGCTCGGCGGCGTCGTCGTCGTCGTCGCTGCAACCGCACAGCAGCGCAAGCACGGTCACCGCGGCCACGATCACCGTGCGCCGGCTCACAGCTCCCACCCTGCCGAGGTCTCGCCCGGCTCGACCCGGTAGCTGCACACCGCACCGGTGTGGATCGTCCTCGACAGGTGGCCTCCGAGCGCCGGGCTGTGGTCGGAGATGCGCGCGATCGCCGCCTTGATCGCCTTCGTCACGCTCTGGCGCGCCCGCTCCGCCGGGCCGGGGGCGTGCCGCGCCCGCCCGCCGAGCCCGGCGGCGGCGGCAAGCTCGGCGGTGAGCGCCTCGATCTCCTCGCGCGCGCGGGCCACGCGCTCAGGATCGTTGAAGCGCTCGGCCTCCTCGATCTCGTCGCGCAGGTCGTCACGCCTGCGCGCGTAGGCGCCCATGGCCACCGCGTCGAGCACCTCGCCGGCGCCGCTCGCACCCGATGCCACGACGCCCTCGGCCGCGAGCCCGTGCGGCGAGGGCACCCGTCCCGAGCTGCGCGCCTCGGCCGCGAGCGCGAGCGCGGAGAGCTCGAGCCCCGGGTTCGCCAGCAGGTCGGCCAGGTAGCGAAGGCCCTTGGTGTCCCGCAGCCGGAACTCGTCCCCGTCGAACGCGATCGCCCAGTACTCACCCTCGCGACGGAACCGATGGACCGGCTCACCCGCATCGACCGTGGGCGACTCCACACGGAGCACCCCCAGCAGCTCGGAGGCCTTCCCCTCGAGCGCGGCGCCGCCGAACTCCCGCGCCGTTTGCAGGGCCGCCGTGACGTGCTCGGCCGCGCGCTCCCGGTCGCCGGGCCCGTCGCGCGCGAGCTGCGCACGTGCCCAGTCGAGTCTTGTCTGGGCGGCCCAGGGCCCGGAGCCCGAGCGGGCGTTCAGCTCGAGCGCGTCCTCGAAATGGCGCTCCGCCTGGTCGAAGCGCCCCAGCGCCGACGCGAGCACGCCGAGGGGACGCGAGACCGAGCCGATGCATCCGTCGGGATTGCTGCCGGCGTTGCGTGCCGCATACGGGAGCAGCGCCTCGTGCAGGGCGGCGGCGCTCCGCTCGTCGCCGAGGAAGCCCGCCACGTCGGCGAGCACGCTTGCCGAGAAGAGCCACTCGTCGTCGAGCCCGAGCTTCGCCGGGTCGTCGCCCGCCAGGCTCTCGAGCAACTGGCGGGCCTGGGCGTGGCGCCCGAGCTCCGCGTGCAGGTGCGCGAGCAGACAGCGCAGGACGCGATAGGTGGGAAACGCCGTGGCGGCCTCCCGGAGGCGGTCCTCGACCTCGTCGAGCCGCCCCTGCTCGCGGCGCAGCAGGTAGCTCTGGATCGTGTAGTAGGCGGGCGCCATCGAGCCCTGGGCGCGGCGACCCAGGACGAAGGCCCGCTCGACCAGCTCCTCAGCGTCGGAGAGCCGGCCCTCGAAGGTCGCGAGCATCGCCCGCACGGAGGTCACGTACCACTGCTGCGCGCGCTGGCGCAGCTCCTCCGCCAGCCGCGCCTGTGCCTCGAGCTCCACGTACACCTCGGCCATCTGGCCCAGCTCGAGCAGGGCGAGACAGCGGTAGTGATGGCCCTGGAACTCCCGCTCCTTGTCGCCCGCCTCGCCCGCCACCCGCGCCAGCTCGGCCGCCACACCGAGGCGCTGCTCGAGGTTGTCCGGCCACCAGATCGCCGCGTAGTGGCCGTCGAGCACATAGGCGAGCGTCGCCGGGTCGTCGAGCCGCCGCGCCAGCTCCACCGCCTGTTCGCTCACGAGCGCGCGGCCTGTCCGCTCGGGTTCCTCCCTCAGCGGGCCGCCGGCCAGGCGGGCGAGCAGCATCGCGCGCAGCGTCGGGTCGCGGTCGCCGAGGAGCCCGAGCGCCTCCTCGAGCAGTGGCCGCAGATGGCGGTCGCCGCGGCCCGCCTCCCACACGAAGCGCCCGCCGTAGCCCGAGGGCCGCGCGGGCCAGCTGCTCGGGAAGGGCAAGCTCGCGTGCCAGCGCCGCCGCTTCGAGGAAGCTCGCCTGCGCGGTCGGCACGTCTCCCGCGCGTGCCTGCGCGTCGCCGAGGCGCAGGAGCAGATCGCAGCGCTCCTCTCCCACCGGAGCCGCCCGTCGCTCGAGCGTGCCGATGGCCATCGCGTAGAGCCTGACCGCCTCCTCGAACGCCAGCAGCCCCAGCGCGCGGTCGCCCGCGCGGCGCGCGAGGTCGGTGGCCCTTTCGGCGTCGCCCTCCGGGACGGCCTCGAAGGCGTGGTGGGCAAGCTCGGTGAGGTGAGCCTCGAGGTCGCCCGCATACGTCTGCTCGAGGACCTCGCCGCAGCGGCGGTGGAGCGCGGGCCGGCGCCCCGGCGGCAGCTGCTCGTAGAGCGTCTCGCGGATCAGCGCGTGCCCGAAGCGGCGCTGGCCGGGCGCGTCCGGCACGTCGAGCAGGACCCCGTCGGCGACCGCCTCGTCGAGCGCCGAGCGGACGCGGTCCTCGCCGTGCTCGCTGACGGGCCCGAGCACGTCGACCGAGAAGTCGCGGCCGAGCGCCGACGCCAGCGTCAGCAGCTCGAGGCACTCGCCGGAGAGGTGATCGAGCCGGCGGCCGATGACCTCGCGCACGCTCGCCGGCATGACGAGCCGCCGGGCGCCCGCCACCTGTTCGAGCCGCCGCTCTGACACGAGCAGCCTGATCAGCTCGCCGAAGAACAGCGGGTTCCCCTCCGTCTGCGAATAGATGGCGTCCGAGAGGGTCCGGGAGGGCTCGGCCCCGGCGACATCCTCGATGTAGCGAGCGACGGCCTCCGGACCGACCCCGGAAAGCCGGAGCAGCCGCGTCGGGCCCAGGCGCAGCAGCTCGGAGAGCGACGCCACGCGCGGATCGCCGGACCCGAGCTCCGGGTCTCGATAGGCGCCGACGAGCAGGATGCGGCATCCGCCGAGCTCGCCTGCCACGAAGCGCAGCAGCAACAGCGACGAGGCGTCGGCGGCGTGCAGATCGTCCAGCACGACGACCAGGGCGCGGTCCGCCGCGGCGGCTCTGAGAAAGCGGGCAGTCGACTCGAACAGCCTGAATCGAGCGCTCTGCGGATCCCCCGAGTGGGAGGGCTCGAGGTCTTCGTATAGCTCTGCGAGCTCAGGCAGCATCTGCACGAGGTCGCCGGCACCCGAGCCGAGCTCTGAGCGCAGGGCGTCCGGGTCGCGCTCCCGCAGATAGGCTCGGATCGACTGGACCCACGGCCAGTACGCCGGAGCGCCCCCCGCCTCCCAGCAGCGCCCCCAGAGGACTCGCGCGCCGCGCGCCCGCGCGTCCGCGGCCAGCTCGTCGGCGAAGCGGCTCTTGCCGATCCCCGCTTCGCCCGCCAGCAACAGCAGCCGTCCGTCCCCCGCCAGCGCATCGTCAAGCGCCGCGCGGCCCGTGACCAGCTCGCGCTCGCGACCCACGAAGTTGGCGCCTGTGCTCACCGTTGCCTACCTCTGATGATGGCCCATCCGGTTACCGATTGCCGAATCGGGTCGGGGTTTCACAGGTTGTGAAGTCACTTTTCACGCCTGATAAGTCATGGAACCAAGCACATCGCACGCTCGGGGGCCCGGCTTGGTGCACAACCTGCCGGCGCCGCTCAGTTCGCTGATCGGCCGCGAGCGTGACCTGAGAGACGTACGAGAGGCACTCTCGTCCGCGCGGCTGCTCACGCTCACCGGCGCGGGCGGAGCGGCAAGACGCGACTTGCCATCGAGGCGGCAACGCAGGCTGCGGCCGATTTCCCCGGCGGGGTGTGGTGGATCGAGCTCGCGGACCTGAGCGACGGCGCTGCGGTCGAGTCGGTCCTCGTGCAGGTGCTGGGCGTCCGCGCACTCCCCGGGCTGGGCGAGCTGGACGCGGCGATCGGATTCCTCTCCGACCGTCGCGCTCTGCTGGTGGTCGACAACTGCGAGCACCTCCTTGACGATGTCGCCGAAGTTGCCGGGCACGCTCCTGCGCGCATGTCCGTCGCTCTCGATGCTCGCCACCAGCAGGGTCCCGCTCGCGATTCACGGCGAGACGCGCTGGGCGGTCCCATCCCTCTCGCTGCCGTCGGGCGACGACCTGTGCGACTCGGATGCGGCGCGCCTCTTCATCGACAGGGCTGAGCGTGTCGACCGCTCGCGGCGGCTTGAAGAGGACAGCGCCCACGCGGTCGCGGAGATCTGCCGGCAGCTCGAGGGCATGCCGCTCGCCCTGGAGCTAGCGGCCGCGCGCGTGGCGGTGCTCTCGCCCGAGGCGATCGCGCACGGGCTCGGGGACTCGCTGGGCCTGCTCACGGCGAGCTCTCAACGGGCCGAGCGCGAGGCACCGGACGCTGCGGGCGTCGCTCGACTGGAGCCACCGCCTGCTGCCCGCGGCCGCCGGGCTGCTGCTGCGACGGCTGGGCGTGTTCGCGGGCGGCACGACGCTCGGCCTGGCCGAGGAGGTGTGCAGCGGCGAGGGGCTCCCCGCGGAGCACGTCCTCCCCGCCCTCGAGACGCTCGTCGAGCACTCGCTCGTGCAGGTCGACTCCCACGGCGAGACCGTGCGCTACCGGGTGCTCGAGACCGTGCGCCAGTACGCGCTCGAGCGGCTCGACGAGGTGGGCGAGACGAACGCGCTGCGCGACCGCCACCTCGACGCGCTTCTGGCGCTCGCCGAGCGCCAGCGGCGCGAGACGCTCACGCCGCGCCAGCCCGAGGTGTTCGCGGTGCTCGACCCGGAGGCCGCGAACCTCGCCGCGGCGCTCGACCACGCGCTCGCAGCGGATCCGGACAAGGCGTTGCGGATGTGCCTGGCGCTCGACTTCTGGTACCGGGCGCGCGCCCGCTTCCGTGAGGCCGACGCCGCCTACTCCCGGGCCGTCGCGGCGATGCGATCCGTCACCCGTGCTGCAGGCGCGCGCGCTCGCCGCCTGGGCCTGGATCGTCGGGCAGCTGGGGCGACTTCGCGCGCGCCAACGAGCTCGCGACCGACGCCGCGGCGCGCGCGAAGGGCACCGGCGACAAGGCCGCGATCGCGATAACGCTGCTGGTGCTCGCCAACCACCGTTTCTTCACCGACCCGATCGCAGCGCTCGAGCTGATTCGCCGCTCGCGCGACCTGGGGCGGGCGGCGCACGACGAATACGTGTTCACGCGCTCCGAGGCGCTGCTGCGCGGCGTGGCGTGGTTCCAGCAGGACGAGCAGGCCTGCCGCGCGGGCTTCGACGAGCTGCGCCCCGGCTCGAGCGGCTCGGGGACCGCGAGACGCTCGCGTGGTTCTGGTTCGAGCAGGGCGCGGTGCGCCACCCGCTGGGCGAGCACGAGCGCGCGACCGCGCTGCTCGAGCGCGCGGTCACGACGGCGGCCGAGATCGGCGAGCCGACCACCGATCGCGCGGCCCGGGCGTTCATGGCGCTGATCGACGTGGCGGCCGGCCGCCCCGAGCGCGCACTCGAGGAGCTGCTGGCCATCCACAGGCAGACGCTGCTCCACGGGGGCAGCTTCGCGCTGCCCTGGATCGAGGTGCTCGTGGCCCAGGCGGAGGCCGCGAGCGGGCGCGCTCGACGCGGCTCGGGAGCGGCTCGCCAACCTCGTCGGCGTCGACGCCTGGGGTGCGGCGCACGCCCTGGCGTGGGCAGAGGTCGAGCTCGCCGAGATGCTGCGGCTGCTCGGCGAGGACGACGAGGCGGCCCGCCACGGCGCCCGCGCGCTCGAGCTGGCGCGGCAGCTCGACAACAGCTGGCTCGGCTCGAAGCTCGCAGCTCACGCTCGGCCGGCTGGCGGCGCGACGGGGCGAGTGGGTCGAGGCAGAGCGCCTCCATCACAGGGCGCTGGCGACGATCTGGGAGCGCGGCTACATGCTCGAGCTGCCGGGCGTGCTCGAGGCCCTGGCGGAGGTGTCCGCCGGACTCGAGCGACGGTCCGAGGCCGCACGGATCCTGGGCGCCGCAGGGCGCGCCCGCCGCGAGCTCGGGTTCGTCGCCTGGCCGGCGCAGCGGGCCGCGGTCGCGGAGCTCGGCGGGCGCCTGGCCGTCGATCTCGGAACCCCGACATTCGAGGGAGCGCTGTCGGAGGGGGCCACGCTGGACGGCGCGGACGCGGTCGCGTGGTTGCGACGGGCCCGCGGGGCGCGCAGACGCCCTGCCCACGGCTGGGAGAGCCTGACGCCGACCGAGCTCGAGGTCGTTCGCCAGGCCGCAGCCGGCCTGACCAACCCGCAGATCGGCGAGCGGCTCTTCATCGCCCGCGCGACCGTGAAGGCCCATCTCTCGCACGTCTACGCGAAGCTGAACGTGCGCAACCGCTCGCAGCTCGCCGCCATGGCCGCGGGGCGGCTGCCGCCGCTCGGGACCTAGTCGCCGAGGTCGAGGGTGCCGGCCGCGACCTCATAGGCGAACCGGATGGCCGCGCCGTGCGGTGGTGAGTTCGTGTGCCGCTGGTAGCTCTCGACGATCTCCTCGAGATGCGCCCGCAGCAGCTCCCGCCTGCGGCCGTTCGCATCGAGCTCGTCCGTGACCCTGCCGAGCACCCAGTGGTTGTGGCCGACGCGGGCTGCGGTGACCGCCGTGCGGAGCGCCCCGGCCGCGGGCTCGCTCATCAGCGGAAGCGCCTCGAACAGCGCGCCGCCCGGGCGCAGGTCATCGCTGCTCGGCTCGACTCCCGGGTGGGCGGCGAACCAAGCCGACGCCGCGTCGAGGTCGAACGGGTGCGACTCGGCGAACGGCCCGCAGAAGGGGCACGGGCAGGCCCACTCGCGGCGCTCGCCGGAGGCCAGCTGAAGCGCGAGCCGGCGCGTGCGGACCTTGAGCGGCGCTGGCTTCGACACGTACAGCGTCCCCTCGGCGGCGTCCTTGACCGGGCTCGTGGCGTCGAAGGTGAGGAGCGGCGTCCCGTGCGCGCAGAGCGCCACCAGACCGAGCACGATCGGGGCGCCAAGCCCGAGGAAGTGGAACGCGAGCGGCGGCCGGCCGCTCACGGCCCTGTAGCCGCTCCAGAACCCGCGCGCGACGAGCGCGGTCCGCAGGTAGCGCATCGGGAGCCGGGCGGGGAGGTCGAGCCGGCGGCGGCCCACGACGACGTGGTCGCTGAAGTGGTCGTCCGCCATGTAGGCGCCGAAGCCCATCGCCACGCGGTCGAGGCCCGCCTCGGCGAACTCGCGACCGGCATCGAGGGCGGTGTTGTGGTCGAGCGCCGAGGCCACGCCGTAGTACCCGCGTCGCTCAGCCGGGGCGAGCGCCTCGATCTCACGCGCGCAGCGCCGGGCCACCGACCGGTTGAGGCTTCTGTACATGTCGCGCCGCGCCTCGAGGTAGGCCGGCTCGATGTCGAGCGCGAGCCAGGCCGCCATCGTGATGTCCTCGGCCCCGATCAGCCGTGTCGGCCCGGCCTCCTGCTGCGCGGGAAGCGTGCCGTTGCGATCGGCGGTGACCGCCGCCGCCTCCTCGCGAACCGAAGCGGCCAGCGTGCGGTACGCGTCCCGCAGGGGCGGGTCGAGCTCGCCGCGACGCACGTCGCGGCCGAGACGCCGCTCGTGCTCGTCGACCCGTCGGTGGAGGCCGTCGGCGGCCTCGGCATGATGGCCGACGACCCGCGCGATGTCGTCGAAGTAGCCATTGTCGGCTATGACCTCCACGCCCTCCCCGGCGAGCCGCCGGGCGGCCTCGCGCACGGACCGCGACGCGTTGCCCGGGAGCAGGTAGCCCCACGGGTCGAGCGCGTCGCGGAACGTGTCGCCGGCGGTCTCGGTGCGGAGGTTGACGACGAAGTGGTGCGCCGCCATGCCGGCCGCTCAGGCCGGCACGCCGACCAGCTGGTTGTGCAGGCGGCAGTGCGCCTCCGCGCCGAGCGCCTTCGCCAGCGCCTGGTGCGCCTTCCAGTAGTCGCGGTTGGCGCGGGCGAGGTCCTTCTGGGCCGCCTCGATGTCGCCTTGGCGATCCACCTCGGAGCTGGTCACGGCGGCGGTTCCGGCGATCCATGCGATGCCGCAGGTGACCCAGCCGATGGGAGTCGTCGCGCACGCCGCCGCTATGCCGACGGCGGTTCCGACGTTCGCCCAGGTGCTCTCGTCCCAGAAGCTCTCGGCGTCGTCGAGGTCCTCGGACGCGGAAGCGAGGTCGTCGCCCGCGTCGCTGAGGTCCTGCAAGGCTTCGTCGCGCGCGTCCTTGAAGTCGGCGCAGGGATCGATGTTCGGGGGCATCTCGTCGCTCCTTCGGTCTACCGGCGCATGCCGATCTCGTTGAGGGTCGTGCGGTTGCCGGCGACCCTGCCTGCCACCAGGTCGAGGTCGCTCGGCCGTACGTCGAAGCTGTTCCTCCCCGCGAAGATCAGGGCGTCGGTGAAGCTGTGCTGCGCCGCCTCTCTGCGGGGGATCCGCCCGGCCATGACGACGGGTCCGTCTAGGTCGTCCTTGCCCGTCGGATGCGCTCGTCCCCGGACCTGCGTCCAGACGCCCGTGTCGATCCCGAACGAGCTGGCCGCGACGTGCGGCACGAGCACGCGCACCGCCCCGTTCTCGCCGAGGCTCAGGACGCTGCGGTTCGAGGGGCCGCCGATGCGGAAGCTCGCCTCGCGCACGAGGCCGGCGATCTCGATCTCCTCGCCCTCGGTGGCATCGGCCACCTCCGCCAGGCTCGAGCGGGGATAGTCCGCCGTCGCAGACGCGATCGGGAGCTCACGGGTCTCGGCGAAGACCGCCAGCTTCGGAGCGTCGTAGGACGCGTAGGCCAGAAGGACGGAGCGCACGCCGGCGTCGTAGGCGAGCCCCTGGCGGATCTGGTCGTAGGCCTGGCCCGTCTCGCGGGCCCAGCGCTCGGCGTCGTGCGTCGTCGCTCCCGACGCGCGCCGTGGCGGCGGCGGCCGCCGCCGCCAGGCGCGCGGGAGCATCCGTCGTGAGCCAGGTCTCGAACTCGAACAGGGCCGCCCAGAGGCTGAGAGCGAACGCCGGGCCGGCAGTGCCGTCGGCGAGCTCCTCGGCCCCATCCCTTGCCGCATCACGAAGCGCCTTCACGCGCCCGGACACCTCGCCGGTCAGGGTGTCGAGGTCGGACTCGCTCGCCGCTGCCGCGTCCGGAGTCGCGTCGGCAACCTCGCCGAGCACGATCGCGTGAAGCGCCCGCAGCCGCAGGCCGGTCATCCACTGGAGCGACCTGACCATGTCCTCGCGGGTCGAGGGCCGGGTGAGGCCGAGCAGCGAGCGCGCCATCCGGCCGGGATCGGTGTCCCCTGCGGCGATGCGCTCGAGCTCGACCCGCAGGGCCTCGGGCAGGATCGTCGCCGGGAGCTCCCGCTGGGCCAGCTCGACCAGCTGGGCCGCCTTGTGGGTGAGGTCGTCGAGCAGTGCGGTCGCCCGACGCTCCACGCCCTCCAGCTGCGCCAGTGCCTCGTGAGCCGAGATCAGGGTGACCGTCGCGTCGAGCACCCCGTTCCAGGCCGCGCGGCGCTTGGCCTCGTCCTCGGAGAGCCCGTCCTCCTTCACGGCCACCAGCCGCTGCTCCAGCGTGCTGGTCATGTCCGTGAAGAGCTGTTGTGTGATCGGGCTCAGCGACCGGCGCAGGCTCCCCACGCGCTGGCCCTGGGCGAACACCTCGAAGATGTCCGCGGAGCTCACGATCTGCATGCTTTTCCTACGGCCGTTCTCGCTCATACGAGCACCGTAGGTCCGCGTTCGAGGCACTACATAGGCCAGGTGGCCTATTTCACGCGCGCCACGCACCGATATGGTCCAGCGCGCGAATGTATCGAGGCGGAGCGACACCAGCCCCGATGAAATGGTGGGGCTGGGGTGAGGAAAGCGTCTCCTTCACCCACGAGGGCAAGCCCGAGCTGGCGCCCTTCATCGAGCGTCATCTGGGCCTCGACGTGCGCAGGCCGGGCACGGGCGCGATCGCCTTCGAGGACCTGTCGGTCCCGGCGCCGGTGCTTCCGGATCGGCTGAGGGCGGATCTCGAGGAGGCCGTCGGAGCCGAGCAGGTCTCAACCGACGACCGCGACCGCGTGGTTCACGGGCGCGGCAAGAGCCTCACCGACCTGGTCCGCCAGCGTCGCGGTGAGCTCGGCCGGCTGCCGGACGTCGTGGTGCGCCCTGACGCCGAGGACCAGATCGCCGCCGTGGTCAAGGCCGCCCTGGCCGAGGACGCCGTGCTGATCCCCTTCGGCGGCGGGTCGAGCATCTCCGGCAGCCTCGAGCCGGAGCCGGGCGAGACGCGGCCCGTGATCTCGATCGACATGGGCCGCATGAACAGGGTGCTTTCGATCGACGCCACGTCGCAGCTGGCCCGCGTCGAGGCGGGCGTGTTCGGCCCCAACCTCGAGCGTCAGCTGAACGCTCGGGGCTGGACCTGCGGCCATTTCCCGGACAGCTTCACCCACTCGACGCTGGGCGGCTGGATCGCGACGCGCTCGTCCGGCATGCAGTCGGACCGCTACGGCGACGTCGCTGAGCTCACGCGCGGGCTGCGGGTGGTCACGCCGTCGGGCATCCTCGTCGTGCGCCCGGTGCCGAGCACCTCCACCGGGCCGAGCGTGAGAGAGATGGTGCTGGGGAGCGAGGGCCGGCTCGGGATCATCACGGAGGCGACCATCCACGTCCGGCGGGTGCCCCCCGAGCGCAAGATCCTGGGCTACCTCTTCCCCACCTGGGCGGACGGCCTCGCCGCCATGCGCGACATCGCCGCGAGCGAGGCCTCGCCGTCCGTCACGCGCGTGTCCGATGCCCACGAGACGGCGTTCTCTTTCGCCACGCGAACCGATCCAACGCCGCTCGACCGGGTCAAGTCGAAGGCGCTTCAGGCGTTCCTCAGGCGCAAGGGCTGGGACCTCGAGGCGATGTGCCTTTCCTTCATCGGCTACGAGGGCAGCGCGGACGGCGTGGCCGCCCAGCGCAAGGCGAGCGAGCGGATCGCGAAGCGCCACGGCGGGCTCGGCATCGGTGAGTCGCCGGGCGCGCTGTACGACCAGAAGAAGTTCGACACGCCCTACATCCGCGACTTCCTGCTCGACCGCGGCGCGCCGGCCGACGTCTCGGAGACCTCGGCGCCCTGGGGCGAGCTGCGGACGGTGTACGACAACGTGATGGGAGCCGCGCACGGCGCCTTCCACGAGCTCGGCGTGCCCGGCTACCTGATGTGCCACCTGTCGCACTCCTACCACGCGGGCGCGTGCCTCTACTTCACGTTCGCCATCAATCCTCCGGCGGATCGCGACGCGCTCGAGATGTACGGCGTGGTCAAGTCGGCGATCCAGCAGGCGTTCGTGGACTCGGGAGCCACCCTCTCGCATCATCACGCCGTCGGCACCGAGCACGCCCGCTGGCTCGACGAGGACATCTCGGCGCCCGGCGTGGAGATGCTGCGGGCTCTCTTCGACGGCTTCGACCCCGGCGCGAACCTCAACCCGGGGAAGATCGTCTCGTCCGAGCGCGAGCGGGAGCCCGGGCGGGCCCCGCCGCACGTCGAGAGCGGCGCGTCGGACGGCCGCGTGGGCTGACGCCGGCCCCTGGCGGCTGCGAGGTCCAGATCGCCGGCGTTGCCGGCGGCGGCTCGATTGGCTTGCAATAACTGTGGATCATAGGTTATAACTGTGGAACATAGTTATGGCATGCCCCCAACCAGTGAAGGACGCCCCGATGCCCATCCGCCCCCCATCCCTCCTCTCCCGGCCCGCCCTCGCGCTGCTCGCCCTCGTGCTCGCCGCGCTCGCACTCACCGCCGGCTCCGGCCCGCGCCCACGGCGACAGCGAGCAGCGGCTCGTCGTCCGCGGCGAGGCCACGGCCGTCGAGGGACCGTGCGACCAGAACGTCTGCCCGCTCGTGCTCCGCGACGGCAGCTTCCGCGGCACTCCGGTCGGGACCGGCGCCTACAGCGGCTCGATCAAGCTCCGGATCGCCGCCACCTTCCCGAACGGCGAGGACGGCTTCTGCGCCCCGCTCAGGGGCCGCATCGTGCTCGGTGAGGGCACCCCGGACCGCCTGATCCTCGCCGTCCTCGGCGACTCCTGCCAGGACGGCGCCGCGCCCCTTCCGGACTCCTCGTTCACCGGACTCGCCCAGTTCACGGTCAGGCGCGGCACGGGCAGGTACGCGGGCGCCGAGGGCAGCGGCCTCGCGAGCCTCACCGAGGACGCCGCCAACCGCCACCGCATGACCCTGATCGGCCGCATCTACGGCTGAAGGCCCTCCGGCGCGAGCACGGGGGCGGCCGCCGGCGCGGCCGCCCCTCTCATCCACCCGGATGACGGCCGATCACCCGCGCGGGTGACGACACGAGCGCCGAGCGGACGGATTCTGCGAGGGACCCCCCAACGACCTCCCAGGAGCCCTCATGTCACAGCGCAGACGTCCCGGATCTCAGCCCCGCCCGGATCGCCACCCGTTTCGTGGCTGGCTCGCCGCCATGATGATGATCAGCGGCGCGCCGATGGCGCTTCTGTTCGCGACCTCGCGAGCGGACCGCCGCGCCGAGCCCACCCCCGGCGAGCGTCAGTCCGTCGGCATCAGCTCCTCGGGATAGCGGCTGCCCTGCGCTCCCTGAGGCACGATCTCCTGGATCGCAGCCAGCTCGCCGGCGCTCAGCTCGATGTCCGCCGCCTCTAGGTTCTCCGCGAGTCGCTCGCGGCTGCGCGTGCCCGGGATCGGCACGATGTCGTCTCCCTGAGCCAGCGCCCAGGCGAGCGCGAGCTGGGCGACCGTGATGCCCTTGCCCTCGGCGAGCTCGGTCAGCTGCCGGCGGGACTCGACGTTCTTCTCGTAGTTGCCCGGCGCCCAGCGGTCGTCCCAGCTGCGCATGTCGTCCTCGCCGTACTCGCTCGCGGGCCTCACATCGGTGGTGAGGAAGCCTCGCCCGAGCGGCGAGTACGCCACGAAGCCGATGCCGAGCTCGCGCAGGGCGGGCAGCACGCCGCCCTCGACGCCGCGCTCGAAGATCGAGTACTCCGTCTGCACGGCTGAGACCGGCTGCACCGCGTGGGCACGCCTGATCGTCTCGGGGCCGGCCTCGCTCAGCCCGAAGTAGCGCACCTTGCCCGCGCCGATCAGCTCCCCGACCGCGCCGGCCACCTCCTCGATCGGCACGTCCGGATCCACACGGTGCTGGTAGAGCACGTCGATCACGTCGACGTCGAGATAGCGCAGGCTGTTCTCGGCCACCTCCCGGATGTGCTCAGGGCGGCTGTCCAGCTGCGTGCCGAGCGGCTCGGCGGCCAGGTCGTATCCGAACTTGGTGGCGACGACGACGTCGTCCCGAAACGGCTTGATCGCGCGGCCGACGAGCTGCTCGTTGGAGCCGGTGCCGGCGCCGTAGATCTCGGCGGTGTCGAAGAACGTGACGCCGAGATCGTGGGCGGCACGGATGGTCGCGACGGCATCGGCCTCGTCGCTCGCCGGGCCGAGCCCGATCGTCATGCCCATGGTCCCCAGGCCGAGCGCGGAGACCCTCAGCCCCTCGCTCCCGAGTGTGCGCTGCTGCATCAATGCCCCTTCGTTTCGCCCGCTCATCCGGTCGCCACCTTACGGTCCTGACGACTCCGGTGGTACCTTGCTGGCGGCTCGCAGTCGGACGGAGGAGAGACTCGTGGCGGAACAGAGCGTCCAGGTGGTCGAGGGTGCCTATGCGGCGTTTGCGCGCGGTGATGTCGCCGCCGTGCTCGGCGCGATGGCTGACGACATGGAGTGGCACGAGGCGGAGGGCATGCCCTACGGCGGCATTCACCGGGGCGGCGACGCGGTGGCGCAAAACGTCTTCGGCCCGCTCACAACGGACATCCCCGACTTCGCGGTCACGCCGATCGAGCTGATCCCCTCTGGCGATACGGTGGCAGCGGTCGTGCGCTACACCGGTACCGGGAAGAGCACCGGCAAGGAGCTGGATCTCGAGGTCGTGCACGTCTGGGATGTGCGCGACGGCAAGCTCGTCCGTTTTCGGCAGTTCGCCGACACCGTGAAGTTCCTGGATGTCGTGCCGTCCGAGGTGGCCACGACCGCATAGGGCACAGAGCGGCCCGAGCCAACTCGCCGGATCGAGCGGTGAGTTCTCCCCGGGTCAGCAGTCTCATTGGGAGCAACCGAACCCGGAAGGTGCCCCCATGACCCCCAGCCCCACCGCCCAGATCGACAGCCGCTTCAGCGACCCGGCCGCGGAGCCGACGCCGTGGCCCGAGGCGCAGCGCGTCCTGATCGAGGCCGAGCTCTACTGGATCACCACCGTGCGCAGCGACGGCCGGCCGCACGTGACCCCGCTGATCGCCGTCGCGGACGACGGAGTCGTGTACTTCACCACCGGCCTCGCCGAGCAGAAGGCGCGCAACCTCGAGCACAACACCCGGGTCGCCGTGACCACCGGCAACAACACGTGGGACCGCGGGCTCGACGTCGTCGTCGAGGGAACCGCCGTGCGCGTGACCGACCAGGAGTCCCTGCGCTGGCTCGCCGACGCCTACGTGGCCAAGTACGGCAGCGCCTGGGAGTTCGACGTCGGCGACGGCGTCCTCGATCAATGCCGGCGTGCACGAGGCGGGCGTGTTCCGGGTCGAGCCCGACAAGGTGCTCGCCTTCGCGAAGGAGCCGCACGCGCAGACGCGCTATCGCGTCTCAGCCGCGTAGTCCTGCGCCTGCCGTCAGCGCCCGAACGGGCATGTCCAGAGGACGGGGTAGATGCGACGAAGCTTGCTGAAGTCCTTGCCCGCGAGCCCGTAGACGTTGCCGACGATCGCTCCGGGGCCGTTGATGTCGTTGAGCTGCGCGATGACGACGCGGTGAGCCCGGGACACGGCGGGGACGGGAAGGGGGCGCAGGCCGGCCCAGCCGGCCCGCCAGATGGCGGGCCTGGCGAGCGGGAAGCCCGTCTTCGTGAAGGTGCCCGACATGCCGGCGGCCTGTCCGCGGTCGTTGACATCGACGAGCTCGGCGACGGCGTAGGGATCCGTACGGCCCATCAGCTGCGGCTCGGCTGTCCGTGTCCGCCACACCGCTGCCTGGTCGCTCTCGGGTTCGGTGTCGCTGAAGTCGCCGAGATACCCAACCGTCAACCCGGAGCCGTTGGTCGCTTCGGCTGCCCCATCGGCACGGCCCGGCACAGTCTCCAGCGGCACGACCTTGCCGGACTTCGTCCAGATCACGGGGTTGTTCTCGCCGTCATCGCTGGCCCGCTTGCGCGACCACCCGGACACGACGCCGTCGTCGCTGATGCTCCATGCATTCGTCCAGGCATGTCCCGGAAGGGCGCGGAGGAAGCTCGCCTGGCCCTTTCGCGTCCAGCGCACCGCGCGCCGCCGGCCGGAGACGAGCAGCGTGCCGGCGATCTCACCGCGATCGTTGATCACATTCCTGTCCGGGATATCCGCCTGCTGTCTGCGGCCATTCGGCCCTCTCAGCACGGTCATGCGGCCGTCTTCCCAGCGGAACGGAAACGTGCGCTCCTTCTTGTCGTAAAGCAGTCCGACCACGACGCGATCGTTGTTCACGCCGTACGCCTCCGACGAGACGTAGCCGGGCAGCACCCCCAGATCGACCGCACGCTCGACCTTGCCGCCCTTCCACATGATCGCGTGATACGTCCCGTCTCTGCCATCGGCGAAGCCAACGACGTCAGCCCGATCGTTCAACGCCTTCGCCTGGACCTCCGTCGAACCCGCCCGCGGGGAGCTCAGAATCGACATGCCCGGCGAGCAGCCTGCCGCGCCGGCGACGGCCGGGTCGATCCCCGTCCCGTCCCCCGCCGCGATCACGGTCAGCAGCACGCCGGTGAGCAATCCGGAGAGAACGGTGAGACGAGTGGCCTGGTTCATGGCATGGCTGGACGGTCACCGGCGGGACCGGGACGTACGCTAATGCCCGCGGTGTCTTCGTCGCAAGGACCTCGGCTCCGTACCCTCTCCAGAGCGGGAGCCGGAGGAGACAGGTCCTCCCCCACGGACCTGGCCCTTCAGAGGTCGAACGAGAGGAGCGTGCGATGACCCGAATGCGCCGCGGATGGGGGCTGACGAAGGAGAGCTGGGCGGTCGTGCGCCGCGACCGCTCGCTGATGGTCTTCCCGGTCGTCGCGGTGATTTCGGCGCTGCTCGTGGCGCTGATCTTCGCCGGCGGCGGGGCGGCGCTATACGACTCGAGCGACAGCGAGGTGCTCCTGATCGTGGCCCTCGTGATCGGCGCGTACCTGCTGATCGCGGTATCGATCTTCTTCAACGTGGCGCTGAGCGCATGCGCGGCGCGGTCGCTCGAGGGTCACGACACCACGCCCGGCGAGGGATTCGCCGCCGCGCGCAGCCGGCTCGGCCCGATCTTCGGCTGGGCCGGCCTGCAGCTCGTGGTGGGCGCGCTGATCAGCGTGATCCAGGCGCTGCTTCGGGAAGGGGCGGGCCAGCTCGTGGCCTCGATCGTGGGCGGACTCGCGGGGCTCGCGTGGAACATCGCCACCTTCTTCGTGATCCCGGTGATCGCGCTCGAGGGCCTCGGCCCGAAGGAGGCGCTCAAGCGCTCGATCGCCGTGATGCGCGAGCGCTGGGGTGAGAGCGTGACCGGCTCGTTCGCGATCGGAGGGCTCATCTTCCTCGTCGCGTTCCTGCCGGGCGCCGGGCTCGTGGTGCTCGGCATCGCGATCGGCTCCTCGGCGTCGGCGGTCGCGGCCGTCCTGATCGCGCTCGGCATCGCGATCTTCGTCGTCGGCGCGGTCGTGCAGGCGGCGCTGATGGCGATCTTCAAGGTGGCGCTGTTCCGGTTCGCGACCGAGGACCGCGTGCTGGGCGGTTACGAGCGCCCACAGCTCGAGGCGGCGTTCGTGCCGCGTCGTCGCCGCGGCGCCGCAAAGACGGTCTAGGACACCGCGCCCGCGCGCTCGACGGTCCTCAGGTAGCCCTGCAGCAGCGAGCGCTCTTCCTCGCCCAGGCCCGGCCCCCAGGCCCACTCGAGCCGCCGCTCGGGCAGGCTGTCGTTCAGGGTGCTGCGCGCCCGCTGCAGCGCGCTGTTCACCGAGGCGACGCTCGAGCCGAGCTGCGAGGCGGCGTCCTTCGCAGACCAGCCGAGCACCGCCCGCAGGACGAGGACCGCGCGCTGGCGCGGAGGCAGGTGCTGCACGGCCGCGGAGAAGGCGAGCTCGACCGTCTCCCTGTTGACGACTGCGGCCAGCGGCTCCGCGTCGGTCCCGCGGATCCGCTCGACGAGGCCGCCGGTCTCCGGGTCGTCCGCGATCGCGGGCCGGCGGCGCCTGCGCTTGAGGGCGTCGATGCAGGCGTTGGTCGCGATCCGGTAGAGCCAGGCGCGGTAGGAGCGGCCGCGAAAGCCCGCGTGGTTCTGCCATGCCCGCAGGAAGGTCTCCTGGACGAGGTCCTCGGAGTCCTCGGCCGAGCCCATCATGCGAAAGCAGTGCGCCTGAAGCTCGCGGCGGTAGCGGCCGGTCAGCCGCGAAAAGGCCTGCTCGTCCCCGGCGCTCACGGCCGAGATCAGCGTTTCGAGAGTCGCGTCGGACATCGTGAGCCGAAGGTAGGCCCGCGCTCGCGCGGCGACCTCGGGGAGCTGCCCGATCCTGCACCCTGAGATTCGCACCGGGGCCGCCTCCGGGAGCCTCAGCGGCTCACGATCACCTCGCCGCCGCGGTCCGGGGTCACGACGAGCGCGCTGCGCCGAGCCCGCTCGGGCTCTGCCCGCACGGGACGGAGCGACAGCGCCCGCCGCCGCGCGCAGCACCGCGCGCATCTCCATCTCCGCGAAGGGCGCCCCGGCGCAGCGGCGGACGCCCCCGCCGAACGGGATCCAGGCCGCCGGGTCTGGAGGCGGGCTCGCGAGCCAGCGCTCGGGACGGAAGGCGGCGGCCTGCGGCCACAGGTCCTCGCGGCGAAGCGAGAGCCACAGGCAGGCGGTCACGTGGACGCCCGCGGGCAGCGTCCAGCCGCCGATGCGCGCCGGCTCGACGAGCCGGCGCGGCGCGATCGTCAGCGCCGGGCGCACGCGCAGAACCTCCTTCACGACCGCGTCGAGGTAGGCCGGCTCGGCGTCGCGCAGCGCGGGCCTGGACCTCCGGGTGGCGGGCCAGCCGCTCGAACATCCAGGCGAGCGACGCCGACGAGGTGTCGTGGCCGGCCGCCAGCAGGGCCACGAGCTGATCACGGAGGTGGCGGTCCGACGGCGGGTCGCCGTGATCGTCGCGCTGTTCGAGCAGGACCGCGAGCATCGAGTCACCGCCCGCGTCGGCGCGGTGGCGTGCCACGAGCTCGAGCAGCAGCTCGTCGAAGCGCTCGACCGCGAGCCGGAAGCGGCCCCACGGGCTGCGCGGCCCGAGGTCGCGCTGGACGAGCGACATCGCGAGCATGCGCGGCATCGAGCGAACGGTGTCGAGCGTGCCGTGCACCGCGTCGCGCAGCCGGGCGAGCTCCTCGTCGCCGCGCGCGCCGAACACGATCCGCAGGATCGTCTCGAGCGTCATCTCACGCATGCGGTCGAGCGTCCGCACGCGCCCGCCCCAGCCGGCGAGCTCGCGCTCGGCGAGCTCCGCCACCATCGGCTCGAACGCCCGCATGCGCTCCCCGTGGAAGGGCGTCTGGATGAGGCGCCGCTCGCGCAGGTGCTCGTCGCCGTCGAGCACGAGGATCGAGTGCTCCCCGGCAAACGGCCGCAGGAACTCCCAGCTCTGCCCGGCCGGGGCGACCGCAGGATCGAGGCGGAAGATCTCCCTCACCGCGTCCGGGTGCGAGAACAGCACCATCGGCTCGTCCATCCAGAGTGTGCGAACCGTCACCGGGTCGCCGAAGCGCTCGTGGACGCGCCGCAGGAACGCCGCCGGCCGCACGGTCCAGCCGAGCGTCTGCCAGGCGGCGGGCGCGCGCGGACCGGGCGGGAGCTCCATGCAGCGAGCCTACGCGCGCCCGAGGCGATGAATATCGGCGCCCGCCCCGGTCACACGATGAAAGAGGCAAGCGAGGAGAACCGAGATGACCCTGCCGCGGATCGCACCGCGAGACGAATGGCTCGACGCCCGCAAGGAGCTGCTCGAGAAGGAGAAGGCGCTCACCCGTGAGCGCGATGGGCTCAACGTCGAGCGCCGCAACCTGCCGATGGTGAAGATCGAGAAGGACTACGTCTTCGAGGGCCTCCAGGGCGAGGCGAGCCTGCTCGACCTGTTCGAGGGCCGCAAGCAGCTGATCGTCGGGTCGCCTCGGCTGGTGCGTGACGCACTGTGGGTGACACTCCGCCTGACACCCCGCCGACCGCTAGGACGCCTGCGCCCTTCGACGTGGCCTCGACGCGGCGAGCGGGTGAGTTGAGGAACGGGCCCCAACCTCAGGCGCGGCCCCTGACCGCCGAACCTCTTCGTCGGGCTTCCCTGCATCCGAGCTGACTGCGCCATCGCAGCCTGCGTGTACGCCGGGTCGCTATACGGGTTATCCGGCATCAGTTATTCGGAGGGATGCTGGGTACTTCACAACATCACCCATTGTATCGGTCAGAAGGTCATTTCCGACACGTCAGACCCCCGGAACGGTAGACGCCCCCTTTCGGAGGCGTCTACCGGCTGTGATTCCCACTACCCCTTGGCCCGTAGGAAGGCCAATGAACAACCAATGACAGTCTACCAATCCGGTTGACTTTTCGGGCAGAGACCTTCTGTCACGACGCGCGGCCGACGACGGTCGATCACCTGAGAACTATGACCCGGAAATTCGTTTGGGGCGGATCGATCGCAGCGCCGGTCGTGTTGCAGACGGCGTACGCCACCCGCACAGGGGGATCCGTAGTGAAGATGCGGAACGAGTCGAGGATCCCGTTCGTTGGGGGAGACTGTCGTTGCACGCGAAGAAGGTCGGTGGCCTGCAGGCCGAGGATGCCGAACTGGGATTGGTCCGCGCAGGTGTTCGCTGGGACTGTCGAGACGTTAAACCCGGTTGTCGTAGCGCCGACGAATTGAAGCGGCCCTCGGTTGCCCAGGGCGACTATGCCCGCATCCTCCTGTAGCACGGTTGCATCGATCCCGTCGATGGTGTCGGCGTCGAGGCCGGATCCGGAGCCGTCAATCTGCGCAAGCTTGGCCAGCACCTGCTGCGGGGTGTCTGGCGACCCGTTCTCTCCGGGGTCGCCCTGCTCGCCCTGTGGTCCCTGAGCCCCGCGCAGGCCCTGTGGACCCTGAGCACCCGGAGAGCCCTGGGGGCCGGGACTGCCTTGCGGGCCGGCAGGCCCTTGGACCGAGCCCTTGAAGTCCTTCTTTGTGAGGCTCTTGTCCTTGACGTCCTTGCCCGTCAGCGAGCTGTTCTTCACGTCGCCGCCGTCGATGAGCGACTGCGCGGTGACGGTTCCCGCGCCAAGCAGGAGCGCCACCACTGCCGTACTGAGAACCCACTTCGCGTGCTTCATGGTTCTCCTTTCTTGCTCCTTGTAGACCGGTTGGTTCCTGGGCCAGAGGGATCGGCACGCTGAAGTAGAGCAGCACTCGCTGACATTCCACAGACGTCTCGCTGACGCGGGGGTCAGCTACCACTGGACGACACCCAACTTCGGCCGGTTGCCCTCAGCTTTGAGGACTGCCGCCTGCCACTTCCCCGGCAAATCCTCGAACGAGTCCGCCTCGAGTAACGCCTCGTGGAACTCCCGGCGCTGTTCGGCGCTCATCTCCGACACGGCGGGTACGCGACGGCTTTCCTGACGCGCGGCGAGGTCCGCGCTCGTCATTCGCGGATCCTACGTCAGGGACTCAGGACCTGGGTGAGAAAGCCGGATGGCATCTTCGACGAGACGAGCTTGCTCACTCGGTAGGGGCACGCCTTTGCCCAGAGTCACCGTCAGGGGGTGCCAGGATGCGCTGGCATCCGGCTTCCGGGGCAACAGCCCTTGCCACGTCCGATGTTCGCACGGTTGACCACGAATGCAGGTCCAAATGCCAGCGCGAAGCCGCCCAGCAGTGCTGCCCAGAACAGCGCATCGTCCAGGCCGGCGTCCATCGCGCCTGGGACCGCCAGCACGAAGGCGTTGTCAATCGTTTCCATGATCGCTATCGACACGGTGTCCGCCGCCAGGGCGATTGGCACAACAGCGGCCAGCGCAAGTCCGGAGCGCAGTAGGGGCAGCGAAGTAAGCGCGTAGCCAAACACGAAAGCCAGCGCTATTGCCAGCGCGACCGTCGCGGCGTTGCTGAACCCGAAGGCGGTGCCAAGCGCCATCCCCGTGATCTCACCGGACGCGCAGCCGACCAGACAGTGACCGGTTGCGGTCAGGCTCAGGTGGTTCAGCGACGTGGGTGGCGCGCCTTGCGCCAAGGCGGGAATAACTATCCCCTTCGCGGCCACCGGGCGAATCATGACGCACTGCCGCGCTCGCAGCCCCAAACGGCTACTCGAAAGGAGCTTCGCTCAGTACCACTTGCCGCGCGCGAACCCGCCGAAGGCGATCAGTCCGACCAAGACGATGATCAGCCCGATCCAAAGGCTCCACACGAACATCAGGACGATCCCGACGATCACGATGATGCCGCCGAGCGATATGCCCGCGAGTCCACGCCGATCATCCGATCCAGCCACGCCTTCCCTCCTCCGCGTCAACTTCCGTGATCGCCCGCTACCCAGATCTCCGCCGCCTAGTCCGTCCAGGCGATACCTAACCGCCCTCGACGACCCGCAGCTTTGGCCGACCTGCTCAGCCTTCAGGATCGCCGCTTGCCACTTCCTCGAAGCTGTCCGCTTCAAGTAGCCCATCCAGATCCCGGCACGGGCGCCAATCGAGCATGAGTTCGTCCCGTCGCGTCTCAGAAACACTGCTGTTTCAGCCGATTCCCACCGGGCAATAGGGCCCGACGGGACTCACTGGGGCGGTTACCGCACAGCTGTGGACCGGGATGGCCGACCACTGGATACGAGCGTGCCGAACGTGCGCTCGGGCCAGCTACTCGGAAACCTAGACCCACTACCAAAGGAGTGCACATGGCTACTTCGGGAGCCACGACCCGCAACGGCGAAGACCGCACTGTAAACCGCACGGTCGGCGTCGCGCACCACGCCCGCCGACTTGCGACCGAGACCAAGGCCGCGTTCAAGACCAGTGAGTTCTGGGCCATGATTGGCCTGGTCGTCGCGATCCTGATCAGCGCAGCCGTGATCAATGGGGGCGACAACGGAACCGATGAGTTCATCGCCCGCCAGGCATGGCTGTACGTCGCGATTCTCGGCGGCGCGTATTTCATCTCTCGCGGTCTGGCCAAGTCGGGAAGCTCGGACCCGTATTGGGATGAGCCCGACAGCCTCAACGGGCGAGACCGGGACCGCTAAGCGTCAGGGACGCTGGAACACGGCCAGGCGGAGGCGACACTCCCTCAACCCTCCGCCTGGTCTCCAGCCAGGCGTCGTCGCGGCGTCAGCGTGCGCGGTGATTCCCCGCGTATTTCTTCTTCAACATTGGAGGAGGCCTCGATGCCAGACGTACACGTAGTCCCCAGCGGAGACCGATGGATGTGTGAGATCGGCGGAAGAAGCGCTCGACACACACCACACAAGAAGAAGCGATTAGGCAGGGCCGGCACCTCGCAGAAGAACAGAACAGCGAGCTGCTGGTTCATGGCCAAGACGGAAGCATCCGCGAGAAGGATTCCCACGGGAACGATCCCCGCGACATTCCCGGTTAGCTAGCCCGTCCTTTCGCTAGGCGGCTTGACCGGCTCGAGGTAGAAGACCTCGGCCGAGACGTCGTTCATCGGGGCGGGGGCATTTCGTGCACCGAAAAGAGATCCCGGATGACGTTCCCCCGTTGGCCGGTTACAACTTCGCTGGGAAGGCTGCAAATTCCGTGGGGTCTCGGCGTCTAGCCGGGAGTGCGCTGCTGCGAGCCGGGAAACCGGTGCCTCAGAGACCCCAGCCATGCCAGCGATCGCACACATGATCTGTCAAAGCTGCGGCGCTCACAGCGAGGGCTTGGCCTCGCGCAATGGGTCTTCTGCAACTAGCTGTCCGTGCGGGGGTAGTCGCCAGGTCGTCCGGATCGCTCGGCATCCATGGGGCGCAACGTCGGCGTCTCCAGAAGAGCTGGAACGTAGCGTCCAGGAGCGGGCAGACGGTGAGAGGTTGACGCCGGTCCCCAGGAGCAAACTTCTGAGCGAACCTCCTTTCGAGTAGCTCGAACGCTGTCGCTTCTCGTCCGATTGCAGCAGCGCGACGGCGCGTCGCCTATTCGGGCTGGACGGCGGGCCGCGGCGCGTGTGAGGTGGTGAGTTCGCTCGACGTGTTGTGCGGCTCGGGGCCGCGCGGGAGCAGAGCGGCCACGGCCAGGCCGACTAGCGCGAGGGCGGCGAGCACGACCATGGCGACTACATAGCTCGTGTTCCCCGATGCGAGGTCGGAGACCAGGATCGTGCCGGCTATGGCGGTGCCGAAGGACGAGCCAAGGTTGGAGATGCTGCGCGACAGCCCGGAGATCTCACCCTGCTGCTGCTCCGGAAAGCTGGACTGAACGAGGTTGACCGACGGCGTCAGCATGAGCCCGAGCCCGAGGCCGATCAGCAGCAGCCCGGGCGCGAAGGCGACGACGCGCGACGAGGCGCCGACCAGGGCCAGCAGGAGGCCGATCCCGGCCAAGGTCGTCACAAAGCCGGCCATGATCAGCGTTTTCTGGGGTCGCCGCTTGGCGAATCGCTCGGCCCCGAGCGACGAGGCGAGGACGCCCAGCGTCGCGGCGGTGAAGATGACACCCGTCTCGATCGCGTTGTAGCCACGCACCGTCTGCAGGAACACGGCAACGGTGAAAGACGTTCCCATCAGCAGCAGCCACTGGATGTTCTGCGTGGCGAGACCGAGGTTCGAGGTCCGGTTGTTGAACAGCCCGGTGGACAGCAGCGGTTCCTTGCCGGCTCGCTCGCGGCCGCGGATGTAGAGGAAGAAGCAGGCCAGGAGCCCGGCCCCAGCGGCCACGAACGCAGCCATCAGCGCGACGTTGTTGTCGGCCTGCAAGATCCCGAAGACCACGCAGAACATGCCGACGGCCGACAGGACTGCTCCAACGGCATCGAAGGGGCGCGTGGGGTCCGCTGCGATCGGATCTTCGATCCTGCGGCTCAGCAGAACGATCGCTGCGACCACCAGGGCCTGGAAGACGAACGCGGCGCGCCAGCTGATCCCCGTGGTGATGACGCCGCCGATCAACGGCCCTGCCGCGGCGCCCACACCACCCATGCCGCCAGGAGGACTGGGAGGAGCCCAAGGGCCGCACCGAGAGCGCGCGTTCGGCGACCCCCGACTTCGCGAGCTGAGCGCCCGGTTGCATACGCTCTCGAGCGGGTAACGCGCCCCCATGGCACCTCGATCGATCTGGAACGGCACGATCACGTTCGGCCTCGTGAACGTGCCGATCAAGCTCTACACGGCCACCGAGTCGAAGACGGTGCACTTCAGCGAGGTGCACGTCAAGGACGGCGCGCAAGATCGAGCACCGGCGCTTCTGCCCCAAGCACGACGTCGAGGTCGACTACGACGACATCGTGAAGGGCTACGAGGTCTCCGCGGACAGCTACGTGGTGCTCGAGAAGGACGAGGTCAAGGCGGCGGCGGGCGATCGCGGCAAGGTCGTCGATCTCGAGGAGTTCGTCGACGCGGCCGACATCGACCCGGTCTTCTACGAGAAGACCTACTACGCCGGCTCGCGCGAGGCCGAGGACGCCTACCGGCTGCTGCACGAGGCGCTGCGCAAGTCCGGGCGCGCGGGCATCGGGCGCTTCACCTTCCACGACCGCGAGTACCTCGTCGCGGTGCGGGCGCTCGACGACGTGATCGCCCTCCACACCCTGCGCTTCCACGACGAGGTGGTCGAGCCCGACGACCTCGAGCTCGACCTCGGGCGCACGCAAGCCGCGCCCGAAGGAGGTCGCAGATGGCGGGCCGGCTCGTCGACTCGCTCGAGGAGGACTTCGAGCCGGACGCCTACGAGGACAGCTACCGCGAGGCGGTCCTCGACCTGATCAAGCGCAAGGGGCGCGGCGAGGAGATCGACCTCGTCGCGCAGGAGGAGCCCGAGCAGGGCGACGACCTCGCCGCCGCGCTGGAGGCGAGCCTCGGAAACGGGGGCCGCTGACGATGCCGCGCGCACTCTGGAGCGGCTCGCTCAGCTTCGGGCTCGTCAACGTGCCCGTCCAGCTCGTGAGCGCCGCCCGCGACCTCGACTACCACTTCCACGAGCTGCACGCGAAGGACAAGGTCCGGATCGAGCAGCGCCGCTTCTGCTCCAAGGAGGACGCCGAGGTCCTCTGGGAGGAGGTGGCGCACAGCTACGACCTCGACGGCAAGCAGGTGGTCGTGACCGACGACGAGCTCGGCTCGGTCGAGCCGCGCAAGACGCGCACGATCGACATCGAGGCGTTCGTCGAGCTCGACGAGGTCGACCCGATCTACTTCGACCACCCCTACTTCCTCGTGCCGGCCGGCGAGAGCGAGGGCACGCTGCGCGCCTACCGGCTGCTCGTCGAGGTGATGGGAAAGACCGAGCGCGTCGCGCTCGGGCGCTTCGTGATGCGCACCAAGGAGTACCTGGCCGCGGTGCGCGCCCGCGAGGGGGCGCTGCTGCTCACGACGATGCGCTTCCACGACGAGGTGCGCCCCACCAAGCCGGTGCCGACGGGCGGCAAGAAGCCGGCCAAGAAGCAGGTCGACCAGGCGATCGCGCTGATCGAGGCGCTGGCGACCGACTGGGACCCGGCCAACTACGAGGACTGCTACCGCGAGCGCCTGCAAGCGCGTGATCGAGAGCAAGCGCAAGCGCCGCAAGATCGAGGTACCCGAGCCCGAGCCGGAGCCGCAGCCCGTGCCGGACCTGATGGAGGCGCTTCAGCGCGCGGTCGAGAACGTGCGTGCCGGGCGTGATGTGAGGACCCAGCCGGAGAGCGAGAACGGCGGCGACGGCGAGCTCGCCGGGCTGAGCCGCGACGAGCTCTACGAGCGCGCCCAGAAGAAGAAGATCCCGGGCCGCACGAAGATGTCGAAGAAGGAGCTGGTGGAGGCGCTCAGCGAGTAGCTCGCCGAGCGCCTCTCAGCTCTAGTCCTCTAGTTGTCGCCCCAGTAGAAGCCCTCCGACACGGCCGGGTAGCTCCGCTCGGGATGCGCCCGGAACAGCGGGTCGAGCCCGAACAGCGTGATCCGCGCGGTGCCCGCGGTGTTGGGCCCGTGCACGATCACCGGCGAGCCGCCCGCCGACGGATCGGGGTTGGGCCAATGCCCTGAGGCGAGGAAGTCGGAGCGCCGGCAGGCGGCCGTCGACCGACACGTCGTCCGGCACGTCCGTGAACCAAACCGGGTCCTCGACGAGCGCGGTGTCGCGATCGGGATAGGCGCCGTGATCGGGCTGCTCTCGGCGCCCTCGTTGTCCCAGTAGATGATCCCGCTCACGTCCTCCTGGAACGCGGGCGTCACGCGCCCGAACGACTCGATCAGCTCGTCGACCTCCTCGGTCGCCTTGCCGGCCTGCGAGCGCTTGCCCTGCCACTCGGCCTGGAGGCCCGCGAGCTGTCCGCCGCCGGTGTCCGCCCACACGGCCAGCGTCGGGACGCCCCGGGAGGCGCCGTCGCGGTGCGCCCGTCGAGGTTGACGTAGTGCGCGACGCGCGCCGCGCGTTCGGGCGTCGCCAGGTACTCCTGCATGAGCGCGGTGCCGAGCGAGTGCCCGAGCAGGTCGACCTTCTTCCGGCCCGAGCGCTTCAGGAGCCGCGCTATCTGCGTCGTCGAGCCGGGCGTAGACCTGCTCGCGCGTCGCGAGCCCGAAGGTCGAGTCGTAGTCGAGCGCCGAGATCAGCCGCTGCGGGTAGCCGTTGCTCGTGAAGCGCTGCTGCTGGGACTGGAACTGGGCGCCGGAGCCGACGAACCCGTGCACGAAGACCACCGGGTTCAGCTTCGGCTGCTTGGGCGCGGCGATCGCACCCGGCGCGATCGCGAGCAGCGCGCTCACGGCGGCGACGGGCACGACGGCACGGCTCTTCTTCATGCGCTCCTCCCCAGGGGCGGCTGCGAACTCGTGCGATCCTTTCACAGGCGCCGTGACGTAACAAAACAGCTCTCTATGAATGTCCCAAATTCGTCCCCGGCGGTCCGGCCGCGCCCACGCGGCAGGCCCGCCGCGGCGAGCCGTGAGGACGTCCTGCGGGCGGCGATGGGCCAGTACCTGCGCGGCGAGCGCGTCGACGTCCAGGCGATCGCGGCGCGGCTCGGGCTCGGCCGGACGACCGTGTACCGCTGGTTCGGGAGCCGCGAGCAGGTGATCGGCGAGGTGCTCGTGCGTGCCGCCCTGCCGGTGCTCGACAGCGCACGGGCGAAGGCCCGCGGCCGCGGCGGCCCGATGCTGCTCGACACCTTCGACCGCTTCAACCGCGCGCTCGCGGAGGCACCCGCCCTGCGCCGGTTCGTGGAGCAGGAGCGCGAGACGGCGCTGCGGATCCTGACCGGCGGCGACGGCCCGGTGCAGCCGCGCATCGTCGCGGCGATCGAGGCCCTGATCGAGGAGGAGGCGAGCGCCGGCAGCTACGAGCCGCCCGTCGAGCCCAGCACGCTGGCCTACGCGATCGTGCGGCTCGCCGAGGCCTTCCTGTTCAACGACGCGGCCGCGGGGATCCGAGGGGAGGTCGACCGCCTGCGCGACGTGGAGGCGGCGCTGCTCGGCGTCAGCCGTCGAGCGTCCGGGCGATGAAGAGGGTCCTGCCGGGCGGCTTCGGCTCGAGCGCGAAGCCGAGCGCCTCGTAGAAGGCGAGCGCGTCCGTGTTCTGCTCGTTCACGTCGAGCTCGATCCGGTAGCAGTCGCGAGCTCGCGCCCGCTCGAACGACGCCTCGACGAGCGCCCTCCCCAGCCCGGCCCGGCGCGCGGCGCCGTCTACGTAGAGGTCCTCGAGCCAGCAGTCGCCCTTCCCGCTCCACACGCTGAGCCGGTAGCGCAGCTGGCAGACGCCGCCCGCCGGCTCGCCCTGCGACGGGGCGGCGAGCAGGTACTCGGTGTTCCCTTCGCCGATCAGCCTGTCGACGGTCGCGCGGATGACCTCGTCGCTCGGGGAGTCCTTGCCCCACCAGTCCCTGAAGCCGCCCATCAACCGCGCGACGTCACCCGCGTCGGCTTCCTGCGCGATCCATACGTGCGGCGTCATCGCGGCAACTTCTACCAGGGAGCGGGGACTAGTCTGCGAGCAGTGGCCTACTCACTCTCCGAAGCCCGCCAGGAGCTCCTCGACGCCCTCGCGGAGGCGATCGAGTCGCTCGCCTTCGCGCTCGCCTGCCTCGGCGAGGCGTACGAGAAGCTCGACGAGACGAGCGGCGACAATCTCGAGGAAGCGATCTTCCGGCCGGTGCAGGTGGCCTACGGCCGCGCGCAGCGCGCCTACACGGGTTTCGCCGAGCGGCACGGCGCGCCCGCGCGCACGTTCACCGAAGCATCGGCCGGGGTCTCGCCGGCGGGGGCGCGCGGGTTCATCGACATGGCGCTGACCGCCGTCGGCGAGGCGGAGCTAACGCTCTCGACGCTTCAGGACTCGATGCTGCCGGTGGAGGCCGGCGACGAGGAGCTGCGCGCGGGGCTTGCGACTGTGCGTGACCGCATCTCCGGGGTCACGAGCGACGCGCGCGAGTTCACGCGCACGCTCGGCCGCTGATCAGGCGGCCCGGGGAACGCGGCGGAAGAGCCCCGCGGGCGGCACGGGGATCACGGCCGTGTCGGCCGGGACGGCGGGCGGCGGCGCGCTCACGCCTCCCGCCCGGGCCAGCTCGGCGTGCACCTGCCCGGCGGGCAGGCGCCCCGTGAAGAAGGACTCGAGCACGCGCCGTTCGGCATTGCTCAGGTTCTGGTCGAGCGCTCCGGAGGGCCCCATCGCTCCTTCGTTCCCCCTCCGTCCGCGAGCTCCTGCCTGTGGGCCGCACGGCGCCTTGCAAGCTGCGCGCCCATCTCACGCATGGTCAGCTCGAGCGCGCCGAGCCGGATCGCCTCCGCCCGTGCCCAGCCGGGCAGGTCGTAGTGGTCCTTCCAGGGACGGCCGGGCTTCGTCTGGAGCCAGGCGCGCCGCAGGCCGAGCCGAGCGGCGAACTCGGCGAGCTCCTCCGGCGAGTCGGCCACGAGATGGCACCAGCGCCGGCCGCGGTGCTCCCAGACGGCCTCGTCCACGTAGACAGCCATGCGGTCATCAAGATACGCGCGGCGTGGTGCACGTACTGGAACGCGAGCAGGTCCTGCCCGGCGGGCGCGACTCCGTCTTCGCCTTCTTCGCCGACGCCTTCAACCTCGAGGCGATCACGCCGCCCTGGCTCGGCTTCCGGGTCGCGACGCCCGGGCCGATCGAGATGGGGCCCGGCACGCTGATCGAATACCGGCTCGCGCTCCATCGGATCCCCGTCCGCTGGCTCACGCGCATCGAGATCTGGGAGCCCGGCCGGCGCTTCGTCGACACGCAGGTGCGCGGCCCGTACCGGCTCTGGCGCCACACCCACCTCTTCGAGGACCATCCCGAGGGCACGCTGGTGCGCGACAGCGTGAGCTACGAGATCCCCGCCGGCCCGCTCGGCGAGCTCGCGCGAGCGGCTGTTCGTGCGCCGCGACCTCGCCCGCATCTTCGATCACCGTCGCCTGGCGGTGGCCGAGCGGGTACAACTCAATCCTTGAGCACCGGCGCCGAGCACGTCACGGAACCCGAGTACGCCCCCGCGTCCGGGTTCTTCGACGAGTTGTTCGAGGCACCGGGCAGGCCGCGTCCGCCGGCCGGCGGCCTGGTCGCCGCGCTGACGCGGCTCGGCCGCGACCGCCTGCGCTCCGCCGGTGAACGGCGCGACGCCATCTTCGTCCAGCAGGGGATCACCTTCGACGCCACCGGGCCGGAGGGGCCGACGCGCGACCGGCCCTTCCCGCTCGACCTCGTCCCGCGGATCCTGCCGGCGGACGAGTGGCGGACGATCAAGCGCGGTCTCGCGCAGCGCGTGCGGGCGCTCAACTACTTCGTCGACGACGTCTACCACGGCCAGGAGATCATCCGCGAGGGGATCGTCCCCTGGCAGCTCGTCGTCACGCGCTCGAACTTCGAGCGCGCGGCGCACGGGATCCGGCCACCGGGCGGCGTGTGGTGTCACGTGTCCGGCTGCGACATCGTGCGCGACGCCGACGGGCGCTGGAAGGTGCTCGAGGACAACGTGCGCACGCCGTCGGGCATCTCGTACGTGCTCGAGAACCGGATCGCGATGAGCCGGCTGCTGCCGGAGCTGTTCACGGGCTACGACGTCCGCCCCGTGAGCAACTACCCCGCCCTGCTGCTCGACGCGCTGCAGGCGGCCGCGCCCGGCGGCGGGCGACAACCCGGTCGTGGTCGTGTGGACGCCGGGCGCGGCGAACAGCGCCTACTTCGAGCACGCCTTCCTCGCGCGCCAGATGGGCGTCGAGCTGGTCGAGGCGTCCGACCTCGTGGTGCGCGACGGCCTCTGCTACATGCGCACCACGCGCGGTCTCGCCCAGGTCGACTCGATCTACCGCCGCATCGACGACGCCTTCATGGACCCGCTCGAGTTCCGCCCCGACTCGCTGCTCGGCGTGCCCGGGCTGATGGGCGTCTACCGCGCCGGCCACGTCGCGATCGCCAACGCGGTCGGCACGGGCGTGGCGGACGACAAGGCGATCTACCACTACGTGCCGGAGATGATCCGCTTCTACGTCGGCGAGGAGCCGATCCTCGACAACCTGCCGACCTGGCTGCTCGCCGACCCCGAGCAGCGCGCCTACGCACTCGAGCACATGCACGAGCTCGTGATCAAGCCCACGGGCGAGTCGGGCGGCAAGGGGGTCTTCATCGGCCCGCATGCCTCCGAGGAGCAGCTCGCCGACGAGCGCGCGCTCGTCGAGCAGGCGCCGGAGCGCTGGATCGCCCAGCAGACGGTGGCGCTCTCCACGGTCCCGACCGCGCTCGCGGACGGCTCGCTCGCCCCCAGGCACGTCGACCTGCGCCCGTTCGCCATCTACGGCGACGAGATCAAGATCATCCCCGGCGGGTTGACGCGGGTCGCGCTGCGCGAGGGCTCGATGATCGTGAACAGCTCGCAGGGCGGCGGATCGAAGGACACCTGGGTGCTCTCGGACGGCGAGGGTGACTCCGGCGGCCCGGGCGCGAGCGGGCTGGCGCCGCCGGCGCTGCCGGGGATGCGCCAGGCCGGCTGGCGCGGGCAGGAGCAGCAACAGCAGCAGGGGCCGACCTAAGTGCTCGCCCGCATCGCGCACGACCTCTACTGGCTCGGCCGCCACCTCGTTCGCGCCGAGCACACGGCGCGCATGCTCGACGGGCTCTTCCACGCCGACCTCCAGGGCCGCCCCGACGACCCCGCCTCGGTCACGCTCTCGTGGGAGTCGCTGCTCGTGATCATGGGCGCGGGCGAGACCGACGGCCCGGCGCGCCGCGACGACGTCGTGCGCCTCCTCACCACGGACGTCGACAACCCGGTGTCGATCGTGTCGTGCGTGACCGGCGCGCGCGAGGGTGCGCGCACGCTGAGGGAGACGATCTCGGCCGAGATGTGGGAGTCCGTCAACACGTTCGACCTGCTGCTCTCGAGGCGCGACCTGCCCGCGGGCCTGCGCGCCGGCCCGTACTCGATCTACTCGATGGTCAAGGAGCGCTGCGCGCTCTTCTGGGGCCTGACCGGGCGCACGATGCAGAAGGACGACGCGCGCGCCTTCCTGCAGGCGGGCGGCCGCATCGAGGCCGCCGACATGGTGCTCAGAATGTTGCGCGTGGCACTTCCACCGGTCCCCGAGGCGGACGAGCGAGGACGCGCCCGAGGCGCCGCGCCGCGACGGCAACGCGCTGGCGCTGCTGCGCGCGGTCGGCGGCTTCCAGGCGTTCATGCGCTCGGCGGCCGCGCCGCCGAACGCGGGGCCCGTCGCGCGCTTCATGCTCTACGAGCGCGAGTTCCCCGACTCGGTGGCCGCATCGGTCGTGTCGCTCGACGCGACGCTCGAGCGGGTCGAGCCCGAGGTGCAGGACTCGCCGCCGGTGCTGCGCGTGCGGCGCATGAGCGCGGACCTCGACTTCCGCGCGCGCGTGGCGCCGGGCCCGGAGGCGGTGATCCCCGCGCTGCGGCCGATCCAGCAGGAGCTCGAGCGGCTCGACGTCGAGATCCACGAGCGCTACTTCCACCCCAGCACCGTCGTCGCCCAGACCGTCACCGGATGAGGTACCTGCTCCGCTACCACGCCGAGTACCGCTACTCGGGCCCCGTCTTCGACCAGCACAACGTCCTGCGCGTGACGCCTGCGACGACGCCGCTGCAGCGCGTGCGCGGCTTCCGGGTCGTCGTCGAGCCGAGCGCCCGGACGCGCACCTACAGCGACTACTTCGGGACCGAGGTGATCGAGTTCAACGTGCCGGGCGAGCACGAGCGGCTCGCCATCACGGCGGAGGGCGAGGTCACGACCGAGGAGCCGGCCGCGCCGCCCGAGGGCGGCTGGGACCTGACCCGCGCGGAGGCGTACACGTCCCGCGGCGGCGAGTTCCTGCTGCACACCGACGACGAGCCCGCGAACGGCGGCCTCGCCGACCTGCAGGATGCGATCGCGGCGGACACTCCCCGCGCCACGCTCGAGGCGCTCTGCAGGGTCATCCCGGACCGCTTCGAGTACCGCAAGGGCGCGACCTTCGTGGGCTCCACGGTCGACGACCTGCTCGAGGGCGGCGCGGGCGTCTGCCAGGACTTCGTGCACCTGTCGCTGATCCTGCTGCGCCGTGCGGGGCTCGCGACCCGCTACGTGTCCGGGTATCTCTTCGCCGGGCCGCCCGCGGCCGGCCAGTTGCCTCGGGGGTCTGGGGCCGCGAGCCCCCAGCTGTCGAACGGCGGGGGGAACTCGGTCGAGGTCAACACTCACGCCTGGGTCGAGGCGCTCGTGCCGGGCCCGGCGGGCGAGCCGGCGTCCTGGGTCGGCGCCGATCCGACCAACCGCAAGCTCGCCGGAGCCGAGCACGTGAAGATCGGCCACGGCCGCCACTACGGCGACGTCGCGCCGATCCGGGGCGTCTACCGCGGGGCGGGCGGCACGGCCGGCCACGAGGTGAGCGTGCGCATGACCCGCCTCACTTCATAAAGTAAAGTCATAGGGCGTGCAAACGTTCTGGCGCCTGCTCGGATTCCTGCGCCCCTACCGCCGAGGGGTGATCCTCTCCTTCGTGCTGGCGACGTTTGCGATGGGCACCGGCGTGCTCATCCCCTACCTCGTCGGGCAGACGGTCAACGAGATCGAGCGACGGCGGCGTCAACCTCTGGCCGCTGGCGCTGGGCGTGGCCGCCGCGGGCGCTGCTTCAGGCTCGCCTTCAGCGTGTCGCGCCGGCTCGTCGCGGGCCGGGTCTCGCTCGGCGTCGAGTACGACCTGCGCAACCGCATGTACCGGCACCTGCAGTCGCTCGAGCTCGCCTTCTTCGACGGCCAGCAGACCGGCCAGCTGATGTCGCGCGCGACCGTCGACCTCCAGTCGGTGCGCTTCTTCCTCGGCTACGGGCTGATCTTCATCGTCCAGTCGGTGCTCACGATCCTGATCGCGGCGGTCGTGATGCTCGTCGTGGAGCCGTCGCTCGCGGCGATCACGCTCGCGCCGATGCCGTTCGTGATCTGGGCCGCGTTCGCTACGGGCGCCGCAACCGGCCGGCGACGCAGGAGGTGCAGCAGCGGATCGCCGAGCTGACCGCCGAGGCCGAGGAGAACATCTCCGGCGTCCGCGTGGTCAAGGCGTTCGCCGCAGGAGGAGCGCCAGCTGCGCGCGCTTCCGCCGCGCGGTCGCGCGCGTGTTCGACCAGTCGATGGTCTCGACCCGGCTGCGCGCCTTCTACAGCCCGCTGATCGGCTTCCTGCCGCAACCTCGGGCTCGCCGCGGTGCTGTTCGTCGGCGGCCGCCAGGCGATCAACGGCTCGCTCACGCTCGGCGAGTTCGTCGCCTTCTACGGCTACGTGCTGATGCTGACCTCGCCGATGCGGATGCTCGGCATCGCGCTCGGCATGGCCCAGCGCGCCGTGGCGTCGGGCGCGCGCGTGTTCGAGCTGCTCGACCGCCGCCGCGAGCTCGACGGCGCCCGACGGCGCGCCCGCCGCTGCCCGCCGGGCGGCGGGCGCGTCGAGCTGCGCGGCGTGAGCTTCGGCTACGGCGAGCGGCGAGCCGGTGCTGCGCGACGTCGACCTCGACGGTCGAGCCGGGCCAGACCGTCGCGCTCGTCGGCGCCGACCGGCTCGGGCAAGACGACGCTCGTGATGCTGATCCCGCGCCTGTACGACGTCGAGCGAGGGCAGCGTGCTCGTCGACGGCGTCGACGTGCGCGTCGGTCGACCCGAGCTCGCTGCGCGGCGAGGTCGCGGTCGTCTCCGACGACGCGTTCCTGTTCTCGGCCACGCGTGCGCGACAACATCGCCTACGCGCGGCCCGAGGCGAGCGACGACGAGGTGCGTCGAGGCGCGCCGCGCGCGCCGGGCCTGCTCGAGCTTCATCGACGAGCTGCCGGACGGGCTACGACACGCTCGTCGGCGAGCGCGGCCTGACGCTCTCGGGCGGCCAGCGCCAGCGCGTCGCGATCGCGCGCGCGCTGATCACCGACCCGCGCATCCTGATCCTCGACGACGCGACCTCGAGCGTCGACGCCACCACCGAGAGCCGCGATCAAGGGCGCGCTGCGCGAGGTGATGGAGGGGCGCACGACCTTCGTGATCGCCCACCGGCTGTCGACGATCGCGCTCGCCGACGAGATCGTCGTGCTCGAGGACGGCCGGATCGCCGCGCGCGGCACGCACGAGGAGCTGCTCGAGGACTCGCGCGCTCTACCGCGAGATCGTCGAGAAGGGCCTGCCCGACCAGGTGTTCCTCAACCGCGTGGACCGCGGAGCGCGAGGTGGCGGGGCTGTGAGCGCGCGCGGGCGTGCTGAGCGCCGTCCGCGGCGAGCCGCGGCCGGCGCGCGCAAGCTGCGCGACCTGCTGGCGCTGCTGCGCCCGTACCGCGGCCGCGTCGTGCTGATGCTGATCGCGCTGCTGCTCGCGACGGCCGCCGCGCTCGCGCCGCCCTACCTCGCCGGGCTCGCGATCGACGACGGCATCACAGGACGGCGACCTGAACGCGCTGACGCTGATCGCTGGTCGCCTTCATGGCGGCGGCGCTGCGTCAACTGGGGCGCCACCTACGTGCAGACCTACCTCATCGACTGGGTCGGCCAGCGCGCGCTCCAGGACCTGCGCTCCAGCTCTTCGCGCACCTCCAGCGGCTGTCGATCGGCTTCTACTCGCGCAACAAGACGGGCGTGCTGATCTCGCGCCTGACGAACGACGTGCAGGCGCTCGACCAGCTCGTCACCGACGGGCATCGTGACGCTCTTCTCGGCCGACGCTGACGCTGATCGGCACGGTGGTGATCCTGATCGTGCTCGACCCGAGCCTCGCGCTCGTGACCTTCCTGACCTTCCCGCTGCTGCTGGTCGGCAGCGTCGATCTTCCGGATCGCCTCGCGCGGGCGCCTACCGGCTCACGCGCGAGAAGATCGCGCTCGTCACCGCCTACCTGCAGGAGACGCTGTCGGGCGTCCGGATCGTGCGCGCGTTCGGGCAGGAGCCGCGCCACCAGCGCCGCTTCGCGGAGCTGAACGACGAGCACCGCGACGCCAACATGAAGACGGTCTACCTGAACGCCGCGTACTTCCCGGCGGTCGAGCTGCTGTCGGCGGTCGCCACCGCCGCGATCCTGCTCTACGGCGGCAACCAGGTGCTCGACGGCGACGGTCACGATCGGCGTGCTCGTCTCGTTCGTCGTTCTACCTGCAGAGCTTCTTCGACCCGATCCAGCAGCTCTCCCAGCTCTACACGACCTACCAGGCGGGCATGGCGGCGCTCGACAAGATCTTCGAGCTGCTCGACGAGGAGCCCGACCTGCGCGACCGCCCGGACGCGCATCGAGCTGCCGCGCGTGCGCGGCGAGATCGAGTTCGACGACGTGTCCTTCTCGCTACGGGCCGAGCGAGGACGAGGCGCCCGCGCTCGACGCGGTGTCGCTGCACGTGCCGCCGGGGCAGACCGTCGCGCTCGTCGGCGCGACCGGCGCCGGCAAGTCGACGCTCGCGAAGCTCGTCGCGCGCTTCTACGACCCGCAGCGAGGGCGCGTCCTGATCGACGGCCACGACCTGCGCGACGTCGACCGAGCACTCGCTGCGCTCGCAGCTCGGCATCGTGCCGCAGGAGGGCTTCCTGTTCTCGCGGCACGATCCGCGACAACATCGGCTTCGGGCGCCCGGACGCGACCGACGACGAGATGCGCGACGCCGCGCGCGCCGTCGGCGCGCACGAGTTCATCGAGGCGCTGCCCGACGGCTACGACACCGAGGTCGGCGAGCGCGGCGGCCAGCTCTCGGCGGGCCAGCGCCAGCTGGTCGCCTTCGCGCGCGCGCTGCAGCGGCCGACCCGCGCATCCTGATCCTCGACGAGGCGACCTCGAACGTCGACGTGCACACCGAGGCCGCAGATCGAGCGCGGGCTGCGGCGGCTGCTCGCCGGCCGCACGGCGATCGTGATCGCGCACCGGCTCTCGACGATCCGCGGCGCCGACCGGATCGTGGTGCTCGACCACGGCGGGATCGTCGAGCAGGGCACGCACGACGAGCTGCTCGAGGCGGACGGCGCCTACTGCGCGGCTCTACCGCGACTGGGCCGAGCAGGCCGCGGCCTGACGGACCGTGAGCCGGGCGGCCGAGGAGTCGAACCGCCGCATGCTGCGGGCGCGCGACGCGATGGACCGTGACTACGCGGAGCCCGCTCGACGTCGCGACGCTGGCGAAGATCGCACACGTCTCCGAGGCGCACTTCATCCGGGTCTTTCGCGCCACCTTCGGCGAGACGCCGCACCGCTACCTGCAGCGGCGCCGGATCGAGCGAGCGATGTTCCTGCTGAGGGAGAGCGACCGCAGCGTGACCGAGATCTGCTTCGACGTCGGCTTCGCGAGCCTCGGGACGTTCAGCCGCACGTTCAACGAGATCGTCGGCGAGCCGCCGACCACGTACCGCTGGCGTGCCGCGGATCTCAGAGCGGTCCCGGCCTGCTTCGCGAAGGCGTGGACGAGACCGAGCAGTTTTGGAGAAGCGCGAGGACCGGCGCGCGAATTAGCCTCGTCCTCATGCCCAACAAAGTCACTCACACACAGGTCTACGTGCTCGATCAGGACGAGGCGATCGACTTCTACGTCGGGAAGCTCGGCTTCGAGCTGCACACCGACGCCGATCTCGGCTTCATGCGCTGGGTCACCGTCAGCTTCCCCGAGCAGCCCGAGCTTCAGCTGCTTCTCGAGAAGCCCGGCCCGCCCTCACACGACGAGGCGACGGCCGAGCAGGTCCGCGAGCTCGTGACGAAGGGGGCCATGGGAATGGCCGGCATCATCGCGGTGGACGACATCCACAAGACCTACGAGGAGCTCGTGGCCAAGGGCGTCGAGTTCACGGAGGAGCCGACCGAGCGCTTCTACGGGACCGACTGCGGCCTGCGCGACCCGTTCGGCAACGCGCTGCGCATCGGCACGCCCAAGGAAGGACCGGTCGACGTTCCGAGCCCGGAGGAGCTCGCCTCCAGAACAGGCCTTGATCTGGCTAGCCCATCCCGAGCGAGATCACGCCCCGGGAGACGAGCCCCTGCGTGAACGCCGCCGAGGCGAGCACCTTGACGCCGTAGGCGTCGCGCAGGAACCACTCGAGGAACACGGCCACGCTGCTCCGAACGGCGCCTGCCTTGGCGAGCGCGGCGAGGTCGTAGACGACGAGCCGCTCGCGGAGCTTCGGCTCGGCCGCGAGCCGCTCTGACAGGGCGTCGTCGAGCGGCCCGAGCACGATCGCGGGCCGCTCGGCGCCCAGCCGCTCGCACTCGACGAAGCCCGCGCGCAGCTCGACCGTCGCCCGCTCGCGCCGCCAGGCGACGTCGAGCGCGGTCGGCGACGCGGCGTGCAGCTCGACCTCGTCGAGCTCGTCGCGGAAGTGGGCGGCTGAGGGAGTCGAAGAGCTCGCCCTGGCTGGTCGTGAGGCTGGCCCACTCGACCGGCCGCTCGCGCACCGCCTGCGTCACGGCCAGCTCGGCCTCGGGCCGGCGCTCCGGTCGCAGCCGGATCGTGTCGTCCTCCGCGCTCACGAGGTCCGGGTCGAGGCCGCCCGCCGTCGCGGCGGGCAGGCTGCCGATGCGCGGGTCGAGCAGCGCCTCGACGAGGGGCAGGTCCTTCATGCGCGCTCCTCCAGCAGCTCCGCGCAGCAGTCCGGGCGCCAGCTCGCCGAGCGGCACGTGCGTCCCGCGGGCGGCCATCGCGATCGCCCGCGCCCCCCCGCGCCGCGCCTCCGGCGAGCCGGGCGTCGCGGCGTCGGCGACCACGCAGCGCACGCGCGCACGGGCGAGCTCGCGCGCCTGCGAGCAGCGTGTCGGCGAGCGCGTCGCCACCCGCGCGCAGCGGCACGGTGGGCGCGCCGTCGGTGATCGCGACGACGAGCGGCAGAGCGTTCGGGTGCCGGTAGCGCTCGCGCCAGAGGAGCCTGACCAGCGACGGCCCGCGCCGTCCAAGGCGCCCGCGCTCGAGCGCGTCGCGGCGCGGCGCTCCCCGAACACGGCCCGCGGGTCACGCTACCTCGCCCACGGCCGGCGGCTCGCTCAGCGCGCCGCCGGCGAGGGCGGCGCTTCGGGCCCCTCTCGCCGATTCTCGAGCCTCACCCGTCCTCGAGCGCCTGCGCCAGCGCGTTGTCGATCGCCGCGGTCGCGAGCCGCCGTCCGGCACGGGTCGCCAGCGACACGATGACCGAGCGCGAGGTCGACCGGCGCAGGACCTCGCTCGGCCCGAGCGCCGAGTGCGCACTCGGCGCGGTCGGCGCGGTGGTCGACCCCGCCGGGTGACGACGTCGAGCCAGCCCTGCGCGCAGCCGGCGAGCAGGCCTCGCGCCGCCCGGAGGCGCCGCCTCGGGCCCGACCAGTCCGCCGGAAAGCGCGGGATCGAGGCCGACGCCTCACGCCGGCCAGGACCTCGACGGCGCGCGCGGGCGGCGGCATGACGTGCAGCCCGATCGCAGCGCTGCACTCTTCGAGGGTTCTCGTGCCGACGACAAACGCGCCGGGGGAGAGCGGACCCTCGCACCCCGATGACCCCGAGCGCCGAGGCGTGGCGTCTTCGCGCATGTAGACGACCCCCCAATCGACGGACAAGGATAGATGCTCGGCGGGCCTGCCCTGCGCGCGGAGTTCGCACTCGGGACACGCGTAGCGGAGCTCGGCCCGCTCATCGACGACGCTCAGCGCCGTCGACGGCGTCGAGCGCGCGACCGGTTCAGCGCGCCGCGACGGCGTCGCATAGGGTGGGGAGGTCGGCGGCGACGCGCTCGGGCGCCTCGATCACCGGCAGGTCGCCGACGCCGTCGTAGATCGCCGAGCCGCGCGTCTGGGATCTGCGCGGCCATGGCCTCCTGGTCGGCCCGCGGGAACAGCGAGTCGTGCGCGCCCCAGCCGATCAGGGTTGGTGCGGAGATCGGGCCGGTGTCCAGCGGTGCTTCGGCGGCGAGCAGCCCCTCGAACGCATCGCGCCAGACGTGCGCCGGCATCTTGAGGTTCTCCTCGCAGAGGAGTTGCATGATCTCGTCGGGAAGCTCGCGCCCGAGCATCCCCTCGTGGAGTTCGCGGACGAACACCGAGTCGATCGGGTCCTCGAGCGTGGCGACGACTTCGGCGAACGCTGGCCGCGGTCCGCGCAAACGGCGCGGGGATCCGAGCAGCGCCAGGCCCAACGTGCGGCCTGGGTCGTCGATGGCGAAGCGCTGAGCCACGTATCCGACCGCTGGATGCGCCTGCGAGCACGGCGGCGTGGAGTCCGACCGCATCCATGAACGCCCCGATGTCGTCGGCGAATTCGCCCAGCTCGTAGCCATCGCTGGCTTGGTGGCGTCGCCGTGCCCGCGCTGGTCGAACGCGAAGGCGTGGATGCGCTCAGGCAATGCGGCGAGCAGCTGGTCGAAGTAGCGCCGCGAGTCCAGCCAGGCGTGGAGCAACAGGAATGGGACGCCGTCTGCGTCGCCCCGCTCGACGTAGGGCAGCTCGAGTCCGTTCCGAAGCACGGCGCACGCACCACGTGGCGATCCTCTCAGGTCCGCCTGGCCTGGCAGCTGGCGTCGTCGATAAGCGTTAGTAGACACTTACGTAAGTGAGTGCTAACCTATCCCCCATGCAGGACGTCCTCGAAGCCATCGCCGAGCCGCGCCGCAGAGAGATCCTCCGGCTCGTGCGCAGCGACGAGCTGCCCGCCGGTGCGATTGCCGCGCACTTCGCCGACGTCACACGGCCGGCGATCTCGCAGCACCTGCGCGTGCTGCGCGAGTCCGGGCTGCTCGCCGAGCGGCGCGAGGGCACGCGGCGCCTCTACAGCGCGCGCCCGGAGGGCTTCGGCGACCTGCGCGAGTTCGTCTCCCAGTTCTGGGACGACCGGCTCGAGGTCCTGCGCCGCGAAGCACAACAAGAACAGAGGAGACGAGACAATGCCGACCATCGCAACTGAGCCGATCGTCAAGGAGATCCACATCGACGCGCAGCCGGACACGGTGTTCGCGTTCTTCACCGAGGCCGACAAGCTCACCCGCTGGATTGCCGCGGAGGCGGAGACCGACCCGCGGCCCGGCGGCATCTACCACCAGACGCACCACTTCGAGGGCGTCGACTATCTGCTGCGCGGCGAGTTCGTCGAGCTCGACCCGCCTCACCGCGTCGTCTTCACGTGGGGATTCGAGAACTCGGAGATCGGCGTGAGCCCGGGCATCAGCACCGTCGAGGTGACGCTGACCCCGGCGGACGACGGGACCGATCTGCGTCTCGTGCACTCCGGGCTGCCCGAGCCGGCGCGCACGAACCACGACCAGGGCTGGGACAAGCAGCTCGAGAGCCTCGCCCGCGCACTGACTGCGTAAAGGAGACACGCAATGCAAGCCGAGAACATGAACGGCGGCGCGACCATGCCCGCCTTGCCGAAGATCGTCACCGCGGAGGAGTGGAAGGCCGCGCGCGAGGAGCTGCTGGCAAAGGAAAAGGAGCTCACCCGCGCCCGCGATGCGCTTGCCGCCGAGCGGCGCCGGATGCCGAGGATGGCCGTAGAGAAGGACTACGCGTTCGACGGCCCGAACGGGCGAGTGAGCCTGCTCGAACTGTTCGAGGGGCGCCGGCAGCTGATCGTCTACCGCGCCTTCTACGGGCCAGAGGTCACCACCTACGCAGACGGCGGCGCTTACCCTGAGCGGGCGTGTGTCGGCTGCTCCATGGTCGCCGACCAGGTCAGCCGCCTCGCGCACCTCAACGCGCGTGACACCACCCTCGCCTACCTCTCGCGTGCCCCGCAAGCCGAGATCCAGGGCCTGAAGGAACGGAACGGCTGGCAGATGCCGTGGTACACGATCGTGGACGACTTCGATGCCGACTTCGGCGTCGATGAGTGGCACGGCCACAACGCCTTCATCCGCGACGGCGACCGCGTCTTTCGCACCTACTTCATCGACGGCCGGGGCGACGAGGCCCTGGGAACCACCTGGAGCTACCTCGACATGACGGCGCTCGGGCGCCAGGAGGAGTGGGAGGACTCTCCGGAGGGCTACCCGCAAACCCCGCCGTATGGGTGGTGGAACTACGCCGACGCGTACGACGACGCAACCCCCTCCGAGCACGCCCTGCCGGAGGCGACCGCCTCGCAGCGCGGCTCGAGGAGCGCAGGCTCATGATCGCTCACGTGGGAGGCGTTCCGGTGGAGGAGATCCTGCCGGCCGCCACCGGCGCGGGCGCCGCCCTGCTCGTCGCGCGCGCCTGGCTCGCGCTGCACCTGCGTCGCCGGCAGACGAGCTAAGCCGCCGCCCGCGCCGACGGCACCAGCCTAAGCCGGTCCGGCAGGAACGGCACCACCGCGCGCTTCACGTACTCACCGCCCGCCCGCACCAGTGCCCTGCGCACGAATGCGGGCGGAAGCGGTGAGAAGCCGTACTCGCGCCGGATGCGGTCAGGCAGCAGCGCAACCGTGATGAAGTTGACCGTTTCGAGCAGCGGCTGCGCCACCCGTGGAACCGGGGGGTCCAGCACGATCGAGCGCGCCCGCTCGCGCGCCCAATCGGTCACGAAGAGCCGGTCGCCCTCGAGCATCGAGCGCCGGTAGTCGTCGAGATCGGCGATCGTCCGGGGCATGTCGCCCGTGCGCAACCCGAACAGGCGGCCGACGACGCGGTAGTCCTTCCAGTAGGCCGCCTCCTCCTCGCGCGAGAGCGCCCCGACGTAAGTCCGGTAGACGACGAGCCCCGAGTCGACGAGCGTGAACAGCACCCACAGGAGCAGCTCGGGATCGTCAGCGCGGTACGGCGTTCCGGCCGGGTACGGCCCGACCGTCTCGCGCAGCGTCCCGCTCACTCGCCGGTGCATCGCGCGGACCGTGCGGGTCACGCGGTTCGCGTCGGCGCGCTCTCCGAAGCCGATCGTCCCCATCACCTGTGCCGTGCGCGCGAGCCGGTCGTAGGGATCCTCGACCGCCGTCGAGTGGGCGAGCAGCCCCGACACCGCCAGCGGATGTGCCGCCTGCATGAGCAGCGCGCGCGGTCCGGCCAGCGCGAGCGCGCGCTCGCGGTGCACGCGCCGAAGCATCGAGGAGTCGTTGAAGTAGCCCGCCATCCGTGCCTTCCTACAAGGGTACGAGCGACCGGCTAGATCGAGCTGAGATCTTTGCTCTCGTCCGCGAGCGCGGCGGGATCGACCGGCGTCCGCTCGACGAGCATGCGCTTGGCGTGCTCGAGGTCATCCGAGCGCCCCACCGTGAGCGCCGCGGTCACGCGGCCGTCGTCGACGTAGAAGGCGGTGAAGTCACCGTTCTCGAGCGACCCGCGCACCACCGGCTCGCCGGAGCCCGGGCCGACGTACTCCATCGAGGCCCAGTCGGCAAGGTCCGAGAAGAAGTACGGCACGACGTCGTGCTCGACCCCGCGGCCGAGCATGTTGAGCGCGGCCGTCTTGCCGTGGTTGAACGCCACGTCCCAGTGCTCGATCCGCAGGTGGCGCCCGTGCACCGGGCTGTCGTACTCGCAGATGTCCCCGGCGGCAAAGATCCCCGGAGCCGAGCTCTCGAGCTGCGCCGAGCAGAGAACGCCGCCCGCCTCGCCCAGCTCGATCCCGGCCGCCTTGGCGAGCGTGACGTCGGGTGCGACGCCCGCGCCGATCACGACGAGGTCGCATTCGATCTCGAGCCCGCCCTTCGTTACGACCTTCTCGACCCGGTCGCCCGAGCCCTCGAAGCGCTCGAGCTCCTCGCCTCCGTGAACCTCCACGCCGTGCTCTTCGAGCACGCCCTGGAAGTAGCCGCCGATCTCCTTGCCGAACTGCCGCTCGAGGGTGACGTCCTCCAGCATGAGAATCGAGCACTTGGCCCCGTGGGCGGCGGTCAGCGACGCCGCCACCTCGGTGCCGATGTAGCTGCCGCCGACGATCACGACGCGCTCGGCGCGCTCGACCTCGTCGCGCAAACCGTCCGAGTTCCCGAACGCGCGGATGTAGTGGACCCCCTCGAGCTGGCCGCCGTCGACCCGGAGCCGGCGCACGTTCGCCCCGGTCGCGAGCAGGGCGTTGCCGAACTCGATCTCCTCCTTCGTCGAGAGCCGCGCCACCCGCTCCTCGGCGTCGAGCTTCATGACGCTCGTGCGCAGCATCAGCTCGATCTCCTGCTCGTCCCACCACTCCTCCGGGCGGAACAGCGCGTCCTCGCGCGACTCGTTGCCCTGGAGGTAGCCCTTCGTCAGCGGCGGCCGGTTGTAGGGAGGATCGGGCTCGCGCCCCACGAGCAGGATCGATCCCTGGCCCCCCTCCTCGCGCAGCCAGCGCGCGCAGTTCGCGGCGGCTAGGCCTCCTCCGACCAGCAGATGATCGACCTTGCGGCGTGCCATGGCGTCAGGCGGCCGACCGGTTGGTGAAGCGCTCCGTCACGCGGGACTCGATACCCACGTCGAGCACGAGCAACACCTCGTCGCCCGCCTCGACGACCGAGTCGCCCGAGGGCACGAAGCCACCGCCGTCGCGGAGAATCGAGATCACGAGCGAGCCGTCCGGCAGGCCGAGGTCCTTGACGGTCTTGCCGGCGGCCTCGGAGCCGTCCGCCACCTCGAGCTCGATGATCTCGAGTCGCTCCTCGGGCAGGTCGAGCAGGTGGACGAGCCCGTACTTGGGCACCTCGTGCTCTATCAGCCTGAGGATCAGGTCGGTGGCGGAGATCACCGGCTTGACCCCCAGCAGCTCGAAGTGCTGCAGGTTTCTCGGGTTGTTGCAGCGCGCCACCACGCGCCCGACCCCGTACTTCTCGCGGGCGACCTGTGAGATGAGGATGTTGTCCTCGTCGTCCCCCGTGACGGCCACGACCAGGTCGGCGCGCTCGATACCGGAGCGCTCGAGCACCCAGAGCTCCGAGCCGTCGCCGTACAGCGCGCTGTGCTCGAGCTCTTGCTCGACCACGGCGTAGCGCGCCTGGTCCGACTCGATGACCGTGACCTCGTGACGCTTGTTGATGAGCTCGCGGGCCAGGTTCCAGCCGACCTTGCCGGCACCGACGATCACGACGTACATGGCTAGTGGTCTCTCCTGGAAGTACTGGCCCGCTTTGGCGGGCGAAAGCCGAGCATGGCAAGGAGCGAAGCCGGATAAGCGCTATTCCGGCGAGCGGGGACGCCGCCAGGCGAAGGCTTGCAGCCGCCAAACGGGTCAGGACTGACAGGCGACCACCCTAGCCCGACACTCCCTCGAAGCGGATCTGGCCCCGGACAGCGGCCTCGAGCAGCTCGATCGCCGTCTGCGTCGGGCAGACGGTCTGGAGGCCCTGCTCGGCGTACCAGCGCGCCCGCGCGGGATCGAGCACGCGCACCACGACACGCTCGATGTTGAACCGCCGCTGCGCGATCTGAGCGATGACGAGGTTCGTGTTGTCGCCGTCGGTCGATGCGACGAACGCGTCTGCCTGCTCGATCCCCGCCGCCAGCAGCGCGTCCAGCTCGAGCGCCGTGCCCTCGGTGAAGCGGCCGCCGCGCTCCTCCCAGGAGGCGCTCGCGTCACGGTCGAGCAGCGCGATGGCCTCGGCGTCCTCGTCGAGGACCGAGACCTCGTGCCCCTCCAGGAGCATCGAGTGCGCGATCGACGACCCCACCCGGCCACATCCGACTATCAGCACGAACATTCAGGCCTCACTCTACGGCAGGACCCCCTCGCGGGTGCCCTCCTCGCCGGCCGGAGGGGCGGTCAGTATCACCCTGCAGGGCGCCTTCTCGATCACGTACCGAGTGGTGTCGCCGACGAAGCGGTCGCGCATGCGCCCGCGCCCACCCATGATGGCTCCGCCGCGCACGCGCGTGGGCTCCTCGGCGGCCAGCACGATCGCCTCGACGCCGCGGCGGCGCGCCTCGGAGACGATCGCCTGACCTGCCGTGCGGCCGCGCACCATGGCGGTGGCCACCTCGACTCCCTCGTACTCCTCCCCCACCTCCTTGGCGCGCGAGAGCACCTGCTTCGCCCTGCGCACGCGGTCGTCGGCGACGCGGGCGTCGATCGGCAGCGACATCGGTATCTCGAACACGTAGAGGGCCTCGAGCACCGCTCCGCCCTCGCCGTCCTCGTCCTGCTCGGCCGCGAGCCGGCCGGCCGTGCCCACGATCTCGTCGTCGAGCTCCTCGCCGAAGACGGGCACGAGGATGCTGCCGTACTCCGCCGTCTCGCGCTCCTGGAGCACCTCCGCCGGAATCGTGAAGCGCTGGCCGAGCGGCCTGCCCTGAGAGCGACGGTAGACGACGTAGAGCACTATCCCGCCGATCATCCAGATCCCACCCGCGATGCGGGCTCCCTCGTGCAGCGCCACGACGCTGATCCACACCGCCACAGCCAGGACGAGCCCGAACACGGCAGGCAGCGGCACCACTGCGCCGCGGACTCGTACGCCGAGCGGGACGCGGAAGGCGGTCGGCCTGGCCGGCTCGCGGAAGCGCAGCACGATCAGCGAAAGGTGAGCGAGCGCGAAGGCGATCATCGCCCCGAAGGCGATCGTGCCCGCGAGGAACTCGATGTCGTGTGGCACGGAGAGCCCGAACGCGACCGCCGTGGCGATGGCTATCGCCACGTACGGCGTCCCGCGCTGCGCGCTCAGGCGCCCGACGGCGCTCGGTATCTGGCGGTTGGTCGCGAGCGAGTAGGCGAGCCGGGAGAGACCGAGCATCTGGCTGTTGACCGCGACGAACAGCATCGCGGCGGCCGTCGTGGCCACGAGATAGCGGCCGGCGTCGACGAGCCAGGCGCTTTCGTACCCGTTCACGATGCCGAGCAGCGGCGCCTCTATGAAACGCCCGCCCAGCGGCGTGGCGCCGTCCTTCACCGGTTGGGCCATGAGGGCGGCCGAGCTGACGCAGACGAACAGCAGGAGCGCGACGGTCGAGGACACGATCACGACCCGCCGCAGCCCTCGCCGCCCGACCCTCACCTCGCCGGCCAGCCCCGAGGCGGCCTCCACCCCGATCAGCGCCACACACGCGACGCCCAGCGCGAAGATCGAGTCCTCCCATTCGGGCACCGAGCCCAGCTCGACCGAATCGGCGATCGCCCCGGCGTCGAAGAACTGCACGAACCCGACAACGCTCACGACCACCAGCACCACGATCGTCGTGAGCGACACGCGCAGCACGGTCCGGAGCCGCCTGGCCGTGACCCCGCGCACGTTGATGACGGCCACCACCAGCAGCGCCAGACCGGCCACGACGACCTCGAAGAAGCCGTCGTCGATTCCCGACGCGAACACCGCCAGGTAGTCGGTGATGACCACCGCCCCGGCCGCCATCACGATCACGTAGTCGAGCAGGATCGCCCAGCCGGCGATGAAGCTCCAGAACTCGTCGAAGGCGTAGCGGGCGAGGGTCGAGGACCCGCCGCGCTCCACGTGGAGCGACACGCCTTCGACATAGGTCGCCATCGTCACCACGAAGAAGATCCCGGCGACCACGTAGACGACCGGCGTCAGCCCGAGCGCGCCGCCCGCGACCACGCCGAGCGCGAAGAACATCGACGCGACGACCGCGCTCAGGGTGACCGCGAACAGGGCCGGCTCACCGAGCCCGCGGGTGACCCGCAATCCCGCTCGCTCCGAGCCTCGGCGCAGCCCTTGGCGCGCCCGGGCCGTCGCCCGGGCTCGGGGGTCGCTCACCCCGCCGGGCCGCGGGCGTCGTCCGCGGCCTCTCCCCGCTCAGGCGGGCGCGGCCGGGAGAGGTACAGCCGCCCCGCCCCGAGGAGCGCCAGCAGCGTGCCGAGCACGACCCCGAGGGCGAGCGCCCCTCCCCCGCCCGCGAGCGCCACGACCACCATCACCACGCCGAGCACGAGCAGCGCGGCACTGAGGACGCGGGTCGTGGCCACGTAGGCGCGTTCCACGGGCTTATCGTAGTCCCGCTTCGGAGCGCGCCCGCTGCCCGTCCACGCCCCTCGACGAGTCGATGATCACGCGGCAGGGGCGCTCCGCCAGGACGGTCTCGAGCGACTTCCCGAACAGCGACTTGCCGGTCCTGCGCGGCGGCAGCGGCATCACGATCGCGCGGGCATGGATCTCCTTCGCCTCCTCGACGATGCGCCGGCCGCCCTGCCCGGGGCGCACCTTCTCCCAGTGGCCCGTGACCCGCCGCCCGCCGCGCACGCGCGCTGAATCGATCGTGGACGCCGCCTTCGCCTCCTCGTCGCGCATCACCGCGTCAATCGGCGAGTTCGGCGGCACCGTGATCATCACGAGCACGTGGATGCCTCGCCGACGACGCGCGGCGAGCCGGCGCGCGATCGCCACCGCCTCCGGCGAGTAGTTGCCGTCCTCGAAGGCCACGAGCACCGACTCGTACTCGACCTCGTGCTCGACCACCGGCTTCGGCATCACGACCTTGTGCGTCTCGGTCAGCGAGATCCGCTGGCGGCGCCGGTAGATCACGTACAGGGTCACTCCGATCGCCATCCAGACGGGTCCCGCCACCAGGACGCGCTCGTCGAGCACCGTCGCGACGATCAGCGCGATGCCCGTCGCGAGTCCGCCGAACACCGCCAGCAGCGGGACCTCGTGCCCGCTGAGCCGCAGGGTGACGGGGCTCCGCCATGGACGCTCCACCTCGGGCCGGTTCCAGCGCAGCGCCACCACTGAGGCGTGCGCCATGGTGAAGGAGAGCATCGCCCCGAAGGCGTAGATCACCCCGAGGAAGTCCGCCTGGCCGGGCAGGATCGCCACGCAGGCGATCGCGCCGAAGATCCCGATCGCGACGTAGGGAGTTCGGTACTTCGGGTGCAGCACGCGCAGCATCTCGGGGAGCTGGCGGTGCTGCCCCATCGAGTACGTCAGCCGCGAGACGCCGAGCATGCCGGCATTCGTGGCGATGAAGAGGATCGTCGCGGCGAGGATGCCGACGTAGATCTCGGCCGGGCCCTGCAGGCTCCCGAGGTCCATGTTCTCGACCACGCCGAGGATCGGATCGTCCGCGTAGCCGCCCTCCTCCTTCGACTTCGCGAGCGCCGTCTCGCCGTTAATGACGGGCATCGCCGAGAGAGCCACGGCCGGCAGAAACGCATAGATCACCACCACTGCGATCACGACGAGCCCCATGCCGCGCGGGATCGTCTTGCCGACGTCGCGCGCCTCCTCCGCCATGTTCGAGATCGTCTCGATGCCCGTGTAGGCGACCATGCCGACGGGAATCGCGATGAGGAAGTCGGCCACGGTCGGCGTGGTGCCGAGATCGATCTGATTGACGAGCAGCTCCGGGTCCAGCACGAGCGCCACACCCACGATCACGAGCACGACCTGGGTGCAGAAGTCGGCGACGGCGAAGAACACGTTCACGCCCGCCGACTCCTTGACGCCGACGACGTTCAGAACGCCGAGCAGCACCACGACGAGGATGCCGCCCACGATGTCGGCGGGGGACTCCCCGAGCGGCGCCCAGAACACCCCGAGGTAGTGCGGGACGAAGAACGCCGAGATCGCGATCGTGACGATGTAGGTGAGCATCTGGCCCCAGCCGGCGAAGAAGGACCAGAACTCGTTGAAGGCGCGGCGCGAGAACGAGGCCGACCCGCCCGCCTCCGGGTACATCGTCGTCGCCTCGGTGTAGGTGGCCGCGGTGCAGGCGAAGATGACCCCGGCGATGAGGAAGACCACCGGGGTCATGCCGAGCGCGAAGATCGCGACGAGCCCGAGCGCGTAGTAGATCGAGCTGCCGACGTTGCCGTAGGCGGTCGAGAAGAGCGCTCCAGTGCCGAGGACCCGCTCGAGCCCGCGATTCTTCGGTCGGTACTCGGCCATCGCTGACTAGAACGCTAAATGGTTCGAGCGCCGAACCATCCCGCGACCCGGCCGAAGCCGTCAGCTGTCGAAGCCCGCGCCCATCCTGTCGAGCAGGCGCAGCCACGGGCCGCGCTTGCCGCGGCGCTCGTCTGAGCGGATCAGCGCCCGGCGCGTGGCCTGCACGACCGCGTAGCGAAGCGGCTCGGGCGGGAACGGGATCGGCCGCCTGCGCACGAGCTCGAGCCGCGTGAGCTCGGTGTCGCGGCCGTGGACGAGGTCGAGTGCCACGCGGGCCCCGAAGCGCGTCGCCCCCACGCCCGAGGCCCGTGTAGCCGACCGCGTAGGCCGCGCGGCCGCCCAGCGCCGTGCCGAAGGTCACGCAGAAGCGCGAGCTCGTGTCGATCGCCCCTGCCCAGCGATGCGTGAAGCGCAGGCCCTCGAGCTGCGGGAACGTCTCGAAGAAGTTGTGCGCCAGCAGGTTGAAGACCTCGGCGCTCTCCTCGAGCTCGGGGCGCATGCCGTTCGCCCAGTGGTAGACGGCCTCGTAGCCGCCCCACAGGATGCGGTCGTCGGCGGTCAGCCGGTAGTAGTGGAAGCGGTTGCCCGAGTCGGCCATGCCCTCGCGCCCGTGCCAGCCGATCGCCGCCCGCCTGACCGGATCGAGCGGCTCGCTCACGAGGACGTAGTCGTAGACAGGGATCACGTAGCGGCCGATCGAGCGCACCAGTGGCTGGAAGGCGTTCGTGGCGAGCACGACCCGGGCTGCGCGCACCCTCCCGGTTGGCGTCTCGAGGACGACGCCGTCCCCGTCGCGCCGCATCGCGGTGGCCCTCGTGCCCTCATGGATGCGCACGCCGTCCTCGAGCGCCGCGGCGCGGAGGCCCCAGGCCAATCGCCCCGGGTCCACGAGCGCACCGCCGCCCTCGCGCGTGTACAGGCCTGCCAGGTAGGTCGGCGAGTCCACCTTCGCGCGCACCTCGGCACGATCGAGCAGCTCGACCTCGTCGCCGTAGCGGCGCGCGATCTCGGCTCCCTCGGCCAGCCCCTCGATTTCGTGCTCGCGGGTGGCAACGTCGATGAAGCCGTTCTCCTCCCAGGCGGCGTCGATGCCGCGGGCGCCGAGCGTCTCGCGGATCGCCCCGAAGTTCTCGTCCCCGAGCTCGACGAGCCGGTCCATCTCATCCGGCCAGCGCGCGAGCCCGTTGTGGTGCCCGTGCGTGAGCGACGCGTCGAGAAAGCCGCCGTTGCGCCCGCTCGCAGCCCAGCCGCAGCGGTCGCCCTCGAGCAGGATCACCTGCTCGTCCGGAGCCGCGAGCAGGGCCGCCCACAGGCCGGTGAAGCCGCCGCCGACGATCGCGAGGTCACAGCTCGCCTCGCCCTCGAGTGGCGGCAGGGGATCGGGGGCGTCGGGCGAGTCGAGCCAGAAGACGCTCTGCTCGGAGTCGCTGAGGGCAGCGCTCAGCCGCGCAGCCACTGAAGCACCTCGCCCGCGTGGGCATCCGGCGGGAAGACCGGATAGAAGGCGTGCTCGATGCGCCCGTCGCCGATCACGAGCGTGATCCGCTTGACCAGCGTCCAGCCGGCCGTCTCGAAGGTCGGCAGCCGGAGCGCCCGGACGAGTTCGAGCCGCTGGTCGCTCAGCACCGGGAACGGCAGATGGAGCCGTTCCGCCATCTCGTGCTGGTAATCCGGGTCCTGCGTCGACAGCGCCAGCACGCGCGCGCCGAGGTCGCCGAACTGCTCGTGGCGGTCCCTGAAGCCGCACGCTTCGGGAGTGCAGCCGCGGGCGCCGGGAATCGCGTCCCAGCCTGGCGGCATCTCGTCGCCCGGAACACCGGTGCGCGGGTAGCAGAAGAGGACCGTGCGGCCGGGAAGGGCGGCGAGCGCAACGTCACCGCCCCGCGTGGAGGGCAGCGCCACCGGCGGGACCTGCATGCCGCTCAGGTGGTCGGCGGCGCCGTCGTCCTGCGGAGCCGGCAGGTCGTCCGGCAGCGTGTGGAAGTCGTCGGCCCGGGCGATGGGCTGAACGCTAACCGCCCGGGCCGCCGAGCGGTCAGACCAGGAACGGGATCATCAGGATCGCGACGATGTTCGCCACCTTGATCATCGGGTTGATCGCCGGGCCGGCCGTGTCCTTGTACGGGTCGCCGACCGTGTCGCCTGTGACGGACGCCGCGTGGGCCTCGGAGCCCTTGCCGCCGTACTCGCCGTCCTCGATCAACTTCTTCGCGTTGTCCCACGCGCCGCCGCCTGAGGTCATCGAGATGGCGGCGAAGAAGCCGACCACGATCACGCCGATCAGCAGGCCGCCGAGCGCCTGGTAGGAGAGCAGGCCGACCACGACAGTCACCACGATCGGGATCAGCGCGGGAGCGATCATCTCGCGCTGCGCCGAGGCCGTGACGATGTCGACGGCGCGCCGGTAATCCGGCTTCTCGGTGTAGTCCATGATGCCCGGCTTCTCTTTGAACTGGCGCCGGACCTCCTCCACCACGCCGCCGCCGGCTCGCCCGACCGCCTCGATCGCGAGCGCGGCGAACAGGTAGACCATCATGCCGCCGATCAGGAGGCCGATCAGCACCTCGGGCTGCGAGATGTCGAAGCCCTCCAGGCGCGTGCCGTCCTTCGCGGCCTCCTCGCGGAGCTCCTCGATGAAGGCCGCGAACAGCACCAGCGCCGCCAGCACGGCCGAGCCGATCGCGTAGCCCTTGGTCACCGCCTTGGTGGTGTTGCCGACCGCGTCGAGCGGGTCGGTCACGTTGCGGACCTCCTCCGGCAGGTCCGCCATCTCCGCGATGCCGCCCGCGTTGTCGGTGATCGGGCCGAACGCGTCGAGCGCCACGATCAGGCCGGTCAGCGACAGCTGCGCCATCACCGCCACGCCGATGCCGTAGATCCCGGCCAGCTCGTTGGCGACGAGGATGCCGAGCGCCAGCAGGATCGCGGGCGCGGCCGTCGACTGGAAGCCCTGTGCCAGCCCCTGGATGATGTTGGTCGCGTGCCCCGTCTGCGAGGCGCGAGCGGTGGTGCGCACCGGCCGGAAGCGGGTCGACGTGTAGTAGTCGGTGATCACGAACAGGCCGGCGGTGATACCGATGCCGACCAGCGTGCAGAAGTAGAGGTCGATGCCCGACGGGGCCTCGCCCGAGCCGCCGCGGAGCAGCGAGGAGACCTCGTCCTTGAAGGTGAGGTCGTCCATCATCCAGAGCGTGATCGGGAGGAAGGCCAGCGCGGCCAGCACGGCCGACACGATCAGGCCCTGGTAGAGGGCGCGCTCGACGTTCCCGCTGGCGCTGCGCACCGCGTAGGTGCCGATGATCGAGGCGATCAGCGAGACGCCGCCGATCACGAGCGGGTAGACCGCGACGGTGCCGATCTGGTCGAAGGTCAGGACTCCCAGCAGCATCACGGCCACCGCGGTGACCGCGTAGGTCTCGAAGAGGTCGGCCGCCATTCCCGCGCAGTCGCCGACGTTGTCGCCCACGTTGTCGGCGATCACGGCCGGGTTGCGCGGGTCGTCCTCGGGGATGCCGGCCTCGATCTTGCCGACGAGGTCGGCCCCGACGTCGGCCGCCTTCGTGAAGATGCCGCCGCCCAGACGGGCGAACACGGAGATCAGCGAGCCGCCGAAGCCGAGCCCGATCAGGGCGTCGATGGCGTCGCGCTCCTCGACGCCGAACAGGATCAGGATGCCGTAGTAGCCGGCCACGCCGAGCAGCGCCAGGCCCGCCACCAAGAGGCCGGTTATCGCGCCGCCCTTGAACGCCACCTCGAGCGCGCGCGACACGCCGCTGCGGGCGGACTCCGCCACGCGGGCGTTCGCGCGCACCGAGACGTTCATGCCGATGAAGCCGGCCGCGCCCGAGAAGGTCCCGCCGATCAGGAAGCCGATCGCGATCAGGATGCCCTCGGCGTCCTGGGCCTCGAGCGCGATCGCGAGCACGATCGCGAGCACGATGGCCACTCCGCCGATGATCGTGTACTGGCGCTTGAGGTAGGCGCTCGCGCCCTCCTGCACCGCTGCGGAGATGCTCTGCATCTCCTCGTTTCCGGGCGAGAGCGACAGCAGCCAGCGCGAGGTGACGACGCCGTAGACCACAGCGGCGCCGGCGCAGGCGAGCGCGATTGGCACGCCGAAGTCAGTCAGGAATTCCAACGGGTTTGTCCTCCGTCCAGTTCAGTCAGCGAGCGGCTCGAGCGCATGGGCGCGCGATTGGGGGCAACCGCCCGAAAAGAGCGGCGGGCAGTGTATCGACTTCGCCGCCGATTGCCTGAGGCTCAATGCACGATCGCGCTGTCGAGCGCGCCGGCGCAGGCGTCCTGCCGGCTGCGGGCCGATGCGGGGAAGCGCCCGGATCAGGAGCACGCGCAGCCGCTCGAGGTTCTCCTGGAAGACCCCGAAGGCCGCCTTGGCGGACACCGGCGGCACGTGCGGCATGCCCTCGAGCCCGACGTCGTAGTCGGTGACGAGCGAGACGTTCGCGTAGCAGAGCTGAAGCTCGCGGGCGAGCCAGGCCTCGGGGTACTGGGTCATGTTCACGACGTCGAAGCCGTTCGCCGCGTACCAGCGCGACTCGGCGCGCGTCGAGAAGCGCGGCCCCTGGATCACGACCACGGTCCCGCCCTCGACGACCGGGATGCCCTCCTCGCGGGCGGCCTCGGCGAGGATCGCGCTGAGGTCGGCGCAGTACGGGTCGGCGGCTGAGACGTGCGTCGTCTGGGGCCCGTCGTAGAAGGTGCTCTCGCGGGCCACGGTGCGGTCCACGAACTGGTCGCAGATCACGAAGGTGCCCGGCTCGAGCTCGGGCTTGAGCGAGCCCACGGCGCATGGCCCGACGATCCGCCGGACACCGACCTCCTTCATCGCCCAGACGTTCGCGCGGTAGTTGATCCGGTGGGGCGGCAGCGTGTGCTCGTCGCCGTGGCGCGGCATGAAGGCCACCTCGACGCCGTCGAGCTTCCCCACCCGCACCGGGGCCGAGGGCGGCCCGTAGGGGGTGGCGACGGGCACGTCCTCGACCTCGTCGAGGAAGCGGTAGAAGCCCGAGCCGCCGAAGATTCCGATCACGAGCCGGGCGTCCAGATCTTCGCTCGGGCCTTGGCGCGCTCCTCCTCCTCGGAGCTCGGCCGCGGCTGCGACTCGCCTGCGGGCGGCCGGCTCTGCCCCAGCCTCAGCCCCGGCGCCGCCCTGCTCGCGCACGTACAGCATCTGGACCTGTGAGAGCGCGTCCTTGATCTGCCCGAGCGCGTCCTCCGGGCAGAGCGGCAGCATCGCGCGCGCCGCGTCGATCGCCCTCTTCGCCTCGGCCGGGTCCTTCGCCTCCGGGACCGTCAGCTTCTGGCCGGCCAGGTTGACGAGCGTCGCGACGGTCTGGAGCACCACGTCGTCGACCTTGACGCGGCGCAGCGCCTCGAGCAGCTGCTCCTCGGTGGGCTCCTGCGGGGGAACGTTCATGTGGTGACCTCCTCGGCGGCGTAGGTCCGCTGGGTGAGCGCCACCTCAGCCGCGTAGACGTCCTGCATGGAAGCACCCTGCGCCAGCGCGTGCTTCTGGCGCTGCGCGCCGTTCTCGGTCGGCAGGCGCGGCTCGATTCCGAGCTCCGCGCGCGCAGGGGCCGTCCAGTCGAGCAGCGCGCTCGAGCGCGGCGGCCGCCGGGTACTCCTCGCCACGCTCGAGGTCGATCAGCTTGCCGTCGAGCCCGAAGCGGATCGCCCGCCAGAAGTTCTCCTCGAGCAGGCGGCCAGGCGGGTCGTCGAACGCGACGCCCTCGTCGAAGTCGACCGCGGCCTGGGCCACGCACGCGGTGATCAGCCCGGCGAGCGCAGTGGAGTCGTCGCCGCTCGCCTGCGCGTCGCAGATGCGCATCTCGACCGTCCCGTAGCTGTGATGCGGCCGCACGCTCCACCAGACCTGCGTGAACTCGACGATCGAGTTCGTGCGGACGAGGAAGTCGATGTAGTCCGCGTAGGCGTGCCAGCCGCCGAATGCGTCCGGGATCCCGCAGCGCGGAAAGCTCTTCGTGAAGATCTGCGAGCGCGCCGAGTGGAGCCCGGAGTGGCGGCCGTCGAGGAACGGCGAGTTGGCCGAGATGGCGAGCAGCTCCGGCATGACCGCGCGCAGGCGGTCGCAGACCCGGACGGCGCGGTCGGGCCCGTTGACGCCCACGTGGACGTGGACGCTGAAGGTGTTGTTGCGCCACGCCACGTACTGCAGGGAGCTCTCCACCCGGTGGTAGTGCTCGGTGTCGATGATCTGCTGCTCCTGCCACGGGCTCCAGGGATGCGTGCCCGTGGCGCCCAGCAGCAGGTCCTGGCTCGCGGCGAGGGCGAACAGGCGGGTGCGGGCCTCGCGCTGCTTGGCGACGGCGTCGGCGAAGGTCTCGCCGCGTCCGGAGCGGATCTCGATCTCGGAGCGGATCAGCTCGCCGGCCACCGCCTCGGCGAGCACCGGGTCCTCCTGCGCGGCGTCGCGCAGGTCGTCGAAGCGCTGCGCCAGCGAGCGGCTGACCGGGTCGAGGATCGCGAACTCCTCCTCGATTCCGACAGTGAAGTCCGTCGAGGCCTCGAAGACCTCTCTGACGCTCGGCATGTCGAGCATGGGCGGGTTGTCTACGTGAGGTAGAAGTAGAGCGCGTACAGCAGGTCGACCGCCGGGCTCGAGGTGTGAACCGTGACCTCGGGCGGCACCTGCAGGAGGGCCTCTGAGTAGTTGAAGATGATCTTCACGCCCGCGCTGACCAGGTCGTCGGCGACCTGCTGAGCGGCGTCGGTCGGCACCGCCAGCACCCCGACGACCACGTCCTCCTCGCGGATCACGCGCTCGAGCTCCTCGTACGGGCGCACGGTGAGGTTCTCGTTGACCTGCGTCCGACCTTGGACGGGTCCTTGTCGAAGAGCGCCACGACCCGGAAGCCATGGTCGGCGAAGATGTCCGAGCCCGCGATCGCCTGGCCGAGGTTGCCGGCGCCGAACAGCGCGATGTTGTGCTTGCCGGTGGTCCGCAGGATCTTGCGGATCTGCGAGACGAGCGAGTCGACGTTGTAGCCCACGCCGCGCTTGCCGAACTTGCCGAAGCCGGACAGGTCGCGACGGATCTGGGTGGAGTTGACGTGCGTGTAGTCCGCCAGCTCCTGGGATGAGATCGTCTCCCGGCCCATCTTCTTGGCCTGGGTGAGGACCTGTAGGTAGCGCGACAGTCGGGCGGCAACGCCGAGCGATAGCCGCTCCGACGCACCCGGCTCGGCATCTGGCCTCACCGGCTGAACCCCGACGCCGCCCGCTGGGGGCTCGTCGTACCTCACGAACCGCCCACTCTATCGAGCCGCTCGCGCAGCGACGCCTCCTGGACGAAGAACTCGAACAGCTCCTCGCCGTCCAGCTCCAGCACGGGTATGCGCTCGCCGTAGCGCCTGTTGAGCAGGGGGTCGATGCTCACGTCGACCTGCTCGAGCTCGAAGCCGCGCTCCGCACGGACGCGCTCGACCACGGCGCGGGCGGTGTCGCAGAGGTGGCAGCCCGGCTTCCCGTAGAGCGTGATTCTCGTCACCGGTTGTCACTCTAGGGCCGTGGAGCACCTCGAGCTGGTCATTTTCGGACTGCTGGTCGGCATCGTCGCCTTCGCGTCGCTGGCGAGCCTCGTGCGCGTGCCGTACCCGATCACGCTCGTGCTCGGCGGTCTCGCGATCGGCTTCATCCCCGGCGTTCCGTCGGTCGAGCTCGACCCGGAGCTCGTCCTCCTGATCTTCCTGCCGCCGCTGCTCTACGGGGCCGCCTTCTTCACGTCGCTGCGCGACCTGCGCCGCAATGCCCGGCCGATCGCGCTGCTGTCGATCGGCCTCGTGTTCGTGACGATGGGCGCGGTCGCGCTCGTCGCCCACCACGTGCTCGGGCTCGAGTTGGGGCGTCTCGTTCGTCCTCGGCGCGATCGTCTCGCCGACGGACGCGGTCGCGCCCGCCGAGATCCTGCGCCGGATCGGGGCGCCGCGGCGCATGGTCACGGTGATCGAGGGCGAGAACCTGACGAACGACTGGACCGCCCTCGTCCTCTACCGCGTCGCCGTGGCCGCGGTGGTCACCGGCACCTTCTCGCTGCTCGACGCGAGCGTCGAGTTCGTGCTGAGCGGCGTCGGCGGGCTCGCGATCGGCCTCGTGGCCGGGCGGATCATCCGCGAGATCCGCAGGCGGATCGACGACCCGCCGACCGAGATCACGATCTCGATCCTGAGCGGCTACGCCGCCTACCTGCCCGCCGAGGAGCTCGGCTTCTCGGGCGTGATCGCGGCCGTCACCGTCGGCATCTACATGGGCTGGCACACGCCGGAGCTGACCACGCCGCTGATGCGCACTGCAGGGCGTGTCCGTCTGGGAGATCCTCACGTTCCTGCTGAACGCGGTCCTGTTCCTGCTCGTCGGGCATGCAGATGCCGGCGATCCTCGACGACCTCGGCGGCGAGAGCGCGGGCCAGCTCGTGCTGTGGGCGCTCGTCATCAGCCTCACCGTGATCGTCGCCCGCCTGGTGTGGCAGTTCACCTCCGTCTACGTGATCAGGGCGGTCGACCGGCGCGAGGTGCAGCGCATGCGCCGCATCGAGCTGGCAGGAGCGCCTCGTCGTCGGCTGGGCCGGGATGCGCGGCTCGGTGTCGCTCGCCGCGGCGCTCGCGGTGCCGCTCGAGACCGACGCCGGCGCGCCCATTCCCCGAGCGCGACCTGATCATCTTCCTCGCGTTCTCCGTGATCCTCGTGACGCTGGTGGGACAGGGGCTCACGCTCGGTCCGCTGATCAAGTGGCTCGGCGTCGAGGACGACGGCAGCGAGGAGCGCGAGGAGGTGGACGCCCGGGTGCGGCTGGCGGAGGCCGCGCTCGCGCGGCTCGAGGAGGTCGGCGACCGAGGACTGGGTGCGCGACGACACGATCGAGCGCGTGCGCGGCATGTACGACTACCGCCGGCGGCGCTTCAGCGCGCGCTCGGACGGCGACGACGCCTACGAGGAGCGCACCGACGCCTACCGGCGGCTCATGTACGAGCTCTACGACGCCCAGCGCGAGGCGCTCATCGAGCTGCGCAACACGCTGGAGATCTCCGACGAGGTGCGGCGCCGGATCGAGCGCGACCTCGACCTCGAGGAGTCACGGCTCGCCTGAGAGCGCTCAGGCGAGCCGGGCGCTTGCGTCCAGGTCGAGGTAGTCCGGGTAGGCGACCGGCTCGAGGAAGCGCGCCGCGCCCGCGATCATCGCCGCGTTGTCGGTGCAGAGCTCGACCGGCGGGACCCAGACCGGCACGCCGAGCTCGCCCACGGCCGCCCGCAGCCGCGAGTTCGCCGCGACTCCGCCGCCGATGGCGAGCCGCTCGAGGCCCTCGCGCTCGAGCGCCGCGCGGGTCCGCGCCGTGAGCGCGTCCACGATGGCGCGCTGGTAGGAGGCCGCGAGGTCCGCCGCGCGGCTCTCCGCCTCGTCGCCGAGGTCCCTGATCCGGTACAGCAGCGACGTCTTGAGGCCGCTGAAGCTGAAGTCGAGCTCGCCGGGCGCGCTGCGCGGGAAGTCGAACGCGTCCGGGTCGCCGTCGCGCGCGAGGCGGTCGATCGCGGGGCCGCCGGGGTAGCCGAGCCCGAGCAGCCGCGCGCCCTTGTCGAAGGCCTCGCCGGCGGCGTCGTCGAGCGTCTGCCCGAGGACCGTGTAGGTGGCCGGCTCGATCGACGCGCGCGAGGAAGGTGTGCCCGCCGCTCGCGACGAGGCAGAGATAGGGCAGCTCGATCGCCTCCGGTCGCCGCCGAGCGTGCTCGCCACCACGTGCCCGTGCAGGTGGTCGACGGGCACGAGCGGCAGCCGGCGCGCGGCCGCGAGCGCCTTGGCGGAGGAGAGCCCGACGAGGAGAGCCCCGATCAGGCCGGGGCCGCGGGTGACCGCGACGGTGTCGATCCCGTCGAGCCCGACCCCGCCGCGCTCGAGCGCGTCCGCCGTCACGGCGTCGACCAGCTCGAGGTGGTGGCGCGAGGCGATCTCGGGGACGACCCCTCCGTAGCGCGCGTGCAGGAGGCCCTGCGAGGCGATCACGTTCGAGCGGATCTCGCCGTCCTGCGTGACCACGGCGGCGCAGGTGTCGTCGCAGCTCGTCTCGATCGCGAGGATCACGCGGTGGCGCGTTCGGGCGCCGTCCGCCACATGATGAGCGCGTCCTCCCGGTTGTCGTGGTAGTAGGCGCGCCTGCGCCCGGCCGCGCGGAAGCCGAAGCGCTCGTACAGCCGGATCGCGTCCTGGTTCGAGGTCCGCACCTCGAGCGTGTACTGCTCGGCCGGCCGGTCGCCGAGCTCGAAGAGCCGCTCGAGCAGCGCGCTCGCGATGCCCTGGCGGCGGATGCTCGGATCGACCGCCACGTTCATCAGGTGCCAGACCGTGTCGTAGCGAGAGCAGACGACGTAGCCCACGAGCCTCCCCTCCACGAGCGCCGCCAGGCAGATGCCCGACTGCTTCGACAGCTCGAGCACGAACATCGCGAGCGACCACGGCGTCGGGAAGGCGCGGCGCTCGATCGCGATGACCTGGGGAAGGTCGGCGTAGGTGAGTTGGCGGATCTCGGGCTCGGTCACTGCGGCTTGGCGTCCGGTGCTCTCAGGTACTCGGGAAGAACGGCCTCCGGCGGCTCGTCGGCCACCGTCTGCGCCAGCCGGCAGACGTGGAGGCCACGAACCACGTGGGCGCCCGCATCGTCCGGCGCCACCGTGATGCCGGCCGCTTCGAGCGCTTGCCGAAATCGTACCGAGCCGTCCCCGGCCGCAAGGGGTGTCGAGCCCGACGCCCGCACGCGCTCGGCGAGCGCCTCCGGGCTCATCGCCTCGGGCTCCCAGACGGCGCCCCCGGGGCCGTACAGGGCGGCGAACAGCTCGCCCCGCTTGGCGTCGATCACCGCGAGCCGCTCGCTCGCCGTCGATGCCGGCCGCGAGCGCCGCCAGCGACGACACCGGCCGCAGCGGCAGGCCCGCGGCGTGCGCGAGCGCGCGGGCCGTCGTGACCCCGATCCGCAGGCCGGTGAAGGCGCCCGGCCCCACCCCCACGGCGATCGCGTCCAGGTCGCTGAAGCCGAGCCCGGCGCGCTCCATCACCTCCGCCACGGCGGGCATCAGCTCGCTCGCATGGGCCGGCGGGCGGGCCGAGGCGCTCCGCCGCCGGGGTCACCTCGAACGCCTCGCCGTCGGCGCGCAGCACGCAGGCGCTCGACGCCGCGGTCGAGGTGTCGAACCCGAGCAGGCTCACTCGATCGTGATCCTGCGCCTGTCCTCGGCGAGGTGCTCGAGCCGCACGCGCGCGGCCACGCGCCGCAGCTCCGGCTCCGCCACCGCGGGCCACTCGACGAACGCCACCCGCTCACCGGTCAGATAGTCGTCGAGGAGCGCAGGGTCCTCGCCCGCGAGCGAGCCGAGGCGGTACAGGTCGAGGTGCGCGACCTCGACGCGGCCCGGGAGGACGTGCCCGATCGTGAAGGTGGGACTCGTGACCGGCCCCTCGACCCCGAGCGCGCGCGCCGCGCCGCGGACGAAGGTGGTCTTGCCGCTGCCGAGCTCGCCGGTCACGAGAACGACGTCGCCCGGAGCCAGCCGCCCCGCCAGCTCCGCCCCGACGGCCTCGGTCTCCTCCGCCGAGCTCGTCTCGCGCTCCACTGGCACTACTACGACTGGCCGAAGAGGTCCATCTGCGGCGGCTCCGGCTCGGGGACCGCCACGGGCATCACCGGCGCGACCGCTCCGATCGGCACGGGCGGCGGCTCCTCGAGCAGCGCCGGGATGCGCGTGAAGGCCGCGCGCAGGTCCTCGAGCGTCTTGGTCGAACGGAGCGCCGCCGCGGGATGGAAGACCGGGTAGACCCGCACCGTGCGGCCGCCCAGCTCGTGCACCTCGGGCCTGCCGTGGACGGCCGTGATCCCACGGTTCGTGCGGGTGAGCACCTGCATGGCGAACTTGCCGAGCGTGCAGATGAGGCGAGGCTCGATCAGCTCGATCTGGCGGCTCAGGTAGGGCCGGCAGGAGTCGATCTCGTGCTGCTCGGGATCGCGATTGCCGGGGGGGCGGCAGTTGTGCACCACTCCACCCGCAGTTACGAAGTTGTGGGTTTCCTCGACGTCGATGCAGAAGAACGTCCGATCCGCCCGCGGCTTATCGGTGACGTCCTCGATCTCGACCTCGTCGTAGAGCACCGTCTCCCCGTCCGGCCTCCAGAGCTCCGGCTCGAACGGGATCTCCTGAGCTACATCCGGATTGAGCTTGTATCGCATCGCCGGCGGCACGTAGGGAGCGATCGCTACGGAGAGGGCCTTGGTCGTAGCGACATCGAAGTACAGCCTGCCGCGCGACGCCTTGCTCGGCAGCCCCAGGCGCAGCAGACCTTCCCGGAGCACCGTCAGATCGGCCGGACCGAACGAAACTGTTGCAATCTCCGCCAGCGGGCGTCGCCCGCCGCCGCGGATTCGGTTGTGGCCGTCGTCAAGAAACCAGATCGCGAGCATGCGCTCGTTGAAGTAGGCCGGCAGCCATTCCGGAACCAGCTTGCTGGGTCCATAGAAGTCCTGGCGCAGCACTCTGAGCGCACGGTGGGCACGCGTTCGAACGTGCACCACCGGGTAGCTGGCCGGGCCGCCGGAAACCGCCGCGGTCGCCAGCTCGGCAGATTGGGGATCAAGCTCCGCTAGGAGATCGGCCTTGAAGCGTGCGTACTCACGCTGCTTGATCGAGTGCCCGTAGGAGAGATACGACGACTGTCGCTCGAGGTGCCCGTCGCCCAGCACCGTGCCGCAGACCACATCGAAGGCGACGTCGCTCAGGCCCTGGCCAGTCGCAATCCGATCGTTCTTGCGCAGCTGCTCGACCGGGACATATCCCCGGGCCGTCAGAACCGGGTGATCCCCTGTAAGCGTCACGTTGACCCGCCCACGTCCGGCTTGCTTGGCCGAGCGATAGGTCAGGCGAAAAACGCGGCGCTCCCCTAGCGGCGAGGCATGCCACCCAGTGACCCTGCGCGGCACAAGTCTTTGGCGATGGTCAACGGACATCACTGTTCCCGAGTACCTGGACCTGACGAGCCGTCCAATTCGCTCCCAGGAGCCGTCGCCCAGCTGCACCGGAGCGTCGTACCTGAGGCACTTCACGATGTTGGACACGAACACGTCGCCGCGCGACAGCCCGATCTCCTCCAGGAGCTGATCGAGCAGCTTGCCCGCGCGGCCCACGAACGGCAGCCCCTGGATGTCCTCCTGCTGCCCGGGGCCCTCGCCCACGAACATCAGGTCGGCGTCCGCATTGCCGTTGCCGAACACCACGCGGTTGCGGCTTTCGTGGAGCGGGCAGCGCAGGCAGCCGGACGCCTCGCGGTAGAGGGCGACGAGCTCTTCGCGCCGCTCCGCTGCGGGTCGCGACTGCATGGAAGCCAAGCCTACGGACCGGCGTCGACGGAGGATGCCGCGGCTATCCTTCGGATGCTGGCCGCTACCGAGAACCGGAGTGGACCGGCAGGGGCAAATGAACCGACGATTCGACCGTCAAACACCGCTGGCCGGGCCCGGGGGCGACCCGCGCCTGGCCGTGATCGGCGCCGGCCGGCTCGGCACCGCGCTTACGGCCGCGCTGCGCTCCAAGGGGCTCGAGGTGGAGGGCCCGCTGGGGCGCGGAGAGCGCCCGCGCGCGGCGGACGCGGTGATCCTGAGCGTCCCAGACGGCGAGATCGAGGCGGCGGCCGCGGTCGCAGCCGGCTCAGCGCCGCTCGTCGGCCACACGAGCGGTGCCACTCCGCTCACGGCCATGGAGCCTGCGCGCCGGGCCGGCGCCGCGCTGTTCGGCTTCCACCCCCTGCAGACCTTCGCCGCGCCGCCCCCCGCCGGTGCTGCAGCGGACGCGTTCGAGGGCGCCGGCTGCGCCGTGGCGGGCACGACCGACGCCGCTCTGGCGCTCGCCGCCGGGCTCGCCCGCCGGCTCGGCATGACCCCCTTCGAGATCGACGACGAGGGCCGCGCCGCCTACCACGCGGCGGCCTCGGTCGCATCCAACTTCCTGGTGACCCTGCAGGACGCGGCGGAGAGCATCGCGGCGGGCGCCGGACTCGAGCCGCACGAGGCGCGTGCACTGCTCGTGCCGCTGCTGCGGCGCACGGTCGAGAACCTGGCCGAGCACGGGCCCGAGCGGGCGCTCACGGGGCCGATCGCCCGCGGCGACCAGGCAACCGTCGATGCCCAGCGCGCCGCGGTCGAGGAGGTGGCGCCGCACCTGCTCGACCTGTTCGACGAGCTCGTCCGGCACACCCACTCGCTGGCGGGCCGCGAGGCGCGGACATGAGGACCGTCAGGACCGTTCGCGAGCTGCGCGACGCGCTCGCTCCCGAGCGCCGGCCGGGGCGCACGATCGGCCTCGTTCCCACGATGGGCGCCTTCCACGACGGCCACCTCTCGCTCATCCGCAGCGCGCGCCACGACTGCGACGTCGTCGTCGTGTCGCTGTTCGTGAACCCCGCCCAGTTCGGCCCGAAGCGAGGATCTCGCCGCCTACCCGCGCGACGAGGAGCGCGACGCCGCGCTCGCGGAGGCCGAGGGCGTCGACCTGCTGTTCGCGCCTCAGGTCGAGGAGGTCTACCCGGACGGCTTCGAGACCGTCGTCAGCGTCGCCAGGCTCACCGAGATCCTCGAGGGCGACCCCGGCCGCCGCGGGCCGGGCCACTTCGCGGGCGTCACGACGGTCGTGACCAAGCTCTTCAACATGGTGGGCCCGGACGTCGCGTACTTCGGCCAGAAGGATGCGCAGCAGGCGCTCGTGCTGCGCAAGCTCGTCCGCGACCTCGACATCCCGGTCCGGATCGAGGTCCGCCCCATCGTGCGCGACCCCGACGGCCTCGCGCTGAGCTCCCGCAACGCGTATCTCTCGGATGCAGAGCGAGAGCGCGCGCTGGGCCTGAGCCGCGCCCTGCGCGCCGCCGACGCGGCCGTCCAGGCCGGCGAGCGCGACGCCACCGCGGTGCTCGCCAGGGCGCGCACCGAGCTCGGCCGGGCGGGCATCGAGCCCGAGTACCTGGAGCTTCGCTCCGCCACGGACCTGACGCCGGTCGAGCGTGTGAACGGCTCGGCACTGCTGGCGGTCGCCGCCCGAGTCGGGCGCGCCCGCCTCATCGACAATGTCGTCCTCGGCTCGGACCGAGAGACTGGAGCAACCTGAGATGAGCCACCACCGTCCCACAGCCAGCGCTCCGCCCGCCAAGCGGCCACGGGTGACCCTTTCCAAGCTGGCCGAGAAGAAGGCGCTGGGCGAGCCGATCGTGATGGTCACGGCGTACGACTATCCGAGCGCGCAGGTCGCGGAGGAGGCCGGCGTGGACGTGGTCCTCGTCGGCGACTCCGGCGCCATGACCGTGCTCGGCTACCCCTCGACAGTGCCGGTGACGCTCGACGAGCTGTTGATGCTGGCCGCCGCCGTGCGGCGCGGGCTCTCGGCGCCGCTGCTCGTGGGCGACATGCCCTTCGGCTCCTACGAGGCCTCGAACGAGGAGGCGATCCACAACGCCCAGCGCTTCATCAAGGAGGCGGGCTGCGACGCGGTCAAGCTGGAGCGCGGCGGCAGCACCGATCGAGCGCGCCCGGGCGATCGTGAACGCGGGCATCCCGGTGATGGGCCATGTGGGGCTCACGCCGCAGACCGCCACGGCGCTCGGCGGCTACCGCTCGCAGGGTCGGACCGCCGAGCGCGCGCTCGACGTGCTCCACGACGCGGTCGGGCTCGAGGAGGCGGGCTGCTTCTCGGTCGTCTTCGAGGCGATCCCGAGCCCTCTCACCGAGGTCATCATGCCGCGCATGCGCGTGCCCGTGATCGGCATCGGCGCCGGCCCGGCCACGGACGGCCAGGTGCTCGTCTTCCACGACCTGCTCGGAATCTACGACGGCCACGCGGCGCGTTTCGTGAAGCGCTACGCCAACGTGCGCGCGGCGATGATCGAGGGCGTCGCCGACTATGCGGCGGAGGTTCGCGCACGGCGCTACCCGGCGCCGGAGCACGGCTACACCATGGCTCCGGACGAGATCGAGCGGCTGCACACGCTCGTCGAGGAGCCGGCGGGCGAGCCGTTCACGGGCGGCTTCTCGCTCTGAGAGCCTGCCGGTGACGATTCGCGTAGTCGTCGCAGACGACAGCCTGCTCGTCCGCGAGGGACTCCGAGAGCTCCTCGCGGGATCTCCCACGGTCGAGGTGGTGGGTATCTACGGTGACCTCGACGCGGTGCTCGCCCGCGTCGACGCGGACAGGCCGGATGTCGTGGTCACGGATATCCGGATGCCGCCCACGAACACCGACGAGGGCATCCGGCTGGCAGAGCACCTGCGCGAGCGGCGCCCGGGGACGGGGGTCGTGGTGCTGAGCCAGTACGCCGAGCCCGGCTACGTTCTCGCATACCTCGAGCACGGGTCGGACCGTCGCGGCTATCTGCTCAAGGAGCGCGTCCACGACCGCGGCCAGCTGGTGTCCGCGATCGACGACGTCGCGCGCGGTGGCTCGGTGATCGATCCCAAGATCGTCGAGGTGCTCGTCGACAGCAGGGCGCGAGCGGAGCGCTCGCCACTCGCCGAACTGACTCCCCGGGAGATGGACGTGCTCGCGGAGCTCGCCGAGGGCAGGACGAATGCCGCGATCGCGGAGTCGCTCGTGCTCACCAAGCGCGCGGTCGAGAAGCACATCAACTCGATCTTCATCAAGCTCGGCCTTGCGGGCTCCGAGGACATATCCAAGCGAGTCAAGGCGACGCTTCTCTTCCTGGCCGAGGCTTCACCCGGAAGGGATGATGTGCGAAGGTCGCCCCAGACTTAGATTCCGCGCAGCCCGCACGCGTAGGACGCAACCGACAAATGGAGGCTTGAATGGAAGCGCAGAGCGAGGAACTCGGCCCGATTGACATCGTCGTCATCGCCTATCCGGCCGACGCTCCGATGACCGGCGAGGCCGTTCCCATCGTCATGGACCTCGTCGAGCGCGGAATCATCCGCGTCCTCGACGTTCTCTTCGTCATGCAGAACGAGGACGGGAGCTTCTCCGGATTCGAGGCGACCGATCTCACTGCCGACAGCATCGGCGACCTCAAGGTGTTCGAAGGCGCGACCACGGGCCTGCTCGGCGACGACGACGTCGCGACTGCGTCCGAGGCGCTCGAGCCCGGAAGCGCCGCCGTCATGATCGTCTACGAGAACAGCTGGGCCGGCCCGTTCGCAGCTGCCGTGAGGCGCAACGGCGGAATCGTCGTCGATAACCAGCGTATTCCCGTGCAGGATGTGATGGACGCCCTGGACGCCGCCGAAGCGGCGAGCTGAATCGAAAGGAACCACCATGCCAGGATTGCTGAGAGCAATGGGCCGCACCGCCGTCGTCGCGGGTACCGCGACCGCGGTCTCCAACCGCGTGAGCCGGCGTCAGGGCCAGCGCTGGGCCGATAAGGAGTACGAGGACCAGCAGTCGGCGCCCCCGCCGCCTGCGCCGGCTCCGGCGGCACCTGTCGCGGCGAGCGGGGATGACCGCCTGGAGAAGCTCAAGGAGCTCGCATCCCTCAAGGAGCAGGGGATCCTGACGGACGAGGAGTTCGCCGCCGAGAAGGCGCGCGTCCTCGCCAGCTGAGGGCGCGCCGGCCCGGTCAGCCGGCCGGGTCGCCGCTGTCCGCGAGGAACAGAAGGGCGGCCTTCACCCGCCGGCTGACCTCCGCGGAGCTCACCAGGCCGAGCTTCGTGAAGATCGCGTGGGTGTGCTTCTCGACCGCGCGCTTCGAGAGCTGCAGGGAGTCCGCGATTGCGGCGTTGCTCTTTCCCTGCGCGATCTCGGCGAGCACGTCGCGCTCACGCGCGCTCAGCTCGGCCAGGGCGCTCCTCCCCCGGGCCTTGGCCGACACGAGCACCTCGACGATCTTCGGGTCGATCACCGATCGGCCCGCCGCCACCGCCTCCACGGCGCCGACCAGCTGCTCGAGATCGTGGACGCGCTCCTTGAGCAGGTAGGCACGCCCGTCCGTTCCCGATTCGAGCAACGCGAGGACGTAACCCGGATCCGAGTACTGACTGAGCACCACGACACCCATCCGGGGATGTGACTTGCGCAGCCGCGCGGCGGCGCGGATCCCCTCGTCGCTGTTGGTGGGGGGCATGCGGATGTCGGTCATCACGACGTCCGGGTCGTACTCGCCCGCCGCCTCGAGCAGCCCGTCCAGGTCGTCGCTCGCCGCCACCACCTCGACGCCCGGGTGCGTGGCGAGCATTTCGCGGATGCCCTCGCGGACGATGAAGCTGTCCTCGCCCAGGACCACCCGGATCACGGGGCGACGATACCGCGCCCGACCGGGGACGGGGCGGGCATTGCGGAGGCACATGACATACGGTTTGTAAGCACCGGGGGGCGGTGGGTCATCACCTGGCTCACTTCCTACGGCCATGGGAATGCCATCGTCCGTTCCACGGGTGTGACCGACAGCGCGCGGCTGAGTCGCGGCGCCATGTTCGCGATCGGCGCGACAGGCCCGCTGCTCGCCGGCGTGGCTGCACTCATCGCGCTGACAGGCGACCAGCCGCACGACGTTGCGCTGGCGGAGCGGGAGGCGCTGATCGTCCTCACCCCGATCGCCGTAGGCGTATACGCGTGGCGGGAGGGCACGCACGCGCGCTTCGGCCGGCTGCTCGTGCTCGCCGGCTACGCCTGGTTCCTCGCGTCCCTGGCGAGCGTCGGGCGACGAGTTGTTCTACAGCCTCGGCCGCGTGAGCGGGCTGGTTCGTCGAGGCGGGCCTCATCTACCTCATCCTCGCGTTCCCCTCGGGCCGGCTCACGACGCGCGTCGACCGCGGGCTGGTGGCGGCTGCCTTCGGGCTCGTCGCGGTCTTCTTCCTCCCGACCGCGCTGCTCGCGGAGAGCTACCCGGCCCCCTCCCCAGTACTCGACCTGCGATGCCGACTGTCCCGGCAACGCGTTCATGGTGCTGGACTCGGAGCCGGCGATCCTCGACGACCTGATTGTCCCGCTGCGGGAGCTGCTCGTGGCGGCGCTTGCGATCGCCGTCGTCGTCAGGCTGGCGGACCGCATCCGGAGGGCCACCCGCCTCCTGCGCCGGACGCTCGCCGCCGTCCTCGCTGTCGCGATGCTGCGGACGTTCGACCCTCGGTGTCGGCGATTGGGCTGCGCGCAGCCGGTGCCGCCGACTCGCTCGTGCTGGTCGCCTGCCGGGGTCATCGCGCTCGGACTGCCGGCGATCTGCATCGGCTTCCTGCTCGGCTTGCTCGCCTGGCAGAGTTCACATGGCTGACTGCCTGCTGCGGCTCTCGCTCGACATGCCGGCTGCAAGCCGGCCCGGCGGAGCGGCGCGACCTGATCGCGTCCACGCTGACCGACCCGACGGTCGACCTGGCCTTCTGGCGGGAGGAGAACGGCGGCGGCTGGGTGGACGTCGACGGCGAGCCGACGACACTGCCGAGCCGCAGGATCCGGCCGTCAGGCCACCCTGATCCTCGACGAAGCCTGGCCCGTGGCGGCCGTCGTTCACGACCCGACCCTCAGCGAGCAGACGCCCGTTCGTCGAGGCGGTCGGCGCATACGCGTTCGTCTGGGACGACAACCGGAGGCTGTCAGCCCGCGTCGAGAGCTCGCTCACGGAGCTGCGCGAGTCGCGGGCCCGCATCCTGGCCGCGGCGGACGACGAGCGCCGCCGAATCGAGCGCGACCTGCACGACGGCGGCCAGCAGCGCCTCGTGGCGCTCCGGATCCGGCTCGAGCTTGCCGAGGACCAGCTGGGGAGCGACCCAGACAAGGCGCGCGACATGCTCCACCGGCTCGGGGGCGACGTGGACGCCACACTCGAGGAGCTCCGCTCGCTGGCGGCCGGGGTCTACCCCTCACTGCTCTCGGCACGAGGTCTTCACGAGGCGATTCGCACCGCCGCCCTGCAGTCTCCCGCTGCCCACCTCGGTGGACGTCGACGGAGGCGATCGCTATCCGGACGAGGTCGAGACAGCCGCCTACTTCTGCTGCATCGAGGCGCTGCAGAACGTCGCGAAGCACGCGCCAGAGGCCACCGCGGTCGCCATTGCCCTGAGCCGCAACGGCGACCTCCGCTTCGAGGTGTGCGACGACGGGGAGGGCTTCGTGCCGGACAAGGTGCCGCCGGGCGACGGCCTCATGAACATGCGCGACCGGATGGCGTCGGTCGGCGGCAAGCTCGAGATCCGCTCGGCGCCTGGATCGGGTACCACGGTGGTCGGCACGATCCCCGTCGGCGTCTCCTAGCCCTCGGCCTTCCTGTAAGTCATCCACAACCTGCGCAGCATGGCGGGGCCCAGCTCCTGCTTGCGCACGAGGACGGCCGCGCCCGACGCCTCGACGGCGGGCCGGATGGCCGGGCTCTCCTCGACCGAGATCAGCACCACCAGGACGTCCGGATGGCTGTCGCAGATGCGGCGCGCCGTCTCGATCCCGTCCATGCCCGGCATCCGTACGTCGAGGAGGACGAACTCGGGCTCGAGTTCCCGGACCGCCTCGACGGCGTCCTCACCCGAACTGGCGCTGCCGACCCAGCGAAAGCCCGGGGTGGCGGCCACGACGTCGCGCGCGACGTCCAGGAAGACCATCTGGTCGTCCACCCCCAGGACCCCGACCCGATCTCGGGAACGAGCGCCCATGGTCCGCTATGCCAGCACTCTCGACAAATCCCGCCTCCGGTGATGACTGGGGCCGACTCCCACGAAGCACGGTACGCGGCCGCAGCCGCCCGCGCGTCATCCGATCGGGGTGAACTGATCGCATCCGCACCGGGGAGTTGGCCGCACCTGCGATAGGCAGGCTCACACCGTTGTGCCTCATGCGCCATGCCGCGACGCTGCCCGCCATGGCCCATGCTCTGACGGCGCCCGCCGTCCCTGACTCGCCGTCGCCGGTAGCGGTCCTGCCCGCGCCCGCGAGCCCGCCCGCTCCGCTTCGGCCGGGGCTGATCCCACGCCCGCGTCTCGTCCGGAAGCTGGTCGGGGCCCGGCACGTGCCGGTCGTCCTGCTCGTCGCTCCCGCCGGCTACGGCAAGACGACCGTGCTCAGCGAGTGGGCGACGTGTGACGAGCGCCCGTTTGCGTGGGTCACGCTCGACGCGGGGGACAACGACCCGCGAGAGCTGCTCGCGACCATCGCGTTTGCGCTCGACGGAATCGAGCCGATCGGCTGGGAGGTCGTCGAGGCGCTGGCCACCCGGCGCCGCGGCTCCGCGACGGCCGCGCTGCGCCCGCTGACCCGGAGCCTGGCGCGCCGGGAGGTCCCGACGGTGCTCGTGCTCGACGACCTGCACGTGCTCGAAGCTCAGGACGCGCGCGCCGTCGTCACCGCGATGGCGCACGCATGCGGTTGCAACCTGCAGCTCGCGCTCGCATCCCGCAGCGACAGTGTCCTCCGCCTTGCGAGGCTGCGCGCTCACGGCGACTCGATAGAGCTGTGCGCCGGCGACCTTGCAATGACCCGTTCCGAGGCGTCCGGACTCCTGAGCCTGGCAGGGCTCGAGCTGTCCCCGGAACAGGCATCGAGCCTCCACCGCCGCACCGAGGGCTGGCCGGCCGGCCTCCATCTGGCCGCCCGGTCCATACGGGAGCAGGACCGTCCGACGCCGGAGCTGGATGAGTTCGGAGGCGACGACCGCCTCGTGGCCGGATACGTCCGGGAGGAGCTGCTCTCCTCCCTGCCAGCCTCGGAGCTCGAGTTCGCGACCGGCACTTCCATCTTGGACCGGCTCTCGGCACCGCTGTGCGACGCGCTGCTCGGACGCCGGGACTCTGCGGAGATGCTCGCTCGGCTCGCGCACGGCAACCTCATGCTCCTCCCGCTCGACCGGCGTGACAGGGCCTATCGCTACCACGAGCTGCTCGGCTCGGCACTGCGCGCGGAGCTCCGCCGTCGCGATCCGGAGCGCGCGACGCAGCTGCACCGTCGCGCCAGCGCCTGGTATGCCGACAACGGAGATCCGGGACGAGCCATCGGCCACGCGATCGACGCCGGCGACGTAGAGCGCGCCGCGAACCTCCTGTGGGACAGCGCACTCCAGCTCTCGGCCCGCGGGCAGCCGGGCGCCGTCCGGGCCTGGCTCGCGCGGTTCAGCGACCGAGCCGTGGCAGACACGCCGCTGCTGGCGCTGGTCGCCGCTGCGACGGGGCTGGCGGCCGGGAACCTCTATGAGACACAACGCTGGACGACGGTCGCGCGCAGCGCACCGGGCGCCGACTCCGCGCGGGGCGGCATCAGCCTCATGCAGGCCGCGATCGGAGGACGCGGTCTGAGCGAGATGGGCATGGAAGCCGAGCGCGCGGGTGAGCTGCTCGGTGAGCGAAGTCCATGGCGCCCGCTGTGCCGGCTTCTGCTGGGCGTTGCAGAGCAGCTGACGGGCGACGTCGGTGACGGACGGGACCGGCTCGAGGAAGCTGCTCACCTCGCCGCCGTGCAGGCCCCCATGGTGCAGGCCATAGCCCTTGCTCAGCTCGCTCTGCTGGCCACGGCCGGCGATGACTCGGAGCGCGCGAGAGTGCTGGCCGGGCGCGCCCGCGCGCAGGTCGGCCGCTGCGAGCTCGGGGGCTGCCCCGCGGTCGCGCTCGTCTACGCGGTGTCCGCGGAGCTGCGCGCGCGCTCAGGCCAACTGTGCGAAGCGGAAGCCGAGCTGCGCCACGGCTTGCGTCTACTGGACGAGACGACCGATCCGGCCCCCTGGTACGAGGTCGAGTGCCGCCTTGTCGCTGCGCGGGCGACCCTGCGCCTGAACGGGCCGGCAGCGGCCCGCGAGCTCCTCACACAAGCCGCCAGGGCCGCCCGGCGGGTGCCGGACGCCCGGGTGTTGCATGACTGGCTCGATGAGGTGAGCGCGGACATCGAGCGCGCGCTCGACGCGAGCGAGGGCTTCGACTGGCCGCTCTCCGCCGCAGAGCTGCGCGTGCTCCATTACCTGCCGAGCCACCTCGCGTTTCGTGAGATCGCGGCGCGGCTGCACATCTCGCTGAACACGGTCAAGTCGCACGTGCAGGGGATCTATCGCAAGCTCGGCGTATCGTCGCGCAGCGGCGCGGTCGAGCTCGCGCGCGGCGCCGGCATCGTCGACGCCGACGGGAGCACGTGACCCGGCACCTAGCCTTCCGTTCCCTGCTCCGGGCCACCCATGATTCGCGCGAGCCACCACAGGAACCCGAGCGCGCCGAGCACGATCGCCAGGACCCCGACCACCTCCGAGGTCGCTGTCGCGCGAGTCTCGCCCGCGAGGGACTGGAACGCATCACCCAGTTCGGGTGATCTGCCAGTTCACCCCATCCGGATGACGACGCGGCAAGTGGGATGCGGTTCGCTGGCGGCCGATGGCGGGCAGGGCGAGAGTCGTCGTTGTGGGCGAGTTGCCCGAGGCGGGCCTCGACCTGTTGCGGGGACGCTTCTCCGTGGAGGCGGGCGGGCAAGCAGGGGATGCCGGCTGGCTGCGCGAACGCGCGCCCGGGGCGTCCGCGATCGTGACCCGGCCCGGCGTGACCGTGGATGGCGCTCTGCTCGACACGGCCGGCAGCTCCCTGATGGTCGTCGCCAACTTCGGCGTCGGCTACGACAACATCGACGTTGAAGCCGCCCGGCGGCGAGGTGTCCGAGCCACGAACACGCCCGACGTGCTGACCAACGCGACCGCGGAGCTCGCGCTCACGCTGATGCTGGCCGCCGGACGGCGAATCGCCGAGGCGGACGCTCTGACGCGCAGCGGGCACTGGCCGGCGGGCCACGACCTTCTGGGGCGCGAGCTCACGGGCGCGACTGTGGGATTGGTGGGATTCGGTCGCATCGCCCAGCGGGTCGCGGAGTTGTTGAGGAGCTTCGACGCGCGTCTTCTGTACACATCGCGTTCGACGGCTCCCGCGCGTCGCGGGATCGAGCGCTGCGAGCTCCGTGAGCTGCTTGCAGGGTCGGACTTCGTGAGTCTGCACGTACCGCTCACCCCAGAGACCCGACATCTGATCGACGCGGCCCGCCTCGCCCAGATGAAGCGCGGGGCGATCATCGTGAACACGAGCAGAGGCGCGGTCCTGGACACGGTCGCGCTGGTCGGCGCGCTGCGGTCCGGCCAGGTCGGTGCGGCGGGCCTGGATGTCTACGAGGACGAGCCGCACGTGCCGCGGGAGCTCTGCGAGCTGCCGAACACGGTCCTGCTGCCGCACATCGGATCGGCAACCGGCCCGACCAGAGACGCCATGGCGCGCCTGTGCGCGGAGAACGTGATCGCCGTCATCGAGGGACGCGAGCCGCCGACTCCGGTGGCGTAGCCGGCTCCGCCCGCTCAGAGGCGACGTCCTCCGAGTGGTACCGCGCCAGCAGCTCGGTCTCCCTCTCCTTCCTCGGGAACAGGAAGAAGACCAGCGTGGCGCCGAGCAGGATTGCGATGATCCCGGCGAGATACGCCCGGTCGTCCCCATCCAGGAACGACGCCTTGGCGGCGCTGATGATCTGGCTCTCGTACTGGGGATAGCGCTCGGCGGTTTCGACCGCGCTCGAGAACGACTTCGTCAGCTCGGTCTCCACCTGGTTGGTGATCTTGTCCTGATCGGGCGCGCTGGCGATCGCCGCTCCCGCGGCCGCCGCGTAGCCGGCCGTGAGCACGGCTCCGAGGATCGACTGCATGATCGCTCCGCCCAGGTCGCGCTGCAGATCGGCCGTTCCGGAGGCCATTCCAGCGCGCCGTACGGGCACCGAGCCCGTGAGCGAGTGCGAGGCCGGTGTCCCCGCGAACCCGACGCCGATGCCGATGAAGGCGTAGCCGAGTCCGACCTTCCAGTACGAGATGTCCTCCTCCCACAACAGGAGCATCGTGAGAAAGCCCAGCAGGCAGAACACATAACCGACGAGCAGCGTGAGACGGGCGCCGTGCCTGTCCACCAGCGTCGCCGAGCGGGGCGCAACGAGCACCATGCCGACGACCGCCGGAAGGATCGCGACCCCGGCGTCGAGGGTCGAGTAGCCGAGCACGTTCTGCAGGAACTGCTGACCCACGAACATCGCGCCCATGAGGGTGCCGAAGACGATGATCCCCGCGCACGCGGCCACCCAGAAGATGCGGCGCCCCGCCACCGCGAGGTCGTAGAGCGGGGCCTTGGCGCGACGCTGGCGGATCACGAAGGCGGCACCGGCGGCCAGGGTGATGGCGGCCAGGCCCAGAGCCAGGGCCCCCCTGTTCGGCACCGCTGCGAAGTTGATGGCCAGCACGAGGGCGGCAACCAGCAGGACGGACAGGATGCCCCCCAGGTTGTCCACGGGATCCGTTGCCTCGTTGACATGGGCGGGAACGAAGCGGACAGCCAGGAAGAGGGCAACCAGGGCGAGTGGCAACGAGATCAGGAACACGGAACCCCACTCGAACCCCGTGAGCAGGGCGCCGGCGAGGAGCGGCCCCAGCGCGGCGATCGCGCCCCCGAGGCCGGACCACAGCGCGATCGATTTCGTGCGTGCCGGTCCCGACCACAGGGCCGTGATGAGGGCGAGCGTCGTGGGATAGGCCATCCCGGCGGCGAGCCCGCCGAGCAGCCGCGCGCCGAACAGGACCTCGATCGACGGGGCAAGGCGGCCAGCACGGCGGCCGGAATCGACAGGGCAGTGCCCAGGATCAGCATCAGCTTGCGGCCGTGACGGTCGCCCAGGGCGCCGAGGTACGAGGACGGACGCGGCCAGCCCGAGCGAGTAGCCCGACCGCAACGAGGTTGATCGCGGTCTGTCCCGCGTCGAACGCCTTGCCGATGTCCGGCAAGGCCACGTTGGCGACCGCCAGGTTCAGGTTCGCGACCGCCGCTACAAGGATGAGCGAGATCAGCACCACGCCCGCGCGCTCCGGCGCGGCCGAGGTCTCGCCACCCGGCGACGGAAGATCCCGATCCGGACTCGTCACACCATGGGTATCCGACCAGCGCCGGCCGACCGGTTCATCACCCGGATGGGGTGAAGCTCGATCGGCTAGCTCAACACGTTCACGGCGCGAGCGATCACGAGCCCGAGGATCGCCAGCGAGATGAGCGACTGCAGAGTCATGGTCAATTTGGCCCACGGTGCGATGGGCATCGCGTCGGTCGGGCTGAGGGCGGTGGCATTTGTGAAGGCGAGGTACAGGTAGTCGACGAACTCCGGCTTCCAGCCCACCGGAGCGAGCTCCGGATTCATCTGCTGTGGGAAGGCGAAATCAACGGCCGTCCGCGAATGATGCGCCCGAGCCGCCGAGCCACCGCTGTCGAGCTCCCAGTAGAGGAGAGCGAAGGCGATGATGTTGGCGGTCCAGACGATTGAGCCCGCCTCGAGCAGGTTGCTCGCCGAGTTCGTCTGCGGGCCGCCCGTGATGAGGTCGTCGATCAGCCGCACCGTCGCCCAGAGTGCGCTCAGCACAAGGACCGACACCAGCGCGATCGAGATCGCGCGCAACCGCCGCGAGCGGCGATCGATCACCCCCGGATCACCTGCGATCAGCGCCACGAGCAGGACGCCCTCGATGAGCGGGATCACCCACACGGGCAACGCCCGATGGTCCCTCGGCAGCAGAATCGTGAGCGCTATCGCAGCCACGACGGCTGCTGCCATCGGCCATCGCGACTCGCCGGCGACTTCGGCTTCCCCGCCGGACTTCAGCGCGTCACGCGTGGCGCTTGTCATGCCTTCATCAGAAGATCGCGGTGGGATTGATCGGGGACCCTGTCCCGCGACCGATCCGCAGGGGGGCAGCGGCAAACAGGAACGCCCAGCGTCCAAGCGCTTCGCAGTGGCGCGCGACGTCCTCGAGCTGGAGGTAGTCGAGCAGGTGGATGCCCATGGCGTTGAGCGCAAGGACGTGGATCGGAAAGCCGATCCCCTCGGTGGTGCTCGGAGCAGTGTCGTTGTTGCCGTCGGACCCGAGAGCCGCGACCTGCCGCTCTGCCAGGAACGACGCCGTGGTGGGGTGCAAGCCGGACTTCGCGTGCGCGGTGTCCCACGCCTCCAGCTCGGCCTGGCGGCGCGCATGACCGGTGCGGACAAGGAGCACGTCGCCGGCGTCCACGCTCACCCCCTGGTCGCGCTCCGCCGCCTCGAGGTCCTCGAGGAGCACGTGCTCGCCCGGCTCGATCCATGGGACCCCGCGAATGCGCGGAACGTCCAGCAGGACGCCGCGGCCGACCAATCCGTCCTTGAGGATGTCGATGGTGCCCGTTGTCGCGCCCTCCGCGGTGACCGAGGTCTCCGGCTTGCCGTCGAAGAACGAGCCATCGAAGGCCACGTGGCAGAACGCGTCGATGTGGCTGTGTCCGTCGTTGTGGTAGTCGACGCCGACGTAATCCTTGGCGAAGCGCAAGGACCCCGATCCGATGTCCACGTCGGTCAGCAACGTCATGTGATGATCGGCCGGCCGAGGCACATCGATCGCCGCCTCTGTCTTGAGAGGTTGGCTGAGCGTGACGGTGATTCCGCTGCGCACGAGCCGGGCGGCATCGGCGACTCGAGCGGGGGTGAGATGGTTCAGGGCCCCTCGCTCTCCGTCGTCGTCCCAGCGCCCCCAGTTCGACACCGACGTCGAAGAGGTCGCGAAACTCGTGCGCGGTCATGTCCAACAGGAGGCATCGCGGCCACCCTAGGGAGGTGCGTGCGGGGCGAGCGTAGGGAGAGGAAACCGGCCGCGAATCATCCGATTGGGGTGATGCGGCCGCTCGACCCCCGCCCGATGATCCACCAACGGACTTGTCGATCCTCCCCGACGGAATGGCCTGCCCATGAGCACCGCAGTACGACCTGGTCAACGGGCCGCCGCTACAGCGGACGACGCCTCAGGCGCACGGCCCGCCGACGTGTTCGTCGTCTTCGGCATCACCGGCGACCTCGCCAAGGTCATGACCTTCCACTCGCTCTACCGGCTCGAGCGCCGCGGCCTGCTCGACTGCCCGATCGTCGGGGTGGCGGGCGACGACTGGACGGTCGAGCAGCTGCGCGATCACGCCCGCGAGTGCATCGCGAATTGCGGGGAGACGATCGACGACGAGGTCTTCGAGCGCTTCGCCGCGCGGTTGTCCTACGTGCCCGGCGACTTCGGCGACGACGACACCTACAAGCACGTGGCCGGCGCCATCGGAGACGCGCGCAGCCCGGTGTTCTACCTCGAGATCCCGCCCTCGCTGTTCGGCATGGTGATCAAGGGCCTGGCCGGAGCGGGCCTGACCGACTCGGCGCGGGTGGTGGTCGAGAAGCCCTTCGGCCACGACGTGGCGTCAGCGGCTGCGCTGAACGAGGAGCTCCACCAGTACCTGGACGAGTCCCAGCTCTACCGGATCGATCACTTCCTGGGGAAGATGGGCCTGGTCGAGATCCTGTTCCTGCGGTTCGCGAACACCATGTTCGAGCCGGTCTGGAACCGCAACTACGTCTCGTCGGTGCAGATCACGATGGCCGAGGACTTCGGGGTCGAGGATCGCGGCCACTTCTACGATCCCGTCGGCGCCGTTCGCGACGTCGTCGTCAACCACCTGATGCAGGTGGTGGCCGCCGCGGCGATGGAACCGCCCGCGCAGCGGGACGCCGAAACGCTGAAGAACACGATCGTCTCGGTCTTCCAGGCGATGCCCGCCCGCCGACCCGGCCCACTATGTGCGGGGCCAGTACGAGGGCTACCTGAACACCGACGGGGTCGCCGAGGACTCCACCACCGAGACCTACGCGGCGCTGCGGCTGGAGATCGACAACTGGCGCTGGTCGGGCGTGCCCTTCTTCATCCGGACGGGCAAGCACCTGCCGGTCGACGCAGTGGGAGCTGCGGCTCGTGTTCAAGGAGCCGCCGCGGCTCGGCTTCCAGGCTTCGGGAGCCGGGCGCCCCGAACCCGATCAGCTCGTTGTGAAGCTTCATCCCAGCACGGGCATCCGGCTGGTCGTGGACGCCAAGCGGGCGGACGCGGCGACCGCCGAGCAGATCAACCTCGACATGGAGTTCGCCGACGAGGGCGGAGAGGGCGCCACGCCGTACGAGGTGCTCCTGCACGCAGCGCTGATCGGCGACAGCTCGCGCTTCAAGCGCCAGGACAGCGTGGAGGAGTGCTGGCGTGTGATGCAGCCGTTGCTCGACTCGCCACCACCGGTACATCCCTACGAGAAGGGATCATGGGGCCCGGCCGCGGCAGACGACCTCGTCGCCGGCGTGGGCGGCTGGCGCGGTCCGTGGGTGGCGTCATGAGCCCGGCCGAGCTCCGGCAAGGCCGCCGCACCGCAGAGCGCCGCGGCACCCTCGCCGTTCCCGCCGATCGCCGACTACGCGTTCCTGTCCAACTGCCACACCGGCGCGCTGGTCGCGCCGGACGGCTCGATCGACTGGCTCTGCGTGCCGCGTTTCGACTCGCCGAGCGTGTTCGGCACGCTGCTCGACCGTCAGGCCGGCTCCTTCCGGCTGGGTCCGTTCGGGGTCAACGTCCCCGCCGCTCGTATCTACGAGCCCGGGACGAACACCCTTCTCACGACCTGGAACACGCCGAGCGGCTGGATCATCGTCCGCGACGCGCTGACCATGGGCCCGCGGGATCACGAGGACGAGGTCACGCCGCACACCCGCCCACCCGCCGACGAGGACGGCGACCACATGCTCGTGCGCACCGTCCTTTGCCTGGAAGGCAGCGTCGAGGTCGATCTGGTGTGCGAGCCTGTGTTCGACTACGGGCGCACGCCGGCAGAGTGGTCGCTGGTCGACGACAGCCGTCACGTCGCCGACGCCACGGGCGCCGGCCAGACGATCAGGCTGCAGACCGACATGGCGCTCGGCATCGAGGGCGAACGGGTGCGGGCACGCCACAACCTCGAGCAGGGCGAGCAGGCCTACTGCTCGCTCTCCTGGGCCGAGGCCCTGGCCTCGCCGCAGAACATCGATGAGGCCAACGGTCGGCTCGCCGCCACCACCCGCTACTGGCGGCGAATGGCTGCACCGGGCTCGCCCCATCGACCATCGCTGGCGCGCACCGATCGAGCGCTCGGCGCTGACGATCAAGGGGCTCACCTACATGCCGACCGGCGCGACCGTCGCCGCGCTGACCACGTCGCTGCCCGAGACGCCCGGCGGAGAGCGCAACTGGGACTACCGCTTCACCTGGATCCGCGACTCGACCTTCACGCTCCAGGCGCTGCACTTCCTGAATCTGGACTGGGAGGCCGACGAGTTCATGCAGTTCGTCGCCGACCTCGAGCCAAACGACGACGGCGCGCTTCAGATCATGTACGGGATCGACGGGCGCCGCGATCTGACCGAGACCACGCGCGATGAGCTCTCGGGCTACGCCGGTGCCCATCCGGTCCGGATCGGCAACGGCGCCTTCGACCAGCGCCAGAACGACGTGTTCGGGGCGGCGCTCGACTCGATCCTGCTCCACACGCGCCGCAGCCAGCGCATGCCGCGGCGGCTCTGGCCGATCGTCCAGAGCGCAGGCGGAGTGCGCCACGCAGGTCTGGCAGCAGCCCGACCAGGGCATCTGGGAGGCCCGCGGCGAGCCGCAGCACTACGTGTCGTCGAAGCTGATGTGCTGGGTCGCGCTCGACCGTGCCGCCAAGCTGGCTCACATCGGCGGTGACTCGGCGCTCCAGAAGACCTGGGGCGCCACGGCCGACGAGATCAAGGCGGACATCCTCGAGCACGGCGTGCGCGACGGCGTGCTGCGCCAGCACTACGACACGGACGCGCTCGACGCGTCCACCCTGCTGGCGGCGCTCTTCGGCTTCCTGCCGGGTGACGACGAGCGCCTGCGCAAGTCCGTCGAGGCGATCGCAGACGACCTGACGGAGGACGGCTTCGTCCTGCGCTACCGCACCGACGAGACCGACGACGGCCTCTCCGGCAAGGAGGGGAGCTTCCTGATCTGCTCGTTCTGGCTCGTGTCGGCGCTGGCGATCGTCGGCGACGCCCAGCGCGCTCGCGATCTGATGGAGCGCCTGCTCAGCGTCGCCTCGCCGCTCGGCCTCTACGCCGAGGAGTTCGACACCAGCACCGGCAGGCACCTCGGCAACTTCCCGCAGGCGTTCTCCCATCTCGCGCTGATCGAGGCGGGCGCGCGCATCATCCTGACCGAGCGACTCCAGGAGTACACGACATGAGCTCCTATGACGTCATCGTGATCGGGAGCGGGGCCGGCGGCGGCACGCTCGTCCACCGCCTCGCCCCCTCCGGCAAGCGCATCCTGCTGCTGGAGCGCGGCGACTGGCTGCCGCGCGAGCCACACAACTGGAGCGCGGGGGACGTGTTCGTCGACAACCGCTACGTCTCGGAGGACACCTGGTACGACGGGACCGGCAAGCCCTTCCAGCCACAGGTGCACTACTTCGTCGGCGGAGCCACCAAGCTGTACGGCGCAGCGCTCTACCGGCTGCGCGCGGAGGACTTCGGCGAGCTTCGCCACCACGACGGCATCTCGCCCGCCTGGCCCATCGGCTACGACGAGTTGGAGCCGTACTACACGCAGGCCGAGCAGCTCTACCAGGTGCACGGCGCACGCGGCGAGGATCCCGACCGAGCCGCCGGCCAGCGCGCCGTACCCCTTCCCGGCCGTCTCGCACGAGCCGCGGATCCAGCAGCTGGCGGACGACCTCGCCGCCGCCGGACACCACCCGTTCCACGCCCCCTGCGGGGTGATGCTGAACGAGGCGAACATGCCGTACAGCAACTGCGTCCGCTGCTCCACCTGCGACGGCTTCCCGTGCCTGGTGCACGCCAAGTCGGACGCGGAGGTGCTGGCGGTGCGCCCGGCGCTCGAGCACTCGAACGTCACGCTGCTGACGAACGCGGAGGCCGTGGCGCTGCACACCAACCCGCGCGGCACCACCGTGACGGAGGTCGCCGTCGACCGCGAGGGCGTCCGCGAGACCTACAGCGCGGACATCGTCGTCGTCTCGTGCGGAGCCGCCAACTCCGCCAAGCTGCTGCTCGCCTCGGCCACCGAGAAGCACCCGAACGGCCTCTCCAACAGGTCCGACCAGCTCGGGCGCAACTACACGTTCCACAACAGCCAGGCGGTGCTGGCCCTGTCCAAGGAGGAGAACCCGACCGTCTTCCAGAAGACGCTCGGCCTCAACGACTTCTACCTCGGCAGCGACGACTTCGAGTACCCGCTGGGCAACATCCAGATGGTCGGCAAGTCCTCCGCGCCGATGTACCGCGGCGAGAAGCCGCTCGAGACCAAGCTCGCGCCCACGCGGACGCTTGGACGAGATGGCCCGCCACGCGGTCGACTTCTGGCTCTCGACCGAGGACCTGCCGCGACCGGAGAACCGCGTCACCCTGGACGGTGAGAACGGCCGCGTCACGCTGAGCTACAAGCCCACGAACGACGAGCCCAAGAAGCGCCTGTACCACAAGCTCAAGGGGCTGCTCAAGCACACCGGGATGCACGAGGACCACCTCATCCCGCGCCACGCCTACCTCAAGAACGAGATACCGGTCGCGGGCTGCGCGCACCAGGCCGGTACCTGCCGCTTCGGCGACGACCCTGAGACGTCGGTGCTCGATACCGACTGCCGCGCCCACGAGCTCGACAACCTCTACGTGGTCGACACGAGCTTCTTCCCCAGCATCGGAGCGGTCAACCCGGCGCTCACCGCGATGGCCAATGCGCTGCGCGTCGGCGACCATCTCCTCGAGCGGCTCGGTGCGGAGAGACCGGAGAATGAGGCCGCCCATGCCGCCTGACGCCGCAGCCGGCGGGCGGCGCCGGGTCGTGATCGTCGGCGCCGGGTTCGGCGGGCTGGCGGCCGCGCTGAAGCTCCGGCACGCCGACGTCGACGTGACGATCGTCGACCGGATGAACCACCACCTCTTCCAGCCGCTGCTCTACCAGGTGGCGGCGGGCGGGCTGGCCCCGAGCGACTGCGCCGCGCCGATCCGTCCGGCGCTGAAGCGCAGCTCCAACACGACCTTCCTGATGTCCGAGGTCACCGACGTCGACGCCGAGCAGCGCCAGGTCGTCCTCGACCGCGGCGACCGCCTCGACTACGACAGCCTGATCGTCGCGTGCGGCGCGCAGACGTCCTACTTCGGCCACGACGAGTGGAAGGACGTCTCGTGCGGGCTCAAGACGCTCGCGGACGCGGTCGACCTGCGCAAGCGTTTCTACGGCGCCTTCGAGGAGGCCGAGCGCAGCGACGATCCGGCGGCGCGCGCCGAATGGCTGACGTTCGTGGTCATCGGCGGCGGGCCCACGGGCGTGGAGGTCGCCGGGCAGCTCGCGATCACCGCCGACGCGATGAAGCGCCAGTACCGCCGGATCGACCCCGGCAGCGCGCGGGTGATCCTGCTCGACGCCGGCGACCGCGTGGTCTCCGCGTTCAGCGAGAGGCTCTCCGGGAAGGTCGCCGAGCAGCTCGCCGAGCTCGGCGTGACCGTTCGCGAGGGCGCGCGCGCCACGGCGATCGACGCTCGCGGGGTGACGATCGAGATCGGCGGAGCCACCGAGCGGATCGACACCAGAACGGTCATCTGGGCCGCCGGCGTCCACGCGGTCCCGCTTACCGACGCGCTCGCTCGGGCGACCGGGGCGAGCACCGACCGCGGCGGGCGCATCGAGGTCAACCCCGACCTGACCGTGCCCGGCCATCCCGAGATCTCGGTGGTCGGCGACGTCGCCTCCCTGGAGGGACCGGCCGGCAAGCCCCTGCCCGGGCTTGCGACGGTCGCCATCCAGGAGGCCCACCATGTGGCCAAGGGGATCGCCGAGGGCCGGCCCGGAGCCTCCACGCCGTTCCGCTACTTCGACAAGGGCGCGCTCGCCGTCGTCGGCAAGGGAAAGGCCGTGTGCGAGATCCGCGGGCGCGAGCTGTGGGGCAGGCCCGCCTTCTTCACCTACCTCGGCGTACACCTCTACTACCTCGGCGGCCAGACCGGCCGGCGCGTCGAGGTGCTCATCAGGTGGGTGGGTGCTCGTTTCGGTCGAGCGCCAGAGCGCGCTGATCGAGGGCGAGCTCGCGAGCGTCGAGCGGGAGTCTCCGGCGCCCGCCGAGCCCGTTCGATGAGCGACGCCGCGCTCCCAATCGCCCTGGATACGGTCGACCTCGCGCGAATCCAGTTCGCGATGACGTCGATCTACCACTTCCTGTTCGTGCCGCTGACGCTCGGGCTGGCCCCGCTGGTGGCGGTGATGCAGACGCTCTGGCACCGCAAGCAGGACGAGCAGTGGCTGCGGCTGACGCGCTTCTTCGGGACGCTGCTCGTGATCAACTTCGCGATCGGGGTCGCCACCGGCCTGGTCCAGGAGTTCCAGTTCGGGATGAACTGGTCCGTCTACTCCAAGTTCGTGGGCGACGTCTTCGGCGCCCCGCTCGCGATCGAGGGCCTCGCGGCCTTCGCGCTCGAGGCCACCTTCCTGGGGCTCTGGATCTTCGGCTGGGAGCGGCTGTCGCCGCGTCTGCACCTGGCGACGATCTGGATCGTGGCGCTCGGCACCTGGCTGTCGGCCTACTTCATCCTCGTCGCGAACTCGTGGATGCAGCACCCGGTCGGCTACAGGATCGCCGACGGCAGGGCCGAGCTGACGGACGTCTGGGCGCTGCTCTCCCACAACTTCGCCCTCCACGCGTTCCTCCACACGATCCTGGCCGGGCCTGTCGACCGCGGCGCTCCTGATCTTCGGCGTCGCCTGCTGGCACTTTCTCCGCCGCCGCAACGTCGAGCTGTTCCGCGGGCCGCGGTGTTGGCACTGATCGTGGCGGTGCCGGTGACCGCGCTGCAACCTCGCGGTCGGCAACCGGTTCGGCATCGCGCCACCGACCTCCAGCCGATGAAGATCTCGCGGCGCCGAGGCGCTCTGGGAGTCCGAGACAGCCGGGTGGCTTCTCGCTGTTCCAGATCGGCGGCTTCACCAGGAGGACCCCGACCCGAGCTTCGACATCGACGGTACCCGACCTGCTCTCGTTCCTCGCGGCCACCGGATCGTTCAAGGACGAGGTGCAGGGCCTCAATCAGATCCAGGCGCAGGTACGAGCAGCGCTACGGGCCGGGCAACTACATCCCGCCCGTCAGGCCCCTGCTACTGGGGCATGCGGGTGATGGCGTACCTCGGCACGCTCATGTTCCTGGTCGCCGCGCTGGGCGCGTTCCTGTATCGCAGAGGCGAAAGCTCGAGACGGCGCGCTGGTTCCACCGCGTTGCCATCGTCACGATCGCGTTCCCGTTCGTCGCAATGGCTGCCGGCTGGGTGCTGACCGAGATGGGCACGACAGCCGTGGATCGTGCAGGAGCTGCTGAAAACGGCGGACGCGAACTCGCCCAGCGTGGGCAGCAGCGCGATCTGGGTCAGCATCAGCGTGTTCGCGCTGCTCTACATCGTCCTCGGGATCGTCGATTTCGTGCTCATGAGGCGCTACGCGCGCGTCGACCCGCCCGAGGTGACGGTCGGAGCGGCGACGTGAGCCTCCCGGAGTTCTGGTTCCTCCTCATCGCGGTCGTCTGGGGCGGCCTACTTCCTGCTCGAGGGCTTCGACTTCGGGGTGGGGATCCTGCTCCCGTTCCTGGGGCGTGACGAGCGCGACCGGCGAGCGATGTTCGACTCGATCGGCCCGGTGTGGGACGGCAACGAGGTCTGGCTGGTGATTGCCGGGCGGCGCGACGTTCGCCGCCTTCCCCGTCTGGTACGCGACGGCGTTCTCTGGCTTCTACCTCGCCCTGCTGCTCGTCCTCTTCCTCCTGATCATCCGCGTGGTCTCCTTCGAGTGGTGGTCGAAGGGCGACGACCCGCGCTGGCGGACGGCGTGGCAGTGGGCGAACACGGTCGGGAGCATCGGTGCTCCGTTCATCTGGGGGGTGGCGCTCGCCAACTTCCTGCACGGGGTGCCGCTCGACGCCCAGGGCGACTACGCGGGCGACTTCCTCGACCTGTTCAGCGCGTACACGGTGCTTCGCCGGCCTCGTCGTCGTGCTGCTGTTCGCCTTCCACGGGGCGACGTTCCTGACCCTGCGCACATCGGGTGACTTGTGCGAGCGGGCAGCGAACGCGGCGCGGCGGCTCGCCGTGCCGGCGGCCGTCGGCGGCGCCGCCTTCCTCGCCTGGACGGTCGCGGTCGCCGTCGACCGGAACGACAAGGACGTCTTCCCGCCCATCCTCCCCGCCGCGCTCGGCGCGCTGGTGCTGGTGCTCGCGGTCCTCTTCGTCTTCGGACGGCGGAGCGGTTGGGCCTTCGTGATGACCGCGCTCGGCGACCGTGCTGGTCGTGGCGACGATCTTCACGAGCCTCTATCCGCGCGTGCTCGTCTCGAACCCCGAGTTCGCGAACAGCCTGACGATCTCGAACGCGTCGTCCTCGCACTACGCGCTGAAGGTGATGACCATCTCGGCGCTGATCCTCGTGCCGATCGTCTTGCTCTACCAGGCGTGGACGTATCACGTGCTCCGCGAGCGGCTCGGAGGCGGCGCACCGACGCCGGAAGGGCCGCCGGCCGGCTGAGTCGCGTGCGCGCTCTCGACCCGCGCCTGCTTCGCCGCGCCCGCTCGGCGCGCGTTCTGCTCGCCGCCGACGCCGCTATCGGGCTCGCCACCGCGCTGCTCGTGCTGGTGGGCGCGACGCTGCTCGCTCGGATCGTCGCGCGCGCGTTCCACGGCGCCTCGCTCGCTGACGTCGCCGTCGACATCGCCCTGCTCGGGATCGTCTTCGCGGGACGCGGGGCGCTCGCCTGGGGCTTCGAGGTCGCCGGCCGGCGCGGCGCGTCGACGGCCCTCTCCGAGCTGCGCCTTGCCCTCGCGGAGCGGCGGCTTCGCTCGCAGCCGGCAGCCCTCGACGGCACCGAGGCGGGCGAGGTCGCCGCGGCGGCGGTCCAGGGTGTCGAGTCGCTCGAGGCCTATTTCGCCCGCTACCTGCCCCAGGTCGTGCTCGCCTGCCTCGTGCCGGTCGCGGTGCTGCTCTGGGTCGCTCCCATCGACCTCGAGTCGGCGCTGATCATGTTGCTGACGCTGCCGCTGGTGCCGGTGTTCATGTGGCTGATCGGGCTGTACACGGAGCAGCGGACGCGGGAGCGCTGGCAGGAGCTCCGGCGCCTGTCCACCCACTTCCTCGACGTCGTGCGCGGGCTGCCCACGCTGCGAGCCGCCGGCCGCGCCCGCAGCGAGGCCGCGCGGATCGCCGAGATCAGCGAGCGCCACCGCCGGGCCACGATGGGGACCCTGCGCGTGAGCTTCCTGTCGGGATCGGTGCTCGAGCTGGCCGCGACGCTCGGCGTCGCGCTCGTCGCGGTCACGGTCGGCGTGCGGCTCGTCGGCGGCGGACTCGGCCTCGAGGCCGGCCTCACGGTGCTCATCCTCGCCCCCGAGCTCTACCTGCCGTTCCGCCGGCTCGGCGCCGAGTTCCACGCGAGCGCGGACGGCCTCGCCGTCGCGGCGCCGCATCCTCGATCTGCTCGACGCGCCGCCCACGGTGCGGCTCCGGCGGGACGCGCGTCGCGCCCAGCCCCGCCGACGCCCCGGTGCGTCTGGAGCGCGTGTGCTTCTCCTATCCGGCCCGCCCCGCGCCGGTGCTGGATGAGCTCGACCTCGAGCTGGCGCCCGGCGAGACCGTGGCACTCGTCGGCGAGAGCGGGGCCGGCAAGAGCACCGTCGCCGCCCTCCTGCTGCGCCTGCTCGAGCCGACGTCCGGACGGGTCAGCGCGGGCGGGGTCGACCTCGCCGGTTGCCGGACCGACGAGTGGCGGCGGCACGTCGCCTGGGTGCCACAGCATCCGACCCTGCTGCGGGGCACGGTGGCGGACAACATCCGGCTGGGCGACGCGACCGCGTCCGACGCAGCGGGTGCTGCAGGCGGCGGCGCTCGCGGGCGCCGACGGCTTCATCGAGGCGCTGCCGCGGGGGCACGAGACGCTCGTCGGCGACGGCGGCCGCCCGCTGTCCGCGGGCGAGCGCCGCCGGCTCGGGCTGGCGCGGGCCTTCCTGCGCGATGCGCCGCTGGTGCGTTCTCGACGAGCCGACCGCCGACCTCGACCCGCTGAGCGCCGAGCTGGTTGCCGACGCGGTCGAGCGAGTCTGCGCGGGGCGCACGGTCCTGCTGATCGCTCATCGCCCCGAGCTCGTCCGGCGCGCCGACCGGGTCGTCCGCCTCGAGCGAGGCCGGTCGCTCGCCGAGCCGGTGCTGGAGGCGGCCTGATGGCGACCCTGCGACGACTGCTCGCGCTGGCGGGCGCCGCCGCCCTCGCGGGTCGCGCTCGCCGTGGTCCTCGGCGCTCTCACCGTGGTCTTCGGAGCGGGCTGATGGCGACGGCCGGATACCTGATCACGCGCGCGGCCGAGCAGCCCGCGATCCTCTCGCTGATGACGGCGATCGTCGCCGTGCGCTTCTTCGGGATCGCCCGGCCACTCGCCCGCTACTTCGAGCGACTCGCCTCGCACGACCTCGCCCTCCGCGTGCTCGGCCGCGTGCGGGTGCGCGTCTACGAGCGGATCGAGCCGCTGGCGCCCGCGCAGCTCGAGGGCTACTCGCGGGGCGACCTGCTCTCGCGCATGGTGGCCGACGTGGACGCGTTCCAGAACCTCTACCTGCGCGGTGTCGGTCCACCGCTCGTCGCACTGCTCGCCGGCGCGGTCTGCGTGGGCGCCACGGCCGCCTTCCTGCCGGCGGCGGCGCTCGTGCTCGCGCTCGGGTTGCTCGCCGCCGGGATCGCCGTGCCGGCGCTGGCGGGCCACCTCGGCAGCCGCGCCGCGGGGCGCCAGGCGGCGGCGCGTGGCGAGCTGTCGACGGAGCTCGTGGAGCTGCTCGGCGCCGCGCCGGAGCTCGTCGCGTACGGCGGCGACGGCGCTGCGCTCGGACGCCTGCGAGCCGCCGATCGCGCGCTCGTGCGAATCGGCCGCCGCGATGCCCTGACAGCCGGCCTCGCGGACGGCCTGGGCTTGCTGGTGATGGGCCTGACGGTGGCGGCCGTGCTCGCGCTCTCGGTGGGTGCGCACGCGGCGGGCGAGCTCGATCGCGTGCTCATCGCGATGCTCGCCCTGCTCGCGCTCGCCTCCTTCGAGGCGGTGCAGCCGCTGTCGGCGGTCGCCCGCGAGCTGCCGGCGACGCTCGGCGCCGGCCGGCGGATACTCGAGCTGATCGATCGGGAGCCCGCCGTCGTCGATCCCGCGGAGCCGGCGCCCCTCCCCTCCCCGCCGTTCGCGGTGGCACTCGAGGACGTGAGTGCCCGTTACGCGCCCGGGGAGCCACCGGTGCTCGACGGTGTGAGCCTCCGCCTCGAGCCCGGGGCGCCGGGTTGCGCTGCTGGGGGCCAGTGGGGCCGGGAAGACGACCGTCGTGAATCTGCTCCTCCGCTTCCTCGACCCCGAGCGGGGCCGCGTCACGCTCGGCGAGAGAGACCTGCGCGACTACCGGCAGGACGACCTCCGCCGGGCGATCGCCGTCGCCGGCCAGGACTCGCATCTGTTCTCGGCAAGCATCCGCGAGAACGTCCGCGCTCGCACGGCCCGAGGCGAGCGACGCCGAGATCGAGCACGCGCTCGATCGCGCCCGGCTCTGGGCACTGGGTCCGCGACCTCCCGGAGGGCTTGGACACGCATGTGGGCGAGCAGGGCCGCGAGCTCTCGGCGGGGCAGCGGCAGCGGCTCGTCATCGCCCGGGCGCTGCTCACCGACGCTCCCGTGCTGGTGCTCGACGAGCCCACCGCTCATCTCGACCCGCCAACCGCGGAGCGGCTGATGGAGGACGTGCTCAGCGCCGCCGGGCGAGCGTTCGGTCCTGCTCATCACGCATCGGCCGGAGGGCCTGGGGCTGGTGGACGACGTCGTGGTGCTGCCGTGACCGCCCCGTCCGGCGAGCAGTTCGAGATCGCGCTGGGCGACCAGCGGGTGACGGTGGTGGAGGTCGGCGGTGGGCTTCGAACCTATTCAGCGGCCGGCCGCAACGTGCTCGACGGATACGGAATCGACGAGATGAGCAGCTCCGGCCGGGGCCAGGTGCTGCTTCCGTGGCCGAACCGCCTGGAAGACGGCAGCTACGAGTTCGACGGGAGGCGCCACCAGCTCCCGATCGATGACGTCGAGGAGCAGGATGCGATCCACGGCCTCGTTCGCTGGGTCGGCTGGACGGCCGGGGAGCGCGAGCCGCACCGGGTCGTGATGGAGCACCTTCTCCATCCCCGGCCCGGCTACCCGTTCTCGCTCGCCTTGGCGATCGAGTATCGGCTCTCCGAGGAAGGCCTCGACGTGACCACGAAGGCGACGAACGTCGGGGGCATGGCCTGTCCGTTCGGGAGCGGCGCCCATCCCTACCTGACGCTCGGGACCGAGAGTGTTGACTCGCTGATCCTGCGCGCGCCCGGGCGAACGGTGCTGCAGTCCGACGAGCGTGGCATTCCGGTGGCTGCGGAATCGGTCGAGGGCACCGACTACGACTTCCGCCGTCCAAGGACGATCGGCGCGACCAGGCTCGACAACGCGTTCACCGACCTCGAGCGCGACGGACGACGGCCTTGCTCGCGTCCAGCTCCGAGATCCTCGCGGCGGGAACGAGCTCGACGCTCTGGGTGGATGAGCGCTATCCGTATCTGATGCTGTTCACGGGAGACCCGCTGCCCGATGTTGACCGGCGCAGCCTCGCGGTCGAGCCGATGACCTGCCCGCCGAACGCGTTCCGCACCGGGACGGACCTGGTCCGCCTGGAGCCCGGTCAGTCGTTCAGCGGCAGATGGGGCATTCGCCCCGGTTGACCTGACGCGGGCCGGTCAGCGCGGCTGAAACGGCTTGTTGCTCGACGGCCGCGTTCGCGACGACGAGGCCCGTGGACTCCGGCACCTCGAGCCAGGCGCCCGACAGATCGGCGAGCGGCTCCGAGACGACCACGCGGTCGCCCTCACTCAACCGTTGGAGGCGCTCGTTGTCGGGGTGGAGCCGGCGCACGGCGTCAAGGTCTGCCGATACGAAGAGCGTTCGCGAGTCGTGCTCCGACGAGTAGCGGATGCCCCACAGGCGTTCACCGTCGGTGATCCCGACCGTCATCTGCACCGGGTTCTCGACCCCGTGCTCGCCGCCCTTCGACTCGACGTACGCGACCGCCCGCTCCATCGCCCCCAGCGGATCGTCCTCGAGGCCGAACGTGAGCGCCAGGTGGAAGAGGAGCTCCGAGTCGGTCGATCCGGCGATCCCGAGGAAGAGGACGGATCGACCTCCAGCAGCAGGTCTCGCCGCATTGCCTGGAAGCCCCGGATCAGCCCGTTGTGAACGAACAGCCACCGGCCATGGCGGAAGGGGTGGCAGTTCATCTGCTGGACCGGGCTTCCCACTGCCGCTCGAATGTGCGCCATGAAGAGCGGCGACTCGATGTGATCCGCAAGCTCGCGCAGGTTGAGGTCGTTCCAAGCCGGGTTGACGCTGCGGTAGCGGGCCGGAACGGTGCGGTCGCGGGCGCCGTACCAGCCGACCCCGAAGCCGTCGCCATTGGTGGTCTCGGCGCCCATTCGGGAGTGCAGGCTCTGGTCGATCAGCCCGATGCCTGGTCCGGTAGAGCAGCTCGCCGATCACCAGCGGCTCACCGACGTAAGCGTTCCAACGGCACATCAGCGTTCCTCCTCTCCACGCACCACGACGATTGGACGCCTGCAGCGCGCGAGCAACTGCCGCGCGGTGCTCCCGACGAGGTGCGAGCGCAGCCCGGAGATGCCGCGTGAGCCGACCACGACCGCAGCAACATCGCGCTCGGGCGGCGAAGTCGGCGATCGCCTCGGCCACGCGCACGCTCGTCCGGGATCGCGTGGGGCTCGGCATCGAGGCCGAGAGACCGTGCGAGCTGAGCGCGCGTCGGCGACGACCGCAGCGTGGTCCTTCCCGGCCCTGTCGAGCTCGGATACCAGTTCCGCATCAGGCGGCACCGGGAGCGGCTCGCGATCGGGTCGGGACCGGCGTTCATGAGCGCGATCGCGCCACAAGCCCGGCTCCCAAACGGTGACGACGAGCGCGGCGCTGCCGGGGAAGAGCTCGGCAGCGCTGCGCACGGCGGCATTGGCAAGATCGGAGCCGTCGTAGGCAATCAGCAGGCGCGGCCTCGGTCCGGACACAGGACGGAGCGCCTACCTCTCCGCGACCCGCTCGTCCGTCGCCGAAGACGAGGATGCCGTGGACGACGGACACGCACAGGAAGAAGATCGCGAGCGACCACCAGGGGTTGGCGCCTCCGATCGACAGCAGCGCCGCGATCGCGCCAAGGCTCCCGGCGATGACGCCGATGATCCGGCCGTAGGCGTTGCCGGCGAATAGCGAGAAGCCTGCCGTGAGCTGGACCACGCCGAGGACGATAATCGACCCATCCCATCGTGTTGAGGTTGGTGAAGATGTACCTCGTGTCGTTGACGAAGATGTTCGCCCCGTCCAGGGCCCCGATGCCGTAGATGATGTTGAGCGTGCCGACGATCAACAAGATCGTCGCCGCGAATACCACTCTGCCTGCGCCTCTCACGCCGTCGCTCCCCTCTGCGTTCTCGTACGACACACAGGCTCGATCAGAACACTTGGCGGCACATCACCCGATCCGGATGATTCTCCGCCGGGCCCACCAGACTCGTTTGAGCAACTTTGGGGGAGGCAGGGGGTTGACGCGTACGCCCAAGCACCCGACGAAAGGATCTGCGCATGTCTCGTTGGGCCCGGCGGCTCGTGCCGTCGCCCGCCATGGTCGTGGCACTCGTCGCCCTCGTGATGGCGATGGGAGGGTCCGCCTACGCGCTCGTGATCACCGGCAAGAGCATCAAGAACGGCACCGTCACCGGCAAGGACATCAAGGAGCGGTCGCTGACCGGTAACGACACCAAGCGCGACTCGCTCGGCGGAGGGTCCATCAAGGAGTCGACGCTCGGAGCCGTGCCGCAGTCGCTCCTGTCCCACGGAGCGGCGCGCTTCGCGGTTGTCAACGGTGGCGGCCAGATCGTCCGGGGCCGGAGCGCCCAGGCCGCTCGCACCGCGGCCGGCCGCTACCAGGTCATCTTCGACAGCGACATCCGCGGCTGCGCGTACTTCGCGACGATCGCCGACGCCAGCGCCGCGGCGCCCCCGCAGAACAGCCACATCAGCGTCTCGTCGCTCGCCACCAACGTGAACGGCGTGGCGGTTCGCACCGAGAACGGCGGCGGAGTCGAGCAGGACCGCCCGTTCCACCTCGTCGTCTTCTGCTGATTCCGGAACGCTGGGGCCGTCCGATGTGTCGCGGCACTAGGGCAGCCCCAGCTCCTCCGGATACTCGACCTGCCTGAGCACGCGCGCGGGCGCACCCGCGGCGATCGAGAACGGCGGGATGTCACGCGTGATGACGCTATTGGCGCCGATCACCGAGCGCTCGCCGATCGTGACGCCGCTCGTGATGACGACGTGGGCCCCGCACCAGACGTTGTTGCCGACCGTCGTCGGCCCCTTGCTCGTGAAGCCCTGCCAGGGCACAGGGCGAATCGGGTCGTCGAAGCGGTGGTTGCCGTCCGTGATGAAGCAGCCGTTGGCGAACATGCAGTGGTCGCCGATCTGGACGTACTCGACCGAGGCGACCATCACGCCGATGTTGAGGAACGGTCTGCGTGCCGATCACGATGCGGGCGGCGTCCGGTGCCGTCAGCCAGACGTGCGGCTCGAAGAGCGTGTGCTCGCCGATCTCGAGGCGCCCCTCCTGCAGCGCCTCGAGCACGTTGCCGTGGAGCGGCCAGCGCGCGAAGGCGCGCCTGCGGGCGAGCTCGCGGTGGATTCGGGCGCGGTTCCAGGGGAGCGAGTTGCGCTCGTACCAGCGCCATTTCTGCCACCACAGCCAGGCGTCGCTCACGGCGGCAGCTTCTCAGAGGCGCGGCCGCTACGCCGGACCGGGCTGGGGCCGGAAGGCGCGCCGGTAGGCGCTCGGCGAGGTCGAGAGCGCCCGGCCGAAATGCTGCCGTAGCGCCGCGGCGGTGCCGAAGCCCGCCCGCGCGGCCACCTGCTCCACGGGCAGCTCGGTGCCCTCGAGCAGGCGCTGCGCCTCTGCCACGCGCCGCCCGATCAGCCATTGAAGCGGGGTCGTGCCGGTCTCGGCGCGGAAGCGCCGCGCGAACGAACGCGGGCTGCAGGAGGCGTGCCGCGCCATCTCGTCCACCGTGAGATTGACTGTCGAGCCGCTCCTCCATCCAGGCGCGCGTCGCCGCGAGGCCGCCGCCCGCTTCCGGCAGCGGCCGCTCGACGAACTGGGCCTGCCCGCCGTCGCGGTGGGCCGCCACGACGATCCGCCTGGCGATCCCGTTCGCGACCTCGGCGCCGTGATCCTTCCTCACCATGTGCAGGCAGAGATCGATGCCCGCGGCCATGCCGGCCGAGCTGAGCACGTCCCCGTCGTCCACATAGAGCACGTTCGGGTCCACCTCGACGGCCGGGAACCCGCGCGCCAGGAGCGAGGCGTAGCGCCAGTGCGTGGCGGCGCGGCGGCCGTCGAGCAGGCCGGCGGCGGCGAGGACGAAGGCGCCGGTGCAGATCGACGCCACGCGAGCGCCGCTGCCCGGCGGCCTCGCGCAGGGCCTCGAGCGGCTCGGGCGGCAGCGGCCAGGCGCGGTCGCCGATGCCCGGCACGACGATCGTGTCGGCGCCCTCGAGCGCCTCGAGCCCGTGCGGCACCAGCACGTCGAAGCCGGTCTCGGTGGGCACCGGGCCCGGCTCCGGCGCGCAGACGGCCCACTCGTACAGGCCCGGGTCGCGTCCGAAGACCTGAGCCGGGATGGCGAGGTCGAAGGCCACGACCTCCTCCATCACGAGCGCCACGACGCGACGAGGTGAGCTCATGGCAGGAATCTAATGCATATTGGCATTCCTGCCACTCGACGTCGCGCTCGGCCGCTGGGACGCTGCACGGCATGAACGCCGAGATCCTTCTTTTCGATGGCTTCGACGAGCTCGACGCGATGGGCCCCTGGGAGGTGCTCGGGAGCCTCGCCCAGCTCCGCGAGGACGTGACCGCCCGGCTCGTGACGCTCGAGGGCGCGCGCGAGGTCAAGGCCGACCACGGCGCCGTGATCTCCGCTCACGGAGCGCTCTCCGAGCGCCCGGACGTGCTCGCTCGTGCCGGGCGGCGGCTGGATGGACCGCACCCCGGAGGGCGCCTGGAGCCAGGCCGAGCGCGGCGAGATCCCCGCGGCGATCGCGGCCCGGCATGCCGCCGGGACGACCGTCGCGTCGGTGTGCACGGGCGCCCTGCTGCTGGCCCGCTCGGGCATCCTCGACGGCCGCCGGGCCACCACCAACCCCGGCGCGCTCGACGACCTGCGCGCCCACGGCGCCATCGAGGTGATCGAGGCGCGCGTCGTGGACGACGGCGACATCCTCACCGCCGGGGCGCCGGCATGCGGCCTCGACCTGGCGCTGCGGTTGCTGGAGCGCTTCGGCGGGGCCGAGCTGGCCGAGGCGGGGGCGCGGGAGCTCGGGTATGAGCGGCCGGTGGTTGTGGCTTAGCCTGCGCCCGTGCGGCCCGGGTGGATTCGGGGCTTCGTCCTGACTTTGCCCGCTCCTGGCGGGCAAAGTCAGGACGGCTTGCGCTCGCGGAGCGCACCCCTTCCCCAGCCGTCGTGCGCCGGCCCCGCCGCGGCGCCCTTAAGCCGCCGCGGCCACCTTCGGCTCGAGCGCCGCCGCTTCGCGCCGCCGCTCGGCTTGACCATCCGCGCCAGGAAGCGCGCCCGTGTGGGAGTCCGCCACGGCGGCGACCTGCTCGGGGGTGCCCTGCGCGACCAGGCGACCGCCCTCCTCGCCGCCCTCGGGGCCGAGGTCGATGATGCGGTCCGCCGTCTTGATCACGTCGAGGTTGTGCTCGATCACGACGACCGTGTTGCCCTGCTCCACGAGCCGGTTCAGCATCTCGAGCAGACGCTCGACGTCGGCGAAGTGCAGGCCCGTGGTCGGCTCGTCGAGGATGTAGAGCGTCCGCCCGGTGGCGATCTTCGAGAGCTCGGACGCGAGCTTGACGCGCTGGGCCTCACCGCCGGACAGCGTCGTGGCCGGCTGGCCGAGCCGGATGTAGTCGAGGCCCACGTCGTGCAGCGCCTGCAGCCGGCGCTTGATCTTCGGGATGTGCTGGAAGAAGTCGACCGCCTCCTCGACGGTCATGTCGAGCACGTCGGCGATCGTCTTCCCCTTGAAGCGCACCTCGAGCGTCTCGCGGTTGTAGCGCTTGCCGTGGCACTGCTCGCACGGGACGTAGACGTCCGGCAGGAAGTGCATCTCGATCTTGATCTGGCCGTCGCCGCGGCACACCTCGCAGCGGCCGCCCTTGACGTTGAACGAGAAGCGACCCGGCTTGTAGCCGCGCGCGCGGGCCTCCTGGGTGCGCGAGTAGAGCTCGCGTATGTGGTCGAACAGCCCGATGTAGGTCGCCGGGTTCGAGCGCGGCGTGCGGCCGATCGGCGACTGGTCGATGTTGATGATCTTGTCGACCTGGTCGAGGCCCTTGATGCGGCGGTGCGCGCCCGGCCGCTGCTTGGCCCGGTGCAGCCGGTTCGCCACCGCCTTGAAGAGCACCTCGTTGACGAGCGTCGACTTGCCCGATCCGGAAACGCCGGTGACGGTGCAGAACACGCCCAGGGGCACCTTGACGTTGATGTCCTGCAGATTGTGCTGGGAGGCGCCCTCGACCTCGATGTAGCCGCTCGGGCGGCGCCGCTTCTTCGGCGTCGGGATCTCGCGCTTCCCCGCCAGGTACTGACCGGTGAGCGAGCCCTCCGTGCGCATCACGCGCTCGGGCGTGCCCTCGGCGACGAGGTGCCCGCCGTGCTCGCCCGCGCCGGGGCCGAGGTCCACGAGGTGGTCGGCCGCGAGCATCGTTCCCTCGTCGTGCTCGACGACGATCACGGTGTTGCCGAGATCGCGCAGCCGCTCGAGCGTCGCGATCAGCCGCTCGTTGTCGCGCTGGTGCAGGCCGATCGACGGCTCGTCGAGGATGTACAGCACGCCCACCAGCGAGGATCCGATCTGCGTCGCCAGCCGGATCCGCTGGGCCTCGCCGCCCGACAGGGTCGCCGCCGCGCGCTCGAGCGACAGGTAGCCGACGCCCACGTTGTCGAGGAAACGCAGCCGCTCGTCGATCTCGCGCAGGATCATGCGGGCGATCTGGCGCTCCGTGTCCGACAGCTCGAGCCCGTCGACCCAGTCGATCGCGCGCCGCGCCGACATGCGCGTGAACTCGTCGATGCCGAGCCCGCCGACCTTGACCGCGAGCGACTCCGGCCGCAGGCGCGCCCCGTGGCAGTCGGGGCACGGGCGGAGCGTCATGTACTCCTCGATCTTCTCCCGTGACCAGTCCGAGTCGGTCTCCCGGTAGCGGCGCTCGAGGTTCGGAACGATCCCCTCGAAGGTGGTGGTGTAGGAGCGCCGGCGGCCGTAGCGGTTGCGGTAGGAGATGTAGATGCGCTCGCCGTTGGTGCCGTGCAGGAAGCAGTCGCGCACGTCCTCCGGCAGGTCCTCCCAGGCCCGGTCCCGGTCGACCTCCCACTTGTCGGCGATCGCCTGCGTCATCTGCTCGTAGTAGCTCGACGCGCTCGTCGACCACGGCAGGATCGCGCCATCGTTGAGCGAGAGCGACGGATCGGGCACGATCAGCTCGGGGTCGATCTCCATCTGCGAGCCCAGGCCGGTGCAGCGCGGGCAGGCGCCGTGCGGGGAGTTGAACGAGAACATCCGCGGCTCGAGCTCGGGCATGGACGTGCCGCAGTGGAGGCACATGAAGCGCTCCGAGTAGGTGGTGACCTGCTCCGTCTCCACGTCCTCGATGTCGACGATCCCCTCGGCGCGCGCCACGGCGGTCTCGATCGAGTCCGCGAGGCGCTTGCGCAGGTCCGGCCGCATCACGAGGCGATCGATCACGACCGATATGTCGTGCTTGTACTTCTTGTCGAGGACGATGTCCTCCTCGAGGCGGCGCAGCTCACCGTCCACCTTCACGCGCGTGAAGCCCTCCGCCCGCAGCTCCTCGAACAGCTTTCCGTACTCGCCCTTGCGTCCTCGGATGACGGGCGCCAGCACCATGAACTTGGCGCCCTCCGGCCTCGTCATCACCTGGTCGATGATCTGCTCGGCGGACTGGGCCTCGATCGGGCGGCCGCAGTTGTAGCAGTGGGGGTGGCCGACCCGGGCCCAGAGGAGGCGCAGGTAGTCGTAGATCTCGGTGACCGTGCCGACCGTCGAGCGCGGGTTGCGCGACGTCGTCTTCTGGTCGATCGAGATGGCCGGCGACAGGCCTTCGATCGAGTCCACGTCCGGCTTGTCCATCTGGCCCAGGAACTGGCGCGCGTACGCCGACAGCGACTCGACGTAGCGGCGCTGCCCCTCGGCGTAGATCGTGTCGAACGCGAGGCTCGACTTGCCCGACCCGGACAGGCCGGTGATCACGATCAACGAGTTGCGCGGCAGCCTCAGGTGGAGGTCCCTGAGGTTGTGCTCCCGCGCGCCCGAGACGACGATTTCGCCACTGGGAATCAAGCCGATAACGAGTGTAGAGCCGTATTCGGATCGAACCTGTGTTCGCTTTTCGGAATTAGCGAAGTTGTTGCACAGTGCTGTCTCGCGTCACATGAGCCGTGAGACAATTCCACGGATGGACGCCGACGATCGTGTCTTCATGCGAGAGCTACTGCAGCGGCACGAGAAGTCGACCGACGCGATGATCAGCCATGCCGACGCCGGATTCGAGCGGATGCTGGAGCGCTTCGATGCCGAGACGCAGCTGCTTCGTGAGCACACGCGCAGGATGGCCGAGGACCACCGTGAGTTCATCGAGGAGCTCCGCGCACAACGGGCCGCCGCCTTCCGCATCCTCGACCGGCTCGACGAGGGCCCGGCGGGCGCCGGCGCATAGCCGTGCGCTTTGGCTACACGATCCTCTATGTCGAGGATGTCGCCCGCAGCCTCGCCTTCTACGAGCGGGCCATCGGGCTGAGCCGCCGCTTCCTGCACGAGAGCGGCGACTACGGGGAGCTCGAGACGGGCGCAACGGCGCTCGCCTTTGCCACACATGAGCTCGCGGCCTCCAACCTCCCGGGCGTGTACGGCTCGGCGACGGTGAACGACACCCGACCGGCCTTCGAGGTGTGCTTCGTGACGGAGGATGTCGCGGGGGCGTACGGGCGCGCCATCGAGGCGGGCGCCGAGGCGGTCACCGAGCCGCAGACCAAGCCCTGGGGTCAGGACGTCGCCTACGTCCGCGATCCTGACGGAAACCTGATCGAGCTGGCCTCGCCGGCCGAGTAGCCGCTCAGCCGCCCGCGCGGGCGTACACGTCGTCGAGCAGCGCGTTCGGGTCGTCGAGCTCGAAGTTCTCGGCGAGGTAGGCGGCGGTCTCGTCACGTGTGGAGCCGCTCAGCGCCATGTTGAGGGCGATCACTCGAGCGCCCTCGTTCCCGGCGCCGGCTCCTGTTGGTTCCTGGGCCTCGCCATCCCCGGGCTCGGGGCGGACCTCTGTCGCCTGGTCTCGCTCCGCCGCCGGCTTGATGTCCTCGGGGGGCTCCGCGTGGGCGACGGCGGCTCCGCCGGTCACCGGGTCGGGCGGCGCATCCGGCCCCGGCCCCGCCACGGACCGCGGAGCCGCGCCGGGCTCCTCATGGGCAACGGCCGCGCCACGCCCGACGGGCTCAGGCGCGGCCTCCGCCGCGGCCTCCTCGGCCCCGCCCTCCGCTGCCGCTTCCGCGGGCCGCTTCGCCCCCCCGGGCAGCTGCTTCAGGTCCTCGCGAAGCTGCCTGATCGCGTCGCGCACGCCCTCGGCCAGGCGCTCCAGCTCGCGTTCGATCTCGTCCGCGCGGCCGGCCAGGCCGTCGGCGGCCTGCTGGACGCGGCGCAGCTGCGACTCGGTCTCGCGCTCGGCCGCCTCGACAATCGCCCTGACCTGCTCGGCGGCGGCTGCGGCCGGCGACTGCTTCTCGCGTTCGTCACTCACGGGCTGCGAAGGGTAACGCCGTCGCCTGCCCGCGGGCGGGGGAGCTCAGGCGCTCGCCTCGGCCTCGTCGAGCTCGCGGCGCAGCGCCTTGATCTCGTCGCGCAGCTTGGCCGCGTACTCGAAGCGCAGGTCGTCGGCCGCGGCCAGCATCTCCTCCTCGAGCTCCACGATCGTCTTGCGGATGTCCTCCGCCGACATGCCCTCGGTCTCGCGCTTGCGGCGGCCGCGGCCGGCCGGCACCTTCGACTCCATCATCAGGAAGTCGCTGATGTCCGAGATGCCCTTCTGGATCGTCGCCGGCGTGATGCCGTGCTCCTCGTTGTAGGCGACCTGGATGGCGCGGCGGCGGTCCGTCTCCTCGATCGCGTGTGCGCATCGCCGCCGTCTCCTTGTCGGCGTACATGATCACCTTGCCGCGGATGTTGCGGGCGGCGCGGCCGATCGTCTGGATCAGCGACGTCTCGCCGCGGAGGAAGCCCTCCTTGTCCGCGTCGAGGATCGCCACCAGCGAGACCTCGGGCAGATCGAGGCCCTCGCGCAGCAGGTTGACGCCGACCAGGACGTCGAACTCGCCGAGCCGCAGCTCGCGGATGATCTGGATGCGCTCGAGCGTGTCGATCTCGGAGTGCAGGTAGCGGACCCGGAAGCCGTACTCGAGCAGGTAGTCGGTCAGGTCCTCGGCCATCTTCTTGGTCAGCGTCGTGACGAGCGTCCGTTCCTCCACCTCGACGCGCTTGTCGGATCTCCTCCATCAGGTCGTCGATCTGGTTCTTCGTCTCGCGCACGTCGACCTCGGGGTCGACGACGCCCGGTCGGGCGGACGATCTGCTCGACGATCCGGCTTGAGTGGTTGCGCTCGAAGTCGCCGGGCGTGGCCGACACGAAGACGATCTGCGGCGCGTGCTCGAGGTACTCGTCGAAGGTCTGCGGCCGGTTGTCGAGCGCGCTCGGCAGCCGGAAGCCGTACTCGACGAGCGTCTGCTTGCGCGAGCGGTCGCCCTCGTACATGCCGCCGATCTGCGGGACCGTCTGGTGCGACTCGTCGACGAAGCAGACGAAGTCGTCCGGGAAGAAGTCGAGCAGGCAGAAGGGCCGCTCGCCGGGCTGCACGGCCGTCGAGGTATGCGCGAGTAGTTCTCGATGCCGTTGCAGTAGCCGAGCTCGCGCAGCATCTCCATGTCGAACTGCGTGCGCTGGCGCAGCCGATGCGACTCGAGCAGCTTGCCCTGCTCCTCGAGCTCCTTGCAGCGCGCCTCGAGCTCGTCGCGGATCTGGCCGATCGTGCCCTCGAGCGTCTCCGGTCGGTCGCGTAGTGCGTGGCCGGCCAGATGCCGGCGTGCCCGAGCTCCTGGAAGACCTCGCCGGTGAGCGGGTCGAAGTGCTGGATCTGCTCGATCTCGTCCCCGAAGAAGACCGCCCGGTAGGCCGACTCCGCGTAGGCCGGGAAGACCTCGAGCGTCTCGCCCCGCACGCGGAAGGAGCCGCGCCCGAGCGTGGCGTCGTTGCGCGTGTACATGTTGTCGACGAGCTTGCGCAGGATCTCGTCGCGATCGACCATCTCGCCCTTCGTCAGCAGCGTGACCTGCGAGTTGTACTTCTGCGGCGAGCCGAGGCCGTAGATGCAGGAGACGCTGCGCCACCACGATCACGTCGCGGCGCGCGAACAGTGCGCTCGTGGCCGCGTGCCGCAGCCGGTCGATCTCCTCGTTGATCGAGGAGTCCTTCTCGATGTAGAGGTCCTGCGCCGGGACGTAGGCCTCGGGCTGGTAGTAGTCGTAGTACGAGACGAAGTACTCGACCGCGTTGTCCGGGAAGAACTCGCGGAACTCGTTGCAGAGCTGCGCAGCCAGCGTCTTGTTGTGGGCGATCACGAGCGCCGGCCGCTGGACCTGCTCGATCGTGAACGCCATCGTCGCCGTCTTGCCCGAGCCGGTGACGCCGAGCAGCGTCTGGAAGCGGTCCCCGGAATCGATGCCCTCGGCAAGCTGCGCAAGAGCCTCGGGCTGGTCCGCGACGGGCCGGTAGGCGGGGTTGACGCGAAACTCGGGCATGACCGAATTACGTTAGCGGCCGCCGCGGATGGTCACTCGTAGACGACGAGCTCCGGCGGCGGCCGCAACGACAGCACGCCGCGCGGCTGCATCAGGTTCGTGTCCTCGTCGTAGAAGAGCTTGAAGCCGTTGTGGCGGGCGTGGCGGCCGCGCGTGAACTCGCGGTACTTCGAGCGCTTGTTGAGCCGGTTGCCGAATCCGTCGACGTTGACGGTGAGGGCGACGCCCGGGTAGCGCTTCAGGGCGTCCTCGTTCTCGATCATGTCCTGCGTGAAGCGGTGCACGACGAGCAGCTTCTCGGGCAGATTGTGCTCGCGGACGATGCGCGACAGGTACGCCGACACCTCGTTTACGACCGCAGCGCTCGTCGACCCGATCTCCTGGCCCGGCAACACGGGCGGCTGCATGCTCCACTCCGGGTCGAGCGCCAGCGAGACGTCGGGCTCCTCGAGCCAGCGCCGCAGCGCGCGTACCTCGCGCATGAAGGGCGCGTAGCCCGGCTGGATGTCGAGGATCAGCAGCATGTCGTTGCGACGCGCGGCGCGCAGGTAACGCCCGATGACCCGGTCCGGCTGGCGGGCGGAGTGGTCGCCATCGTCGCCCGGGTCTGCGTGCACGATCGTCGAGATCAGCTCGAATGCCGGGAGCACGGGGCGGTCCGGCCGCTCGTAGCCGCTCGCCTGGCGGCGGAGCCGGCGAGCGGCTCGCGCGGGCGGTCCGAGGCCGAGCGCGCCCAGCTCGCGGTCCTGGGGCGCTCCGTAATAGGCCACGACACGGCGCTCGGGGAAGATGCTGCGCCCCCCGCCGGGGAGAGTCGCGGGCTCGGCCTCCTCCGCGCCGCTCGCCTCCGAGCCCTCTTCGCCGCCGTCGGGAAGGACGAGCACGACGACAGCGACCGCCGCGCCGAGCGCCAGCACCGAGCCCAGCGCGACGCGCCGGTTGCGGCGCGTACGTTGCCGCGCCTCCTCCCGCCGTAGCTGTCGGAGCTCCTGGTCCACGCCTCCCTCTACCCGTCAGGATGCCGAACAACGCCCGGCGGTAGCCTCGAAGCAGGCCATGGCCGTGCTGATCGCAAGCGCTCTCGACAAGGACATGGCGGGCTCCCCGCTGTTCCGCGGCGTCTCCTTCAAGCTGGAGCGCGGCGACCGCATGACGCTCGCCGGCCGCAACGGAGCGGGCAAGACGACGCTCCTGCGGATGATCGCCGGCGAGACCGGCATCGACGGCGGAGAGCTCGTCTTCGAGAAGGGCACGCGGGTGGCCTGCACGACCAGCGGCCGCCGCGCGAGCGCGACCTGAGCCTGCGCGACTACGTGCTGTCGGGCTGCCGCGATCTCGTCGCGCTCGAGGACGAGCTGCGCCGGCTCGAGGGCGAGATGGCCGAGCGACCCGACGACGGTGACGCTGCTCAACCGCTACTCGCGCGTCCAGGCGCGCCTCGAGCACGCGGGCGGCTGGAACTGGCGCGAACGCGCGATCGGCCCCCGTTCACGGTCTCGGCTTCGCCGACGCGCAGCTCGATCGCAGCCTCGCGAGCTTCTCGGGCGGCGAGCTGACGCGCGCGTCGCTCGCGCGCGTCCTCGCCGCCGACCCCGATCTGCTGCTGCTCGACGAGCCCACGAACCACCTCGACATCGCTTCGCTCGAGTGGCTCGAGGGCTACCTGGTCGACCTCGACGCCGCGGTCGATCCTCGTGGCGCACGACCGCTGGTTCCTCGAGGCGGTCGGCACCTCGGTGCTCGAGCTCGAGGCGGGCCGCTCGCGCTTCTTCCCCGGGAGCTGGCACAACTGGCGGCTCGAGGCCGCCGCGCGCGAGCTCCAGCTCGGCAAGCAGATCGAGAAGCAGCAGGCGGAGATCGCGCGCATGGAGCGATTCATCGAGCGCTTCCGCTACAAGGCGACCAAGGCGCGCCAGGCGCAGTCGCGGGTGAAGCGACTGGACAAGATGGAGCGGATCGAGCGCGACCCGCGCGACAACCGCTCGCTCGGCTTCAGCTTCGGGACCGCCGAGCGCAGCCGGCCGGGTCGTGCTCGAGCTCGAGGACGGCCGGCTCGAGGTGCCCGGACGCACGCTGCTCGAGGACGGCGAGCTCTGGCTCGAGCGCGGCGAGCACGTGTCGCTGGTGGGACCCAACGGCGCCGGCAAGACGACCCTGATCGACGCGCTCGCCGGCCGCCGCGAGCTGGACGGCGGGCGCCTCCGGACGCGGCCACAACGTCGTCGCTCGGCTACCTCTCCCAGCACGCCGAGGAGCTCGGCTCGAGCGGCACGGTGCTCGACGCCGCACAGCGCGCCACCGGCCTCACGCCGAACAAGGCGCGCGCGCTGCTCGGCCGCTTCCTGTTCAGCGGCGAGGAGGTGGAGAAGCCGCTCGACGGGCTCTCGGGCGGCGAGCGGCGCAGGCTGTCGCTGGCGATCCTGGTGAGCTCGGGCGCGAACGTGCTGATCCTCGACGAGCCGACGAACCACCTCGACCTCGACGCGCGCGAGGCGCTCGAGGACGCGCTGTCGTCGTTCGAGGGGAGCCGTCCTGCTCGTCTCGCACGACCGGGCGCTGCTCGACGCGGTCGGGCACCCGCACGTTCGCGCTCGAGGACGGCGCGCCTGCGGAGCTACGAGGGCGGCTGGGCCGAGTACTCGCGGCTGCGCGAGGAGCGCCGCCTCGCCGAGGCGGGCGCGCGCGACCAGGCGCGAAGCGAGCGGGCGGCCGCGGCGGCGCCCGCGCGGCGGCGACGGCAACGGCGGCAAGCGGAGCGCGACGCCCGCCGGCCCGTCGAAGAACCAGCAGCGCCGGATCGCCGACCTCGAGCGCGACGTCGAGCGCGCGGAGAAGGCCCTGGCCGCCGCTCGAGGACGAGCTGGCCGATCCGTCCCACTGGCTCAGCCCGACGAGCAGCAAGCGCTCGACGGAACGCCACGCCGAGGCCAAGCGCGCCGTCGAGCAGGCGTACGCGGCCTGGGAGCAGGCGACGCGCTGAGTCGGTCGCGCGAGGCGCAGCGCGTCAGACGCCGAGCTCGTTGCCGTAGTGCTCGCGGTACTCGCCGCGGCGCTCGAGCACGTTCTCGACATAGGCGCGGGTCTCGGGGAAGGGCACATCCGAGCCGGCGTCGAACGAGTCGATGCCACCCGCCTCCTCGACCCAGCCGTCGACGTTCCCGATTCCCGCGTTGTAGGCGGCGAGGGCCGCGGCCTCGTCGCCGTCGTAGTGGTCGATGAGGTAGCGCAGGAAGTAGGAGCCGTACGAGATGTTGATCTGCGGCTCCGCGAGGTCGGCCTGCTCGAAGCGGAAGCCGCCCGAGTGCCTCGCGATGAAGGCGGCCGTGTCGGGCGTGATCTGCATCAGGCCGCGCGCGCCTGCGTGCGAGGTCTGGTCGCGGAAGCGCGACTCCTCGAAGATGACCGCCGCGATCAGCGCCGGGTCGAGCTCCTTGTCCTCGGCCTGCTGGCGGATGATGTCCTCGTGCTTCAGCGGGAGGGTGAGCTCGCGCACCGCGTCGCCGAGCGGCCCCAGCCCCGTAACGAGCGCGGCCAGGAAGGCGGCGAGCGCCACCGCCACCACCAGTAGCGCGACGCGACGGCGGCGCTTGACGCGCGCGCTCGTGCGACGGCGGGGCATGCGGGCGGCCCGGGTGCTCATCGGGGGTCGGTCGAGTTTGGCAACTGCATGGGACGGCCGTGGCTTGAATTCACGCAAACTGCGGGTCCAGCTTGTCAAGAACAGCCGCGAGCTCGGAACGGAGCGCATCGACCGAGCCGTCGTTCCGCACGGTGTGGTCCGCGCGCGCCGCCTTCTCCTCCTGGGGTAGCTGGCGCCCGGTTCGCTCGGCGACGCTCGCGTGCCCGCGCGCGCCCGCGCGCCGCTCACGTACGTCCTCCTCGGCGACGACGGCGATGGTGGCGTCGAAGATGCCCTCCATGTCGGACTCGAAGAGGAGCGGGACCTCCACCACAGCCGCCCGCGGCTGTGGGTCGACGTCGTTCAGTCCCGCGCGCCATTTCGCGACGCGCTCGCCGACGCGCGGCCACAGCACGCCCTCGAGCCACGCGCGCGCCTCGTCGTCGCCGAAGACGCGCTCGGCCACGCGCGAGCGATCGACGGCGCCGCCGGGCGCCAGCTCCGGGCCCAGGCGCTCGACGAGGATGTCGCGCAGCTCGTCCGTGGCGAGCAGCTCGTGAACGACGGCGTCGCTCGACAGCGTGGCGGCGCCGAGCTCGGCGAGCGCCTCGAGGGCCGTCGACTTGCCCGATCCGAGGCCTCCGGTGAGGCCGACGAACGGAACGGCCACGGCGGGTGCGCTACTCGGAGGGCTGCTCGCCGGCCGCGGGCTCGGGCGGCGCGGCGGGCTCGGGCTCGGGCTGCCTGTCAGCGGCGGGCTCGGGCTCTGCGGCGACCGGCTCTGCCTCAGGCTCCGCCGCGACCGGCTCTGCGGCGGGCTCGGGCTCTGCGGCGACCGGCTCTGCCTCAGGCTCCGCCGCGACCGGCTCTGCGGCGGGCTCGGGCTCTGCGGCGACCGGCTCTGCCTCAGGCTCAGCCGCGACCGGCTCTGCGGCGGCCGGCTCTACGGCGAGCGGCTCTGACTCAGGCTCGGCGGCGGCCGCGGGCTCGGGCGCATCCGGGTCGAGCGCGGGCTCGGCGGCCGGCTCCGGCGCCGTCTCCGGGACGTCCTCGACCGGCTGAACGCTCGAGAGCACCGCGCGCAGGTCGTCGGCGCCGCTCACCTGCGGCCCCGCGAACACGTCCTCTGACAGGCCGAGGTCCGGAACTTCGCCGATCTCCGCCTCGGCCTCGCCGGCGGCGGCTGCTCCTGCCGCGGCGGCCGACTTGATGTGCGCGAGCTGCTCCTCGACCCGCTTGACCGAGAGCGACAGCCGGCGCCGCTCCGAGTCGATCTCGAGGATCTTCACGCGAACGTCCTGGCCGGGCTCGACGATCTCACGCGGGTTCTCCACGTGGTGGTGGGCGAGCTCGGAGATGTGCACGAGGCCCTCGACGCCGTCCATGATCTCGACGAAGGCGCCGAAGGTCACGACCTTGGTGACCTTGCCCTCGAGCTCGTCGCCGATCCGGTAGGTGTCGATCACGCGCTGCCACGGGTCCTCCTGGGTCTGCTTGAGGCCCAGGGAGATGCGCTGGCGGTCGCGGTCGATGTCGAGCACCTTGACCGGCACGACATCGCCGATCGAGAGGATCTCGGAAGGATGGTTGACGTGCGACCAGGAGAGCTCGGAGATGTGGATCAGGCCGTCGATCCCGTCGAGGTCGACGAAGGCGCCGAAGTCGACGATGTTGGAGATCGCGCCCTCCACGACCATGCCGGGCTGCAGGCGGTCGAGGATCTGCTGGCGGACCTCCTTGCGCTCCTCCTCGAGGACCGCGCGGCGCGACAGCACCACGTTGTTGCGCGAGCGGTTCAGCTCGATGACCTTGCACTCGATCTTCGTGCCGAGGAACTCGTCCAGGTTCTGGACGCGCCGGATGTCGACGAGCGAGGCGGGCAGGAAGCCGCGCACCCCGAGGTCGATGATGAGGCCGCCCTTGACGACCTCGATGACGGTCCCCTCGACCGGCTCGCCCGACTCGGCGGCGGCCTCGATCTTGCGCCATGCCTTCTCGAAGCGCGCACGCTTCTTGGAGAGCACGAGGCGCCCGTCCTGGTCCTCCTTGGTGAGGACTAGGGCGTCGACCTCCTCGCCGAGCTCGACCTCGTCGTGCGGATCGACCGACTTGCGGATCGAGAGCTCATTCATCGGAATGACGCCCTCGCTCTTGTAGCCGATGTCGACCAGGACCTCGTCCTGATCGATCCGAACGACGCTGCCCGAAACGACGTCCCCCTCGTCGAAGGGAACGATGGTCGCGTCGTAGTTGGGAACTATCTGACCGTCGATCTCGAGGAGCAATCCGTCCGAGCCCTCGACGGTCTTAGGTGGAGTAATCGTCTGTGTATCCGGCACTGAGGCGACAAGCCTAGCGATATCCCGGCCCCCGGTACCCTCCTCAACCGAATGCCAACACGACGCACCCTGCGCGGCTCCGCCCGCACCCCGCTCGGCGGGGACCACGACGTCCTCATCTGCGGGGCCAGCTTCGCCGGGCTGGCGGTGGCGCGCGAGCTCGCGGGGAGCGGTGCGCGCGTGCTCGTCCTCGACCGCTACGAGATCGGCGAGCGGCAGACCTCCGCGTGCGGGATCCCCACCGCGTGGCTGCAGGAGCTGGGACTGATGGACGCGCACCGGCAGACCTTCGGGCGGCTCGTCGTCCACACGCCCCACGGCACCTCGGTGCTCGAGCTGCCCTGGACGTTCTCGACGTTCGACTACCCGGAGCTGTGCCGGCTGCTGTGGGAGCAGAGCGACGCCTCGTTCGAGACCGCCAAGGTGAACGGGCGCAGCGGCAACACGGTTCACACCGACCGCGGTGATCTCTCGGCGCCGCTCGTCGTGGACGCTCTGGGGTGGCGGCGCGTGCTGGGCTCGGGCTATCAGCCCCCCGACGCTCCTCTGTCACGCGGCCTCGAGGTGCATCCCTGGGGCGCGGGCGACGAGCTCGAGATCTGGATCGACCGCCGCTACGTGCCCGCGGGGTACGGCTGGAGCTTCCCGGCCTCGGACGAGGTGCGGGTGGGCGTCGGCTCGTTCGACCCGCGCTTCCACGTGAAGGACACGACCGTCCTGCTCGCGGAGGACCTCGAGCGCGACCCTGTCCGCTACCAGGGCAACTGGATCCCGCACAAGCTGCGCGACGCGACCGAGGACGGCATCTTCTACGTCGGCGACTCGGCGGGGCATTGCCTGCCGCTCACCGCCGAGGGCATCCGCACCGCCCTGTACTTCGGCATCGCCTGCGGCCGTGAGCTGCGCGCCGTCGTCGAGGGCCGCCAGCCGGTCGCCTCGGCGCTGGTCCGCTACGGCGACTTCTCGGCGGCGCACGAGTGGAAGTTCCGCTGGATGCTCGAGACCCAGCACCTCGTTCCGCGCGTGCCGCCGCGGCTGCTGGCGCTGGCGCTGCGCGGCATCAGGTCGCGCCAGTTCGTCGACTGGTCCTTCAAGCATTACCTCGCGATAGCACCGCCCGAGTTCGCGCGCGCCAGCCCGCCGCCGCTGGTGCGGCGCGGGACGCCCGCCCGGGCCGCCGCCTAGCCTCCGCACCGCGCGCTTCGGCTTCTACACGCGCGCGGAAACCGCGGCCGCGTCCCCCTCGGCCGGCTCCAGGCCGTCGCCCACGTCCACGTCCTCCGAGCGCAGGTCGAGTCCCGACGCGCGCGCTTCGAGCTCGAGCAGCGCTGCGAAGTCGACGTCGACGTAGCCCGCCCCGTGCATTCCTCGGACGAGCTCGGCCGCCGCGGCGGCCACCGGCATCGGCACGCCGTGCCCGCGTGCGGCCTCGAAGCCGAGGTCGAAGTCCTTCAGGAGCAACTCGGGCGTGAAGGTCGGCGTGAAGTCCAGGTTGACGTAGGCCGGCGTCTTGTAGCGCGTGAACATCGAGCCCATCACGCTGCCGTTGAGGAAGGAGAGGAAGTCCGCGCGCGAGATGCCGCCCTTCTCCGCCAGCACGGTGATCTCGGCGAGCGACTGAGCGACGACGCCGAGCATCACGTTGTGGCAGATCTTCACGAGCCGGGCGCGCTCTCCCTCACCCACGTAGGTCACGCCCGCCGCAAGCAGGTCGAGGTACGGCTGGACGGTGTCGAAGGCGTCTCGCGGGCCCGAGACGACCATCGTCAGCTTGCCCGCGTCGACGACCTTCGGGTTGCCGCTCACGGGCGCTGCCAGCAGGCTCGTGCCGCGCGCCATAGCCGCCTCGCGCACCTCCGCCGACGCCTCCGGGGAGACCGTGGTGCCGTCGACGATGATGTCGGGCCGGCCGTCGCCCGACAGCAGGCCCGAGTCGCCCAGGACGACCTCCTTGAAGTCGGACGGCCCCGCGACCATCGTGAAGACGATGTCGCGGTCGGCGAGGTCGGCGGGGGTGTCGACGAGCGTCGCCCCACGCTCCTCGAGCGGCTCGGCCTTGGCGCGCGTGCGGTTGTAGACCGCCACGTCACAGCCCGCCTCGAGCAGGCGCGTCGCAAGGGACGAGCCCATGCGGCCGGCTCCCACCCAGCCCAGCCTCTTCGCGTTCAGACCCCCGTCGGACATTCGCGTCGCTTCCTCTTCCCTCGTGGCCCCCGGCCTGCAATCGTTTGCACACTCTATCGCCGCGCGGTGTTCGGCGTCAACGAGACGGCGCGCCCGGCGGCCCCTCGGTCAGGCCGGGGTCTGGTAGCTTGCAATCGATTGCACGCGGTGGAAGGGGAGCGGAGAGCGATGGCCCTGCACACATACGGAACGATGGGCGTCGACTGGGAGGAGCGGATTCGCTTCGACCGGCTTCGCCAGGAGCGGCTTGCGCGGATCAAGTCGCTGCTCGCCGAGTCGGAGCTGGGGGCGCTGCTGTGCTTCGACATGACGAACATCCGCTACGTCACCGCCACGCACATCGGCACGTGGGCGCAGGACAAGCTGAACCGCTTCTGCCTCCTCCCCCAGGCCGACGAGCCGATCATGTGGGACTTCGGCTCGGCGGCCCGCCACCACCAGCTCTACAACCCCTGGCTCGGCGACGGCCGCTCGCGCGCGGGCATCTCGACGCTGCGCGGCGCGATGTCGCCCGCGTCGGGACGCGCCGAGGACGTGGCGCGACAAGATCCGGGTCGAGCTCGAGGAGCGGGGCCTGCTGTCGGAGCCGGTCGGCGTCGACGCCGTCGAGACCTCGGTCCTGTTCGCGCTTCAGGACGCCGGCATCAACGTGGTGGACGGCCAGCAGCTCATGCAGGAGGCGCGCGTCATAAAGACGCAGGACGAGATCACGCTGCTCAACACGGCGTGCATGATGGTCGACGCGGCCTACGAGGAGCTCTACCGCGCGATGCGCCCGGGCATGCGCGAGAACGAGTGCGTGGCGCTCGTCAACAAGGTCCTCTACGAGATGGGCTCGGAGTTCGTGGAGGGCGTCAACGCGATCTCGGGCGAGCGCTGCAACCCGCACCCGCACGTGTACACCGACCGCGCACTGCGCCCGGGCGACCCGGCCTACTTCGACATCCTGCACAGCTTCAACGGCTACCGCACGTGCTACTACCGCACGTTCGCGATCGGCAGCGCGTCGCGCGCGCTCGTCGACGCGTACAAGCGCTGCCGCTACTACCTCGACGCGGCGATCGCCGCGATCAGGCCGGGGGTCACCACGGGTGAGGTGGTGTCGCTCTGGCCGAAGGCCGAGGAGTTCGGCTTCCCGGACGAGGAGGCGGCGTTCGCCCTCCAGTTCGGCCACGGCGTGGGGCTCGCCATCTGGGAGAAGCCGATCTTCAGCAGGCTCGTGTCACTCGACCACCCGGAGGAGATCAAGGAGGGGATGGTCTTCGCGCTCGAGACATTCTGGCCGGCGTCCGACGGATGGTCGGCCGCGCGCATCGAGGAGCAGCTCGTCGTGACGGCGGACGGCTGCGAGGTGATCACGCGCTTCCCGGCCGAGGACCTGATCGTGGCGGGCACGCGCTACTACACGCCGGGCGGGGCGCTGCCGCTCGAGCGCGACCCGCAGTCGAACCTGAACACGCGGCTCGACTCCTCGACGCAGGAGGCCACGCCGGGCAACGGCCGGATGCCGAGCGGCGACGCCGTCCAGCTCTAGCCACGTGCGCGCCGCGCTCGTCGAGGAGGTCGGCGCGCCGCCGGTCGTCGCGGATGTCCCCGATCCCGAGCCCGGCCCCGGCGAGGCGCTCGTCCGCATCGAGGCGGCCTGCCTCAGCCCGGTCGACCTGCACATCTGCGTCGGGGCGCTTCTTCGACGGGCCGCCGCGGGCGCCGTACGTGCCGGGGGTCGAGGGCGCGGGCGTCGTGGTGGCGGGCGACGAGCTGGCGCCCGGGACGCGGGTGCGAGTGGAGTTCGTGCACCCGGGCTACGGCCGCGACGGGGCGCTCGCGCAGCTCGCGCTCGTGCCCGAGCGGCCGGACGGGTCGCGGCGCGAGTCGCAGGCGCTCGCGGTGCCGCTCGACGACCGCATGGACGCCGTGTCCGCCGCGGCGCTCGGGGCGTCCGCGTGGACGGCGCTGATGGTGCTCGAGCGCGCGCAGGCGGCGGGCGCTCCGGATCGAGGGCGCGCACGTGCTGGTGGTCGGCGCCACCGGCTCGGTCGGGCAGTGCGCCCTGCAGCTCGCGCGCTCGATGGGCGCCGCGCGCGTGATCGCCGCCGGCCGCAATCGCGAGCGGCTCGCCCGCGCGCGCGAGCTGGGTGCCGACGCCACGGTCGAGCTCGACGGCGAGGGGCTCGCCGAGCGGCTCGCCGACGCGTGCGGCGGCCGGCTCGACATCGCGCTCGAGCCGCTCTGGGGCGCGCCCGCGCGCGCGATCATGGAGGCGCTCACCGAGGGCGGCGTGCACGTGAACTTCGGCCAGGCAGCCGGCACCGACGCAGAGCTGCCCTCGCTGCCGCTGCGCAACCGGGGCATCTCGGTGGTGGGGCACTCGGGCGCGTGGACCACCCCGCAGCAGCGGATCGAGGCCTTCGAGCGGATCCAGGCGATCGCGGCGGACGACGGGCTCACCCTCGACGTCGAGGAGCTCTCGCTCGAGGAGGTGCCGGACGGCTGGCGGCGCCTCCAGGCCTCGGCCGGGCGCAAGCTCGTGGCGCGGCCGGCGGCATGAGCGGCGCCTACCCGCGCTTCAGCGACGCCGAGATGGAGCGCCGCCGGGTGGCGCTCGCCGCCGAGCTCGAGCGGGCGGGGGCCGCGCACGCCGTCGTGTACGGGGCGAACCGCGCGGGCTCCGCCGTCGGCTGGCTCACGCGCTGGCCCGTCACGCGCGAGGCGCTCTGCGTGTTCACGCCCGGCGAGCGCGACCTGCTGCTCGTCAACTTCTACAACCACCTGCCGAACGCGGAGCGGCTCGCCACCGAGGCCGAGGTCGCCTGGGCCGGGCCGAAGCCGATGGCGACCGCGATCGAGGAGCTCCGGCGCCGCGGCGCGGCCGGCGGGCGGGTCGCCGTGATCGGCCCGCTCGGGCACCGGCCGTTCGCGGCGCTCGGCGAGTTCGCCGAGCCGGTGCCGCTGGATGACGCGTACACGCGCCTGCGGCTCGTCAAGTCCGGGGAGGAGCTCGAGTGGGTGCGCCGCGGCGCGGCGCTCACCGACGCCGCCGTGCTCGCCGTGCAGCGCGAGGCCCGCCCGGGGATCGACGAGCGCCGGCTGGGCGACGTCGCCGAGCGCGCCTACGTCGCCGAGGGCGGGACGACGCACATCCACTACTTCGCGGCCACGCCGATGGACGAGCCGGGCCTCGCGGTCCCGGCGCAGTGGCCCTCGACGCGCCCGCTCGAGCGCGGCGACGCGCTCACCTGCGAGATCAGCGCTTCGTACTGGGACTACACCGGGCAGCTCCTCCGCACCTTCGCGGTCGGCGCCGAGCCGGCACCCCTGTTCCGCGAGCTTCACGACGTGGCCGACGCCGCCCTCGACGCGATCCTCGCCCGGCTGCGCCCCGGCGCCACGGCGGCGGAGCTCGTCGAGGCGTCCGGGGTGATCGAGGAGGCCGGCTTCACGACCCGCGACGACCTGGTGCACGGCTTCGTCGGCGGTTATCTCCCGCCGGTCCTCGGCAGCGCGAGCCGCACGCTCGAGGAGGTACCCGGACTTCACCTTCGAGAAGGGCATGACGGTCGTGGTCCAGCCGAACGTCGTGACCACCGACGAGCGCGCCGGGGTGCAGACCGGCGAGCTCGTCGCCGTGACCGCGGACGGCGTCGAGCGCCTGCACGCGGTCGAGCGCGGGCTGTTGCGGATCTAGCCGGGCGGCTCCGCGCGGAGCCGGGCCGCGCGCATGGCGAGATAGCGCTGCTCGGGAACACTCGCGGTGAGCTCGGCCGCGCGCAGGTAGCGATCGATCGCCGCCGCCCGCTCGCCCGCCATCTCGAGCAGGTGCGCACGCACGGCGTCGAGGCGGTGGTGGCCGGCGAGCCGGTCGTCGCCTCGAGGGCGTCGAGCCAGTTCGAGCCCCGCGCGCGGCCCGTGGACCATCCCGACCGCGATGGCGCGGTTCAGCTTGACCATCGGGTTGCCGGTGATCGAGTCGAGCAATCCGTAGAGCGCGAGGATCTGGGGCCAGTCGGTGTCCTCGGCTCGCTCCGCCTCGTCGTGGATCGCCGCGATCGCGGCCTGAAGCTGGTAGGGGCCGATCGCCTCCGTCGCCATCGACCAGGTGATGAGCGCGACGCCCTCGGCGATCGCCCCACGGTCCCACAGCGTCCGGTCCTGCTCGGCGAGCGGGACCAGCTCGCCGTCGGCGCCCGTGCGGGCGTCGCGGCGGGCGTCCGTGAGGAGCATTAGCGCCAGCAGGCCGGCGACCTCGCCGTCGCCCGGCACGAGCCGCCGGAGCAGGCGCGCGAGCCGGAGCGCCTCGCCGGACAGCTCGCTGCGCTGGAGCTCCGCGCCGCCGCTCGTGGCGTAGCCCTCGTTGAAGATGAGGTACAGGACCTGCAGCACCGCGTCGAGACGCTCCCGCCACGCGTCGCCGGGCGGCAGCTCGAAGCGCGCGCCCGTCTCCTCGACGCTGCGCTTGGCGCGGCTGATCCGCTGCGCCATCGTGGCCTCCGGGACGAGGAAGGCGGCCGCGATCTCACGGGTGGTCAGGCCGCCGACGGCGCGCAGCGTGAGCGCGATCGCCGAGGCCGGGCTCAGCGCCGGGTGGCAGCAGAGGAACAGAAGGAGGAGCGTGTCGTCCGAGGCGGGGGCGTCCACCGGAGGCGCATCCAGCACCGCGGAGAGCTCCTCGCGGCGCCGCCGCGCGCCCTCGCTGCGCAGCTGGTCGAGCATGCGCCGCGAGGCGACCTGGATCAGCCAGCCGCGCGGGCTTTCCGGAATCCCGGAGTCGGGCCACTGGGCCGACGCCGCGAGCATCGCTTCCTGCACGGCGTCCTCTGCGGCATGGAAGTCGTCGTAGCGCCGCAGGAGCGCGCCGAGGACCTGCGGCGCGAGCTCGCGGAGCCGGGCCTCGACGTCAGCCTGCAGCGGCAGGCGGAACTCCCTCGGCGTAGCGGTGGTGGATCGCGAGCGTGTTGCCGTCGGGGTCCTCGAAGAAGGCCTGCAGGCAGACGCCCGAGTCGAGCGTGTCGCCCTTGAACTCGACCCCCCGCGAGGCAAGCTCGGCGTGTGCGGTCTCGAAGTCGTCGACGTGGAACGCGATCGGATGTGCGTTGCCGCGCGCCTCGAGGCCGAAGGCGTCCGACTGCATCAGCGCGATCGTCAGGCTGCCCGTCTCGAACTCGACTCCCGGCATCTGACCCCAGCGCTTCAGCTCGGGGAGGCCGAGCACGTCGCGGTAGAACGCGACCGCCGTGTCGATGTCAGAGGTGCCGACGCAGATGAAGTCGGTGCCGTTGATTAGAGGCGATGCTGCAGTCATGCCCTGGCTCCTTGATCGTGGGATCGCGCCCTCGACATGATCGCGCGTGCGCTCCAGAACGGGATCAGGAGCGGCAGCGCGACGAGGGCGAGGGCCAATCCAAGCACCACCAGCGGGGCGAGCGTCAGCAGGATCAGCGGCAGCGCGATGGGGAACAGCTGGATCGTGAGGATCCCGAGCCCGGCCAGCAAGTTGGTGGCCTCGCCGGCCACATCCGTCGAAGTGATACCGCGCGTCAAGTAGTTGTGCTCTTCCATCGGGTCGTTCCTTTGTTTCGCCTGTCCGTCATATAGGTGACGGATCGCGCGGCCCCGATGTGACAGCTCAGCGCGGCGGGTCGCCCCCCGCGCCCTCGCTCGCCGCCTGCTCGACCGCCTTGACGATGCCCTCATAGCCCGTGCAGCGGCACAGGTTGCCGGCAAGCGCCTCGCGGATCTCGGCCTCGCCCGGATCGGGGTGCTCACGCAGGAAGGGCTCGATCGACATCAGGAAGCCGGCGGTGCAGAAGCCGCACTGGAGCGCGTGCTTCTCGTGGAAGGCGCGGGCGAGCGGGTGCTCGCTGCCAAGCCCCTCGATCGTCCGCAGCGAGTGGCCGGCGGCCTGCACGGCGAGCATCAGGCAGGAGCGCACGGGCCGGCCGTCCAGCTGCACGGTGCACGCGCCGCACACCCCGTGCTCGCAGCCGACCTTCGTGCCCGTGAGGCCGGCGTGGTGGCGGATGAAGTCCGACAGCAGCGTGCGCGGCTCGACGTCGGCGCTGTGGCGCTCGCCGTTGATCTCGAGCTCGATCCTCACCGGCCCGCCTCCTCGATGGCCTGCTCGACGAGGGCGGCGGTGAGCGCTGCGCGGTGCTCGTCCTCGACGAGCTCCGCGGCCAGCGCGGCGACCTCTTCGGCCCGGGCGCCATCGGCCAGCGCCCGCTCCGCGGCGGGCGCACGCAGCGGTGTCCAGCCGGCTCCGAGCAGCGCGATCGCGGCGTGGCCGGGCGCGCGCACGACGGCGGCGCCCGCCACGGCGAAGTCGCCGTGGGTGCGCGCGTGCTCGATGAAGGCGCAGCGCGCTCCGGCGGGCAGCGGCGGCACCTCGATCTCGGCCAGCAGCTCGTTCGCCGCGAGCGCCGTGGTGAGCGGGCCGACGAACAGCTCGTCCGCGCCCAGCGTGCGCGAGCCCGCGCTCGAGCGAACGTGGAAGCGCGCGTCGAGGGCCGTCAGCGCGACCGGCAGCTCCGCCGTCGGGTCGGCGTGGGCCACGGAGCCGGCCACCGTGCCGCGGCTGCGGATCTGCGGGTGCCCGACGAGCCGCACGGCCTGGGTCAGCAGCGGCCAGCGCTCGGCCACGAGCCGGGAGCGCTCGAGCTCGGCCTGGCGCGCAAGGGCGCCGATCCGCAGCCCACCGTCCGTCCCCTCTCGGATGTAGGCGAGCTCCTCGACGCGGTTGATGTCGACGATCCGCTCGGGCCGCGCGAGCCGGAAGTTCAGCAGCGGCACGAGGCTCTGACCGCCCGCCAGCACCTTCGAGTCCTCGTCGAGGAGCGCGAGCGCCTCGTCCACGGACGAGGGCGCCGCGTACTCGAACGGCGCGGGCTTCACCGCCGCCTCCGCACGAGCGCGACGACGAGCGCGCCCGCCGCGAGCGCCCCGAGCACCACGAGCGCGCGCTCCCCGACCGGGCGCGCGGCCACGATGGCGTCGACCCGCGGGACGGCGGCGGGCGCGCTCTCGCGCAGGGCGCGCCAGAGCTTCTCCTCCGTGTACGGCGGGTCGACCGAGGTCCCCCCGAGCGCGGCCGCGACCGCGTTCCCCACGGCCGCCGGGGTGCCGATCGCGCCGCCCTCCCCTATGCCCTTCGCGCCCAGCGGGTTGAGCGGCGACGGCGACTCGACGAAGGCCGCCGCGACCGGCGGCATCTCCGCCGCCGTGATCAGGCTGTAGTCGAGGAAGGATGCGCTCGTGAACTGGCCCTCCTCGTCGTAGAGCGCCTCCTCGAGCAGGCATTCGCCGAGACCCTGCGCAGTGCCCCCCAGCACCTGCCCCTCCGCCAGCAGCGGGTTGATGATCGTGCCCGCGTCGTCGACCGCCGCGATCCGCTTGACGCGCAGGCGACCCGTGGCGCGCTCGATCTCGATCACCACCGCGTAGGCGCCGGAGGAGAAGACGAGGTCCGACTCGAAGCGCGCGCTCCCATGACGACCGGCCCCATTCTCCTCGAGGTCCTCGATCGCCCGCACGATCGCCGAGCCCGCCATCGCGACCGATCGGCTCGCGAAGGTTCCCGTGCCCGCTGGGACGAGCGCCGAGTCGCCGAACTCCATCGTCACGGCGCTCAGGTCGACGCCGAGCCGCTCCGCGGCGATCTGGGAGAACGTCGTCGCGTGGCCCTGTCCGTGTGGCGACGCGCTGCTGCGGATCGTGACCGCGCCGTCGGCGGAGCGCTCGACCTCGGCGCTCTCGAACTGGCCGCCGGAGCGCTCCACGTACATGCCCACGCCCGTGGCGACAATGCGCGCCTCATCCTCCGAGCGCTCTGGGCGCACGAGCTCGAGGGCGCGGTCGAGGCAGCGCTCATAGTCGCCCGAGTCGTAGGTCCAGCCGAGCGGCGTGGCGTGCGGGAACTCCCGGACGAGGTTGCGGCGGCGCAGCTCGATCGCGTCGATGCCGAGCTCACGGGCCGCGTCGTCCACCGCGCGCTCGACGAAGTAGGCCGCCTCGGGGCGCCCGGCGCCGCGGTAGGGCCCGGTCGGGACCTTGTTCGTGCGCCGCCCCGACACCGCGATGTCGGCGGCCTCGAAGCCGTAGACCCCGCACATGAGCATCGCGGCGGTGTGCGGCGGCATCGCGGTTGTGGGCATCAGGTAGCCGCCGAGGTCGGCAACGATCCGGGCGCGGATCGCGAGCATCCGGCCCTCGCGCGTCAGCGCCAGCTCGACGTCGGCGTGCATGCCCCGCCCCTGGTAGGCGGCCATGAAGTTCTCGAGCCTGTCCTCGGCCCACTTGACCGGCCTGTCCTGCAGCAGCGCGGCGACCGCGACCACCCCCGTCTCCGCCGCCAGTACGCCCTTCGAGCCGAAGGCGCCGCCCACGTCCGGCACCACCACCCGGATCGACTCGGCGGGCCGTTCGAGGACGTGCACGAGGTTGCGCAGCTGGCGATGGGTGTCCTGCGCGGAGCACCAGATCGTCAGCACGCCCTCGTCCGGATCGTTCGACGCGATCGCCCCGCGCGTCTCCATCGGCGCGGCCACGAGCCGCGGCATCGAATAGCGCCCGCGCACCACGGCGCCGGCGGCGGCGAAGGCCCCATCCACGTCGCCGCCGGCGCGCTCGAAGCGCAGCAGCTCATGTGTCGCCGAGCGTGGATCGACGATCGCGTCGAGCGGCTCGTACTCGACCTCGACGAGCTCGGCGGCGTCCTCCGCCAGCGCGCGAGTCTCCGCCAGCACCGCCGCAACCGGCTGTCCCACGTAGCGGACCTCGTCCGCCGCGAGCAGCGGGTGCGGCTCGTCCGCTCCCCAGACGCCCTCCGGCAGCTGGATGGGAAGCGCGCGGGCGTGTTCGGCGAGGTCCGTCGCGGTCAGGACCTTTGCCCCGGCCGCCGATGGCACCTGAATCCCGAGCACGCGCGCGTTCGCGTACGGGCTGCGCACGAACGCGACGTGCAGCGCCCCCTCCGGATCGATGTCGTCGAGGAAGCGGCTCTGCCCGCTCAGGATGCGCGCGTCCTCGCGCCGCGGCAGGGGCAGGCCGACGAGCTCCGCCGACACGTCAGCTCGAGTCGACCTGGATCACGAGCTTGCGGTTCGGCGACTCCGCCTGGCGCTCCCAGACGCCCGCGACGTCGTCGAGCGGCGCGACGTCGTGGTCGATCGCGAGCCGCCCGGCGGTCACGTCGCCGAGCAGCGAGCGGTAGACGGCCGCCTTCTCCGGCACGGGCGTCCAGCCCGACGAGATCGCGTGGATCGCGCCCTGCCGGTTGCGGACCTTGTCGAGCGGCACCCGGACGTCCATGCCCGCGGCCTGCCCCACGTTGACCAGCCGGCCGTGGTCGGCGAGCACCGTGAGCGCCGCCATCGCGGGCTCTCCCCAGAGCGGGTCGACCACCACGTCGAGGTCGCCGCCGGCCGCCTCCTTGAACTCGTCCGCGAGACCGTCGCCCTCGAGCGAAACGGCGGCGTCGGCACCGAGCTCGAGCGCCCGCGCCAAGCCCTCGCGGTTGCGGCCCGCCGCAACGATCCGGCCCGCGCCGCGCGCCCTTGCGAGCTGCAGCGCGGCCTGCCCGACGGCGCCCGTGGCGGCCAGCACCAGGACGCGCTCGCCGCCCTCGAGCCGCGCCCGGTCGAGCGCGAGCGCCGCCGTGATCCCGACGACGCCGAGCGCTGCCGCATGGGCGTCGTCCACGGCGTCGGGAAGCTCGACGAGCGAGTCCTCCTCGACCGCGGCCAGCTCGGCGAGCGTTCCATGCCCGCCGAAGCCCGCCAGCGCCGCCGGCTCGAAGCGCACGCGCGTGCCCGGCGCCAGCCGGTCCGACTCCACGACCCGCCCGGCGCCCTCGAGGCCGGGCACGTAGGGCGGCTCCGGCGCGCCGGGCGAAGCTGCCCGACGCGACGCGGATCTCGATCGGGTTGAGCGGCGCGGCGGCCACCTCGACGAGCGCCTCGCCCGCGCCGCGCTCGGGCGCCTCCCACTCGCCCGGACGCGGCGGCGAGCCGATCTCCTCGACCACCGCGGCGCGCATCAGGCCACCGCCGTGCGCCGCTCGCCGAGCGCCTCGAGCACGGCGCCGAGCGCCGCGAGGCCCTCCTCGGCTCCCGTCTCGATCACCGCCTCGCCGCGGATGCACGCGCCGAACTCGCCGAGCTCCTCGGCCAGCATGTCGCGCTCCTCGAACTCGACCGGCTCGCCGTTCAGCGTCAGCTCGGTCACGCCGTCGAGCGCCGCGGCGTCCGGCCAGACGGAGAAGTCGGTGCGGCAGTCGAGCACGCCCTCGCTCCCGAAGAGCCGCAGCGAGAGCGTCTTCGGCGACACGTAGCTGCCCGTGACCACCCCGAGCGCGCCCGAGCGGAACTCGAGCGTGACCACTCCCACGTCGTCTATGCCGGCGTCCGCCGCCACGTGCGCGAAGGCGCCGCTCGAACGCGCGACCGGGCCGAGCAGATAGGCGAGCGTGTCGACGTGATGGATGCCGAGCTGCATGATCGGGCCGCCGGGGTTGCGGGCGCGCTCCGCCCGCCAGGCCCCGGGCTTGAAGCTGCCCGGCAGCGACATGTTGGCCTCGGCGAGCACGACCTCGCCGAGCGCGCCCGAGTCGATCAGCTCGCGCATCCGCCGCGAGGCGCCGAGCCGGCGGAAGGCGTGCCCGACCATCAGCGCCACGCCCGCCGCCGAGCAGGCGTCGCGCATCCGCTCGCCCGCCTCGACCGTGTCCGCGATCGGCTTCTCCACGAACACGTGACGTCCCTGCGCGGCGCAGGCGAGCGCCTGGTCCTCGTGCGTGTCGTTCGGCGTCGCGAGCACCACGCCCTCGACGTCCGGATGCCCGATCGCGTCCTCCAGGGACCCCGCGGCGGCGCAGCCGAAGCGCTCGGCGAACGCGGAGCGCTTCTCCTCGATCGCGGCTGTAACAGGTCACGATCGTGAGGCCGGCGCGCTGCGCGGCGGCCGCGAGCCGCGGCGCCCACATGCCCGTCCCGACGATCGCGACTTGCGCGAGGGGCCGGGCTCGGCCCGGGCCGGAGCGATGGCCGACTTGCGCGAGGGGCCGGGCTCGGCCCGGGCCGGAGCGATGGCCGACTTGCGCGAGGGGCCGGGCTCGGCCCGGACCGGAGCGTCTCTCTCCCGTCATCCGAGCTGCTCGCGCATCCAGTCGGCCGCCAGCGGCCGCGTCTTGTAGGGGACGTTCGCGCAGCCGTGGTTGCCGTCCTCGTGCAGCACGAAGGTGCCGCCCGGCGCCTCGCGCGCGCCGCGCTCCGTCTGCTCCCACGGGATCAGCCGGTCGAGCTTGCCCGTGATGGCGAGATAGGGCTTGTCGATCAGCTCGGCCACGCCGGTCAGGTCGAGCGCCGCCGCCTTCTCGCGCCCCTCCTCGTCGCTCGACGAGAACGACTTGCACGGTGAACGTCTCGCGCGTGAGCGGCGGCAGCCCGTCCCAGATCTCGGCGAAGTTGTAGGGCCCGCTGAGACCGGCCACGGCCTTGAGGCGCGGCTCGAACGCGCCGGCCCGCGGCGCGTAGTAGCCGCCCAGCGAGACGCCCAAAGCGCCGACCCGGTCGAGGTCGACGCGGCGGCCGTCGAGCGCGTCGAGCAGCGTGGCGACGCCGACCTCGTAGTCGTGGCGGATCGGCAGGTCGTAGCCGCTCTCGCCCTGGCCCGGCCCGTCGAGCGAGGCGGTCGCCATGCCGCGCTCGAGGAACACGTTCTCGAGCAGCAGGAACTCCTCCTTCGTCGAGTCGAGGCCCGGTATCAGCACGACGAGCGGCGGCCGCTCCTCCCCCGCCGGCAGGCGCAGGTTCGCGACCACGCGGCCGCCGTCGAGCGGCGCCTCGATGCGCTCGGCGCCGGTGTCGAGCAGCTCGTGCGCCTTCGCGAGCGCCGCCACCGCCCGGTCCGCCGCGTCGCGGCGGCGCCCGGCGTCGACCATCCAGACGAACTTCGCGAAGTGGAAGCACACCGCCGCACGCGCCCAGGCCTCCCCGGCGCTGCGGCGGTGGCCTCTCTCCTCGGCCCGCTGCCCGAGCTCCACGTGCCTCTCAGCCGTGTCGCACCAGGCGCCGAGCCACTCCTCCCAGGTCTCGACGCGCGCCGTCGTCGTGAGGAAGTCGTTGTAGTCGACCCCCGCTTGGATGAAGCGCGGCGCCCAGTGGTCAATGGCTGCCTGCACGCGCGCGTCCGGCACCGCTCATCACCTCCTCCGGGTCGTGGCCCAGGTCGGTCAGCATCACCGTCGCCGCGTTGCGGCCCGGCACGCCCGTGATCGAGCCGCCCACGCTCGTGGTGCCGCCCGTCTGGTAGAGCCCGGGGATCGGCATGCGGTGGTCCGCGTAGCCCGGCACCGGGCGCAGCTTGCCGCTGAACGCGTAGCTGCGGTCACCGCCGTGGAAGGCCCCGCGGATCATGTGCCGGTTGCCCGCCTGGATGTCCTCCGGGCTCTTCACGAAGCGCTCGACGATGTGCTCCTCGGCGAGGCCGGGGATGTGGCGGCGCACGTGCTCGAGCTGGCGGTCGGCGATCGTCTCCTTGTGCTCGTCCCAGCTCGCCACGCCGTCCGGCAGGTCCCACGTCTGCGGCGAGAGCAGCTTGACCGTGTGGTGGCCCGCGGGCGCGCGGTCGTGGTCGATGAGCGTGGGCGTGGCGACGAGGAGCCACGGCACGCCGTCGTCGTACGGGCGCCGGTCGCGGACGGCCCGGCCGAGCTCGAGGACCTGCTCGGGCCAGCCGACCGTGCCGGCCGAGACGGCGCCGATCGGCCCTGCGGGCGTCTCGAACAGCGGCGCCTCCTTCGTCACGAAGTAGGCCGCCATGCCCGACACGCCCACGTCGTACATCTCCGCGCCGTAGACGAACTCCTCGCCCCAGGCCTCGGCCGGCGCCAGCTTCACGAGCTCCTTGACGTGGATCGTCGAGAGCACGGCGGTGCTCGCCATGTGGCGCTCGCCGTCCTGCGTGACGACGCCCGTGCAGCGACCATCCTCGAGCACGAGCTCCGTGACCACGCGGTCGCACAGGATCGTCGCCCCGTGGTCCTCGAGGAAGCTCGACGAGGGCCTGCGTGAGCGCGCCCGAGCCGCCGCGCGGGATCGACCAGCTGCGGCGCTGGCGGCCGAAGATGATCGAGTAGGCGAGCGTGCCCGAGCCGGCGGCGTCGAGCGGGACGAGCGTCTGGAACGCCTGCCAGCACATGAACGCCTGCACGTGCCTGCTCTCGAACTCGTGCCGGATCACGTCCCATGCGCTGATCGCCTGGCGCCGCAGCCAGATCCGCCCGCGCGGATGCTCGAGCAGCATCTCCTCGAGCGAGGGACCGAAGCCCGGCGGGGTCATGCGCGCGCGGCCGAAGATCTCCTTGACCTCGTCGTACTCCGCGATCATGCGCCTGTAGGTGGCCGCGTCGCGGGCCGAGAAGCGCTCGATCTCATCGCAGGTGCGATCGATGTCGAGCCACATCGTCAGCTGCTCGCCGTCCGGGAAGACGACGTGCCCCACCGGGTCGGGCTCGAGGTACTCGAGCCCGTAGTCCGAGATCAGCCCGAGCTCGTCTCGCGTCAGAAGCGGGTTGACGCGGATCAGGGTGTGGCCGGTCGAGCAGGAGTCGATCCGGTAGCCGGGGCCGAGCAGCTCCTCCGTCGCGGCGCCGCCGCCCGGGATCGGGCGGGCGTCGAGCACGAGGCACTCGTATCCCGCGCGTGCGAGGTAGGCGGCGGTGATCAGGCTGTTGTGGCCGCCGCCCGCCACCACTACGTCGGCCCTGCGCGTCATCCGATCATCTCCTCTCGCGTGACCCCTCCGAGCAGGCGCGCGGCGTTGCCGGAGAGGACCGCCTCCTCGTCCGCCGCGCTGAGGCGGGCGGCACGCACGCTGTCGGCCGCGCGCTCGTCCCCCATGTCGAACGGGTAGTCGGACCCGAGCAGCACCTGCTCCGCGCCCGCGAATTCGATCAGCGCGCGCAGCAGCTCCGGGTCGTGGGTGATGGTGTCGTAGTGAAAGCGACGCAGCGAGTCGTCGGGCGACTCCGACAGCCGCGAGCGGGCCTGTGGCTGAAAGCCGTGGGCGTGACGCAGCCTGCCGCGCAGGGCGAGCAGGGCGCCGCCGCCGTGCGCGAGCAGGACGCGCAGGCGGGTATGGCGCTCCATCACGCCGGCCATGACCATGTGCGCGGCCGTGATGGTCGTCTCGAGCGGGTTCCCGACTGTGTTCCAGAGGTAGTGCTCGCGGAAGGCCTCCGCGTCGAAGCCGCGCGTCGTCGGGTGGATGAAGACGAGCGCGCCCGTCCGCTCGACCGCCTCCCAGAAGAGCTCGAAGCGCTCGTCGCCGAGATAGGCACCGCGAACGCTCGCCGCGACCTCGATCCCGCTGAGCGTGCCGTCCTCCATGATCCGCTCGAGCTCGCGCACCGCCAGCGCCGGGTTCTGGAGCGGGACCGTGCCGAGCGCCGCGATGCGGCACGGGTGGGAGCGCACGAGCGCGGACAGCGCCTCGTTCTGGATCCGCCCGCGGCGGAGCGCCTCGGCGGAGTCGGCCTCGTACCAGAGCAGCGGGACCCAGGGCGAGAGCACGGTCTTGTGGACGCCCACCTCCTCCTGGGCCTCGAGGATCGCTTCGATGTCGACGAACTCGCCCAGCGCGGAGCGAATCGGCTTGCCGTCCAGCTCGACGACCTGAGCACCGTCGTCGTCGCGATAGACGTGCGGGCGCCAGGACTCCTCCGGCGCCGCCGCGCGACAGATCTCGGGCACGATCACGTGGGCATGGAGGTCGACCGTCACGGGCTCACCCCTCCACCGCGATCAGCGCGAGCGAGCCCGAGATCACGAGCCCGGCGCCGAGCCACACCCGCGTCGTGACCCCCTCCGACTGCTTGCCGGCGAGCAGCGGGGCGAGGATCAGGACCGTCGGCACGGAGAGCAGGTTGAGCGCCAGCACGACGCCCACCGGGCTCAGCCCGAGCGCCTCGAAGCGCCACCAGGTGGCGACCGCGACGATCGCCCCGGCCAGCATCTTCATGGCCAGCCCCAGGCGCGGCAGGTCGCTCGGCTTGGCCCGGCTGCCCGGCCCCATGGCGATCACGACCCCGTACGCAAGCGCGGACGACACCAGCCCGATCGTCACCCCGAGCAGCGGCGAGTCGAGCTCCTCGAGGCCCTCGATCGTGAAGATCGGGCTGAGCGCCCAGAGGAAGGCCGTGCCGAGCGCGAAGCGCGCGTCGCCCCAGCGCATCCCGGCCATCGCGGCCGGCGAGGAGACGGTGAGCGCCCCGGCCACCATCGCGACGATCCCGATCCAAGCGGCCGCCGGCGGCAGCTCGCTGTAGACGACCGCCGCGATCGCGATCCCCCACAGCGGAACCGTTGCGAGCAGCGGCGCCGTGCGCGATGCCCCGATCCGGTGCTGGCTCGTGTTGAGGAGCGTCCAGCCGAGGAAGAAGTGGACCGCACCCGCGATCGTGAAGCTCACGATCGCCCACGCGGTCAGGTCGCCCACGCCCGCCAGCTCCCCGGTGACTGCACAGAGGACGACCGAGACGAGCGCCGCGGTCAGGAGCTGGAGGAACGTCGACACGTAGACGTCGTCCAGCTGGCGCACGGCGCGCACGTTCAGGGACTGGAAGAGCCCGAATCCAAGGCCGGACGCGGCCGCCCATATGACGCCGCTCACGCCGCATTCACCCGAGCAACTCCAGCGCCTCTAGGTCGCGTCTCAGCTCGGCGCGCTCGAGGTCGTCGAGGGGCGCGAGCGGCGGCCGCACGGGGCCCTGCGGGAGCCCCATCAGCCCGAGCCACTCCTTGAGCTGCGCGATCGGGATCGTGTTGCGCTCGGTCCAGGGGGCGCGCATCCAGCGGTCGAAGGCGTCGCGAGCGGGGCCGAGCCGCGCGCTGAGCTCCCGGGCGCCGTCGAGGTCACCCGCATCGGCGAGGCGCGTGTAGTCGGCGACCGGCGTGCTGCCCGCGGTCTGGTAGAGCGCCAGCGCGGGCGTCGACATGAGCGACTGGAAGCCGTGCTCGACATGCAGCTCGAGCCAGTCGCGCTCGGACGCGTCGGTCACGACGATCCGGTCGCCGGCGAGCTCCTGCACGCGCAGCAGATGCTCGCGCTCACGCGGGTTCTTGATGCCGCAGACGATGTCGAGGTCGGCGAGCTCGTCGATCAGCTCGGGCGAGAGCGACGTGCCCGAGTAGCTCGTGTTGAAGAGGAACATCGGCAGCGACACCGCCGCGTCGAGCTGCTCGTACCACTCGCGCACGAGGTCGTCGGGCAGGCCCGGCGGGTAGTACGGGTTCATCGCGATCCCGAAGTCGATTCCGTGCTCCTGCGCGTGCTCGGCGAGCGCAACGGTGTCGCCGAACACGTGGTGCCCGACCTGCGCCATCACGGGCACGCGCTCGTCCGCCCGCTCCGCCACGAGCTCGTGGACGCGCATGCGCTCGTCGAGCGAGAGCGCCCAGAACTCCCCCATCACGCCGCCGCAGAAGATCCCGTCGACGCCGAGCACGTCCACGTAGTGGTCGACGGACGCCGCGAGCAGGTCCTCGTCGACGTGCGCGCAGTCGTCCGTGAAGGGCGTCGGGATCGCGATCCAGAGGCCGCGCACGTACTCGTGCGCCAGCGCCTTGGCCGCACTGAGGACCGCCGTGCTCACGCCGTCGTGGCCTGCCGCTTCGACTGCTCGATCGATCCGCCGAAGTAGAGCGCGGCCATCTCCGGGTTGTTGAGGACCTCGGTGGCGCTGCCGGTGAGCAGCACGCGTCCGCTCTCCATCACGATCCCCTGGCCCGCCATGCGCAGGCCGAAGCGCACGTTCTGCTCGACGAGCAGGATCGTCTTGCCGCGCGTCCGTCATCACCTTGACGGACTCCGCCACGTGCTTGAGCGCCTTCGGGTCGAGGCCGAGCGACGGCTCGTCGAGCAGCACCAGCTGGGGGTCGAGCATCAGCGAGCGCGCGAACTCGACCATCCGGCGCTGGCCGCCCGAGAGGTTGCCCGCCTTGTCCGACGGCGCGCTCCTTCACGACCGGGAAGAGCTCCGCCACGTCGTCGTAGCGCGCGCGCACGTAGTCGCGGTCGCGGCGCCGGATGTACGCGCCCATGAGGACGTTCTCCCGGACCGTGATGTTCGGGAAGAGCGCGTTCGACTGCGGCACCTGCGAGACGCCCATCGCGAGGATGCGCGACGGGTGCAGGCCGCAGACGGAGGTCCCCTCCAGCTCGATCTCGCCCAACGCGCGGCTGGATCAGCCCGCTGACCGCCTTCAGCACGGTCGACTTGCCGGCGCCGTTCGGGCCGACGATGCAGCACACCGAGCCGGCCGGCACGTCGAGGTCGACGCCCTGCAGGACGTCGCCTCCGCCGTAGCCCGCGAACACGCCCTTCATGGTCAGCATCGGGTCACGCCTCCACCGGTTGCTCGAGCCGGAAGTCCTCGCCGAGGTAGGCGTCGAGGACCTTCGGGTCGCCCTGGATCTCGTCGGGGGTGCCGCTGGCGATCGTGTCGCCGCGGGCGAGCACCTGGACCGGGTTGCAGAGGCCCAGGACGAACGGCATGTTGTGCTCGACGATCAGGAAGGTCTTGCCCTGTGAGTTGAGCTCGCGGATCATCTCGCCGATCCGCTCGATCAGCGTCGGGTTGATGCCGCCCGCGGGCTCGTCGAGCATGATCAGCTTCGGGTCGAGCATCAGGATCTGCGCCAGCTCGACGAGCTTCATCTGCCCGTAGGAGAGGTCCGAGCAGGGCTGGTCGCGGTACTTCCTCATCCCGACGAAGTCGAGCAGCTCCTCGGCCGCGCTCGGCCTCCGGGCCGCTCACCGCGTCGGCGGCCAGCTGGCCGAGCCGGAACGTCGGCAGCGGCGCGACCACGTTCTCGAGCACGGTCATCTGCCGGAACAGGCGCGTGATCTGGAAGGTGCGGCCCGAGGCCGAGGTGCGCGCGCGCCCACGGCTTCATGCCGTCGATGCGCCTGCCGTCGAAGACCAGACCTCCCCGGCGTTCGGGGCCATCGTGCCGTCGATCAGGTTGAAGACGGTCGTCTTGCCCGAGCCGTTCGGGCCGATCAGCGCCGTGATCGAGCCCTCGGGGACGACGAAGCTCGCACCGTCCACCGCGCGCACGCCGCCGAAGCGCCGCTCGAGCCCCTTGACCTCGAGAAGCGGCGGGCCGTCGGCTCGCGGCGGCGGCGCCGGACGGGCGCGGCGCGCGCGGCGAGGTCGATGCCGGACAGGCGCTCCCCGACGAGACCGGCCTTGCCGCGCCTGCGCCACCTCTCGATCCAGTCGCTGACCGTCGGGATGATCCCGCGCGACATGAACAGCACCACGAGCGCGAGCAGCCCGCCGAAGACGAGCAGGCGCGCGTTGCCGCCGCCGAGGTCGTTGTTCGAGAACTCGTTCAGGCCCTCGACGATGAACGCGCCGAGCACCGGGCCCCAGAGCGTGGCGCGGCCGCCGAGCAGCAGCGACAGGATGATCTGGACGCTCAGCAGGATGTTGAACATCCCGATCGGGTCGATGAAGGCCAGGTAGTAGCCGTAGACGCCGCCCGCCATGCCGACGAACACGGCGCTCGCGGCGAAGGCGAGGATCTTGTAGACGCGCGTGTTGACGCCGACCGTCGCCGCCTTGTCCTCGTCCTCGCGGATCGCGATCAGGCCCATGCCGAACTTGTTGCGCCGGATCCACCACGACATCAGCATCGACGCGCGCCAGGATCGCCATCAGCGAGTAGTAGAAGGGCCAGTACTGGATGTCGATGCTCCAGGTGGGCAGCGGCAGCGTGATGCCGCCCGTGCCGTTCGTCAGCGAGTCCCAGTTGGTCGCGACGATCTGCATCAGGAACAGGAACGCGATCGTGAGGATCACGAACGAGTGGCCGCGGGCGCGCATCGCGACCACGCCGAGCAGCGCCGCGAACAGCGCCGCGACGACGCCGGCCGCCGGAATCCAGACCCAGGGCGAGCCGCCGACCTTCGTCACGCCGATGCCGACCACGTAGGCGCCGATGCCGAGGAAGGCCCCCTGCCCGAGCGAGACGTAGCCCGCGTAGCCGGTGATGATGTTGAGCCCCACCGCCCCGACGGCGAAGACCATCGAGAGGATGATCATGTTCTGGTAGTAGAGGTCGTCGGAGAGCAGCGGATAGATCGCGACGAGCACCACCGCCAGCGCGGCGAGCCAGGTCCAGGGGGAGCGGAGCGCGGCGCGGTCATGCCGTCGCCACGTCCTGGCGCAGGCGCGAGCCGAGCAGGCCCTGCGGCCGCAGGAGCAGCACGATGAAGACGAACACGTACGGCACGGCGGTGGCCCATTCGGGCCCTATGTAGGTGACCGTCATCGTCTCGGCCACGCCGAGCGCGAGCGCGCCGACCACCGCCCCCGGCAGCGACCCCATTCCGCCCAGCACGATGATGCCGAGCAGGCGCGCGATCCACTGGTAGTGCGAGCCGGGCAGGAACGGATAGAGCACGCTCGCGATCGAGCCGCCGGCGCCGACGCTCGCCACGCCCACGGCGAACGTGAGCGTCGCCACGGTCGCCACGTTGACGCCGACGAGCTCCGCGCCCTGCGGGTTGACGGCGCTCGCGCGGATCGCACGGCCGAGCCAGGTCCAGGTGAGGATCGCGTAGAGCGCGAAGAGCACGACGATCGCGACCAGGCCGCCGTAGACCTGCGCCTTCGGGCAGGAAGAGCTCGCCGATCGAGAACGACTGGTTGAAGTAGGCGGGCCGCACCGAGTGCGACGTGTTGCCCCAGATCACGCCCATCAGCCCCTCGAGCACGAGCGCGAGGCCGAAGGTGAGCAGGACCGTCGCGGCCGGGGGCGCCCTGCGGATGCGCCCGACCGTCGTGAGGTAGAGGAGCCAGCCGAACGCGAACATCGCCGGCGTCGTGATCAGGATCGCCACCAGCGGGTCCATGCCGGTCGATTCCCACAGCGACCACGTCAGGAAGGCCGCGAAGATCAGGAACGCCCCGTGCGCGATGTTGATCACGTTCATCACGCCGAAGATCAGCGTCAGCCCCGACGCGAGCAGGGCGTACACGCCGCCGATCAGGAGGCCGAGGATGAGGGCTTGGAGGAACTCGGTCAAAGCGTTGGCTGCGGCGCACGGCCCGCGGGGATGTCCCCGCGGGCCTCGCCTCCTACCTAGTTGGACACCCCCGGGTCCCAACTAGTCAGGATCTCGTCAGTCGTCGCGGCCACCTCGGGCAGGATGATCTCCGGCACCCCGCTCTGCCACTGGCCGGCGAGGAACTCGCCGGTCGGCGCGCCCGTCTCGTCCCAGGACAGCGGGCCGAGGATCGTGTCCACCTCGTTCGCGCGCAGCCAGTCGGCCAGCTTCGTCTGGTCCTCCCGCTCGACCGAGCCGACCCCCTTGACGGCCGCCTGCGAGCACCTGCGCGGCCGCGTAGCGCGTCCGCGGCGTCCTCGGGCACCTCGCTGCCCGCCGAACATCTCCTGGTACTTGGCGACGAACTCCTCGTTGCCCGACGTCGTCGCCTCCTTGCGAGTGGCTCACGCCGTAGAAGATGCCCTCGGTGGCGTCCTTGCCGATCGCCTTGGCGTACTGGTCGCCGAGCGACGGCGCCGTCGTCTGGTAGAGCATCTGCGGGATGAAGTTGGCCTTGAGCAGCGCGCGGACCATGCCGACGCCGTCCTCGAAGGTCGCACCGTGGACCACGAGGTCGGCCCCGCTCGACTTGATCGCGTTCGCGATCGCGTCGTAGTTCGGGTTGTCGATCGTGTAGGTCTCGCGGTAGACGGTCTTGATGCCGGCCGCCGTGAGCTTCTTCTCGATGCCCTCGGAGGTCGGCTGCGGCGAACGGGTCGTCGAGCGTCGGGTAGGCCGCCGTCTTCGGGCCGCTCGCTCTCGGGCAGCTCGGTGGTCAGCCAGTTCGCCCAGGCGTCGCCCTGCTTGTCGGCCGTGGCCTGCTGGGCGAAGAAGAGGTACTTGAAGCCGCGGTCGAAGAGCTCGGGCGCGCCGCCGGCCGGCTCGACGTAGAGCATCCGGTTGCGCTCGGCGACCGCCGACGCGGGCAGGTTCAGCAGCGAGGAGAACGTGCCGAGCAGCAGGTCGACCTTGTCCTGGCTGATCAGCGCGTTGTAGTCGGCGACGATCGTGTTCTGGTTCGAGCCGTCGTCCTTGATGACCATCTCGACCTTGCGCCCGTCGATCAGGCCGCCGTTCTCGTTGACGAGCGCCTCCCAGACCTTGTAGCCCTGCTGGGCGGCCTTGCCGGGCTCGGAGAACTCGCCGGTCAGCGGAAGCGAGGCGCCGACCTTGATGGTCTCGCCGCCGCCGCCGTCACCGCCGCCGCCTCCGCCGCCGCCGTCGTCGTCGTCGTCACCGCAGCCGGCGACCACGAAGAGCGCCAGCGCCAGCAGCGCGAGAGCGAGCCAACCACGCTTCTGCATTCGATCTCCTCCACTCGTTCGCTCGAGCCGGCGCGACCGCTGGCGGGAGCGTGTCTCCACACAACACGGCCGTTGAAGAGTGATGCCCCTCAACGCCTGCTTGCAAACGTTTGCTGCAATCGTGTGCAGCGTATGTCGTCATGGCCGGGGCTTGTCAGACCGGCTCCGGCGCGCGGCGGGCGCGGTCGACCCGCGCACCACCAGGCTCGGCTCGAGGCGGATGTCGCGCGGCGCGCGCGCGCCGTTCAGCAGGTGCTCGAGCATCAGCTCCGCGGCCGCCATGCCGATCTCGTAGTGCGGGATGCGGATCGTCGTGAGCGGCGGCTGGAAGCGGCCGGCGAACGGCATGTCGTTGAAGCCCACGACCGAGATGTCCTCCGGGCAGCGCGATCCCGCGCTCGGCGAACACGTCGTAGCAGCCGAGCGCGATCAGGTCGTTGGCGGCCACGATCGCGGTGGGGCTCGCGCCGCGCGCGAGCAGCTCCGCGCACGCCCTCGCCCCCTCCGCCTCCGTGAAGGCCCCTGTGACGACGCACGAGCTCCGGGTCGGGCTCGAGCCCGAGCTCGCGCATCGCCTCGTGGAAGCCCTCGTGGCGGTCGAGGCCCGTCGAGAACTCGAGCGGGCCGGCGATGTGCGCGATGCGCGTGTGCCCGAGCCCGGCCAGGTGCTCGACCGCCAGGCGGATGCCCTTGCGGTCGTCGGCCGTGGCCGAGCGCCAGGCCGCTCGTCCGGGGCGCGGCGGTTGACGAGCACCAGCGGGATGCCCGAGTCTCGCGCAGCTCGTCGAGCAGCTCGTGGTCGCGGCGCGCGGTCGCGGCGACGATGCCGTCCACCTGGCGTGCCCGCATGGCGTGCCAGTCGATCCGCTCGCGCTCGGGGTCGTTGTCGGTGTTGGCCATGAGCGGCGTGTAGCCGCTCTCCTCGAGCCGGTCCTCGATGCCGCGCAGGATCGGCGGGAAGAGCGGGTTCGTGAGGTCCGGGATCAGGACGCCGATCGTGTAGGAGCGGTTCGTCTTCAGGCCGCGCGCGATCGGGTTCGGCCGGTAGCCGAGCTCCTCCGCCGCCTCGAGCACGCGCCGCGCGGTCTCCTCGTTGACGAGGCCGCGCGTTTCCTCGTTGAGCGCTCGGGAGGCGGTGCCCGGGTGCACGCTTCGCGACCCGCGCGACGTCTCTCAGGGTCACACGTGCCGTCGCGCCCTCTGATCCCAGCGCCATGATTGGACGATTATGCACGCGTTTGCAGTCGCTTCCGAGTGACGACGGAGACCGTTCAGCACGGCTCCGCCTGGGCGCCGCTGCGCCGGCCGGTGTTCCGGTCGGTCTGGGGCTCGCTGCTCGGGTCGCAGGTCGTGATCTGGATGCACAACGTCGGCGCGGTCACGGTCGTCGCGTCGCTGTCGGACTCGCCGACCCTGATCGCGGCCGTCCAGACCGCCACGAGCGCGCCCGCCGTCGTGCTCAGCCTGCTGGCGGGCGCGACCGCGGACATCGTCGACCGGCGCCGGCTCGTCCTCGCGGCCCAGGGCTGGATGGTCGCGGCCACGACCGCGCTCGCGGTGCTCACGCTCACGGACGCGGTCACGGCGGGGCTCGCGCTCGGCGCTCACGCTCGCGCTCGGCGCCGGGATGGCGCCGACGATCCTCGCCTACCAGGCGATGACGCCGGACGCGATCGGCGAGGACGAGCTGCCGGAGGCGGTCGCGCTCAACAGCGTGGCGATCAACCTCGCGCGCGCGGTCGGCCCGGCGCTGGCGGGGCTCCTGATCGTCGCCCTGAGCGCGGGCGCCCTGTTCGCGATCGAGTCGGCGGCGATCCTCCTGATCATGGTCGTCGTCTTCCGGCTGCGGGTGCCGTCCGAGCGACCGGAGTCGCCCGAGCCGCTGATGGAGGCCCTGCGCGCGGGCGCGCGCTACGTGCGCTTCTTCGGGCCGGCGCGCACGACGCTGATCCGCACCGCCCTGTTCGCCGGCTGCGCGAGCGCGCTCTGGGCGCTGCTGCCGGTGGTCGCCCTCGGCCCGCTCGACCTCGACTCACGCGGCCTCGGGCTGCTCATGGGCTGCGTCGGCACCGGCGCGCTGTGCGGCGCGACCGTGATGCCGCGCGTGCGCGGCGCGGCTCGGCTTCGACCTCATGATCGCGCTCGCCTCGCTGGCGCTGGCGGGCGGGCTCGTGGCGCTCGCCCTGATCCGCGAGCCCGCGGTCGTGGGAGTGGCGCTGCTCTTCACCGGGGCCTCGCTGGCTCACCGTGCTGTCGTCGCTCAACACGGCGGCGCAGTGGGCGGCGGCCGGCTGGGTGCGCGCGCGAACGCTCGCCGGCTTCCAGTTCGTGATGCAGGGCTCGCTCGCGCTCGGCAGCCTCGTCTGGGGCCTGACCGCGGGAGCCGCGGGCGTGCGCACTGCGCTGCTGATCGCCGCCGGCGGCCTGCTGGTGGGGGTCGTGGCGGCGAGGCACTGGCCGCTCGCGCCCGGCACGGACATCGACCTCTCGCCCGCGGCCCGCTGGTCCGCGCCCGAGCTCGCGCTCGAGCCGCGGCCGGCCGACGGACCCGTGCTCGTCACGCTCGAGTACCGCGTGCCGGCCGAGCGCGCCGGCGAGTTCGTGACAGCGATGGGCGAGCTCGGCCGCATCCGCCGGCGCGACGGCGCCTACGCCTGGGACCTCTACGAGGACCTCGAGGACCGCGGCCGCTTCCTCGAGACCTTCACGGTCGGCTCCTGGCAGGAGCACCTGCGCCAGCACGAGCGCGGGACCGTCGCGGACCTCGGCGTCGAGCGGCGCGTGAGGGAGCTGCACGAGGGCCCGGACCCGCCGGTGGCGCGCCACCTGCTCTCGGCGCGGGCGGCGCAGCGGGCGCGCGAGCAGGAGCGCGACTAGACCCAGTTGTCGATTTCGGCCGTTCCCGATTGTCGTCTGTGTAGAGGGGCCATACGGCGGCCCGGGACAAGAACCTAAGGAGATGACATGACTGAGGAGCGAAGGGTCGTCGCGTCAACGTTCGTGACGCTCGACGGCTACATGGTCGGGCCCGACGAGGACATGAGCTGGGTGATCGATGGCTTCGACGCGGAGATGCAGGCCGACGTCGCCGAGGACATGAGCGCCCAGACGGACACTTTCGTGTTCGGGCGCGTCACGTACGAGATCTTCGCCGCCTACTGGCCGAACGCGGTTCCCTACGAGGAGGGCGACGAGATCAATCCGGCGGAGGGGAAGGAGGACCCGCGGGTCATCGCGGCGCTGAACGACTTCCCCAAGCTGGTGTTCTCGACGACACTGGAGCGCCCCGGCTGGCGCGGCACGCGAGTCGTCGGCGAGGGACTGGAGGACGAGATCGAGAAGCTGAAGGCAGAACCCGGGAAGGCCATCGGCATCCAGGGCAGCGCGAGCATCGTCCAGGCGCTCGCCCGGGCCGACCTGATCGACGAGTACCACCTGTACGTGCACCCCGTGTTCCTGGGAGACGGCAAGCCGCTCTTCGCTGACGGGGCGGAGCGCCAAGACTTCGAGCTCACCCACATCAAGCCGTACGCGAACGGAGTCGTGTCGGCGCACTACACGCGGAAGGCGGTGGCGTGATGGCCCAGTACGCGGTGCTGATCTTCGAGCGCGTGCCCCCCGAGGAGCTGCCGCCCGAGGTGATGGAGGCCCACGGGCAGCTGCCCGGCCGGATCGCCGAGCAGGGCGGGCGGGTCGTCGCCGGGCTGGCGCTCGAGCCGCGCGGACACGGCGACCTCGATCCGCGGCGGCGTCGTCACCGACGGCCCGTTCATCGAGACGAAGGAGGTGCTCGGCGGCGTCTTCGTGATCGAGGCGCGCGACCTCGACCACGCGCTCGCGCTGGCCAAGCTGACGCCGATCGTCGACGGCGGCGTCGAGGTCCGGCCGCTGCTCGGCTTCGAGGTCGTGGAGGCGAGCTGAGCGCCGGTCGAGCAGGCCGTCGCCGACGCGCACCGTCGCGAGTGGGCCTACGTGCTCGCCGCGACGGTGCGCGTCACGCGCGACCTCGACGCCGCCGAGGAGGCCGTGCAGGACGCCTACGTCCAGGCGCTGCGGACCTGGGCGCGCGACGGCGTGCCCGACCGGCCCGGCGCGTGGCTGACGACGGTCGCGCGGCGCACGCGCGCTCAACGCCATGCGCCGCCGGCGGACGCTCGAGGCGAAGCTGCCGCTGCTGCTCGAGCGCGAGGCCACCGAGATGCCCGAGCCGGATCGCCGACGCGATCCCCGACGACCGCCTGCGGCTCGATCTTCACCTGCTGCCATCCGGCGCTGGCGCCGGAGGCCCAGGTCGCGCTCACGCTGCGGCTCGTGTGCGGCGTGGCGACGCCGGACATCGCCCACGCGTTCCTCGTCGCCGAGCCGACGATGGCCGCGCGGCTCACGCGCGCCAAGAAGAAGATCGCCGCCGCGCGCATCCCGTACGCCGTGCCGGCCGCCGCGGAGCTGCCGGAGCGGGTCGACGCCGTGCTGACCGTCATCCACCTGCTCTACGCCGACCGGCCACACGGCGCCACTCGGGCGACGGAGCTCGTGCGCGACGAGCTCACCGACCGCGCGCTCGACCTGGCGCGCATGCTGCGGCGCGCTGCTGCCGGACGAGCGCGAGGCCGCCGGGCTGCTCGCGCTGCTGCTCGTCCACCACGCGCGCCGCGCGACCCGCACCGACGCGCACGGCCGGCTGCTCCGCCTCGAGGACCAGGACCGCTCGGCGTGGGACCGCGAGCTGATCGCCGAGGCCGACCGCGCTGATCGTCGCCGCGCTGCGCGCCGGCCCGCCCGGGCGCTTCACGCTGCAGGCGGCGATCGCGGCGCTGCACGCGCAGGCGCCGAGCTACGCGGAGACCGACTGGCCGCAGATCCTCACGCTCTACGACGAGCTGCTGCGGGTCTGGCCGTCGCCCGTGGTCGCGCTCAACCGCGCGGTCGCGGTGTCGATGGTCGACGGGCCCGCAGGCCGGCGCTGGCCGCGGTCGAGGCGCTCGAGCGCGACGGCCGGCTCGCCGGCTACCGCTACCTGCCCGCGACCAAGGCCGACCTGCTGCACCGCCTCGGCCGCGACGCGGAGGCGGCGGACGCCTACCGGGCGGCGCGCGAGCTGAGCGACAACGCGGCCGAGCGGGAGTTCCTCGCCGCGCGCCTGCGCCCTCGCCCGGCTTGACTGCAATCGTATGCTGTCGCGCAGTTACGGGGCCTGCGGGCACTGCCCGGAGGCCGGACTGGGAGGAGCGCCCGCATGAAGTTCGCCCGACCGTTCGTCGAGACGCCGCGCAGGCGGCGCGGAGCAGCGGCCCTGGCGGTGCTGCTCACGGGCGGCCTTCTGGCCGCCGGGACCAGCCTCGGGGGCGGCTTCCCCTTCGGAGGCTCGGGTGTCGAGGAGCCGGACCTGATCCTCGTGAACGGGGAGATCCTCACGATGGACGAGCGGCAGCCGCGCGCCGGCGCGATCGCCATCACCGGCGACGAGATCACCGCGGTCGGATCGAGCCGCTCCGTCGCAAGGCTCGCGGGGCGCGGCACCCAGACGATCAACCTGCGCGGGCGCACGGTGATCCCCGGGCTCGTCGACGGGCACACGCACGCCATCCGCGGTGGGCAGACGTTCGACGACGAGACCTATTGGCTCGACGCCGCGTCGCTCGAGGAAGCGCTCGCCAGGGTCAGCGAGGCGGCGGACGAGCGGGAACCGGACGAGTGGGTGGCGGTGGTCGGCTCCTGGCATCCCAACCAGTTCAGCGAGAAGAGGCCGCCGACGGTCGCCGACCTGAACGAGGCCTCCCCCACCAACCCCGTGTACGTGCAGTACCTCTACGACTACGCGCTCGTCAACCAGGCGGGCATCGAGGCGCTCCGCCTCAACGCGTCCCCGACGCCGCCGGTGCCGGGGATCGTCGTCGAGCGGGACGCGAACGGCCAGGCAACCGGCCGGCTGCTCGGCGGGATCGGCCCGTTCAACACGCTCGTCGCGAGCATCCTTCCGGCGAGCTTCGACGAGCGCAAGGACAGCCTCGAGAACTACTTCGGCGCTCTCAACGAGTCCGGAGTGACGGGCTTCATCGACGACAGCGCGGGCCCGGCGACCAGCTACGAGACGCTCTTCGCCCTGAACGACGAGGGCCGGCTGTCCCTGCGCGCCGGATACCGGGTGCCCGCGCAGGCGCCGGGCAACGAGTCCGCGTTCTTCGAGTCGCTGATGGCATTCCGGGCCCCGCGCGAGCGCGGCGGCCCCACGCCCTTCGTCGGAATGGGCGAGGCCGTCGTCTTCGGCGTGAACGACGGCGTGAGGATGGGCCCGGGCTTCGAGGCGACACCCGAGGCCCTGGCAGAGCTGAAGGAGGTCGCGACACTTGCGGCGTCCCGCCGCATCCCGCTCGAGATCCATGCCTACACCGACGACGCCGCGTCGCAGATACTCGACGTCTTCGAGGAGGTCGACGCGGTCCATCCGATCGGCGACCTGCGCTGGGCGATGGCGCACCTCAACACCGGCTCGCCGGAGACGATCGCGCGGATGAAGGCGCTCGGCATGGCTTTCTCGGTGCAGATGGGGCCGTACTTCGAGGGCCCGGCGATCCTCGAGGCGAACGGGCCCGAGGTCGCGCTGAGGTCGGCGGCCCGGGCGGCTCTCGACCAGGGGCTCGTCGTCGCGGGCGGCACCGACGCCACTCGCATCGGCGACTACCGGGTCTGGCCGGCCGTCGAGTTCCAGGTCACCGGGGCGTCGCTCGGCAATGCCGTGGTGCGGCCGCCCAGCCAGCGCATGAGCCGGATCGAGGCGCTGCGCTCGTACACGCTCGGTTCCGCGTGGCTCGCCTTCGACGACGACGACCGCGGGTCGCTGGAGGAGGGCAAGCTGGCCGACCTGGCGGTCCTCGACGCGCCCTATCTGACGGTGCCCGCCACGCGGATCGGCGAGATCCGCTCGCTGCTCACCCTGCGCGGCGGCGAGGCGGTCTACGACCGCAGGGGCTGGGTCAGGGAATAGCTGGACCGCCGGCGGGCGAACCCGTCCCGTCCGCAGTCGTCGTAGGGTTGGGACATGGGCTTACTGCGACGACGCGACGACGAGCCGGCGGGCGAGCGCTTTCTGATGCGCGAGAAGCTGCTGTCGATCGGCGATGACTTCTGGATCGAGAACGACCGGGGCGAGCGCGCCTACAAGGTCAACGGCAAGGCGCTTCGCGTGCGCAACACGTTCGTGCTCGAGGACACCTCGGGCGACGAGGTCGCCCGGATCCAGGAGCGCAAGCTCAGCATCCGCGACAAGATCGCCGTCGAGCGCGACGGCGACACCGCCGCGACCGTCCACAAGGCGCTGGTCGGGATCCGCGACCGATTCGCCATCGACGTCGAGAACGGCGCCGACATGAAGGCGCACGGCAACGTCGTCGACCACGAGTACGAGATCGAGCGCGACGGCGACACGGTCGCGACGATCTCGAAGAAGTGGTTCCGCGTGCGCGACTCCTACGGCGTCGAGATCGCGCCGGGCGAGGACGCCCCGCTCATCCTCGCGCTCACCGTCGCCATCGACTCGCTGACGACCCGCGACTAGCACGAGAGCCGCCGATCGAGCGGCCGCCTCCGCCCTCGCCTGAACGAACGAGCGGACTCAGGCTGGCGTCAGCCGGTCCCCGACGCGCACGGTGCCGTCGCGAATGACGTCTGCGCGCAGTCCCCCGCGGTGCACGAGCGGCCGCAGGAGGCCGCCGCCGTTGAGGCGGTCGAGGTGGGCGCACGGTTCGCACAGGCGGCGGCCGCGGCAGCGCGCTTCGCCGAGCATGAACTCGCGGCCGACAAGGGCGTTCAGATCGGTGCCTCGCACCACGACGTTGCGGCGGTGGTCGAGGTCCCGGTCGAACGTGTCGAGGACGGCGGCGTCGACGAGCGTCAGCGCACTGCCCGGCCGGCCGGAGGCGAAGGTCCCGGCTCCGGCGGCGTAGCGATCGCCTTGCAGGCCCTGTCCGACGATGGCGAGCGCCTCGTCGAGATGTACCACCGGCGCCTCGGCGGCCGGGGCGATGACGAGCGCCTCGACGAGGCCAACGCCAGCTTCGGCTGCCCTGCGAGGCGGCCACGCCGCGATGTCCAGCGGGGCGACGATGGATCCCTCGAGGATCTCGTCGGCGGTGTCCGCGGGATCCCAGATCGCGCCGGACGGCACGCCGAACATGACGACGGCGCGCGGGCCGCTGCCGTCGCGCGCCGGGCGGACGGCGATCCACGGGCCCGCCCAGCTGAAGGTCGCCGCGTCCGCCACCGGCACGAGCCCGAGCCCGCGCTCGGCAAGCCACGCGCGCTGCTCGTCCCGGCCGAGCGGGACGTCGCCTGCCGAGACGCCGGCGACATGCGCGATGCAGGCGGCGAGGGTGGAGCGCTCGGTGTGGTGCGGTGTCACGGGCAAGGGCTTGTTGGAAGTCGCGCCAGCGGTCGTCGGGATGTTCGCATCCGACGCTGGGCCCAGCAGTCGCAAGCGGCCAACCTCCGCCGCGGGCCCAGGGTCTCTCCCCTCAAAGCCACCCACCCTGGAAGGGGGACCACCGTGTTCAGGATCATGCCCACCCGTCAGCTTGCGGCCCTCGCAGTCGCAGCCGGCCTGCTCGTAGCCGCGGCGCCCGCCGGCGCCGGCACCTTCGTCGGGAACCCCGGCGACCGAGACGCGCAGCGGCTTCAGTCGCAGCAAAGGATCTGCGCGTTTCCCGACGTCTGCAACACCGCCAGAGCGGGCTTCTGGCTCGGATCGAACGACGCGCTCGGCATTCTCTACAACGGCCACGCGGGCCTCGGAAGCGTCGCGCTCAACGTTCCCGACGTGACCGTGATCCCCAACTAGGCGCCGACCGCTTCGGTGCTCGCTAGCCGCCTGCGCGCTCGCGCACGGCGGCCGCGATCGAGTCGGGCGTCGGCATGAACGCGTCCTCGAGCGGCGGGCTGTAGGGGATCGGCGTCTCGCCGGTGGCGATCACCCAGGCGTCGTCGAGGTCGTGGAGCGCCTCGGCCGCGACCGCGCCGACGAGGTTCGCCGCCCAGCCGCCCAGCCTCGGCCCCTCCTCGACCGCCACCAGGCGGTTGGTGCGCTCGACCGAGCGCAGCACGGTCTCGAGGTCGAGCGGGCGCAGCGTGCGCAGGTCGATCACCTCGGCCTCGATGCCGTCCGCCGCCAGCTGCTCCGCCGCGGCGAGCGAGTCGGGCACGCCCTTTGCAATCGAGACGAGCGTCAGGTCCGACCCCTCGCGGACCACGCTCGCCTCGCCGAGCGGCACGACGTCGCCGTTCTGCGGCGCCGGCCCCTTGACCGAGTAGAGGCGCTTGTGCTCGAGGAAGATGACCGGGTTGTCGTCGCGGATCGCCGCCTTCAGGAGGCCCTTGGCGTCCGCGGGGTTCGACGGCGCGGCGATCTTCAAGCCCGGGATCGCCCTGGAACCAGGTGGCGTGGAACTGCGAGTGCATCGCGCCGAAACGCCCGCCGCCGCCGACCGCCGAGCGCACGACGAGCGGCACCGGCCCCTGCTCGTTCGAGATGTACCAGAACTTGGCGGACTGGTTGACGAGGCTGTCCATCGGGAGCGCCATGAAGTCGCCGAACATCACCTCGAACACCGGGCCGCAGCCCGGTGACGGCGGCCCCGAAGGCCGCTCCGGCCAGGGCGAGCTCGGAGATCGGCGTGTCGAAGACGCGCTCGTCGCCGAAGCGCTCGTGCAGCTCCGGGCGTGGCCTTGAAGACCCCGCCGGCGGCGGCCACGTCCTCGCCGAAGAAGACGACGGCGGGGTCGCGCTCGATCTCCTCGGCGAGCGCGTCCCGGATCGCGGCCCGGAACTCGAGCTGGTCGCTCACGGCGCGAACTCCGTGGCGTGCTCCGTCTCCGGGTCCGGATAGGGACGCGGCGAGCGCCGCCTCGCTCGCCCGCCTCATGCTCTCCTTCGCCCGCTCGGCCGCCTCGTCGAGCTGCTCGTCGGTCACGCCCGCCTCGACGAGCCGCGCCCGCGTCACGATCAGCGGGTCGCGCTCGAGCCAGCTCTCGAGCTCGCCCTTCGGGCGGTAGGTCGCCGGGTCGGACTTCGAGTGGCCGTAGTGGCGGTAGGTCTGGCACTCGAGCAGCTCGGGCCCGCCGCCCGAGCGGGCGACCGCCACCGCCTCGGCGGCGGCCTGCTCGACGAGCAGCAGGTCGTTCCCGTCCACGACGCGGGCGGGCACGCCGTAGGCCGCGCCGCGCGCGGCGATCTCGCCGCCGGCCGTGACCTGCTGCATCGGCGTGAACTCGCCGTAGAAGTTGTTCTCGCAGACGAACACGACCGGCAGCCCCAGCACCTGGGCGAAGTTGAGGCACTCGTGGAAGTAGCCCTGGTTCGTCGCGCCGTCGCCGAAGAACGCGACCGCCACGCCGCCCTCGCGCCGCGCGGTGAGGCCGGCCCCGGTCGCGGCGGCGATGCTGCCGCCGACGATCCCGAAGCAGCCCACGAGGCCGTGCTCGAGGTCGATCACGTTCATCGAGCCGGCCCGGCCGCCGCACACGCCGGTGGCGCGGCCGAGCATCTCGGCCGCGAGCGGCTCGGGCTCGGTCCCCTTGGCGAGCGCGTGACCGTGGCCGCGGTAGGTCCCGGCCACGTAGTCGCTCGGCTCGAGCGCCATGCAGACGCCCACCGGCACCGCCTCCTGGCCCGCCGACAGGTGGGTCGTGCCGTGCACCTCGCCCTTGAGGAAGAGGCGGTGCATCTCCTGCTCGAACTCGCGGATCAGCACCATGCGCTCGAACCCTGCGACGAAGCGCTCGGGCTCGTCGAGCGGCGGCCGCTCGACCGCCTGCGCGGACGCCGCCGGAGCGGCCGAGTCGCCCTCCTCGGTGGGCCCCTCGACCGGCAGCTCGACGTCGCTCACGGCCGAGCGCTCGGGCTCCCCGACCGGCGTCTCGTCAGTTGCTGTCCGCTCCTGGCTCAACCGGCGGCCCACAATAGCGCAATCGTTTGCAGCGGCCGGGAAGCTGCCGATGCGGCCCGACTTGAGGCGCCACGCGACGCAGAGTCGGGCAGGGTGCGCGCGATCAGCTAGCGCCCGCGGCGCTCGTCGCGCCAGAGCCCGAGCCACTCGTGCGCGCCCCAGAGGGCGGCCAGCACCACGATCACGATCGTGAGCGGCACTGCGTCGCTCGTCTCGACCACGTCGAGCGCCGCGAGGGCGATGAACAGCAGCACGAGCGCGGCGCAGGTGGCCCAGAGGATCTGGGCGATCGGCACGTGGTGGTGATGATGATCAGGCCTAGTGCGGATCAACACGAGTGATCCTAACTCAGCCCGTGCACGCGCGCGACAGTGGAACGACGACGAACTCCTCCTGGTCTCCGTGCAGCGGGCGCGGGTTCTCCTTGCACCAGGCCGCGGCTCCTGTCGCGCGCACCGACCCGCGCGCGGAAGCGGTAGCCGCTCACCAGGTTGCGGTCGCGGTAGACGCCGCGCTCCTCCCCGCGCTCGGCGATGCACGTGAACACGATCGCCGAGGGCTCCGGCTGCGGCTGCACCGGCCGGCAGGTGGTCGGGCCGGCCGGGCCCTCGAGCTCACCCGCCCGGACGCGCCGCGCGAAGTCCGCCCCGAGCGCCGCCTCCAGTCCCGCGGCGCTCACCGGCCGCGACAGGACCGCCCGCCGCGGGCGCTGGCTCTCGATCAGGTCGCGGCGGATCTGCTCGAGGTTGGCCGCCTCGGCGCGGCGCTCCGCCTCCCTGTTGTCCGCCGCGTTCTCGAGTGCCGCCGGCAGCAGGATCGCCACGGCGGCCGCGAGCGCGACGAGCAGCGCGCCCACGGCGAACCGCCCCCAGCGCGGCATGAGCCGCCAGAGGCGGGCCGGCAGCAGCAGCAGGTTCGGCACCGCGCTGCGGCGCTCCTCGGCTCCGGCAGCCGGGGCGGCCTCGGAGTGGTCGGCGTGCCTGGCGAAGATCTCACGCACCTCGCGGCGCGTCGCGTCCCCGCCGCTCGCCCACGGGTCGCGATCGGGGCACATCTGGCCTGGTTCAGGGTACGCGCAGGCCGAGCAGCTGTCGCGCGCCGTCGGCGCCAACCGGCTCGCGATCCAGCAGCGGCGCGAGCGTCATCGCCTTCTCGACGAGCGCGGCGTTCGACGGCGCCCGCTCGCCGGCCGTCACGCGCAGGTTGTCCTCGAGCCCGACGCGCATGTGACCGCCCGTCATCAGCGCGGTCGCCGCGAGGTGGAACTGGCCGGGATAGCCCACGCCCGCGGCCGACCACGTGAACTCCTCGTCCCCGAACAGGTCCGTCGCCGTTCGGCGCATGTGGACGAGCTGCTCGATCGATGCCGCGTTCGCCCCCAGGACGCCGAGCACGAACTGCACGTGGAACGGGAAGTCGACGAGCCCCTGGTCGGCCAGGTACCGGAGGTTGTAGAGGTGGCCGACGTCGTAGACCTCGTACTCGGGCTTCGTGCCGGCCTCGCGGAAGAGGTCCGACAGCCGCTCGATGTCCCGGAAGGTGTTGCGGAAGACGTAGTCGCGCGTCGACTCGAGGTAGTCGAGCTCCCACTCCGCCATCTCGGGCCGCTCCCGGACCTGGAAGATCCCGAAGTTGAACGAGCCGCAGTTGAAGGTGGACATCTCGGGCCTGCACTCGGTCACGACCCGCGCCCGCTCCTCGATCGTCATCCCCACGCCGCCGCCGCTCGTGGGCTGCACGATCGCCCCGCAGCGCTCGCCGATGCCGGCCAGCACCTCCTTGAAGAGGCCGAGGTCTGCCGCGGGCCTGCCGGTCTCCGGCTCGCGCACGTGGATGTGGACGATCGCCGCGCCCGCCTCGTTCGCGCCCACCGCAGAGTCGACGATCTCCTCGGGCGTGACCGGGATCGCCTCGCTCTGGCCGGGCACGCTCATGCCGCCGGTGATCGCGCAGGACAGGAAGACCGGCGGGAGGCTCACGGGACCGCCGCCTCGTGCTCCGGCAGCGGCCGCAGCCGCTCCGGCGAGAGCGGCAGCACCGAGGCCACGAACCCGCACGCCACGGCCACGAGCACCCAAAGGCTCGCCGAGAACGATCCCGTGAGGTCGCGCACCGCGCCCAGCGCCAGGGGGCCGATCGCGGTGATCGTGTAGCCCGCGCCCAGCATCAGCCCGACGACCGCGCCGGTCTCGGCCGGCTCGCGCGCGACGTCGAGCGGCAGCGTCAGCGACAGGGGGAACGTGGCACCGATGCCGAACCCGGCCAGGATCGCCCATACCCATCCGCCGCCCGGCAGGGCGGCGATCCCCACCGTCGCCACCAGCAGCATCCCCGCCGTGAGCGTGAGCCACTGGCGCCGCGAGCCGCCACGGTCGGCCAGGTAGGGCACGACCAGCCCGGCCGGGAGCGCGGCCACGCTCATCACGCCCAGGAGGGCGCCGGCCGCCGCGTCGCTCCAGCCGCGTTCCTGAAAGGAGTCGGGCATCCACGCGACGAGCCCGTAGTACACGATCGACTGGAGCGCGAACACGATCGCCAGGCCCCAGACGACGCGGCGCCCCCAGGGAAGCGGTGGCGCCTCGGTCTGTTCTCGGTCGCCGCGCACGGGCGGCGTGAAGAAGAGCCACGCCACGAAGCAGAGGATCGTGCAGGCCGAGAACACCGCGAGGGCCGCCCGCCAGCCGCCCCAGGCCGCGGCGATCGGGACCGCCAGGGCAGATGAGAGCGCCGAGCCCATGTTGATCCCCGTCGTGTAGATCCCGCTCGCGAAGGCCGGCCGGTGAGCGAAGCGCTCCTTCACCGCAACCGGCATCAGGGCCCCCGCGAGGCCCATCCCCACGCCGATGGGAAAGGTCAGGGCGAGCACCAGCGGCGCGCCCGGCGCGGCAGCACGCAGGAGGCCGAAGACCGCGATGCCGGCCAGGCAGGCGCCGATGGCCGCCCTCGTGCCGAATCGCGCTGCGACATACGCCCCCGGGATCGCAAAGAGACCCATGCAGAGGACGGGGATCGTGGTGAGAAGTCCGGCCACCGTATGTGAGACATCGAGGTCCTCGTCGATCTCGGGGATCAGCGGGCCGACGCCGACGAGCTGCGGGCGCAGCGCCAGCGCGCCGAGGAAGAGCGCGGCGAGGACCGCCCAGGCCTTCACGGGTGAACGATCACCTTGAGCGCGCCGTCGACGCGCTCGGTGAAGACCCGGTAGGCCTCCGCGTAGTCCTCGAGCGGGAAGCGGTGGGTCACGAGCTCGCGCAGCGCGATCTTCCCGGCCGCCACGAGCGCGATCGCCTCCGGCATCTCGCCGGCGGCCGCGCGCACGCCGACCACGTCGACCTCGTCGAGCACCATCCGGCGCAGCGGGACCGAGCCCGCGCCGGGCGGGATCCCGATCGCGGCCACCCGGCCTCCCTTGCGTACGGCCTCGACCCCCTGGCCGACCGCGGCCGGGTCGCCCGAGCACTCGAGCACCACGTCGGCGCCGCGGCCGCCGGTGCGCTCGCGGATCGCCTCGACGGTGTCCTCGACTCCGATGTCGATGGTCTCGTGCCCGAGCGCGCCCGCCTTCTCGAGGCGCGCGCCGCGGCCCGCCACGAGCACGCGGCCGGCGCCGAGCGCACGCGCGCACTCGGCCACCAGCAGCCCCATCGCGCCCGGCCCGATCACCGCGACCGTGTCCCCTGGCGCGTGCCCGCCGCGCTTGACGGTGTGCAGCGCGATCGAGGTGGGATCGAGCATCGCCGCCTCCTCGTCGCTCAGCTCATCCGGCACCGCGAACACCGACTTGACCGAATGGACCACGTAGTCCGCGTAGGCGCCCTGCGTGTAGTGCCCGTACTGGCGGTGGAGGCGCTCGTCGCCGAAGTTCTCGCAGAGGTTGTAGCGGCCCTCGACGCACAGCCGGCAGAAGCCGCAGCCGGCGTGCGAGGTGCCCGCCACGCGCACGCCCACCTCCCAGCCGAGGTCGGCCGCGCCCTCCCCCAGCTCGACCACCTCGCCGGTCCACTCGTGCCCGGGGATGAACGGGAATGCCTTCGGCCAGAAGCCCGGGTAGTCGCCCTGGATGATGTGCGGGTCGGTGCCGCAGATCGCGATCGCCTTCACGCGGCAGAGCAGCTCGTGGCGGCCCGGGCGCGGGCGCTCGACCTCCTCCACCGAGAAGCGGTTCGGCTCGTGGACGACGAGCGCGCGCATCAGAGCACCGCGACCGGGTCGATCATCGAGCCCGTCGCCCCGCGGATCGAGAGCGGCAGCGCCACGAACAGGAACTCGCGCGCTCCGCTCCGCGCCAGCTCTTCGAGGTCGAGGCTCTCCATGATGTAGATGCCGCGCTCGATCAGCAGCAGCGTGTGGACCGGCTGCGGGTTCGAGGGCGCACCCGGATCGGGCGCCGGCTGCACCTCGTACGTCTCCGTGTCCGAGCCGGTGGCGATCACGCCGCGGTCGGCAAGCAGCCGCGCGCCGGACTCGTCCGGCCCCGGGCCGCGGTGCTGCGCCATCCGCTCCTCGTCGGGCCAGTGGCGCATGTAGCCCGTTCGCACGAGCGCCACGTCGCCGGCGCCCGCCGCCACGCCCGTCGCCGTCTCGATCTCCTCGAGCTCGGCGACACCCACGGCCTCGCCGCGCCCGAGGTGCTCGACGCCGCGATGGCCCGGCACGTCGTACAGCACCCCGCGCCGCCACAGCGGCGGGATCTCGGTGGCGTCACCCCGGAGCGGGCCGAAGTCGCCGAGATGGCGCTGCGCGGAGCCGCCGTTCCAGCGGTCCTCGGGACCGACCGTCATGTGCGCGTGCGCGTCGATGTGCGCGCCGCTGTGGGTCGTGCCGACCACGAGCTCGCTCATGTAGCCGAGGCCCGCCTCGTTGCCCGGGCCCCAGGGCGTGTCGCCCGCGGCACGGATGCCCTGCGGGGTGCGATAGGAGAGCACCTCGAAGGTCGGATGTCCGGGAAAGACGGGCATGCGCGGGAAGCGCGCCCGCGCGAGCCGCAGGATGCGCCCCTGCCGGACGAGGGCCTGCGCCGCCAGCACCTCGGCGGGGGTCGAGACCGCGGCGAGCCGCTGGAGCGCCGCGGCGACCATCGGCTCGGCCTCCTCGCGCGCCCGGACGAGCTCGGGGTTGATGCGCTCGAGCGAGTGACGCGCCTTCCCCTGCGAGCTCTCGCGGGTGCAGCGGCCCGACTGGATCCATTCGGCGAGGATCCAGACCATCGTCTCGAGGAAGGAGAGCGAGTCGGCCGCCTGCACGATGTCGGCCTCGGGCCAGCCGCCCTCCTCGTGCACGCTGACGAGCCGCTCGACCTCCTCGGTGAGCGCCGGCTCGGCGCCCTGCTCGCGCAGCCAGTCGCCGACGATCCGGGCGCAGCGGTCCTGGTGCCAGCGGTTGTAGTCGGGGTCCGCCCACGACACGGCGGAGTCCCAGGGGGAGTCCGGGTCGGGGTAGGCTCGCTCGGCGTCGTGCGTCACGGCGGCGATGCGAACGGCCTCGCTCGCATCCGGGTCGAGCTCGAGCGCCCAGTCGAGCGTGCGCTGCATGTGGCGAAAATGCGGATGGTGCTCGGCCATCCAGCCGCGGGCGCGCTCGACCAGGTCGAAGCTCACGCGGTCACCGGCCTGCACTGGAGCACGTAGAGCTCGCCGCCCTCGAGCGCCCACTCGATGTCCTGCGCCCCGCCGAGCCGCTCCTCGAGCTCGGCGCCGAGCCGGGCCAGCTCGCGCAGCTCGTCGGCGCCGAGCGTCGCGGCGCCGCCCTCGTCCGGCGAGAGCTCACGCTCGACCGTCCCGCCGTCGGATCCACTCACCACGGCGAGCGGCTGCACGGCGAGCCGCTCGCGCTTGACGCTGCCGTCGCGGGCGAGCACGAAGTGGTCCGGCGTGACCTGCCCGGAGACGACGGCCTCGCCCAGCCCGAAGACCGATTCCACCACCATGCGGTCGCGGCGGCGCTGGACAGGGTCCATCGTGAAGAGCACGCCGGCGACGTCGGCGCTCACCATGCGCTGCACCACCACCGCCATGCCCAGGTCGTCGAGCGAGCCGCGCTGCCCGCGATAGAAGAGCGCGCGCTCCGAGAAGAAGGACGCCCAGCAGTCGCGCAGGCGGGCGACCACGTCGGACGCGCCGCGCACGTGCAGGTAGGTCTCCTGCTGTCCCGCGAAGCTAGCCTCCTGCGAGTCCTCCGCGCAGGCGCTCGAGCGCACGGCCACCGCGTGGTCGCCCTCGCCCAGCTCGGCGTAGGCCTCCTCGATCGCGCCGCGGAGCTCGCCCGCCGGCTCAGCCGCCGCGACCAGCTCGGGCGCGCGGGCCGGCTCCTCGCGCACGACGCGGAGGAGCTCGGCGCCGCCGTCCGGCAGGCTCTCGGCCAGCGCGCCCGCGTGGACGGCGAAGCCGGGCGGCACCGGCATCCCGAGGGCGGCCATGCGCGCGAGCGAGGCGCCCTTGCCGCCCGCGGCGGCCACGTCGAGGCAGGCCTCGTCCGAGAAGCGCAGGACGGTCACTCGTCCTCCTCCACGATCGCGATCGCGCGCACGGGCGCCGCCGTGCAGCCCACCCACTTGACGGGCAGCACGACCAGCTGGAACCCGTGCGGGCGCCCGATCTGGTCGAGGTTCATCAGGTTCTCGAGGTGCCAGTACTCCTCGTCCCACATCACCCTGTGGGCCTCCCAGAACTGGCGGCGCTCGAACATCGCCCAGACCGGCGGGTCAAAGGTGATCGCGTCGATCCCCATCATGCGGACGCCGCGCTCGATCAGCCACTTCGTCGCCTCGGCGGTCATGCCGCTGTGGTCGGTCCGGTAGCGCTCCTCCTCGTTGTACGAGCCGGCCCCGGTGTGGATCAGGACGATGTCGCGCTCCTTCAGCTCGTAGCCGATCCGGTCGAGCTCGGCCTCCACCTCCGCGGCCGTGATGCCATGCCCGCTCTCGGCGGCGGTGAAGTCGAGCACGACCCCGTCCGAGACGCACCACTCGAGCGGGATCGTCTCGGGGCCGCCCGCGTCGGGAACGATGTGCTTGCGCGCGTCGCAATGGGTGCCGACGTGGTCGTCCGCCACCACCAGGTAGTGCGCGGTCAGCGAGCCGACTCCGTACTCGGCCGCCCCGATCCGCTCGGCGAACTGCTCGTGCGACTCGAGCACGGCGAGCGCGGGCGGCGGCACTCTCGGAAAGGTGAGCATGTCCGGATGCACCGGCATCGACAGGTCGACGATCCGTCTCACTCGTGCACCTCCTCGGTCAGGAGCGCCGCCGCGCCCATCAGGTGATCGTGCATGGCCTCGGCGGCCGCCTCCGGGTCTCCGCGGCGCAGCGCCTCCAGCACCGGCTCGTGGCGGTCGGACAGGTGCACGAGGTCGATGCCCGGGCGCGACACCGTCAGGTACGTCCGCGAGTAGGGCTCGAGCATCCGCCACTGACGCTCGAGCGTCTCGTTGCGCGCCGCGCGCACGATCGTCGCGTGGAACGACGCGTTGGCCTGCGACTGGTCGTGGGCGTCGGCGCGACGCGCCGCGCCGCGCATGCGCTCGAGCAGCCGGTCGAGCTCGGCCAGCTCCGCTCGCGTGATGCGCTCGGCCGCGAGCCGCGCGGCCAGCGCCTCGAGCGCGGCGCGCACGGGAAACGCCTCGAGCAGCTCCGCGGCCGAGAACTCCCGCACCGAGCAGCCGCGCCCGGGCTCGTGGACGACGCAGCCGAGCTGCTCGAGGTCGCGCAGCGCCTCGCGCACGGGGCCCTGGCTCACGCCCAGCTCCTGGGCTATGCGCGTCTCGACGATGCGCTCACCGGGCCGGTAGGTGCCCTCGACGATGCGCTGCAGCAGCACGTCCTGGATCTGCTCGCGCAGGTTGCTGCGGGCGAACGGGATCGCGGCGGCGCTGTCCGTCACTTGCCTCTCCGTCGCAACAGCAGGACCAGCAGGGCGAGCAGCGCGACCAGGCCGACCGCGGGCACGGCCGCCTTGCGTCCGAGCGCCTCTCGGCCGACCGCTCCGAGGTCGAGCACGTCGTCTTCGCCCGAAGCCTGCGCCGGCTCGGGCGGCGCCGGCTCGCGGACCTGCGTCTCCGCCTGCGGCGGCTCCGGGACGTCGTCCGGCAAGGCCTGGGCCCGCGCGACAGGCTCGCCCTCGCCGGAGGCCGGGCCGTCGTCCGCGGCCGCTGGCGCAGGCGCGGCGGCGGCCGCCCCCGCCTCCGCCGGCTCCTCCCGCCCCAGCTTCGTCGCCAGGCAGTCGGCGAACTGCCCCATCAGCATCGCGCTCACGTCCTGCATCACGCCGCGGCCGAACGACGCCGCCGGGCCGGTCACGCGCAGGTCGGTCTCGACGGTCACGTGCGTGCCCTCGCCGGCGGGCTCGAGCGAGGAGGTGATCGTCGCGGTGGCGCTGCCCTTGCCGCGGCTGTCGCGCGCCTTGGCGCTCAGCACGGCGCGGTGGGCCTCCTCGTCCACCTCGTCGATCTTCAGCGTGCCCCTGAAGATCGAGACGATCGGGCCGATCTTGACCTTCATCGTGCCCTTGTACTCGTCCCCCTCCGAGCCCGTGATCGAGGCGCCAGGCAGGCACGGCGCCACCCGCTCGACGTCCAGCATCAAGGCCCAGGCCTCGTCGATCGGCGCGGGCACGGTCATTTCGTTGGTGAGCTTCATGCGGGCACCATCGCAAACGCGCGGGCCGGGGCGGCCTCGATCCCCGCGAACTTGAAGAAGGGCGCGAAGAACTCGCAGCGCGGCGGCAGGGCGCCGAGCCCCACGAGCCCCTCGACGAGAGGTATCCCGGCGCCGAGGATCGTGCGGTGGACGACGAACTCGGACACCTCCCAGCCGGGCTCGCGCGCCGCCGGCTCCTCGAAGAAGTCACAGCCGATGCAGCGCGGCTCGCGGGCCACCAGCCACTCGGCGGCTTCCGCACTCAGGCCGGGCGAGCGACGAAAGTAGTCCGGTGAGCCCATGGCGGCGTCGGCCCAATCCGTGCGCAGCAGGACGATGTCGTCCGGCCGGATCTCCTCGCCCGCGTCCGCAAGCCGCTCCGCCGCGGCGTCGAGCGCGTCCGGCCCGATCGAGGCGCGCTCCTCGGGCGGCGTCAGGTCGAGCACGACGGCGCTGCCGATCACGCGCTCGAGCGACAGCGCGTCGATCGCCCGGCCGCCCTCCACCACATGCAGTTCGGACTCGACGTGACAGCCGGTGTGCACGCTCAGCGCGGCGTGCGAGGACTGCCAGTAGCCGGGCTTCGTGCGCACGTCGAAGCGCACCCCGGCGTCGGTCGACGGCGGCCCGCGGAAGCCCTCGGGCACGGCCGGGCTGAGGTCGACGATCGGGCTCAAGCCGAGTACCCCCCGCGCTCGTCGATCATCGTGTCGTAGAAGGCCCGCTCGCGCGACTCGAGGTTCGGTATCGCCTCACCGATCACGAGCCGCTGGAAGTGCTCGGAGTCCTGGTGGGCCTGGTAGCCGTCCTCGTCCACGTACTGCTCGTACAGGTAGAAGAGCCGCGCGTCGTCCGGCGAGCGATGCGCCTGGTAGAAGAGGTTGCCGGGCTCGTCCCGCGAGGGCGGCGTCATCTCCTCGATGATCCGCGCGATGCGGTCCTCCTCCCCCTCGTTGGCCCTCCACAGGGCAGACACGACAAAGGCCATCAGGCCGCTCCCTTCTCTCCGATTCGGTTTCTGAGCACTCCGATTCCCTCGATCTCGAGCTCGACCACGTCCCCGGGCGCGAGCTCGCGGTCGAGCTCGAGGCCCGACCCCCCCGCTGCCGTGCCCGACCCGAACAGCTCGCCCGGGTAGAGCGTCTGGCTGCGCGAGGCGTAGGCGATCATGTCCGCGAACGTGTGGTGCATCGAGGCGCTCGAGTCCTCGCCCCAGGTCTCGCCGTTCACGCGCACGCTCATGGCGAGGGCGCCGGCGTCGAGCTCGTCCGACGTCACGAGGCAGGGGCCCAGCACGTTCGAGCCGTCCCAGTCCTTGGCCTTCGCCGGGCCCATTCCGATCGGGAGCTCGCGCGCCTGGACGTCACGCGCCGACACGTCGTTCCAGATCGTGTAGCCGAAGATCACCCCGTCCGCGTCGGCGGCGGCGACGTCGCGGCAGCGGCTGCCGATCACGCAGGCCAGCTCGAGCTCGTGGTCGAGGCGCTCGGTGTAGCCCGGCCACGGGATCTCCTCGTCCGGCCCGATCACCGTGTCGGGCATGCCCTTGTAGTAGGCGGGGAGCTCGTACCACTCGTCCGGGATCGGCCTGCCGAGGCGGCCGAGCGCGCCCTTCAGGTGGCCCTCGAAGGCGAGGAAGTCGCGCAGCGAGCGCGGACGCAGCGGCGCCAGCAGCCGCACGTCGCCCTCGACCTCGCTTCGCTCCCCGGCGGGGGCGCCCGCCTCGATGAAGGCGACCATGTCGCCGTCGAAGCCGGCGTCGAGGACTGCCCCGTCCTCGAGGACCCCGACGCGCGGGACGTCTCCCGCGGCATAGGTCACGAGCCTCACGCGGCCGCCCTCCGCACCGCCGCGCGGATCTTCACGTAGCAGCCGCAGCGGCACAGGTTGCCGCCGAGCCCGGCGGCGATCTCCTCGTCGCTCGGGTCCGGGTTCTCCTCGAGGAGCCGCTTGGCGGTGAGCACCATGCCGGGCGTGCACCAGCCGCACTGGAAGGCGTGCTCGGCCTCGAAGGCCATCGCCACAGGATGCTCGGCGGCGAGACCCTCGACGGTCGTGAGCTCGCGGCCGGCGGCCTGGCCTGCCATCAGCAGGCAGCCGGAGACGGGCTCGCCGTCGAGCAGGATCGTGCAGGCGCCGCACACGCCGATGCCGCAGGTCTCGCGCACGCTCGACAGGCCCTCGCGGCGCAGGACGTGGAGGATCATCTCGTCGGGCTCGCAGCGAAGCTCGGCGGGGCGCTCGTTGATCGTGAGCTCGAGCATCACGCCGCGGCCTCCGCGACGCGCTCGGCCGTCATCGGCAGCTCGGTCAGGTGCACGCCGAGCGAGGCGAGCGCATTGCCGATCGCCGCCGGCACGGGCGGCAGCGCCGTCTCACCGAGGCCGTGGGCATCGGCTCCCTCGCGCTCGATCAGCTCGTGCGTCATCGACCGGGGCAGATCGCCGAGCGCCGGCAGGCAGTAGTCCGACAGGTTCGCGTTGGTGATCTGACCCTCGGCGTGCTCGACCGACTCGAGCAGAGCGGTGCCGAGGCCCATGATCATCGAGCCCTCGTTCTGCAGCTCGGCGCCGGCGCGGTCGACCACGCGCCCGGCGTAGATCGCGGCGTGCAGGCGCTCGACCGTCAGCGCGCCCGTCTCCTCGTCGACGCTCACCTCGGCCGCCGCGGCGCCCTGGTGCCAGTGCGTCGAGGCGACGCCCTGCCCCGTGTCGGGGTCGAGCCCGCCCTCGTTGGCGATCTCGCCGTAGCCGCGCTCGCCGCCGTTCGCGTTCAGGTCCGCGACCGCCTCGCCCAGGGCCCTGCCCATCATGTACGTCGAGCGGCTCGAGGTGGTGCGCGTGTCGAAGGGCGAGCTGTCGGTGTCCGGGTCGGGGACCTCGATCTGCCCGGGCTCGCAGCCGAGCAGCGCCGCGCCCTGGAGGCGCAGCGAGTCGCGCACCCCCTGGCCCATCTCGCACGAGGCGCTGCGGATCGTGTAGCCGACGGGGGTGCGCTCGACGGAGATGGCGGCGCGGCTCGGCGTCTGCATCCCCTTGAGCAGCACGCACAGTCCCTTGCCGCGCGGGTCGTCCTCGTACCCGACCGCGCCCGCCGCCGCGCGCAGGCACTCGTCGAAGTGGACGTCGTGCATGGTCTCGCCGGTGGCGAAGCGGTCGCCGTCGCGCAGCACGTTCCGCAGCCGCAGCTCGAGCGGGCTCATCCCGAGCCGCTCGGCCAGCATGTCCATCGCCCGCTCGCTCGCCCAGACCGACTGGGTCGCGCCGTAGCCGCGGAAGGCGCCGTTGGGCGGCAGGTTGGTGTAGACGGCGAGCGCGTCGACGCGCACGTTCGGGATCCGGTACGGCCCGACGCCCGCGTAGCCCATCTTCGTGGCCACGCCCGGCCCGCAGTCGGCGTAGGCGCCGGTGTCGGCCCAGCAGTCGAGCTGCTTCGCCACGAGCGCCCCGTCCGCGGTTGCGCCGAGCCGGACGCGCACGACCGCCGGGTGTCGGCCGAGCGTGACGAACTCCTCGGAGCGGCCGAGCACGGCCTTGACCGGTCGGCGCGCCTTGCGGGCGAGGCAGGCGACGACGGCCTCGAGCCGCGTGAAGGTCTTGGCGCCGAACGAGCCGCCCATCGGCGGTGCGATCACGCGGACCCGCTCGGGCTCGAGGCCGAACACGCCCGCGATGTCGTCACGCAGGTTGAACGGCGTCTGGGTGCCGGTCGTCAGCTCGAGACGGCCGTCCTCGGTCCAGCGGGCCAGCGTGGCGTGCGGCTCCATGGGCGCGTGCTGGGCGCCCGCCGTGCGGAAGGTCTCCTCCACGACCACGTCCGCTTGCGGCGAGGCCGCGCTCGGCGTCGCCGTGCAGGAGCCGGAAGCGGTGGCAGACGTTCGTCCCCTCGAGCGGCCGGACGCCGATCGACACGGCGTCGCCGGCGGAGCTGCCCATGGACGGGTGCAGGAGCGGAGCGCCCACGGCGACGGCCGCGAGCGGATCGAACACGGCGGGCAGCTCCTCGTAGGTCACGCTCAGCGCGGCGGCGGCCGCGCGGGCCTCCGCGGCGCTCGGCGCCGCCACCGCCGCGACGATGTCACCGACGAAGCGCGCCGGGTTCGCGAGCACGTCCTGGTCCTTGAGCTGGCAGCCGTAGCGGCCGAGGCCGGCGGTGTCCTCCGGCAGGAGCGCCACGCACCCGGCGGGCAGCTCCGACGCGTCCACGGAGACGACCCGCGCGTGCGGGTGCGGCGAGCGCACGAACGCCGCATGCCACATGCCCTCCGCCGCAGCGTCCTGGGCGTACTCGACGAGCCTCACCCGAGCGCCTCCAGCGCGCGCCGCACCTCGACCGCGATCACCCGGCGCCGGTAGGCGGCGCTGCCGCGCGAGTCGCTCATCGGCTCGATCGCCTCGGCGTAGCGGCTCCCCAGCTCGGCGGGCGCAGCGCCGCTCGCGCAGACCTCGGGCAGCTCCTGCGGGCGCCCCGCCACGGCGCCCACCACCACGCGCAGGCCCGGCCGCGCCGCGGACCGCCGCCACCGCCACGCAGGGCCGGTCCTCGCTCGAGCGCGAGCGGAACTTGCGGTAGACGGCCCGTTCCGGGCACGGCGGGACGCGCACCTCCACGAGCAGCTCGTCGTCCGCGATGCAGGTCTCGTAGTGGCCGCGGATCAGCTCGTCCATGCCCACGAGGCGCTCGCCCCGGGCCGAGCGCAGCAGCGCCCGCGCGCCGAGCGCGGTGAGCACCGCGGGCGGGTCCGAGGCGTAGTCGGCGTCGGCGAGCACGCCGCCGACGGTCGCCTGGTTGCGAACGCGCGGGCTCGCGACGAGCGAGAACGCCCGCGCCAGCACGGGCCAGCCCTCGCGCACGGCGTCCGAGCGCTCGACCGCGCGGTGGGTGGCCATCGCGCCGAGCCGCAGCTCCCCGTCCACGACCTCGATCCGGTCGAGGCCGCCGACGCGCCCGAGGCTGAGCAGCGTCCCCGGCTCGAGGAGGCCCTGGTTCATGAGGATGCCCACGAACGTGCCGCCGGCGAGCACGGTGGCCTCGCCCCCGTGCTCGGCGCGCAGCGTCGAGCGCCTCGTCCAGGCTCTCCGGCGCGAGCCAATCGGTCACGTCACTCCAGAATCTCGACGACGCCCGTGCTGCCGTTCACGCGCACGCGGTCGCCCGTCGAGATCCGCTCGCCCGCGTTCGTCGTCCCGACCACCGCCGGGATGCCGAACTCGCGCGCCACCACGGCCGGGTGCGACACCGCGCCGCCCGCCTCGGTCACGAGCCCGATGATCTTCGTGAACAGCACGACCCAGGCCGGGTTCGTCATCCGGCAGACGAGGATCTCGCCGTCCTTGACCTGATCGAACTCGTCGAGCGAGGTCACGTAGCGCGCCGGGCCCTCGACCACGCCGGGAGACGCCGCCAGGCCCTTGACCTCGCCGGTGGTGGCGGGCTCGCCCGCGTGGAACTTCTCCGGGAAGCCCCAGAGCGCGTTGTAGGGGAAGTCGAGCGCCGTCTGCGTGGCGGTCCCGACCCACGACGGCGGCCGCTTCTCGAACGCCTCCTCGCGCGCGTCGCGGCGGTCGCCGACCGTCGCGCGCGCGTCGAGCGCGCCCTGGTCGGCCATCAGCAGCCGCAGCTCGTTGTAGCGCAGGAACATCACGTCCTCGGCGTCGTCGAGCGTGCCCGCCTCGACCAGCTTCTCGCCGATCGCGATCAGCACGAGCCGCAGCCGCGCGTTCGTGCCCTGGTCGATGTAGAAGTGATGGTCGGGCGTGAGCGGGTTCATGCTGAGCGAGCGCTCGAGCGCCGCCTGGAGCTCACCGCCCTCCACGCCCTCGAGCGCCTCGCCCTTCGCGGCCTCGAGGTCCTTGCGCACGGCGTCGATGTTCGACGGGTAGTCGTAGTCCGTGGCCAGGTAGCCGCGCACCGCCTCGATCATCGGCGCGGGGTCCTCGCGCCACGTCCTGAACGCGAACTCGTGCGACCAGATCGCCTTGTAGCCGAAGGCCTTCTGGTGCGGGACGATGCGCTCCTCCACGAAGCGGCGGCCGGCGTCGGACTCGTCGAGCGCGCTCATGATGTCCGCCGCGGTGTCGCCCTCGAAGGCGGCGCGCGAGCTCCGCGTCCCCCTTGATCTCCTCCTTCATCTTCCAGAGGTCCTCGATCGAGTCCCAGTTGCGGTCCGCCACCGAGCTCTGGAGCCGCCCCATCAGCGCCGCGGCGGCCTCGCCCTTCTCCTCCTCGAGCAGCGCGTTGAGCGCCTGGGTCGAGGCGAACTGGGCGAAGTTGAGCATCCAGTGGATCTTCCAGTGGCGATCGTGGATGTCGATCGCGTCCTCGAGCAGCACGGCAAGCTCGATGAAGCCCGCGGCGTCCGTGTCGTAGCCGTCGAGGTACTCGAAGTTGCGCTCGATCTCGGGCCGCAGGCGGTCCTGCCACCAGTCGAGGAAGTTCTCGGCGTAGTGCGGCAGCACCCATCCGAGGTAGGCGCCGATCTTGGCCGGGTGCTCGGGGTCGCGCGGCACGCGCGGCACGTAGCGCGACTGATACTCGGTCGCCTCCGAGTGGATGCGCGAGTCCGAGGGGATCGCGGCCGTGTAGACGTAGCCGTTGATCTCCTTCGCGATCCAGTCACACGCGAACGGCGTGCCGAAGCGCCGGAACATGTGGTCGCAGGTGAGCCACCAGCCGCCGATGTCGAAGAACATCGGCGAGACGGGGTTCGGGCAGTGGAGATCGTCGTAGATCCAGAAGAGCTCCTGCTCGCCCTCCTCCCACTCGATCGGGAACTCGTCGCTCCCCAGGAAGCTGCCGAGAACCTCCTCGCCGGCGCTCGTCACGGCCATCGCTCCTCCTGACTCCGCTCTCCTCCGACTCCCGCGACCATAGATAATCGATTATCTGTGGTCAAGGGCACGGCCTCTCCTGACTTTGGCCGCTCCTGGCGGCCAAAGTCAGGACGCGAGCTCACTCCCGCACGATCAGGACGGTACCCAGCGCGAGCAGTCCGATGCCGAGCAGCTTCTCCCACGTGATCGCGCGCTCGTCGAGACCGAGCACGCCCATGCGGTCGATCACGACCGACAGCGCGAGCTGCCCGGCGATCGTCGCGGCGGTGACCCCGCCCGCCCCGAGCTCGCGGACCGCGATCAGCGACACCGTCACGATCGCGGCGCCGCCGATCCCGCCGAGGATCCAGTAGTACCAGGCCGGCATCGTCCCGTCCGACTTGATCCCGCCCGCGAACACGAACGTCGCGACGGCGATCAGGACGAACCCGACGCTGAAGCTCGCGAACGCGGCGCCGAAGCTGCCGAGGTGCTTCGACAGCACGTTGTTGGCCGGCGCCTGCAGGGCCACGACGCCGCCGGCCGCCACGGTCGCGAGGACCGCGACCTCCTTGCTCATTTGGCGTCGAGCCAGTTCTCGCCCGAGCCCACGTCGACCTCGAGCGGCGGGTCCATCTCGAACGCGCTCGGCCATCTCGCGCCTGACGATCTCGGACGCCTGCTCGACCTCGCCCTCCGGGCCCTCGAACAGCAGCTCGTCGTGGATCTGGAGCACCAGCTTCGTGTCGAGCGAGGCCGGCTGCGCAGGCTGTCGCGGCAGCGGACCATCGCGACCTTGATGATGTCCGCGGCAGTGCCCTGGATGACCATGTTCACCGCGAGCCGCTCGCCCAGCGAGCGGGTCTGGAACTGGCGCGAGCGCAGCTCGGGGACCCGCCGGATGCGGCCGAAGAGCGTGGTCACGTGGCCCTCCTCGCGGGCGCGCTCGATCGTCTCGTCGATGAACTGCTTGACCTTCGGGAAGCGCTCGAGGTAGCGGTCGATGAACTCCTGCGCCTCCTCCTGCGGGATCTGGAGCCGGTCGGCGAGCCCGTACGCGGACAGCCCGTAGACGATCCCGTAGTTGACCATCTTCGCCTTCGAGCGCGTGCCCGGGTCCGTCCTGCCGCCCGAGGATCGCCTCGGCGGTGGCGGTGTGGACGTCCTCGCCGCGCCGGAAGATCTCCTTCAGCACGGGCTCGTCCGCGATGTGCGCGAGCAGCCGCAGCTCGACCTGCGAGTAGTCGGCGGAGATCAGCCGGCAGCCCTTCTCCGCGACGAAGCAGGCGCGGATCTCGCGGCCCTGCTCGGTGCGGATCGGGATGTTCTGGAGATTCGGGTTGGTGCTCGACAGGCGCCCGGTCGCGGTCGCCGCCTGGTTGAAGGTCGTGTGGAGGCGCCCGTCGGTCGCGATCAGCTCCGGGAACGCGTCGAGGTAGGTGGACTTCAGCTTCGTGACCTCGCGCCACTCCTCGATCGCCGGGATGATCTCGTGCTCGTGGCGGATCGCCTGGAGCACGCGCGCGTCCGTCGAGTAGCCGGTCTTGCCGCGGCGCTTGCGCGACAGGCCGAGCTTCTCGAACAGGATCGGCGCGAGCTGCTGCGGCGAGCCGATCGTGAACTCCTCGCCGGCCAGCTCCCAGACGCGCCGCTCGAGCTCCTCGGCACGGGCTCGCCGAAGCGGCGGCTGATCGTCCTGCAGGCGCGCGACGTCGAGCCTGATGCCGGCCCGCTCGAGCTCGACGAGCACGTCGACGAGCGGCAGCTCGATCTCGCGGAACAGCGCGGTGAGGCCGTCCTCCTCGAGCCGTGCGAGCTGGCGCTCCGCCAGCACGCGCGTGAGCACGGCGCGCTCGGCCACGCCGTCGGAGCCCTCCACCTCGGCGCCCACGCCCGACCTCGGTGGCGAGCTCGTCGAGCGGATAGCCGCGCCGCGCCGGGTCGATCAGGTAGGCGGCCACCATCGTGTCGTGCGCGAGCCGCGGCGCCGGCGAGGGCTCGTCGGCCGTCGCGATCGTCTTCCAGTCGTGCGCCACGAGCGGCCGCTCGCCGCGGGCGAGCGTGAAGGCGGCGAGCGTCTCCGCCTCCGCCACGAGCACCTCCTCCCCCGCCCACGCCGCCACGGTGAGCGGGCCGCGCACGGCGCCGTCGAGGTCGAACGATCCCTGCGCGGGCCCGGCCGCCGGCGCGCTGGCCGCCACCACCGGCTGCTCTGTGAGCGCCGCCTCGAGCGCGGCCTCCTCCTCGGCCGCCAGCTCGACGTCCGGGTCCTCGGGCTCGGCGTCGGCCGCCGCGGCGTCGGCCGGCTCCTCGCCGGGGCGCAGGGCCGCCACGGCGACGAGCTCGCCCTCGAGCGAGCCCAGCTCCGCGACCGGCACCTCGCGCGCGCTCACCCGGATCAGCTCGCCGACGCGCTCGGCCGGGGCCGCATCGTCCTCGCCGAGCGCCTCCTCGAGCCGCTCGAGCGGAGCGCGCAGCTCGAACTCGCGGAACGTCTCGCGCAGCCGCGAGCGGTCCGGCTCGCGGGCCGTCACCTGGTCGAGGTCGACGTCCCCGAGCTCCACGTCGCGCATCGCGCGTGGCGAGCTGCTTCGAGATGCGCGCGTCCTCGGCGTGCTCTGCGAGGTTCTGCTTGCGCTTGGCGCCCGAGATCGACGTCGATGTTGGCGAGCACGCCCTCGAGCGAGCCCGCACTCCTGGAGCAGCTGCGACGGCGGTCTTGTCGCCGATGCCGGGAACGCCCGGGATGTTGTCCGAGGTGTCGCCCTTCAGGCCGACGAAGTCGGGGATCTGCTCGGGCGGGATGCCGTAGCGGTCGAGCACCGCCTCGCGGTCGTAGATCTTCGTGTCGGTGATCCCGCGGCCGGTGGCCATCACGCGGACGCCCGGCTCGACGAGCTGGAACAGGTCGCGGTCGCCGGTCACGACCATCACGTCGATGCCCGCGCTCGTGCGCCTTGCGCGGCCAGCGTCGCGATCACGTCGTCGGCCTCGTAGCCCGTCGACCTTGCACGTTCTCGTAGCCGAACGCATCGACGAGCGGCTGCATGTGCGGCCACTGCTCCGAGAGCAGGTCGGGCCGCTCGCGCCGGCCCGCCTTGTACTCGCTCGTAGACCTCCTCGCGGCCCGACATGCCCGCGTCCCAGACCACCAGCGTGGGCTTCGGCGCCGTACTCGGTGAGGATCTTCACGAGCATCGAGGCGAAGCCGAAGATCGCGTTCGTGGGCTCGCCGCGCGAGGTGGCGATCGACTCGGGCAGGGCGAAGAAGGCGCGGTAGACGAGGCTGTTGCCGTCGATCAGGAAGAGCTCGCGGTGGACGAGCTTCGTCCGGCACGGCTCCAGCCCTACCGAGAGCTCGGCGTCGCCGTCCGATGCCCGTCCGCCCTCCATCCGCGAGGCCCTACGTATCATCGCCCCGTGCCCGCTCCCGCTCAGCGCCCAGTTCTCGCTCACGCTGCGCGTCGAGCTCGCCGCCGAGGCTCCGGCGACGCTCAGCAAGGTCACCACCGCGATCGACGCGCGCGGGCGGGTCGATCGTGCGCGGTCGACACCGTCGAGACGCGCGGCGAGCGCAGGCCTCCGCGAGATCACGGTCGAGTGCTGGAGCGACGAGCACCGCGGCCGAGGTCATCCGGGCGGTCCAGGGCGTGAGCGGCGCCGAGCTCGTCGAGATCACCGACCGCACCTTCGAGCTGCACCGCCGCGGCAAGATCCACACCGGCCTGAACATCCCGGTCAAGACGCGCGACGACCTCTCGATGGCCTACACGCCGGGCGTCGCGCGCGTCTGCACGCGCGATCGCCGAGAACCGCCAGAAGGCGTTCAAGTACACGATCAAGGCGAACACGGTCGCCGTCGTCTCCGACGGCACCGCGGTGCTCGGCCTCGGCGACATCGGCCCCGAGGCGGCCATGCCCGTGATGGAGGGCAAGGCGATGCTGCTTCAAGGAGTTCGCCGACGTCGACGCCTTCCCGATCTGCCTCGACACCAAGGACGTCGACGAGATCGTCGAGACGGTGATCCGCATGTCGCCCACCTTCGGCGGGATCAACCTCGAGGACATCTCCTCGCCGCGCTGCTTCGAGATCGAGCAGCGGCTCCAGGAGGCGCTCGACATCCCGGTCTTCCACGACGACCAGCACGGCACCGCGATCGTCACGCTGGCCGCGCTGATCAACGCCTGCCGGCTGACCGGGCGCGCGCATCGAGGACCTCGAGGTGCTGATGGTCGGCGCGGGCGCCGCGGGGGTGGCCGTCGCGAAGATCCTGATGGACGCCGGGATCACGTCGATCGTCGCCTGCGACCGCTACGGCGCCATCCACACCGGGCGCGACGACTACGACGCCGGCTCGATGAACGCGCCCAAGCGCTGGCTCGCCGAGAACACGAACCGCGGGCGCCGCGACGGCCAGCCGCGCCGAGGTGATCGAGGGCACCGACCTGTTCGTCGGCCTCTCCGGGCCCGGCATCATCGAGGCCTCGGACCTCGAGCGGATGAACCCCGACCCGTTCGTGTTCGCGATGGCGAACCCGAACCCGGAGGTGCGCCCCGAGGAGGCGGCCGCCCACGTGCGGGTGATGGCGACCGGCCGCTCCGACTACCCGAACCAGATCAACAACGTGCTCGCCTTCCCGGGGTCTTCCGCGGCGCCCTCGACGCGCGCGCGACCGCCATCACCGAGGAGATGAAGCTCGCCGCCGCCCAGGGCATCGCCGCGTGATCCCCGACGACGAGCTCGACGGAGGACTACATCGTCCCGAGCGTCTTCAACCGCGACGTGCGCCGCAGGCGGTGGCGAGCGCGGTCGCGGACGTCGCGGCGCGCGAGGGCGACGTGGTCGAGGACCAGGACCAGGCGACCGTGGAGCGCGCGGCGCTCGGCTGATGCGGGTCGCGGTCACCGGCGCCACCGGGATGATCGGCAGCGCGCTCGTCGCGCGAGCTGCTGGCCCGCGGCGACGAGCCCGTCGCGCTCTCCCGCGAACGCCGCGCGCGCCCGGGCAGACGCTGGGCGTCGAGGCCGCACGACTGGAAGCGACCCCAAGGCGGAGACCGCGCCGCTCGACGCGTTGCGCGGCGCGCGACGCCGTCGTCCACCTGCTCGGCGAGACGATCGCCCAGCGCTGGAGCGACGACACGAAGCGCGAGATCCGCGAGTCGCGCGTCCTCACGACGCGCAACCTCGTCGCCGCGATCGCCGAGCTCCCGGAGGGCGAGCGGCCGAGCGTGCTCGTCTCCCAGTCCGCGAGCGGCTGGTACGGCGCGCGCGGCGAGGAGCGACTGGACGAGGCCGAGCCCGCCGGCGACCGACTTCCTGGCCCAGGTCACGCGTCGACTGGGAGGCCGAGGCGGACAGGGCCGAGGAGCTCGGCGTGCGGGTGGTGACGCCGCGCACCGGCGTCGTGCTCTCCGAGTCGGGCGGCGCGCTCGAGAAGATGCTGCCGCTTCTTCAAGCTCGGCATCGGCGGACCGGTGGCCGGCGGCGCCCAGTACGTGCCCTGGATCCACCTCGACGACGTGGTCGGGGCCATGCTCTTCGCGCTCGACAACGACGCCCTGCGCGGCCCGGTCAACGTGACCGCGCCCGAGCCGGTGACCAACAAGGAGCTGTCGAAGACGCTCGGCCGCGTGCTGACACGGCCGGCCTTCGCCCCGATCCCGGCCCTGGCCGTCAAGGCGCTCTACGGCGAGATGGCCTCGATCGTCACCACCGGTCAGCGCGCCATCCCCGCGCGCCTGCAGGAGCTCGGCTACGAGTTCCGCCGGCCCGATCTCGAGCCGGCGCTGCGCGAAGCGACCTAGTTCGTCGCCTGGCCGCGCGCCTCGAGCTCGGAGCGCAGCTCGGCCATCGTCTTGCCGCCGGTCTCACGCGAGATCGAGAGCGCCTTGACGAGCCCGGCGGCGATCGCGGCCGCCATGATCACCACCGCGACCAGCGCAATGCGGCCCCCGGCGCCCGCGTCGACCGACGCGACGACGATCGCGCCCGCGGCGAGCACGATCACGAGCACGATGCCCAAGACCACCTTCTCGGTGCTGCCAAGCCCCTGGTGGATCTTCCAGCGCGAGACCTCCTGGGCGGGCCAAACCGCCCAGATGAAGGCGCCGAGCAGCGTCAGCATCACGCCCGTGACCAGGCCGAGCTTCTCGCCGTAGCCCTTCAGATGGGAGAAGAGTCGAGGCCACGATCGCCGAGGCGAGCCACACGAACGTGAGCCACAGGGCTTCCGGACCGATGACGGCAAGCACGGTCTGCATCACGCCCCCAGGTAGGCCCGCTGGACTTCGGGGTTCTCGCGCAGCGCGTCCGACTTGTCGGCGAGCGCAATGCTGCCGGTCTCGAGCACGTAGCCGCGGCTCGACACGTCGAGGGCGAAGTTCGCGTTCTGCTCGACGAGCAGGATCGTCGTGCCCTGGCGGTTGATCTCCGCGATCGTCTCGTAGATGCGCTCGACCAGGATCGGCGCGATCCCCATCGAGGGCTCGTCGAGCAGCAGCAGCGTCGGGCGCGCCATCAGCGCGCGGCCGATCGCGAGCATCTGCTGCTCGCCGCCGGACATCGTCCCGCCCTTCTGGCGCTCGCGCTCCTTGAGGCGCGGGAACAGCTCGTATACGCGATCGAGGTCGGAGGAGATCTCGGAGTGGTCACGGCGCAGGTATGCCCCGAGCAGCAGGTTCTCGTGGACCGTCATGCGCGGGAACACGTGCCGGCCCTCGGGCGACTGGGCGACGCCCATCGACACGATGTCCTGCGGCGGGGTCTCCGTTATCTCGCGCCCGTCGAAGCGGATCGAGCCCTGGCGCGGCGGGGTCAGCCCGGACACCGAGCGCAGCGTCGTCGACTTGCCGGCGCCGTTCGAGCCGATGAGGGTCACGCACTCGCCCTCCTCGACCTCGACCGAGATGCCCTTGAGCGCCTGGATGTTCCCGTAGTAGGTGTGGATGTCGTGGATCTCGAGGAGCGCCATCAGTGCTCCTGCCCTTCGGACTCGCCGCCCTGCTTGCCGAGGTAGGCCTCGATCACACGCGGGTTCTGCCTGATCTCGTCCGGCGAGCCCTCGGCGATCTTCGAGCCGTGGTCGAGCACCGTGATCCGCTCCGAGACGCCCATGATCACCTGCATGTCGTGCTCGATCAGCAGGATCGTGATGCCGCGCTCGTCGCGCAGCCGGCGCATGAAGTCCGTGAGCTGCTTCGACTCCTGCGGGTTCATGCCCGCGGTCGGCTCGTCGAGCAGCAGCAGCTGCGGATCGGACGCGAGCGCGCGGGCGATCTCGAGCCGGCGCTGGTCGCCGTAGGAGAGGTTGATCGACATCTGGTCGTGGAGGTCCTCGCGGAGGCCGACGTAGCTGAGCTCCTTATGCGCCTTCTCCACGACGGCGCGCTCCTCGCGGCGCACGCGCGGCGTCTTGAGGATCGACCCGAACAGCCCGGCCTTCATGCGCGCGTGCTGGCCGACCATCACGTTCTCGAGCGCGCTCATCGTCGCAAACAGGCGGATGTTCTGGAACGTGCGCGCCACACCGAGCGCCATGATCCGGTCGGGGCGCCCGCCGGTGATGTTGCGCCCGTCGAACTCGACGCTGCCGAGCGTCGGCTTGTAGAGGCCCGTGAGCATGTTGAAGAACGTGGTCTTGCCGGCGCCGTTGGGGCCGATGATCGAGACGATCGCCGAGCGCGGGATCGCGAACGAGACGTCCTCGACCGCGATCAGGCCTCCGAAGACCTTGGTGATGTTGGCGGCCGTGAGGATCGCGTCGTCCGGCGGCGGCGCCTCGGCCTGTGCCGTCGTCGTCTCCTCGGGCGTGCTCATGCGCGTGCCTCGAACGTATCTTGACCCGCGGCCTCGCCGAGGCCGGCCGTCTGGCCGGTGCCGACGTGCTCGGCCAGCTCGAGCTTGCGTCTTCGCTCAGGTATGAGGCCCTGCGGGTCTGAGCACCATCATGATCACGAGCAGGAAGCCGTAGATCGCCGAAGACAGCTCGGACAGGTCCAGGTCGAGATCGAACCACTCACGCGGCTTGGCGTTCAAGTCAGGGATGAACTTGAAGTTCAGGTAGACGAGCACCGCCGCCCCGAGCAGCACTCCCTCGATCGATCCGAGGCCGCCGAGGATGACCATGGCGAGGATGAAGATCGAGAAGAAGAACTGGAACTGGTCCGCGTTGACGACACTGAGCCGTGAGGCCAGGAAGACTCCGGCCATGCCGCCGAATGCGGCGCCGGTCCCGTAGGCCAGCAGCTTGGTCTTGACGAGCGGCACGCCCATCGACGCCGCCGCGACCTCGTCCTCGCGCAGAGCGATCCAGGCGCGGCCGAGGCGGGAGTCGCGCAGCCGGTAGTTCACGAACAGCACGAGCAGCACCATCGCGAGCGCCACGAGGTACCACGGGCGCAGGTCGAGCGCCTTGAACGGGTCGCCGACGAATAACCAGATCTTGTCGATTGGGCCTATTCCCTCCCGTCCTCCGGAGAAGACCGCCCCCTTACCGAACACGTCTGTGAGCGTCCCGCCCAAGACGGGGACGTCCTTGTAATGGATCTGGTCGCCGTTGATGACGATGCGCCCGATGATCTCGCCGAACGCGAGCGTCACGATCGCGATGTAGTCGCCGCGCAGCCGCAGCGTCGGCAGGCCGATCAGCATGCCTGCGATCGTCGTGATGACGATCGCGACCAGCACCACTATCAGGAAGTTGAAGTGGATCCCGAACAGGTTCTGGGTTACGTCCGCCACGAGGACGTGAATGCCGTTCTCGCCCGAGCCGGCGTTGGCGTAGAAGTCGGACATGAACCAGCCGGCCGTGAGCGCGCCGAGCGCGAAGAAGGCAACGTAGCCGAGGTCGAGCAGCCCGGCGTAGCCGACGATGATGTTCAGCCCGAGGGCCATCACCGAGTAGGCGAGGATCAGGGTGGCGATGTTCATGAAGTCGCCGCCCTCGTCGTGCATGAATGGCAGCAGGATCGCCCAGCCGATCGCCAGGACGATCACCGTCGACCGTCACGCGCTTGTCCTCGGGGAACAGGAGCCGCGCCGCCAGGAAGCCGCCCAGGATGAGCGCCATCAGGAAGTTCATCCCGAGCAGGCTGGTCGCGAAGATGACGATGATCGGCACCGCCAGCCCCACGGTGAGGAGCGTCTTGCGGTCCGTCTTGGGCTGGAACCCGCTACGAGCGGAGGTCGGCTCGGGCGTGCTCATCCGGCCTCCCTCGTCTCCTCACCCAGCAGGCCCTGGGGCCGGAAGACCATGATCAGGACCAGGTAGGCGAACACCACCGCCGGCGTCCACTCTCCTCCGATCCGGTTGTCGGAGATCTGCTGGATGATTCCGATGATGAAGCCGCCGAGCACGGCGCCCTGCAGGTTGCCGATGCCGCCCATGACGGCCGCGGTGAAGGCGATCAGGCCGGCCTGGAAGCCCTGGAAGTACCAGATCGTCGTCTGGTAGAGCGCGTAGATCAGGCCGGCCGCGCCGGCCATCAGGCCGCCGAGCAGGAACGTGAGCGAGATCGTGGTGTCCACGTTGATGCCCATCAGCCGCGCGGCCTCGGGATCCTGCGCGGTCGCCCGCATGGCGCGTGCCCATGCGGCTCCGTGTGATGAAGGTGGTGAGCAGCAGCACCAGCGGGATCGTCGTCGCCACCGAGAGCACGTCGCCTTGGCTCACGTCGACGCCGCCGATCGTGAAGAGGTTCTTCTGCGGGTCGACGAGCTCGGGGACGCCCTCCTGCGAGCCGCCGATCCAGAGGATGCCGACGTTCTGGAGGATGAACGACATGCCGACGGCCGTGATCAGCGGCGCCAGCTTCGGCGCCGTTCGTAATGGCCGGTAGGCCACCCGTTCGATCATCACGTTGAGGCTCCCGCTCGTGATCATCGCGACGACGAGCGACGCGAGCAGGCCGAGGATGAGGGCGAAGATCGCGGTCTGCTCGGTGAGCCCGATGACGCCCCAGAACCAGGCGGCGGTCACGAGCGAGCCGATCATGAAGACCTCGCCGTGAGCGAAGTTGATCAGCTCGATGATGCCGTAGACGAGCGTGTAGCCCATCGCGATCAGCGCCCAGATCGCGCCGTTCGAGAGCCCGTCGACGATGTTGTTGCCCAGCCGCGAGAGGTTTCCGTCGTCCGAGAGATCCTGGATGCCGTAGACGACGGGCATCGCGAGCAGGAGCGCGATCAGCCCGTACTCGCTCAGGTACTTGCGAATCCTGTCCCCGGTGCTAGAGCGAACCGGCAGACGGGACGCCTCGCTGCTTGCCTCCAAGATCCTCCCTCGTCGCGGGTGGCCGGGGTGGCTCCCCCTCCCTCTGAGCGGATCCAATCAGAAACGGGGGGCAAACGGCAACCGCCGTTCGCCCCCCGCACCGAATCATGCGTGTCGGATCAGGCGCCCTCTGCCTTCACCGTCTGGTCGAAGACCAGCTCGCCGTCCTTGACCGTGTAGACGCCGTAGTCGGTGAGCGTCGTGTCGCCGTTCTCGTCGATGTCGTACGTGCCGAGCACCGACGCGCGGCCCTTCGTCGCGAACAGGGCATCGATCATCGCCTGCCTGTCCGAGCAATCCGCCCCGAGCTGCTCACAGGTGTCGAGGACCAGCTTCATGGCCTCGTACCCGTAGATCGCGTAGGGATCGGGGTTCGCCTCGCCGTACTTGGCCTCGAAGTCGTCGAAGAACTTCTGGCCCTCCGGCGGGTACTGGTCCGGCGACAGCGTGGCGACGGTGAGCTTCACCTTGTTCGCCACATCGGCGGGGATGCCGCCCTCCTTGGGATCGGCGAAGCCGGCCTCGGCCACACCGTCAGGCCCATAGAGCTTGGCGTCCGGCACCGCGGCTGACACGTCCTTGTACAGCTGGACCGCGCCGTTGGCGGTGATGCCGGAGAACACGAAGCAATCGGCACCCGAGCTCTTGATCGTGGACGCCTGCGAACGGAAGTTCGGGGCCTTCGGGTCGATGCCCTCGTTGGCCGCGATCTCGAGGCCCTGCTCCTTCGCCGAGCCCTCGATGTTCCTGGCCAGACCTCCGCCGTACACCTCCTTGTCGTTGAGGATGTACACCGAGGTGCAGCCGTCCTTCTTCATGATCGTCGCGAGCGCGGCGCCCTGGATCGTGTCCTTGGGGACGATGCGCATGTAGTGGCGCTCGCCCGTCGGGTAGTACTTGTCCGGCTCGCCCTTGTCGGCCCCCGGCTCGTCCGAGGTCAGGCCCACGGCGGTGTTCGCCGGGCTGATCTGGGCGATCGGCACCTCGTTCAGGATCGGGATCGAGACCGCGCTCCCGCCCGAGTTGAACTCGCCGACGTAGGCCACCGCGGAATCGTCACCGGCGACCTTCTGCGCGTTCGCCTGCACGGCCTCGGGGGTCCACGCGCCGGCCTGCGCGGTCGAGTCGTCGAGCGACGTGTACTTCACCGTCGTCTCGCCGGCCTTGCCCCCGTTTTGCTCGAGAGCAAGCTTGATGCCTTCCACCATTGCGGTGGTCTGCGGGCGCGAGGCGCCCTGCAGCGGAAGCGATGAATAGACGTTGACGGACTCGCCGCCACCGCTATCAGCACTACCACCGCCGCCGTCATCGTCGTCGTCATCGCCACAGGCGGTCATGCCCAGGGCGAAGGCGCCGAGGAGGCAGGCGAAAATTGCCAGCCAACGTACCTTCAAAACGTCCCTCCTAAGGAGATTTGCTCCAACCTGCGGGGGCATCCTAGGCACCGTTCGGGCGTGCGGCGCGCCGCGAGACGTGCCTTAACGAGGAGACAATCTGGCGCCAACGCGATGTTGACGGCCTCTCAGTCCTCGATTCGGACGAAGCTGAAGCGCCCGTCCTGGAGCGCGTAGAGCGCGAAGCGCTCGCCGTCCACGTCGCCCGTCCCGCGCAGCCGGTAGGAGCCGATCGGCGAGCGCCGGTCGCGCATCGCGAGCGCGGCGGCGGCCACCTTCGCGCGGTCGCGCCCGCCCTGTTCGACGGCGTCGAGAATCACGCGCATGGCCTCATAGCCGTAGACGGCCTCGGGCCGCGCGGCCGCGGGTCCGGCGAGCCCGCGGGCACGCCGGATGATCTCCTGGCCCTCCCGGGGCAGCTCCTGCGCCGGCAGCACCGGGGTGAGCGCCTCGACGCTCAGCGGAGCGTCGGCGATGGGGATGCGCGGGTCGCGCTCGAGCATTCCGCTCGTGGCGTACACGGGAACACCCGGCAGCCGCTCGTCGAGCGCCGCGAGCATGCGCCCCGTGCCCGGCCCGGCCACCCCTGCGATCACCACCGCGCCGGGACGGCTCTCGGCGATCCGGTCGGCGATGTCGGGGATCTCCTCCAACTTGCCGCGGTACTCCTCGTCCTTCAGCGGCTCGGGGCCGTCGCGACGGGCGCGTGCCACTATCTGCGCCGCGAGCTCGCGACCGTAGACCTCCTGGTCGAAGATCACCGCGAGGCGCTCGGTGCCCCGCTCTCGCATCAGCTCGAGCATCACCTCGGTGAGCAGCAGGTCGCTCGGCGTCAACCGCACGAAGTTGGGCCGCTCCTCCGGGCGCAGGCGCACGGGATCCGAGCGCGGGCGCCCCGGCGGGATCCTCGTCAGGCTCGTGAGCCCGTCCGTCGGCGAGACCTGGAGCAGCCTTCCCGCGTTCGTGACGGGGAGCGACACGGCTGATCCGCCGAAGCCCAGCTCGCCCAGGTAGGCGATCGCGTGCGGATCGTCGGCCGCTCGGTCGGCGTTGGCATTGACGACTTCGGGCTTCCAGACCTGGCCGCCGGGCTCCGTCGACGAGAGCGTCCGGAGGCGGATCCGAAGCGGCCCGGCGCGTCCACCCGCGTCGGCGAGGGCGAGCCGGGCGCCAGCCTCGACGGCGCTGCCGGCCGGCGCGGCGACTCCGGTGCGGGGCACGCTCACGTAGACGGTCGCCGAGTCTCCCTTCACGCGCTTGGGCTCGTCACCCGCATCGCCGAGGCAGCCCGCGAACAACAGCAGGCACAGGATCGGTGTGAACTTGCGAGGCAAGACGAGGATTCTGACGAGCCGTGATTGACTTCCGGCCGATGCGGATCGGGGTGCTCACCGGCGGAGGCGATTGCCCCGGCCTCAACGCGGTGATTCGGGCGATCGTGAGACGCGGGATCGACGGTCACGGCCACGCGATCGTCGGCTTCCGTGACGGCTGGCGCGGGCCGCTCGAGAACGCATATGACGAGCTGACGATCGAGTCGACGCGCGGCATCCTGCCCCGCGGCGGCACGATCCTGCGCTCGTCGAGGACCAATCCGTTCAAGCGCGACGACGGCCCCGAGCGGATCCGCGAGCACATGGCGACGCTGAACCTGAACGGGCTGATCGCCATAGGCGGCGAGGACACGCTGGGCGCGGCGGCGCGCCTGCACGGCGACCACGGCCTGCCCGTGATGGGCGTGCCCAAGACGATCGACAACGACCTCGGCGGAACCGACATGACCTTCGGCTTCGACACCGCCGTGCAGATCGCCACCGACGCGATCGACCGCCTGCACACCACGGCCGAGTCCCACAACCGGGTGATGATCGTCGAGGTGATGGGCCGCCACGCGGGCTGGATCGCGCTCCACTCCGGGCTCGCCGGCGGCGCCGACGTGATCCTGATCCCGGAGCGGCCGTTCGACATCGAGGAGGTCTGCCGCCTGATCCGGCGCCGCCACTCGCGCGGGCGCTACTTCTCGATCGTCGTCGTGGCCGAGGGCGCGCTGCCGATGGAGGGCTCGATGGAGACGGTCGAGGCCGAGCAGGACGAGTTCGGCCACGCAAGGCTCGGCGGGATCGGCCAGCGCCTCGAGCGGGAGATCGAGGCGCGCACGGGCTACGAGTCGCGCGCCACCGTGCTCGGCCACATCCAGCGCGGCGGCACCCCGACCGCGTTCGACCGCGTGCTGGCCACGAGGCTCGGCGTGGCGGCCGTCAACGCCGCCAACGACGGCACCTGGGGAGTCATGCCGGCCCTGCGCGGGACCCGGATCGAGCTCGTGCCGCTCTCGGAGGCCGTGGCGGACCTGCGCACGGTCCCGCCCGAGGACTACGCCGCGGCCGAGGTCTTCTTCGGCTAGCGGGCGGCGCCGCGCTCTTCGGACGGCGCGGTCTCGCGCCTGAGGAGCTGATCCACGTGCGGCTTGAAGATCACGACCGCAGCGGCGGTGACCGTCATCAGCGCGGTGAGCAGGAACGCGTCGAAGGCCTTGATGCCGAAGGCCCAGGCGCAGATCCACCAGATCAGCCCGATCGTGAACGTCACGAGGATCGCCATCAGCCGCTGGTCCGGTCCTGGATCATCTTGCGCGCCTTCGTGAACGCGTTGAACGTGTTCTTCATCGCTCGCTCGGCGCCCGAGTCGAGCGGCGGCATCATCCCGACCTGACGCGCAAACGACATGTTGTCGAAATAGGCGGTGTTGCTCGCGATCAGCCCGTCCTCGATCTCGAGCAGGTCGAGGCCGCGCATCTCGATCTGCTTGCCGGTGGGGTCGACGCCCTGGAAGGGAGCGCCCGTGAAGGTGCCGGTCATGCGCCACTCGACCGCTGCCGAGCTCTCGCCCGCCACGACCCGCTCCAGCTTGGTCTCGGCATCCGGCATCGAGGCGAACAGCCCGCGGAAGAAGTCCTTGACCTCCTCACGGCCGCGCAGCACGCCGATGGGCACCAGCTCCTCGACGCCCTCCGGGCTCCAGTGCTCGCCGATGGCCTCGATGTCTCTGCCGCCGAGAGCCTCGATGTAGGAGCGAGCGTGCTGCTCGACGGCCTTGCGCTTGCTGACCCGCTTCGGCTTGGCCGGGGCCTTGCTCGCGACCTTCTCGTCGTCTGTCGTCGACTCGGCCATGAGACGGCACCCTACCAGCGATCCGCGGCCGGAAAGCGCTGCGAAAATGGCTCAGGCGGGGGCGCCCACGGGCTGCACGCGCGCACGCACTGCGTGCGGGCGCAGCGCCAGCAGAACGAGCCCGCCGAGCACGAGCGCCGCTCCCGCCGCCGCCGCGGCGCTGGGGCGCTCGCCCAAGGCGATCACACCGAGCAGCGCCGCCGTGAGCGGTTCGGCGAGGGTGAGCGTGGCGGTCTCGCCGGCGCCGATCTTCTCGAGCCCGCGCGCGAAGAGGATGTACGCCAAGGCCGTCGGGATCGTGCCGAGATAGAGCGCCAGCGCGAGGCCACCCGGCGAGCCGAGCTCGCCGAGCGGCACGACCACGAGCAACGGCAGCAGGAGCAGCGCGCCGGCGGAGAAGACCGCGGCCATCACGCCCTCGGGCGCGCCGCCCGCGTCGAGCATGCGCTTGCTGAGGACCGCATAGCCGGCATACCCGCTTCCCGAGACCAGCGCGAGCCCGACTCCCGCCGGCGACACCTCCCCACCCGTGCCGCCGCCGATCAGGAGGAGAGCCACGCCCGCGCAGGCGAGCCCGGTGGCGGCCGCCCAGCGCCAGTGCAGCCGCTCACCGGCGAAGGCACGCGCAAGCAGACCCGTGAACGCGGGCGCCGAGCCGAGCGCCACAACCGCCGCGATGGCCACGCCCGTCTCGGCGACCGCGGCGAAGAAGGTCGCCTGGTAGACCGCCACGCACGCGCCCGCAAGCAGCACGGCGCGCACGGGCGCCGCCGACCCGCATGCGGCGAGCGAGCGCCGCGATAAGCAGCAGGAGCGAGGCGCCCACCACGATCCGCGTGGCACCGACGACAAGCGGCTCGATCTCAGGGGCGAGCGTCTGCGCCGTGCCGGTGGTACCGAAGAGAATCGCTGCGAGCAGGACCTGTAGGCGCGCCATGACTTGAGGAATTGTTCCACAATCTTGTCGCGGCGTCCACCGGCAGCCTTCCTACCCCGACGGCCCGCCTCAGCGCAACGCATTCGCGAGCTCGCCGACGAGCTCGCCAACCGCCTCGGGACCGCCCTCGCCGGCTGCGCGCACGATACGGCTGCCGACGACCACGCCGTCGGCGATCTCCGCCACCGCGCGCGCCTGGGCCGCCGTCGAGATGCCGAAGCCGACCGCCACGGGCGCCTCGGCCGCGGCACGCACGCGGCCCACCGTCTCGGCGAGGTCGGGCGCGAGCTCGTTGCGCTCGCCGGTCGTCCCGGTGAGCGACACGGTGTAGACGAAGCCGCGGGCGCCCGCTCCGATCTCCGCGATCCGCTCCGGCGTCGAGGTGGGTGCGACGAGCGGCACGAGCGCGAGGCCCTCGCGCGTCGCAGGCGGCGCGGACGCTCGCGCGGCCTCGTCGTGCGGCAGGTCGGGCACGATCAGCCCGGACGCCCCCGCCGCCGCGGCCCGCAGGGCGAAACGCTCGGCGCCGCGCCGTCAGGACCACGTTCGCGTAGACCATCAGCACAACCGGCAACCGCCCGGCGACCTGCTCGCAGACGCCCAGCACCCCGTGCAGCGTGACACCGCCGGCCAGCGCCTCGGTCGCGGCCGCGTGGATCACCGGGCCGTCGGCGAGTGGGTCCGAGAACGGGATGCCCGAGCTCGATCAGGTCGGCACCGGCGTCGGCGGCGGCGAGGCCCGCCTCGCGCGCGAGCCGCGGAGGTCGGGGTAGCCGCCCATCAGGTACGGCATCAGCGCCGCCCTGCTTGCCGTGTTCCGCGAAGGCGGCCGCGATCCGGTCGAGCCCCGTGGTCGCGACGCTCAAGATCCGCCCTCGAGGCCGAGCACCTCCGCCAGGTCCTTGTCGCCGCGGCCGGAGAGCGTGACCAGGTCGAGGCCCGGGCCCGGGGTTGGCGAGCACCCAGGCGACGGCGTGCGAGGACTCGAGCGCCGGGAGGATCCCCTCGAGCTCGGCGACCGCGCCGGAAGGCGGCGAGCGCCTCGCCGTCGTCGACGGCCTCGTAGCGCACCCGGCCGCTGTCGCGCAGCCAGGCGTGCTCGGGCCCGACGCCCGGGTAGTCGAGCCCGGCCGAGATCGAGTGCGCCTCGAGGATCTGGCCCTCCTCGTCCTGGAGCACGGCGGACATCGCCCCGTGCAGCACGCCGCGCGCGCCGGTCGTGAGCGGCGCCGAGTGGCGCATCGTCGCGAGGCCCTCGCCCGGCCGCCTCGACGCCGATCAGCTCGACGCCGTCGTCGTCGACGAACGGGACGAAGGTGCCGATCGCGTTGGAGCCGCCGCCCACGCAGGCGATCACGCGGTCCGGCAGCCGGCCGCCGCCGCTCGAGCAGCTGCGCGCGCGCCTCGTCGCCGATGCGGCGCTGCAGGTCGCGCACCATCGCCGGGTAGGGCGCCGGGCCGACGCAGGAGCCGATCACGTAGTGCGTCGTCCCGACGTTCGTGACCCAGTCGCGGATCGCCGCGCGAGACCGCCTCCTTGAGCGTGCGCGCGCCGGCGTCGACGCCGACGACCTCGGCGCCCGAGCAGCCGCATGCGCTGCACGTTCGGCTGCTGGCGGCGCATGTCCTCGGTGCCCATGTAGACGACGCACTCGAGGTCGAGCAGCGCGCACGCGGTGGCGGCAGCCACGCCGTGCTGGCCCGGCCCCCGTCTCGGCGATCACGCGCGGCTTGCCCATCCGGCGGGCGAGCAGCGACCTGGCCGAGCGCGTTGTTGATCTTGTGCGAGCCGGTGTGGGCGAGGTCCTCGCGCTTCAGCCAGACCTCGCGCGCCGGTCACCTCGGAGAGGCCGCGCGCGTGGTAGACGGGCGTCGGGCGGCCCACGAAGTCGCGCGAGCAGAGCGTCGAGCTCGCCCGTGAAGGCCGGGTCGGAGCGCGCCGACACCCACTCGCGCTCGAGCTCGTCGAGCGCGGGGATCAGCGTCTCGGGCACGTAGCGGCCGCCGTAGGGCCCGAAGCGCCGCTCGACGGCGGGGGCGCTCATGCGGAGACCGCGGGCTCGCCCGCCCGCGCGTCGGCGGCCGCCACCGCGCGGAAGAAAGCCTCGAGCTTGGCCGGGTCCTTGCGGCCCGGCGCCGCCTCCGTGCCGCTCGCGGTGTCGACCCCGCACGGATGCACCGCGGCGATCGCCTCGCCGACGTTGTCCGGCGTCAGCCCTCCCGAGAGCACCAGCGGCGGCGTGCCGGAGTGGAGCCGCGCAAGCTCCCAGTCGAAGGTCTGCCCGGTGCCCCCCGGTGCCGCGGCCGACGTAGGCGTCGAGCAGATGCAGATCGGTCGGGAAGGCCCGCAGCGCGCGCACCTGGGCGGCGTCGCGCACGCGCGCCGACTTCATCACCCGGCAGCCGGTGCGGCGGGCGGCCTCGCGGCAGTACGCCGGGCCCTCGTCGCCGTGCAGCTGGAGGAGGCTCAGGCGACAGCGGTCGGCAAGCTGCGCGACCTCGTCGAGGGTCGCGTTCACGAACACCCCGGCCAGCTCGGCCCTGCGGCGGAGCTCCGCGCCGATCACCTCGGCCTCCTCGGGCTCGCAGCGACGCGGGCTGTCCGGCCAGAAGATCATGCCGAGCGCCCAGGCGCCCAGATCGACGGCCCGGAGGGCGTCCTCCGGGCCGGTGATTCCGCAGATCTTGACGCGGGTCATCGCCCGCCTATGGTCGCAGGCGGGCGCGGACCCCTGACTTAGGGCAGCGGGAAGAGCCCGCCGCCGCCGTCCTCGTCCTCGGGCTGCTGCTGCTCCGCCTGCTGACCGAGGGCGGACGGGCGCTCGCCGAGCTCGACGTCGAGCGGTTTCCTTCTGACCGTCGCGGTAGAGCTCGATCTCGATGCTGTCGCCGGGCTGCTTGGAGGCGATCGCCGCCGCGAGGTCGTCGCTCGGTCGATCGACTCGCCGTCGATCGGCGACGATCACGTCGCCGCCCTCGCCGGTCTCAGGTCACCGCCGCGGATGCCCGCGCCGTCGGCCGGCCCGTCCTCGGTGGCCTCGCACCACGAGCGCGCCGTGGTCGACCGGGCAGGTCGAGCTGGCTTGGCGACGTCGGCGGTCACGTCCGACATCTGAACGCCGAGCCAGGCGTGCTCGATCTCGCCGCCCTGGCGCAAGCTGCGGGAGCAGCTTCTTGGCGGTGTTGACCGGCACCGCGAAGCCGATCCCGACCGAGCCCTGGCCGCCGCCGGTCGCGATCTGGGAGTTGATCCCGATCACGCGGCCGTTGGCGTCGAGCAGCGGGCCGCCCGAGTTGCCCGGGTTGATCGACGCGTCGGTCTGGATCACGTCGGAGATCTGGAAGCCGTCCGGCGCGGTGATCTCGCGCTGCAGCGCCGGAGACGATCCCGGTCGTGACCGTGCGGCTCGAGGCCGAACGGGTTCCCGATCGCGACGACGGGGTCGCCGACCTGGGCCTTGGAGGAGTCGCCGAGCGGGAGCACCTCGAGGTCCGCGACCTCGGACGGGTCGATCTTCAGCACCGCCAGGTCGGAGGACGTGTCGACGCCCTTGACCTCGGCGGGGATCTCCTTGCCGCCCTCCTCGAAGCTGACGGTCACGGAGTCGCGCGCCGTCGACGACGTGCGCGTTGGTGAGGATCGTGCCGTCCGCGTCGACCACGAAGCCGGAGCCGGTCGCCGTACCCTCCTCGGGGCGTGCCGAACGGGTTCGTCTCCTCCTCGGAGCTGACTCCCTGGGCCGAGATGAACGCCACCCCGCGTCCCTCCGAGGCGTAGATGTCGCGAACCGTCCGGCCGCCCTCGGAGCTGTCCGAAGTCGGCTGCGTCATCGGCGACTGGCGCTGCACGACGGTGCTCGAGTCGCCCGTGTCGATGATGTCCGTGGAGATGAGGATCGCGCCGAGGACCAGCACGATCAGGCCGCCGAGCAGGCCGGAGAGGAAGTTCGCGGTCGGGTTGTTCATGCGACCGAGTGTGGAAGGGCAACCTTAGAGTCGCCTAAATGCGGCTCAGCGCCGACGCGGCTACGGGCGCGGCCCGCCCGGCGGCATCGCGACCAGGCCCCGCAGACGGTCTTTCAGATTGCCCCGCGTGAGCTCGCGCCGCACCGCGCGGCGATCCCCGAGCTCGGGCCCCGGGGGCTCGCGCGGGTCGTAGCGGCTGGCGCGCAGCGCACCGGCGTACGCCGCGGAGCGCGGCCCGGCGAAGCGCCCGAGGCGCCGCTCGAGCCCGAGCAGGGTGGTGGTGGTGGGCACATCCCAGCCGAGCCTGACGAGGGTCTGGCGCAGCTCGCGGAGCTGGACCTCGGCGCGCTCGGAGGGCCCCAGCGCATGGACCCGGCTCACCCGCCTGCTCACCATGACTGCGGCGCCGGCGACGAGAGCGACGAGGAGCAGCAGGGCGCCGACGACGAGCGTGTTGGCGCCGCCGTCGTCCCCGCCATCAGCACCGGCGGCCGCCGCGCCGCCGGTCACCCGCTCCGGCGCTCCGCCGATGCGCACCTCGCCGGCGTCGGCCGCGGCGGCGCTCGCGGCGCTCGCGCTCGACTGCGACTGGGCGGGCGCGGCCGCGGGCGTCGGGTCGAACGGAACCCAGCCGATCCCGGTGAACCAGACCTCCACCCACGAGTGGGCGTCGAGGTCACGCACGCGGTACTCGCGTGTGTCCTTGTTGAAGGAGCCGGGCGAGAAGCCGGCTGCCACGCGAGCGGGGATCCCCGACATGCGCAGCATCAGCGCCATCGCGCCCGAGAACTGCTGGCAGTAGCCGCGCTCGTCCTCGAACAGGAAGCCCATCAGCGGCAGCGGCCGCGTCGGCACGCGCTCGCTGTACACGTAGCTGGTCTGGAGGTGGCGCTCGATCGCCTTGACGGCGTCGTAGTCCGTCGGCGCGCCTGCCGTCAGGTCCTGCGCGAGCGCGTACATGCGCGCGTAGCCGGACTCCTCCAGCGAAGTGGCTGCCTCGGAGCCGTCGCCGGAGATCGGATCGCCGCGCAGCGGGACATACACGCGCTGGCGCAGGTCCGCCGCGGCCTCGCGCGACACGCCCCCCTGGATGCCGGGGTCCTCGGTCGCGCTCTCCCCCGGGTTCGGCAGCGTGATGCCGGTGTACGAGATGAGGCTGCCCGCGTAGCCCGGCGGCGCGCCGCGCATCTGGGCCGCGGTCGGATCGGGCGCGTAGGCGTCGATCGTGTAGGTGTCGCCCTGCCTCAGCACCTCGCTGCCGAGCAGCCGCGTGGTGCCGTCCGCGCTCGAGATCGCGCGGACACCGTCGACCCCGTAGGTCACGCCCGCGCCCACCACCAGGTTGCTCGACAGCGAGCGCACGGTGAAGTCGATCGTCTCGTCCCAGGCACCGTTGTACTCGTTGTAGTCCCATTCGGCGCCGTCGCTCGAGAAGCGGTCGAAGGGAAGCTCGGCGCCGAGCCGCGCCTGGTCGCTGTCGCCGGAGCGGAACCAGCGGAAGCCGTCGAAGGCGTCGAGCGTCTCGGCCTTCCAGTAGTGCGGCCGGTCGGACGCGACGTTCATCAGGGTCGTCCCGTCGCGCGGCCAGTCGAGCGGCCCGTACTCGTGGCTCCAGTTGAAGGTCACGGCCTTGCCCTCTCCGAACCAGGTCCAGGCCTTGTAGTCCCACCAGGGGCGGTCACCGTCGAGCGCGGCCGCGAAGGGGAGCGACAGCACGCCGACGGCCGCCACCACGGCCGCGCCGACGGCGGCCTCGCGCGGCGGGAGACGCGGCAGCCACAGGTAGGCCGCGACGAGCACGAGCAGCACGAGCCCGCGGCCGAGCGGCGAGCCGGGGTCGTGCTCGGTGACCGCCGCGCCGTAGAGGAGGAGCAGCACCGCGAGACCCGCGACGCGCAGGACCGGCGCGGCGCGCCGCGCCGGCCAGAACGCGAGCGTCGCGGCGAGCGCGAGCAGCAGCGGAGCGCCCAGCAGGATCGTGAGCCGTATCCATGGGTCGGGCCCGTCGTAGGGCCACTCGACCCCCTGGACGCCGGCGAGGCCGCGGTCGAGCCCGTCGGCGAGCTCGCTCCAGTGCTCGGGGAGGAGCAGCCGCCCCGGCAGCCCGGCGGCCATCAGGCCCAGGAGGAGCGTCGCGAGCCCGGCGAGCGCGGCGAGCCCCCAGACGAGCGAGCGCGGGAGCGGCAGCCTCCCGAGCAGCGCGAGCACGGCCCCTCCGCCCGTTGCCGTGAGCACCACGAGCAGCGTCCGCCCGGTCGGGGCGTCCTGCGACCAGCATCGCCCAGTGGGCCGTGCCGAACGCGGCGAGCCCGCCGAACGCGACAGAGCCTGATGAGGAGCGAGTCCCGGGGCGCGGCCGCGGCCCGAGCCGCGACAGCGGCTCCGGGTGGGGCGCCGACCGTGGCCGGCGCGGGCGCGGGACCGAGCGGGCCGCTCACGCCGCCGCGCTCCTGCGGGCACGCTCGACGAGACAGCCGGTGCAGCCCGCCACCTCGAAAGCGGGGCGCGCTCCGGGCAGCGGCGCCGGGAGTGACGATGTAGCGGGCGCCCGCGGGCAACCGCTCGAGCGTGCGCGGCGCCCTGCGGAGGTCGGCGCCGGTCACCCAGACGACCGCGCCGCCTCGCGGGCCCAGGATCGAGGCCGGGGGTGCGGGGCCCTCCTCGGCGAGCGCGAGGCGGACGTGCACCGCCGGCCACGCGCCCATGTCGTGACCCACCTCGACCGGGCGGCGGTCACCCGGGAGCAGGATCGAGCAGCCGCCGTCGTGCGCAAGCCAAACGCACAGCGAGGCGGCGGCGCGCACGGCCTTGTCGAGGGCCTCGTGGCTGTCGGGCGCCGAGGGGTCGAGCACGATCAGCGGGGCCGAGTCGAGCTCGGCGACCAGCCTGCGCTCGAGAATCTCGCCGGTGCGCGCCACGGTCGGCCAGTGGATGCGCGAGGCCGGAGCGCCCTCGCGGTACGGCCGCAGCCCGTCGATCTCGAGCTCGGCGAGCGAGGCGTCGAGGCGCCGGCCCGACAGCCCGGGCGCGGCGCCGAGCCCACCACGGGCGCCTGCGCCGGCGCCGCCGCTGCCCGGCGCCGTCACCTGCTCCACGCGCGGCAGGACGAGCACCTCCTCCCCACCCGCGGCGGAGAGCTCACGGCTGAACAGCCGCAGCGGGTCGCGAATCACGAGCAGGGCGGGCTCGAGCTCGCGCCGGCCGCGGCGCGAGAAGCGGACGTTGATGCGCAGGCGGCGCGACCAGCGCCCCGCGATCGGGACCGGCCAGCCGAGCAGCGGCTCGAGCAGCTCGCCCCCGGGCGGAGGCGCGATGCCGCTGCGAACCTCGATGCGCAGCGGGTAGGGCTCCTCCTCGACGACCGTCGACGGGCCCGGGGTGCGCGTGATCGTCGCCCCCTGCGCCGCGAGCAGGACCCAGCTGACGGCGACCACCGCCAGCGCCAGCAGCCCGACGCCGGGCACGTACAGCGAGGGCGCGTCGAAGGTCCCCCCGGCCAGGCACAGCGCCAGCCCGAGCAGCGCCGTGACGAGTGGGCGGAGCACGGCGATCAGAGGGCGGGGACCCGCTCCAGGGCGTCGCGGACGACGGCCTCGCGCTCGTCGTTGCTCGCGCCCGGCGAGAGCAGGAGCCGGTGCGTGAGGACGGCGGAGGCGAGCTTCTGCACGTCGTCGGGCAGCGCGTGGTCGCGGGCGTCGAGCGCCGCGTAGGCCTTGGCCGCGCGGAACAGCATCAGCCCCGCGCGCGGGCTCGCTCCGAGATCCACCCGCGGGTCGGCGCGAGTGGCCTCCAGGATCGAGACGACGTAGCGGCGCAGCGCCTCGCTCCCGTACACGGCGCCGGCGGCGGCCTGGCCGGCCAGCACGTCCGCCATGTCCGCGACCGGCTCGAGATCGAGCACGCGATCGCGCTCGGCGTGGTCGAGCAGCATCGCCGACTCCTGGTCGGCGGTCGGGTAGCCGAGCGAGACGCGCACCATGAAGCGGTCGAGCTGCGCCTCCGGAAGCGGATACGTGCCCTCGTACTCGACCGGGTTCTGGGTGGCGACGACGAGGAACGGACGCGCCAGCTCGTGCGTGTGCTTGTCGACGGTCACGTGGCGCTCCTGCATGCACTCGAGCAGGCCCGACTGGGTCTTCGGCGACGCGCGGTTGACCTCGTCGACGAGCACGACGTTCGCGAACACGGGACCCGGCCGGAACTCGAAGCGGTTCTCGCGCTGGTTGTAGACGTTCGTGCCGACCACGTCCGCCGGCAGCAGGTCGGCGGTGCACTGCACGCGCGCGTACTCGGCGTCGAGCGAGCGTGCCAAGGCGCGTGCCAGGGCCGTCTTTCCGACGCCGGGGTAGTCCTCGATCAGCACGTGCCCCTCGGCGAACATCGCCACGAGGACGTCGCGGATGACCTGCTCGGGCGCCTTGACCGCGCGCGCAATGTTGTCGCGCAGCCGGGCGCCAAGCTCCGCTACCTGCGAAGGGTCGAGCTCAGGGGCGGTCGCCATGCAGCATCATCGTAGAGGTACGGATCATCGGGCCCAAAGGTTCCGGCGCCAACGCGTGCGGAGACACTCAGGCCTGGGTCGGTTCCTCGAATCTGGTGAGCTCGCGCACGGCCGCCTCGGGATCGGGCGCGCGCATCAGCACCTCGCCGATCAGCACGGCGTCGACGCCGACCTGCTCGAGCTCCTCGATCTGCCAGCGGTCGTGGATGCCCGACTCGGAGACGACCACCTTGCCGGCCGGCACGTCCGCCAGCAGGTCGAAGGTCCGCTGGATGTCGACCGTGAAGCTCTCGAGATCACGGTTGTTGATCCCGATCACGTCGCAGTCGATGTCGAGGGCGCGGTCGAGCTCCTCGTCGTCGTGGATCTCCACGATCGCGTCGAGGTCGATCTCGTTGGCGAGCGACCACAGATCCCACAGCTCATCGTCGTCGAGCGACCCCACGACGAGCAGCACGGCGTCGGCGCCGGCGGCCTTGGCCTCGTAGAGCTGGTAGGGGTCGATCGTGAAGTCCTTGCGGAGGATCGGCAGGTCGCAGGACGCGCGCGCCTCGCGCAGGTCCTCGAGCGAGCCGCCGAAGTGGGCCTCCTCGGTCAGGATCGAGAGCGCCGCGGCTCCGCCGCGCTCGTAGGCGCGCACGATCTCGGCGCAGCTCGAGCCCTCGCGGATGGTCCCCGCGGACGGCGAGCGGCGCTTGTGCTCCGCGATCAGCGACGTGCCCGGCGCCGCCAGTGCCTCGGCGAACGGGCGGCCCTCGCGGCGCACGTCGATCTGCCCCTCGAGCTCCACCTGCGGCCGCTCGCGCTTGCGCACGGCGAGCGCCTCGCGTGTCGCGTCGACGATGTCGTCGAGCCGCGGGCTCATGCGCGCGTCTCCGCGATCCAGCGCTCGAGCACGTCCTGCGCGGCGCCCGAGTCGATCGACCGCTCGGCGCTACGCACCCCGTCGGCGAGCGACTCGGCCCGGCCCGCCACCTGGATCGCAGCGCCGGCGTTGAGGACCGCAAGCGAACGTTCTGCCCCGGGTTGTCCCGCGAGCACGGCCCGCAGCACGCCCGCGTTCTCATCCGGGCTCCCGGCACCGACGGCACCGTCCGGCACCGGGTCGAGGCCGACCTCCGCAGGAGTCACGTCATAGGTCTCGAGCTTGCCCTGGTTCAACTCGACAACACGGGTCGAACCCGAGACCGAGAACTCGTCGAGTCCATCCGCGCTCGACACTACCAGGGCCCTTTCGGTCCCGAGCTCTCCGAGCGCGGCGGCCATCGTCTCGAGCTTGCCCGGGTCGGAAACGCCGATCACCTGTCGTTTCGCGCCCGCCGGGTTCGTTAGCGGGCCGAGCAGGTTGAAGATCGTGCGGACGCCGAGCTCCTTGCGGACCGGCACCACGTGCCTCATCGCCGAGTGATGGCGGGGAGCGAACATGAAGCCGAAGCCGACCGAGTCGATGCAGGCCGCGACCTCGTCCGGCTCGAGATCGATGCGCGCCCCCAGCGCCTCGAGCACGTCCGCCGACCCGCACCGGCTCGTGGCGGAGCGGTTCCCGTGCTTGGCGACGCGGCAGCCGGCGCCGGCGGCTATGAACGCCGCGGTGGTCGACACGTTGAACGTCGGCCGCCCGCCGCCGGTGCCGGCCGTGTCGACGAGATCGTCGCCGGCGTCCACGCGCAGGGCGAGCGAGCGCAGGGCGCTCGCGAGGCCCGCGATCTCGGCGACCGTCTCGCCCTTCGTGCGCAGCGCGATCAGGAAGGCGGCCGTCTGCGTCTCGGTGGCGTTTCCCTCCATCACCTCCGCGAGCACGCGCTCCGCCTCGTCGGCGGACAGGTCCTGTCCTCCGGCCAACCGGTCGATGGCTTCGGTGAGAACGGGGTTGGGCACCGGCTCAGTCGAGGGACCGGGAAGGGCTCGCACGCATCGCATGCTCGCCGTACAGGAAATTCCGCAACAGCTCTTTGCCGTGCGGCGTGAGAACGGACTCGGGGTGGAACTGGACGCCCTCGAGCGGAAGCTCGCGGTGGCGCAGCCCCATGATCACGTCGCCCGCCCGCGCGGAGACTTCGAGCTCGTCCGGCAGCCCCTCGGGCCGGACGACGAGCGAGTGGTAGCGACCGACCACGAGCGGGGATTCGAGGCCCCCGTAGATGGTCCTGCCGTCGTGCTCCGCCTCGGCGGTCTTGCCGTGCACCGGCTCGCCGCGCACGACGGCGCCTCCGAACTCCGCCGCCAGGGCCTGATGGCCGAGGCAGACGCCGAGGACCGGCACACCCGCCTCCGCGTAGTGGCGGGTCGCCTTCTTCGACAGCCCAGCCTCCTCGGGTGTGCAGGGGCCTGGCGAGACGATCACCCGGTCGGCCTCGCGCTCGAGCAGCTCTGGGACGTCGTTGCGCACGACCTCGACCTCGGCGCCCAGCTCGCCCAGGTACTGCACGAGGTTGTAGGTGAAGGAGTCGTAGTTATCGACAACCAGGACTTTGCTCATGCCCAGTCCCCCTGCCCGCACGCCAACCGGATCGCGTCCATCACCGCGCCCGCCTTCGCCTCGATCTCGCGCACCTCGTAGTCGGGCTCGGAGTCGGCGACGATCCCGCCGCCCGCCTGCACGTGGACACGCCCGTCCTTGACGAGCGCCGAGCGGATGTAGATGCAGGTGTCGAGCTCGCCCGTGTAGGAGAGGTAGCCGACGGCGCCGCCGTAGGGCCCGCGGCCGCTCGGCTCGAGCTCGTCGATGATCTGCATCGCGCGGATCTTCGGCGCGCCCGACAGCGTGCCCGCCGGCAGCGACGCCCGCAGCGCGTCCATCGGGGACACGTCCTCGAGCAGCGTGCCCGACACGGCCGACACGATGTGCATCAGGTGCGAGTAGGTCTCGACCGCCATCAGCTCGTCGACCTGGACGCTGCCGTACTCGCACACGCGCCCGAGGTCGTTGCGGCCGAGGTCGACGAGCATCACGTGCTCGGCGCGCTCCTTGTCATCGGCGAGCAGCTCGCGCGCGCGGTTCAGGTCCTCCTCGGTGGTGCCGGCGCGCGGGCGCGTGCCGGCGATCGGCCGCTGCTCGACGCGCCTGCCGGTGACCTTGACGAGCGACTCGGGCGATGCGCCCGCGATCTCGAAGTCCTCGAAGTCCAGGAAGTACATGTACGGGCTCGGGTTGATGGCGCGCAGGCCGCGGTAGATCGAGAACGCGTCGACCGGGCAGTTCGCCGTCCAGCGCTGGCTCGGCACCACCTGGTAGACGTCGCCCGCGCGGATGTACTCCTTCGCGCGCTCGACGGCGGCGGCGTAGCCGCCCGGCCCCAGGTTGGCGTAGAACTCGGGCACGTCACGCTTGCCGCGGCCCGCCAGCGGCACCGGGTCGCCCAGCCGCTCGCGCACCTCGGCGATCGTGGCCGCGGCTTCTTCGTAGGCACGCTCGACGTCGCCGTCCGTCACGACGTTGGCGAGCACGGTCAGCTCGTGGCGCAGGTGGTCGAAGGCGAGCAGCACGTCGGTGACCATCAGGGCGAGCTCCGGCACGCCGGTCTCGTCGGGGTTGGGGGCGCCGACGCTCGGCTCGAACGTGCGCACGAGGTCGTAGCCGAACATCCCGACCGCCCCGCCGGCGAACGGCGGCAGCCCGTCGAGGTGGGCGATCCGGTCGCTCTCGAGGGCCTCCGTCACGAGCGAGTAGGGGTCCGGGTGCTCACCGCGGCCGACCTTGATGACCGTCCTCGGCCGCAGCCCGAGGAACGACCAGCGCCCGACGCGCTGGCCCTGCTCGGCCGACTCGAGCAGGAAGGACGGCCCGTCGCCGCGCAGCTTCAGGTAGGCCGACACGGGCGTCTCGCAGTCGGCGATGAAGGTGTGGCGCAGCGGGACGAGCGTGTGATCGCGCGCCAGCGCCCGCACCTCGTCGAGCGAGGGCGTCAGCTCCAGGTCAACGGCGACGCTCACCGAGCACCTCGTACGCGTCCGCCAGCGACAGGCCGCGCGACGCGAGCAGCACGGTCAGGTGATAGAGCACGTCGGCGGCCTCCTCGGCCACGCGCTCGTCGGACTCCTCGCGCGCGGCGCGCGCCACCTCCTCGGCCTCCTCCTCGCACCTTCGCGCCGATCTGCTCCGGCTCGGCGAGCAGCCGCGCCGTGTAGCTCTCGGACGGGTCCGCCGCGCGGCGCTCGGCGATCGTCCGCTCGAGCGCGGGCAGCGCCTCGGCCGGCTGCAGCTCCATCTCGCCCCTGTGGAAGCAGGTGCGCTCGCCGGTGTGGCAGGCCGGGCCGGCCGGCTCGACGAGCGCGACCCAGGCGTCCTCGTCGCAGTCGTAGCGAAGCGCCCGCAGCCGCTGGACGTTGCCCGGAGGTCGCGCCCTTGTGCCACAGCTCCTCGCGCGAGCGCGACCAGAACCACATCTCGCCGGTCTCGCGCGTGCGCGCGAGCGACTCCTCGTTCACGTACGCGAGCGTCAGCACCTCGCCGGTGCGCGCGTCCTGGACTATGCAGGGCAGCAATTCCACCGCTTGATTATGGCCCGAGCGTCCCGAGCGGGATCTTGAGGAACTCGTGGACGACGCCGATCTCGTCGAAGCCGAGCCGCCGGTAGAGCTGCTGCGGCCAGTCGTTCGCGTCCGTGAGCAGGAAGACGGGGCCGCGTCCGGCCGCGCTCGCGTGGCGTGTGGCCGCGAGCACCGCCGCGCTCGCGTGCCCGCGCCGGCGGCGCGCCTCGACGGTGCCGACCTCGTCGACCTGGGCGAGCTCGACATCCATGTAGAGGCGGCAGCAGCAGGCGGGATCATCGGGCGGCGAAGCGAAGTCGCGCGCGTCCAGGGCGCGCCCGTAGCGCTCGTCCATCGCCGCGAGCTGGCGCACCGCCGCGGCCTGCCAGCCGAAGGGCTGCTCGCGCCGGAAGGCGGCGAGCGCCGCGGCGCCCTGCGCGCGCTCCACCTCGGCGCCCGCGCCGTCGGGGAACGCGCGCTCGGGCGCGCGGCGCTGCACCATCACGAGCAGCCGGAACACGTTCCAGCCGGCGCCCTCGAGCGCAGGCGCCAGACGCTCGCCGAGCCCCTGGTCGTGGACGACCAGCTTGCGGTGGGCGAGGGCGTGCTGGACCTCGTCGGCCTCGCGCATGAGCGTGCCGGCCCCGGTCGCCGGATCGTCGACATGGATCGCGTTCAGCTGCCACACGCAGCGGCAGGCTCGGGGTCAGCATGGCCACGCCGTGGCCCGTGGCCACCACCTCGTCGCAGACGGCCTCCTCCGTGCCGCGCAGGAAGCGGAGGATCGGGCCGAGCTCCTCGGCGGGGCTCATTCGATTCCGAGCCGGTCGAGCAGCCCCTCGTCGCGGCGCCATCCCTTGCGGACGCGCACTGTCAGCTCGAGGTGCACCCTGCGCCCGAGCATCGCCTCGATCTCCTGGCGCGCGGCGGTGCCGACCGCCCTCACCATGCGCCCGCCGCGCCCGACGAGGATGCCCTTCTGGGACTCGGTCTCCGCCCAGACCCGGGCGCGCACGACCAGCAGCCCGTCGTCGCGCTCCTCGAGCTCGTCGAGCTCGACCTCGACCGAGTGCGGCACCTCCTCGCGCGTGCGCCGCAGCACCTGCTCTCGGATCAGCTCGGCGAGCCGGACTTCGAGCGCCAGATCGCTCTTCTCGTCGGGCGGGTAGAGGAACGGCCCCTCGGGGAGCAGCGCGATCAGCGCCCGCACCAGCTCGTCCACGCCCGCGCCCCGCAGCGCGCTCACCGGGAACAGCTCGCCCGGCACGCCGAGGCCTGCCGCCGCCTGCAGGGCGGCCACGGTGCGCGGCCGGTCGAGCGCGGTCGACCTTGTTGAGCGCGGTGACGCACGGCAGGCCGACGTTCTGGATCGCCCGCGCGATGAAGCGGTCGCCCGGCCCGACCTGCTGCTCTCCGTTGAGGACGAACAGCACGGCGTCGGCCTCGGCGAGCGCGCGCTCGACGCGCCGCTGCATGCGCTCGGTGAGCGGGTCGCGCGGGCGCTGGACCCCGGGCAGGTCGACGAGCACGAGCTGCCAGTCGTCCCCGGTCGCGATCCCGCGGATCTCGCGGCGCGTCGTCTGCGGCTTGTCGGAGACGATCGCGACCTTGCCGCCGACGATCCGGTTGACGAGCGTCGACTTGCCCGCGTTCGGGCGGCCCGCGAGCGCGACGAAGCCGGAGCGCGTCACAACAGCTCCATGACCCGGTCCTGGAGCGCGAGCATCTCGCCGTCGTCCGTCTCGTGGTCGTAGCCGCACAGGTGCAGCACCCCGTGCACCACCGCCTCCGTCAGGTCGCTCGTGTGCTCGGGGCAGATCACGACGTCGCCGAGCTCGCGCGGGCCGGCGGACGGCCCGTCCTCGTCGACCGGGAACGAGAGCACGTCCGTGGGCCGGTCGAGCCCGCGGTGCTCGCGGTTCAGCTCGCGGATGCGCTCGGCCGACCAGCTCGATCGCGAGGTGGCCGTCGACCACGCCGGCGGCCCGGAGCGCGGCATGGGCCGCCTGCCGAAGCGCGTTCGCGCCGTCCCCGGCCCGATCACCTCGACGTCCATCGGCGAGGCGGTCAGCCCTGCCGGCTGCGGGCCTGGCGCAGCGGCGGCGCCTGCTGCTCGGCGTACTCGTTGTAGGCGGCCACGATGCGCTGCACGAGCTTGTGACGGACCACGTCCTCGCCGCCGAAGCGCACGAACTCGATCCCCTCGACCCGCTCGAGGATGTCGCCGATCACGACGAGGCCGGAGCGCTGGTCCTTCGGGCAGGTCGACCTGCGTGACGTCGCCGGTCACGACCATCTTCGAGTTGAAGCCGAGCCGCGTGAGGAACATCTTGATCTGCTCGGGGCTCGTGTTCTGGGCCTCGTCGAGGATGATGAAACAGTCGTTGAGCGTCCGCCCGCGCATGAATGCCAGCGGCGCCACCTCGATCACGCCGCGCTCCAGGTGCTGGTTGACCTTCTCGGGCTCGAGCATGTCGTAGAGGGCGTCGAAGAGCGGGCGCAGGTAGGGGTCGACCTTGGCCGGCGATGTCGCCGGGCAGGAAGCCGAGCCGCTCGCCGGCCTCGACGGCGGGCCGCGTGAGCACGATGCGGTTGACCTCGCGCCGCGACAGCGCGGCCACGGCCATCGCCACCGCCAGGAACGACTTGCCGGTGCCGGCCGGACCGATGCCGACGGTGATCGTCGAGCGCCGGATCGCGTCCACGTAGCGCTTCTGGTTGACGGTCTTCGGCGCCACCTTCAGGCCGCGGTGGCGCCAGACCACGTCCTCGAGGATCCGGCTGGGCGTCTCGTGGCGGTCGAGCGCGCCCGCGATCGCCTCGATCGTCCCGGGCGCGATCTCGTGCCCGAGCCGGACCAGGTCGGTCAGCTCGCGCACGACCGTGCGGCCCATCGTCACGTCGTCGTCCTCACCGTCGAGCGTGAGCACGTTGCCGCGCAGGAACACCTCGCAGTCGAGGTGCTCCTCGAGCGTCTTCATGACGAGGTCGCCGGGGCCCGCGAGCTCGGCGGCCACGTCGTTGGGGAGCTCGAGCTGGACCCGCACTACGGGGTCAGCTTCTCCTTGACGGCGCGCGCTCACGCGCTTGCCGTCGGCGCGGCCCTTGACCTTCGGCATCACGAGCGCCATCACCTTGCCCATCTCCTGCGGCGAGGAGGCGCCGGACTCGGCCACCGCGTCGCCCACGATCGCGCCGAGCTCCTCGTCCGAGAGCTGCTCCGGCAGGTAGCCGGCGATGATCTCGGCCTCGCGCTCCTCGGCGTCGGCGAGGTCGGTGCGACCGCCGTCGCGGTAGGCCTCGGCCGCCTCGAGCCGGCGCTTGCGCTCGCGCTGGAGCACGTCGACGTCGTCGCCGCCGTTCTCCTTCGCGGCCTTCTGAAGCTCGTTGACGATCAGGCGCAGCGCGTGCACGCGCTCCTTCTCGCCCGCCTTCAGGGCGCTCTTCACGTCATGCTGGACCTGTTCGAGCACTGACACCACTCGCAAGTGTAGGAGGGCCGAGGGATCGCAAGCGAGAAGATTCGGATGGCGACGTTCGACTGCTACGGCACGCTGATCGACTGGGAGGGCGGCGCTGCGGGCTTCCTGTACGAGCTCGCGCGCCGCCACGAGCCGGACCCTCCCCCGGGCGCGAGCTGCGCGAGCGCTGGGAGGAGCTCCAGTTCGAGCGGCTGCAGTCGGGCTGGGCGAACTACCGGAGCGTGCTCACGGACTCCCTGGCCGAGTGGGCGGGCGAGCGCGGCTACCGCTGGAACGACGCGCGACGGCGAGGCGCTTGCGCGCTCGATGGAGAGCTGGCAGCCGTTCCCGGACACGATCCCGGCGCTGCGCGCCGCGCAGGAGGCGGGCCTCGGCCTGTGGATCATCTCGAACACCGACCGGGCGATCATGGAGCACACCCTGCGCCACCTCGAGGTCGACTTCGACGGGGTCACGGTGGCCGAGGACGCCCGGGCCTACAAGCCCTCGCGCGCGCCGTTCGAGAAGGCTCTGTACGAGATCGACGTGCCGCCCGAGGAGATCCTGCACGTGGCCTTCGGGTTCAAGTACGACATCGGCCCGGCGCAGGAGCTCGGCATGCGGACCGCCTGGGTCAACCGCCACCGCGAGCCCGCGCCCGGCCCCGAGCGGCCCGACCACGAGTGGACCGACCTGTGGCCGCTCGCGGAGGTCGCCTGAGCGGTGGCGCCGCCCGCCGTCGCAATCTTCGACGTCAACGAGACGCTCTCCGACCTCTCGCCGCTCGCCGCGCGCTTCGAGGAGGTCGGCGCGCCCCGGGCAGCTGCTCGCCACCTGGTTCGCGGCCACGCTCCGCGACGGCATCGCGCTCGCGGCGAGCGATGGCTACGCGGCCTTCCGCGACGTCGGCCGCGCCGCCCTCGTCACGGAGCTGACGGCCGTGCCAGGGCTGCGCCGGCCGCCCTCCGAGGCCGCCGACCACGTCCTCGCCGGCCTTCGCCACGCTCTCGGTGCACCACGACGTGCCGGAGGGATTTCGGCTCCTGCAGGCGGCGGGCGATCCGCATCGCGACGCTCACGAACGGGAGCGCGTCGATGGCGCGCGGGCTGCTCGAGCGGGCGGGGCTCGACGCGCTCGTCGAGCGCAATCTCGACGTCTCCGAGGCCGGCCGCTGGAAACCGGCGCGGGAGCCCTACCTGCACGCCTGCCGTGAGCTCGGAGTCGAGCCGGCGGAGCGCGGTCCTGATCGCCGTTCACCCCTGGGACGTCGCACGGCGCGAGGCGCGCCGGGCTGCGCGGGGCGTGGCTCGACCGCGACGGCGTCCCCTACCCCGAGGTCTTCGAGCCGCCCGACGCGAGCGAGCGCGACCTGCCGGCGCTGGTGCGCGCGCTCGGCGCCTGAGCGGCGGCTCAGTCCGGAACGATCGCGACGACGCGGGCCGGCGCGGCGCTCGCGCCCACGATGCGGCAGCGGGAAGCACGCGACCTGGAAGCCGCGTGGCCGGCAGCGCGCCGAGGTTCGCGAGCCGCTCGATCTGCGAGTAGGGCAGGTCGGCCTGGTGCGCGGCCCAGAAGACGCCGGGCTCGTCGCGCTCGAGCGCCTCCTGCGGCCTGCAGGTGGAGCGGCCCGTCCCAGCCCCAGGCGTCGATCCCCATCACCCGCACGCCGCGCTCGAACAGCCAGTGGGTGGCCTCCGCGGTCACGCGCGGGCCGAGCGCCAGGTAGGCGGGCTCGTCGAAGCGCGCGTCGCGCCCGGTGCGCACGAGGACGATGTCGCGCTCGCCGAGCGCGTGGCCGATCGCGCTCGAGCTCGGCCTCGACGTCCGCGACCTCGATCGCGCTCGCCGTCCGCCTTGGCGGTCATGTCGAGCACGACGCCGGGCCCGAAGAACCACTCGAGCGGCAGCTCGTCGATCGTCTGCGCCGGCTCGCCCGCGGATGCGCGAGTTGTAGTGCCAGGGCGCGTCGACGTGGGTCGAGTTGTGCGTCCCGAAGCGGGTGAACGTCTCGGTCGCCCAGCCCTCGCCGTCGCGCAGCAGCCGAGCGGGCACGCCCAGCAGCGCCTCGATCTGCGCCGCGCCCTCCGCGTGGTCGGAGAACTCGATGTCGGTGCGGAACGGGTCGGGCGTCTCGGGCGGGCTCGGGCGGATCGGCGCCGAGAGGTCGACGAGCGGCACCGGCGGATGCGTACGCCGGACGCGCGCTGCTAGCCGGGTCAAGCAGCAGGGCGCTCCAGCCGCCTGCAGGACTCGGCCGCCGGCGCTCCCGCAGCGGCGCGAACGCCGCCGCCACCTCGTCCTCCTCGTCCTCGAGCAGCCCGGAGACGATCAGCGTCTCCGGGCCCGCGGGCAGCCTGCGCGCCAGCTCGAGCAGCAGCGGCCGCACCAGGTTGGCCGCGACGGTCGGCGCCGCGCGGCAGCGGCTCGCTGCGCAGGTCGAGCCGCTCGACGCGAGCCAGCTCGACGCCGTTGGCGCGCGCGTTGTCGCGCGTCGCCTCGACCGCCGCCGGCTCGTTGTCGAGCGCGCGCGACCGGGCCCGAAGCCGAGCCGCGCGGCGGCGATCGCCAGCACGCCCGAGCCGCAGCCGAGGTCGGCGAGCGAGCCGCTCGGCTCGAGCTCCAGCAGCAGCTCGAGGCACAGCCGCGTGGTCGGGTGCGCGCCGGTGCCGAAGGCCTGCGCCGGGGTCGATCACGAGGTCGAGCGCGCCCGTCGCGCGGCTCGCGCCCACGGCGGGCGCACCCAGAGCCGCCCGCCGACGAGCACCGGCCGGTGGAACTCGCGCCAGCGCTCGGCCCAGTCGTCGGCGACCTCGCTGCCGCTCACGCTCACGCGCACGCCGCCGACCTCGGCCTCGCCGCTCGGGAACGCGGGCAGCTCGCCGGGCGCGCCGTAGAGGGCGAACTCGACCCAGCCGTCGCCGTCGACCTGCTCGAAGCCCGCCGGGCGCCAGCTCGAGCAGCGCCGCGAGCACGCGCTCGGCGTCCTCGCGCCGGACGCGCGGACCGCGAGCCGGATCAGCGGAACGCCCGCCTGACCTTCGCCGAGCAGCGACTCGTCGGCCTCGCTCGGCAGGTTGTCGCTCGGTGAGCGAGTCGCGCAGCTCCTCGAGCAGCTCGCGCTGGCGCTCGGTCAGGTTGCGCGGGATCACCACGTTCAGCACCACGCGCTGGTCGCCGCGGCGGCCGCGCCCGATCGCCGGCATGCCGCGGCCGCGCAGCGTCACGACCGTGCCCGGCTGGGTGCCCGGCCGCGCACCTCGAGCTCCTCGTCGCCGTCGAGCGTCGGCACGCTCACGCGTCGCGCCGAGCGCCGCGGCGGGCGCGGGCACGTCGACGACGCGTCACGAGGTCGTTGCCGTCGCGCAGGAAGCGCTCGTCCTCGGCCACGCGCACGAGCACGTAGAGGTCGCCCGGCGGGCCGCCGCGCTCGCCGGCGTGGCCGCGCCCGGTCAGCCGGATGCGCTGCTCGTCGGCGATCCCGGCCGGCACGTCCACCTCGAGCGTCTTGCGGACGGCCTCGCGCCCGCGGCCCGCGCACTCGCGCGCACGGCTGCGTCGGGATCTTGCCCGTCGCCGCCGCAGACGTCGCAGACCTGCTCGCGCACGAGCTGGCCGAACGCCGTGCGGGTCACGGCGCGCAGCCGCCCGGCGCCGCCGCAGCGCTCGCAGGTCTCGATCGGCGTGCCCGGCTCGGCGCCGTTGCCGTGGCAGTGCTCGCAGGCGTCGACGAGCTCGTAGGCGACCTCGACCTCGACGCCGCGCGCCGCCTGCTCGAGCGTGATCTCGACCTCGACGGCCACGTCGCCGCCCTGCACGCGGCCGCCGCCGCGCCGCCGAAGCCGCCGCCGAACGGGTCGCCGCCGAAGAACGCGTCGAAGATGTCGGCGAACGAGCCGAAGCCGTGCGCCGTCGGACGCGAAGCCGCGCGAGTCGAGCCCCTCGAAGCCGTAGCGGTCGTAGGTGGCGCGGCGCTCGGCGTCGGAGAGGATCTCGTAGGCCTCGGCGGCCTCCTTGAACTTCTCCTCGGCCTCCGGGTCGTGGCGGTTGACGTCCGGGTGCAGCTCGCGCGCGAGCCGCCGGAAGGCCTTCTTGATCTCGCCGTCGTCGGCGTCGCGGGCGACGCCGAGCACCTCGTAGGGGTCGCGCCTCACTCGTCGTACACCTCGGCCACGAAGCGCGACAGCTCGCGGGCGGCCTGGCGCACCGCGATGATCGCGCTGCGGGTAGTCCATCCGCACCGGGCCGATCACGCGACACGGCGCCGAGGTTGCGCGGCGCGAGGCCGTAGTTGGCGGCCACGAGGCTCGAGCGAGCGCAGCTCCGGCGTCGGCGTTCTCGCTGCCGATGCGCAGGTAGACGCTCGGCTCGGTGAGCGACTGCGCGCAGCACGCCGAGCAGCGCGCGGCGGTGCTCGAGCACCTCCATCAGCGCGGCGAGCTGCGAGACGCTCCTGGAAGCGGTGCTCGGACAGCAGGCGCGCGGCGCCGTCCATGTAGAGCGTGTTCTCGGCGCGTGTCGTCGAGCTCGGTGAACGCCGGCGGCGAGCGTCGCCGAGGAAGCCGCGCTCGCGCGCTGACAGCTCGGGGTCGGCGCAGCCGCACTGGCAGCATCCGCGAGCCCACGTCGAGGCCGCCGAGCCGCCTCGTTCAGGTAGCTCGCCGCCCAGTCGACCAGGCCCGGGTCGACCGGCTCGTCGTACGGAGATCACGCGCTTCGTGACGCCGCCGGTGGAGGTGATGACGACCACCATCGCCACCTGCGGCTGGAGCAGCAGCACCTCGACGCGCCGGATCGTGGCGGTCTCGATCGGCGGCGCGGTGACGAGCGCCAGCAGGTTCGTGACCTGCGAGAGCTGCTCGGTGGTGGCGCGCATCGCCTCGTCGACCTCGCGGCGCATCGTCGACAGCTCGAGCCGCTTGCGCGGGACCGGCAGCCCGCCCTCGCTGAGGATGCTCGTCCACGTAGGTGCGGTAGCCGCGGTCGGTCGGCACGCGCCCCGCGGAGGTGTGCGGATGCTCGAGCAGCCCGGCCTCCTCGAGCCGCGCCAGCTCGCCGCGCACGGTCGACGGCCCCCAGGGCACGTCGTGCTGCTCGGCGAGCCACTTCGAGCCGACGGGCTGGTCGAGCTCGACGTGCGCCTCGACGACCTTGCGCAGGATGAAGCTCTGGCGGGGCGTGATCTCCACGCCCTGAAAATCTAGAGCTACGCCGGCCGCGCTTCAGCTCTGCCTCGGCGTTGCGGATGATCCGGTTGCTCGCCCTGGACCGCCTCGGCCTTGACCAGACTCACGCCGTCGCCCCCGTCCTCGCACGGTCCCGGTCACGTCGATCTCCTGCTCCGGGAAGCCCCATGCCGCGGAACTGGACCGACAGGCGCCTGAGCGAGCGCGGGTCGCCGCCGGCGGCGTTCGTGCAGGCGCGCGCCACCTGCGCCATCGAGTAGAGGCCGTGCAGGATGTTCTGCGGCAGGCCGACCGACTTGGCGAACTCGACGTCGATGTGGATCGGGTTGAAGTCGCCGCACGCGCCCGCGTAGCGGTGCGGCAGGTACTTGTCGGGCGTGACCTTCAGGTCGACGTTCACGAGACCCCCCTCACGATGTTGGTCCAGGTGCCGCGCACGACCTCCTGGCCGTCCTGGTTGCGCGACACCGACTCGAACACGTAGAAGCCCATCCCGCCCTTCTCGGAGATGTCCTTGACGCTCGTCTCGGTGGTGATCGTGTCGCCCGCGCAGACGGGCTCGCCCCAGACGAACTCCTGCCCGCCGTGGACCATCATCGCGAAGTTGATGCCGACGTCGGGGTCGAAGATGGCCGGGCCCACCGAGCCGGCCGAGTAGACGACGGCGAACATCGGCGGCGCCGGACACGTCGCGGAAGCCCGCCTCCTTCGCCTCCTCGCGGTCGAAGTAGACCGGGTTGTCCTCGCCGACGGCGCGGGCGTACTCGCGCGATCTTCTCCTTGCCGACCTCGTACTCGAAGGGCGGGTAGCTCTTGCCGATCGCTGACTCGTTCACGGGCACGGCGCGGGAGAATAGCCCGTCGCCCCCGCCGGTGAGCCGGGTTGCGCCCGGGTGCTAGGCGGCGTCGCGGAGCGCCTGAGCGTCGGAGAGCGTCGCGAGCTTGCGCAGCGCGGCCTCCTCGATCTGGCGGGTGCGCTCGCGCGTGAGCTTGAAGAGCTTGGCGACCTTGTCGAGCGTCTGAGCCGGCTCGCCGTTCAGGCCGTAGCGAAGCTCGAGGATGCGGCGCTCGCGGTAGGGCAGGTTCTCGAGCACGTCGTAGAGGCGCTCGTCGCGGATGCGTCTCGAGCGCCTCGTCGTAGGGCGAGGCCGTCGACTCGTCCGGGATGAGGTCGCCGAACAGGGCGGCGTCGCCGTCGTCGCCCACCGGCTTGTCGAGCGAGACGAGCTGCTGGGCGGCCCGCATGATCACGTCGGCCTCCTCGGGGTCGACGCCGGCGAGCGCGGCGATCTCCTCGATCGAGGCGTCGCGGTCGCCGTGCGCCTCGAGCTTGCGCTGGGCGCTGTCGAGCTTCTTGAGGATGTTGTCGATGTGGATCGGGATCCGGATCGTGCGCGCCTTGTCGGCGATCGCCCGCGAGATGGCCTGGCGGATCCACCAGGTCGCGTAGGTCGAGAACTTGAAGCCCTTGCGGTGGTCGAACTTCTCGACGGCGCGGATCAGGCCGACCGTGCCCTCCTGGATGAGATCGAGGAACGGCAGCCCCTGGTTGCGGTAGCGCTTCGCGATCGAGACCACGAGCCGCAGGTTCGCCCGCGTCATGTGGTCCTTCGCGTCGAGGTCCCCGCGCTCGATCCGCTTGGCCAGGTCGATCTCCTCCGTGGCCGTCAGCAGCGGGGTCGTGGCGATCCCGTCGAGGAACTGCTGCAGCGCGTCGAGGGTGGGATCGGGGGCGGCCGGGCTGAGGGTGTCCGTACTCACGGCGACCAACCTACGACCGCCCCCTAAGGCGTCCCTAAATCCTGCAAATCCGCTCTCGGAGCGGCCTACGAGGCCGTGGCGACCACCACCAACCGCGTTGATCCAAGCGTGAAGCGCGAACGCGCGACAGGGTCTCCGAGCAGCTCGTCGACCGTGAATCCGCTCTGCTCGAGCATCCGCACGAGCTCCGCCGTCGTGTACACGTGGTGGACGACCGTGCTCCGTTCGGGCTCGCTTCCGGGGGCCGAGAACTCGAGCGCAGTCACAAGCCGTCCGCCCGCGATGTCGTAGTCCTGGCGGCCCGTCATTCGCACCTCACCGAGGTCGTAGTCGAGCCGTTCCTTGAACCTGCCCAGGATCAGCTCGGCCACGGTGGCGGTATCGAGCACGAGCCGGCCGCCGTCGCGCAGCGCGCGGCGGCATGACGCCAGGTGGGCGACCGTCTGCTCGTGGGGCATATAGCCGAAGCTGTTGCCCCAGCACACGAGCGCGTCGAAGTCCTCCGTCGGCGCGTCGCGGACATCGCGCTCCTCGAAGCGGACCTCGGCGCCGCGCTCGGCCGCCGCGCGCCGGGCCACTTCGAGCTCCGGAGCGGAGATGTCGATCCCGGTCACGTCGAGGCCGTGCTCGGCAAGCCGCACCGCTATCCGCCCGGCGCCGCAGGGGGCGTCGAGCACGCGTGCGCCCGTCGGGAGGTCGAGCAGCCCGGCGATCGCGGCCGCGTCGTCGTCGGCCCACGGCTCGGAGGCCACGCGCCAGAACTTCGCCTTCAGTCCTTCGTGGAAGCCGACGAACCAATCGTCGGCAACGTCGAGACTTGCCTTCTGCACTTCGGTACTTCCTTTCGGCTCAGGGTGAAGAAGCGCTGGGTTCAGCGCGCCGAGCCGGCGGCGAAGTGCTGCTCTATGTGACGTCGCGAAAGCAGAGGCGTCAGAGGGAAGGCTACCGTCCGAGGAAGCTGCGGACAAGCGTCGCGGTCTCCTCCGGTCGCTCGAGCGATGGCAGGTGGGTCACCCCCGCCATCACGACCAGCTCGGCGTCGGGGATCTCGTTCGCCAGGCGCTCCGCGATCCCGCGGAAGTCATCCTTGTCCTCCTCCCCCACGATCACGAGCGTCCGTGCCCGGATCGCGCCCAGGTCGATGCGCTCCGGCTCCGCCCCTTCCGCCGCCGAGCTCACCTGCAGCTCGAACGAGCGACGCTGCATCGGTTGTACCCGGTCGGCAATCGAGGGCGCCCAGAAGCGCGCGTTCAGATCCGCCGCCGCGTCGAGGTCGCCCTCCTCGAAGAGACGGTCCTCCTCCTCAGCGTAGGCAACGATGTCGGCGGACCAATCGTGGTCCGGGACCCGCGCGTCGAGCAGGACCAGCTCGCTGACGAGCTCGGGCCGGCGCGCCGCCACCTCGAGGCAGACCTGGCCGCCGAACGAGGCGCCGACGAGCGCGACCGGCCCGGCGCCGAGCCGCGCCTCGAGGTCGTCCGCGTCCGAGTACTCCCCGCTCGCAGGCATCGGGGTGTCGCCGAAGCCACGCAGCTCGTGGCGCTCGGCGCCCGGCAGATCGAAGCCGTCCCACATCGACGCGTCGCAGACGCCCGCGTGGACGAGCACGATCACTTCTTGCCGTTGCCCTCGCCCGACAGCTCGAGCACCGCGAGGAAGGCCTCCTGGGGGACCTCGATGCGACCGACCTGCTTCATGCGCTTCTTGCCCTCCTTCTGCTTCTCGAGCAGCTTGCGCTTGCGGGTGATGTCGCCGCCGTAGCACTTGGCGATCACGTCCTTGCGGACCGGCTTGACCGACTCGCGGGCGATGATCTGCGAGCCGATCGCCGCCTGGATCGCGACCTCGAACTGCTGGCGCGGGATCTGCTTGCGCAGCCGCTCGGCGATCCCGCGGCCCGCGTCGTAGGCCTTGTCCTGTGCACGACCATCGAGAGCGCGTCGACCTTGTCGCCGGCGAGCAGGATGTCGAGCTTGACGAGGTCGCCCTCGCGCATCCCGATCAGCTCGTAGTCGAGCGAGGCGTAGCCCTTCGTGCGCGACTTCAGCTGGTCGAAGAAGTCGAGCACGATCTCGGCCAGCGGCAGGTCGTAGTGAAGCTGGACGCGCTCCTCGGAGAGGTAGGTCATGTCGACGTGCGTGCCGCGGCGCTCCTGGCACAGCTCCATCACCGCGCCCACGAACTCCTTCGGGGACGAGGATCGTCGCGCGGATGTAGGGCTCGCGCGATCGCGGCGATGTTGGCGCGGTCGGGCATGTCGCGCGGGCGAGTGGACGACGACCTCGCTGCCGTCGGTCAGCGTGCACGTCGTACTCGACGTTCGGCGTCGTCGCGAGCAGCTCGAGGTCGTACTCGCGCTCGAGCCGCTCGCGCACGATGTCCATGTGCAGCAGCCCGAGGAAGCCGCAGCGGAAGCCGAAGCCGAGCGCCTCGCTCGTCTCGGGCTCCCAGGACGAGCGCGGCGTCGTTCAGCGAGAGCTTCTCGAGCGCGTCGCGCAGGTCGGGGAACTGGTCGGTCTCGACCGGGAAGAGGCCGCAGAAGACCATCGGCTTGACCTCGCGGTAGCCCGGCAGCGGCTCGGACGCCGGGCCCGCCCTGCGTCGTGAGCGTGTCGCCGACGCGCAGCAGCGAGACGTCCTTGATGCCGGTGATCACGTAGCCGACCTCGCCGCGCGCGCAGCTGGTCGACGGGCGTCATGTCGGGGCCGAAGAAGCCGATCTCGTCGATCTCGGCCTGCGTGCCGGTCTGCATCGCGACGATCGCGTCGTCCTTGCTGCAGCGTCGCCGTCGACCACGCGCACGTAGGCGACGACGCCGCGGTACTGGTCGAACTCGGAGTCGAAGATCAGCGCGCGCGGCGGGCGCCTCGAGGTCGCCCTCGGGCGGCGGGACCCGCGCGACGATCGCCTCGAGCAGCTCGGTCACGCCCTCGCCGGTCTTGGCCGAGATCTGGATCACGGACTCGGGGTCCTCGCCGAGCAGCTCGCCGATCTCGCCGGCGACGCGCTCGGGCTCGGCGCCCGGCAGGTCGATCTTGTTCATCGCCGGGATCAGCTCGAGGCCCGACGTCGACGGCCAGGTAGGTGTTCGCGACCGTCTGCGCCTCGACGCCCTGCGAGGCGTCGACGACCAGCAGCGCGCCGTCGCAGGCGGCGAGCGAGCGCGAGACCTCGTAGGTGAAGTCGACGTGGCCGGGGGTGTCGATCAGGTGGAGCCGGTAGATCTGGCCGTCGCGCGGCCGTGTACTCGACGCGCACGGCCTGGGCCTTGATCGTGATGCCGCGCTCGCGCTCGAGGTCCATCGAGTCGAGCATCTGCGGCTTGTGGTCGCGCGCGTCGACGGCGCCGGTGATCTCGAGGATGCGGTCGGCCAGCGTCGACTTGCCGTGGTCGATGTGGGCGATGATCGAGAAGTTGCGGATGTTGGCGGCGGGCGCACGCACGACCGTCTGAGTATGCCCGGTAGGGCAGAATCTGTCCGCGGATTCGTGGGAAGGACAGATATCGACGTCGTGAAGGAGGTCTTCGCGGCCTTTGCCGCGCGTGACCCCGAGCGCGTGGTCGCGGTGCTCGACCCGGATGTCGTCTTCATCGCCGTCACGGGCGGCGTGGTCGGGCGGACCGAGCCCTACCGCGGGTACGAGGGCATGCGTGAGTACTTCCGCGACGTGGGCCGGGTCTGGGACGAGCTGGTGCTGACGCCACGTGAGTTCGAGCAGGTGCGGCGACGCGATCCTCGTGACCGGCGGGTGAGCGCGCGCTCGCCGTCGCGCATGATCAGCGGCTCGACCGGCTGGGTGTGGCGCGTGCGCGACGGGCGCGTCGTCTACGGGCGCGTCTACGCCTCCGCCGCCGAGGCGATCGAGGCCGTGCGCCGTGCTGAGGCGCTAGGGCCGCCGCTGCGCCCGGAGCAGGTAGTCGACCTGCTCCTGCTTGCGCATGATCATGTGCTCGAGCCGGTGCTCGACCGCCTCCGAGGCGGCCTCGCGGCCGGTCGGCTCGATCGCGGCCTGGAGCGCCTCGAGCGTCTCCGCCTCGTTCTCGATCAGCACGTCGATGGCCTTCGACGGGGTCGGCGGTGAACTCGATCGGCGCGACCTCCGTCGTCGGCTCGCCTCCGAGCGCCGTGATCTTCTCGACGAGCCTGGTCGCGTCCTCGATCTCCGACAGGGCGTGCGTCTTCATCTTGTCCGCGTGGGCCTGGTACTCGAGGCCGATCACGCTTCCTGACACGAGCGAGTACTGGAGCACCGAGCGGTGCTGGAGGCGCAGCGCCTTGTTGAGGCACTCGATCTGCTCCTCGACATCCATCGTCTCTTCGGGCGACATGGGCGGCTCTTACCCCTCCCGGCGCCTTCGGCTAACGAGGAGCTCGCGGATCTGGTGCGCCTCGGGCACCCGCAGCGCCCAGACGGCGGCGGCGTAGACGCCCACTCCGACCGCGAGAGCGGCGAGCACCGCGACGAGCTGGGCGCCGAGCGAGGCGCCCGAGGAGCTGCGTCGAGCCCGTACCAGACGCCGTAGGCGGCCGCGCCCAGCAGCGCGGCGGCGACCAGCATCCTGCATGCCCGCCGACAGCAGTCCGCGCGCCCTCGATCCCGCCCAGCGAGTCGCGCAGGATCCAGCCCTGCGCGACGCACATCACCACGGTGCCCGCCACGGTGCCGAGCACGATCCCGGCGATCTCGAACGGCCCGTAGAGCGCGGCGGCGAGCGCGGCGTTGACCGCGAGGTTGAGGCCGGCGAGCGCCGTGGTCGCCCAGGGCCGCTGGAGCGAGAAGAACGTGCGCGAGAACAGCAGGCTGACCCCCTGGAACGGGCAGCGAGATCGACCACCAGACCATCGCCGTCGAGACGAGGTCGGTGGCCTCGGGGCCGAAGGCGCCGCGCTGGTAGACGAGCCGCGATGATCGGCTCCGCGAGCACCGCCATCAGCACCGCGCTCGGGATCAGCAGCAGGCAGATCTGGCGCATGCCGTTGGCCATCGTGCGGCGCAGGTCGTCGCGCGCGCCGCGCGCGGCGTAGCGGGACAGGGTCGGGAACAGGATCGTCGCGATCGAGATCGAGAAGAGGCCCTGCGGCAGCTGGTAGATGCGGAACGCCTTGTCGATCGCCGCCGGCGCCTCGTCGGACACGAGCGTGCCGAACAGCGAGTTGATCAGCAGGCTCAGGTTGATCAGCCCGAGCGCGAGCGTGACCGGCAGCATCAGCCAGAGCACGCGCCGGACGTGCTCGTTGCGCCAGTCGAGCCTCACCGTGAAGTGGCCGCCGCGCCCGCGCAGCCACGGCAGCGGCAGCAGGAACTGGACGACCGTCCCGGCGAGGATGCCGATCGCGTAGGCGTAGATCTCGTCCTCGTCCGGCAGCACCGGGACGAGGCCCACGAGCGCAGCGATGATCACCGCGTTCCAGGCGACCGGCGCGAGCGCGGGCACCGCGAAGTGGTCGAAGGAGTTGAGCATCCCGACGACGAGCCCCGACAGCGCCAGCAGCACGACGATCGGGAACATCAGCCGCGCGAGCTGGACGGTCAGGTCCTGCAGCGCCGGGTTGTCGTCGAAGCCCGGCGCGAACAGCGCTCATCAGCGGCTCGGCGAAGCAGGATGAACAGCGCCGTCACGGCGCCGAGCACCAGCAGGATCAGGAAGAAGAGCGAGGACGCGACCCGGAACGCCTCGCGCCGCTCGCCCTTCTCGAGCAGCTCGGTGAAGACCGGGACGAAGGCGCCCTGGAGGGCGAAGTCCGCGAACAGGGCGCGGATCAGGTTCGGCACCTGGAAGGCGATCGTGAACGCGGACATCGCGCCGCTGACGCCGAAGTAGCTCGCGGCCACGACCTCGCGCACCAGCCCGAGCAGGCGCGACAGCCCGGTTGCGAACGAGAAGAAGGCGGTGTTCCGCGCGAGCCGGCGCGCGTGGCCGGGGCGCTCGGGAGCGTCGGTGCTCACCGGACGGCCGCTACACTAATCCTCCGCCGCGCCGGGACTGCCGGTCGCGGCTTCGGTTCGTATATGGCCAACATCCATTCACAAGAAAAGCGGATCCATCGGGCGGAGCGCGAGCGGCTCGAGAACCGCCGCCGCACCTCCCAGGTCAAGACCTGGTTCCGCAGGCTCGAGGACGCCGTCTCGAACGGCGACTCGGCGCGCGCGGACGAGGAGTTTCGCAGCCTGATCTCACGGATCGACAAGGCCGTGAAGTCCGGCGCGCTCCACAGCAACAACGGCGCCCGCAAGAAGTCCCGCGCCGCGCGCATCCGCAGCGGCCTGTCCTAGGCCTCACGCCGCCCGCCGATTAGGGTCTCCGCCATGGAGACGCGCTTGCTCATCGGCGGCGAGCAGGTGGCCGGCGACGGCGAGACCCTCGCCGTCGAGAATCCCGCCACCGAGGAGACCGTCGCCGAGCTCGGCACCCCCTCGCCCGAGCAGGTCGACGCGGCGATCGCCGCCGCTCACGAGGCCGCTCCGGCGTGGGCGAGCATGCCCGCCGTCGAGCGCGCCGACCTGCTGCACGAGGTGGCGGCGCGCCTGCGCGCGCGGACCGACGAGCTTGCCCACGTCCTGACGCTCGAGGGCGGCAAGCCGCTCGTCGAGAACTCGGACGAGGTCGGCTGGACCGCCGCCGCGTTCGACTACTACGCCGAGATGGGACGCAACTTCGCCGGCCGCGTGATCCCGTCGATCGAGGCGACCCAGCTTGCGCTCGTCGTGAAGGAGCCGATCGGCGTCTGGGGCTGCATCGTCCCCTGGAACTACCCGCTGCTGCTGCTCTCCTGGAAGCTCGCGCCCGCGCTCGCCGCCGGCAACACCGTGGTGGCCAAGCCGTCGGAGCTGACGCCCGCTCTCGACGCTCATGCTCGCCGACTGCTTCGAGCACCTGCCGCCGGGAGCCTTCAACGTCGTCACGGGTGCGGGCGCCGTGGGCGAGGCGATCGTCGCGGACGAGCGCGTGGCGGGCGTGGCGTTCACCGGCTCGGTCGAGACCGGCAAGCGAGTGGCCGCCGTGTGCTCCGCGCGGGTGGCGCGCATGAACCTCGAGATGGGCGGCAAGGACCCGTTCATCGTCTGCGCGGACGTCGCGGACGACGTCGACGTGGCCGCCAAGGGCGGCGCCTGGGCGGCGTACCTGAACGCCGGGCCAGGTGTGCACGTCGGCGGAGCGCTTCTACGTCGCGCGCGAGGTCTACGACGACTTCGTGTCCGCGTTCGTCGAGCACGCCCGGGCGCTGCGCGTGGGCGACCCGCTCGACGAGTCGACCGACGTCGGCCCGATGGTCTCCGCGCGCCAGCGCGCGAAGGTCGAGGCGCAGGTCGAGGGCGCCGTGGCCGGCGGGGCCGAGCTCGTCGTCGGCGGCGACCGCGCGGGCCACGATCGCGGCCACTTCTTCGCGCCCGCGGTCGTGACCGGCGCCTCGGCGGAGACCGAGCTGCTGCGCGAGGAGACGTTCGGCCCGGTCGCGCCGATCGTGCCGGTGGCGATCGCTCGACGAGGCGATCGCGCTCGCCAACTCCACCCGCTTCGGGCTCGGCGCGAACGTCTACACGCGCGACCTCGAGACCGCCGTGCGCTGCATGCGCGAGATCAAGGCCGGCACGGTCTGGATCAACGACCCGCTCACGGACAACGACGCCGGCCCGTTCGGCGGCATGAAGCAGTCCGGCCTCGGGCGCGAGCTCGGCCAGGAGGGTCTCGAGGCCTTCCAGGAGACGAAGCACGTGCACATCGAGACGAAGATCGCGCCCAAGGAGTGGTGGTACCCCTACGGCCCGGGCGGTCGGGCCCGCCGTCCGGCGCCGGGGCCTGAGCGGCGGCGGGCGTCAGCCCGCCGCCCGCGCCAGCGCGAGCGAGAAGGCGGTGTCCTCGTCGAGCTGGAGGTCCGCGCCGCCGCGCATCTCGATCTCGAGGTCCGCGAACACGCACGAGCGCGCGCTCGAGCGTCGGCGCGGTCGGCCTTCTTGGCGCGCGCGACCGTCTTCTTGGCGAGCCAGGGCGGCGCCTTGAGCGCCTCGGTCACCTTCTGCTCCGGCATGCCCGACTCGAGCAGCGCGGCCGCGCGGTGCACCTCGCGCAGGCGGCGCATGATCGGGAAGACGAGCCGGCCGGGGCGCTCGCCGTACGCCTCGAGCTCCTCGGCGAGCGAGAGCGTCTCGCGCAGGTCGCCCGGCGACGAGTGCGTCGGCGAGGTCGTAGACCTGCGGAGCGTTGTCGGCGGCGGCGAGCTGCTCGACGTCCGGCGAGCGAGACGTTCGTCGCGGGATGCAGCGGCCAGGGCGATCTTCTCGAGCTCGCGCGACAGCCGCTGCTGGCTCTGGCCCACCCGGGCGACGAGCTCCTTCGCCGCGTCCTGGTCGAGCTGAAGGCCGAGCTCGCGCGCCGCGCTCGACGCACCACTTCGGCAGCTGCCAGGCCTTCGGCGCCGCGTACTCGCGCACCTCGCCGCCCGCCTCCTCGACGGCCTTCGCGAGCTGCTTGAGCGGCCTTGCCGCGCGCGATCAGCACGAGCACCGTGTCCGGCGGGAGGGCGCCGAGGGCCTCCTCGAGCGGGCCGAGCCGGCCGGCCTTCCAGGCTCCGACGTCGTCCACCAGCAGGTAGCGGGTGCCGGTCTCGAAGGTGAGGACTCCGAGCGCCGCGACGACCTCCTCCGGGCTCCGCCTGGCGAGCGTCGAAGGTCTCGAGGCCGCCCGGGCCGCGCTCCTCCTCGGCACGCCGGCGCACCCGGCTGCGCCAGGCGTCGATCTTCGCGTCGTCGTCGCCGCAGACGAGGTAGGCGGGCTTCAGGGCGGCCACGCCCGCCAGTCTACGAGCGCGCGGGGCGGCGGCGGGCGCGGCATCAGCGCTCCGTCGTCACGCGCATCCCCTCCCCCTCGACGGTCAGCGTGACCGTCCCGTCGCGGTCGGTCCGGTAGAGCGCGGACGCCCGCGCCGCTCGAGCGCGGCGAGCGTCGGCGGCGCCGGGTGGCCGTAGGTGTTCGCGCCCACCTCGATCGCGGCCAGCTGCGGGCGCAGGCGCTCGAGCACCTGGGGCAGGCCGGGGTCGGAGCTGCCGTGGTGGGGCACCTTCATCGCCTCGACGTCGGGCAGCTCGAGCGGCAGCAGCGCCTCGCTCTCGGCGTCGGCCGACAGCAGCAGGTCGAACTCGCCCGCGCTCACGACCGCGACCACGGCGCGCGGGTTGGGGTCCTCGGGCGCCGGACCGGGCGGGCGCGGCGGCGGCGAGAGGACGCGGATCGTGAGACCGCCGGCGCTGAGCGTCATCGGCGCCGTGACCGGTACGACGCGCACGCGCTCGCGCGCGGCCTGCGCGAGCACCGCCCGGAAGGCCGGGTCCGGCGTCCCGTCGCCGCCGTCGAGGAGCACGCCGACGTCGAAGCGCTCGAGCACCTCGGCGAGGCCGCCGTGGTGGTCGCGCGAGGCGTGGGTCGCCACGACGGCGGTGAGCCGCCGCACGCCGGCCCGGCGCAGAAGCCGCGCGATGCCCGCCTCCGGCGGCCCGGCGTCGAAGAGCACGGCGCTGCCGTCGGGGTGCTGGACGAGCGTGGCGTCGCCCTGGCCGACGTCGAGGAAGCGGACCGTCAGGGCGCCGGGCGGCGCGGGCGGGCTGAGCGCCCGCACCGAGAGCAGCACGATCGCCGCGGCAGCGCGGCCGCGCCGGCCGCGACCCGCTGCGCTGCGCGGGCTGCCGCCGCCAGCGCGCGCCGAGCTCCTGGCGCACGTGGCACGAGGCGCCGCGCGGCCGCGCGCACGACCAGGGCCGCCAGCACGAGCAGCCCGTAGGCGAGCGGCACTCCCGCACGCGACGAGCAGCGGCAGCGACGAGCTGCCCGCCGGGGAGCTGCGCGAACAGCTCGGCGAGGCGCCCGATGTACGCGACCGGCAGCGCGCGTGAGCGGCCCGAGCGCCGCGGCGAGCCCGTCCGCCGGCGGCAAGCGCGGACGCGGCGAGGCCGAGCGCCGCCTTGACCATCCCGAGCCACATCGCCGGCGCAACCGCCGGAAGCGCGAGCAGGTTGGCGGGCAGCCCGGCCAGCGGCACCGAGCCGAAGTGGTGGGCGAGCAGGGGCGCCGTGGCGACCGTGGCCGCAAGCGTGATGGCGGCGCCCTCGGCCAGCCCGCGGACGAGCGCGGCCCGGACTCCCGGAAGGCGCTCGTTGAGAGCGGTCGCGGCGGAGGGGCCCGCGACCCGAGCGCGTTCGCGCGGAGCCGCGACGAGGCCATCCGCGGCGCGAACCAGGGCGCGACCGAGCGGCACGCCGAGGCAGAGGATCCCGACCACCGCCGCGAACGAGAGCTGCCAGCCGGGGTCCTGCCAGGCCCGCGGGTTCAGCGCGAGCGTCGCCGCCGCGGCGAGCAGCAGCGCGTACCAGCGCGACGCCGGGCGCGACAGCGTCATCGCCGCGATGCCGGCCGCGCCCATCACACCGGCGCGCTGGAGCGACGGGCCGGCGCCGGCCAGCGGCACGTAGATGGCGACGAGCCCGAGCAGGGCCACCCCGCGGCCACGCGGGCCGAGCCCGGCGACGGCCAGCAGCGGCAGCGCGAGCGCGACCAGCAGCATGACGTTCTGCCCGCTCACCGCCAGCAGATGGGCGAGGCCGCTCGCGCGGAAGTCCTCGCGCACCCCCTCGCCGATCGCCTCGTCCTGGCCGAGCACCATCCCGCGGGCGAGCGCGGCCTCGGTGGCGGCAGGCCCGCGGCGACGGCTCGCTGCGGCACGTTCGCGCATGAGGTCGAGGACGTGCGCCGGCCCGCCGCCGCGCGGCGGCCGGTCGGCGCGCGCACGGTCGAGCAGGAGCTCACCCGCGATGCCGCGCATCCGCAGGTGCGCCGCGAAGTCGAAGGAGCCGTTCGCTCGTCTCGCGCGCGAGCGTCGCCGGGCTTGCGCAGGCGCCCACGCAGCCGCAGCTCGTCGCCGACCCGGACACCCGCGGGCAGCCGCGGCCCAGCGCGGCACCCGGAGCAGGAGCCGAACTCCGTCGAGCCGCCCTCCGGCGACCCGCACCTCGGCCGACGCGCCGAAGGCTGACGGACGTGGCGGGCTGAGCAGATGGGCCGCGACCTCGACGGTTCGCCCGTCGACGACGAGCGCAGCGGGGCTGTCGATCGCGCGCAGCCGAGCGTCGCCGAGCGCCGACCCGGCGAGGACGAGGGCGGCAGCCAGCCCGCCGAGCGCGGGTGCGCGGCAGGCGCAGAGGAGCGCCAGCAGTCACCGCGGCCACCACCGAGCGCGCCGCCGGCGAAGCGGTCGCGAGCGCAAGGCCGGCCGCCAGGCTGCCGATGGCGACGTGCCAGGGACGTGCGGCAGGCAGCGCCGTGACGCGCCGGAGCGCCGCTGGGAGGAGTGCGCCGCGGGCGGCGGAGGCAGGCCCCGGCACGTGCCCGGGCGCGGCCGCCGGCGGATCGCGCGACGCCTCGGCGCCGGACCGCTCGCTCACGGCTGGAGTCCCTCGCGCAGCGAGGCGAGGCGCGTTCTCGCCGATGCCGTCCACCTCGCCGAGCTGGTCGAGGCTCGTCAGCCCGCCCTGCGGCGTCGCGGTACTCGATGATGCGCTCGGCCAGGGTCGGGCCGATTCCGTCGAGCTCCTCGAGCTGCTCGGCGGTCGCGGACGCGAGGCTGAGCTTGACTCCGCCGGCGGCGCCACCCGCACCACCGGCGCCTCCCGCCCGAGCCCGGCGGGCGCGCCAGCGGCGCCGCCGCCTGGCCCGCGACGCGGCACCACCACCTGCTGCCCGTCGGCGATCCGGGCCGCCAGGTTGACGGCGGTCAGCTCGGCGCGCGGCGAGCGGCCCGCCCGCCTCTGCGAGGGCCTCCGCCACGCGGGCGCCGGAGTCGAGGCGATAGAGGCCGGGGCGTCGCACGGCGCCCGCGACGTGCACGAAGGCGCCCTCCCGCTCCGCGCGGGTACCCGCGCCGTGGTCCCGTCCGCTGGGCGCCTCCCGCCGCCGCCATCGCCGTCGATCCTCATCGGCGCCGCCGAGCCGCCGTCGTCGCCGCCCAGCAGGCGCACGCCGCGAGCGTCGCGAGCACCGCCGCGACCACCCAGGTGATGACTGTTCCACGCGCGCCTTCGAGCACCCGGCGACCGTACGAGGAGGCGGGTTACACGTGGGTGCCGTGGGTTACAACGAGGCTACGATCTCGCACGTGAAGCGTTTCAAGGCCGTTCTCGGCGGCGAGACCGGCGAAGCGCCGACCGTCGAGCTGCCGTTCGACGCCAAGGAGCGCTTCGGCCAGGCACGCGCGCGGGTGCGCGGAACGGTCAACGGCACCGAGTTCCGCACGACGGTCGCGGTCTACGGCGGCATCTACATGATCGGCTTCAACCGGGAGCTCCGCGAGCAGGCGGGCATCGCGATCGGCGACGAGGTGACCGTCGAGGTCGAGCTCGACGACGAGCCGCGCACGGTCGAGCTGCCGCCCGCATTGTCCGCCGCGCTCAGCCACGACGCCGAGGCCAGGACGAGCTTCGACGGCCTCTCGTACACCCACCGCCGTGAGTACGCCGGCTGGATCGCCGACGCCAAGCGCGACGAGACCCGTGAGCGCCGCGTCGCCCGGGCGCTCGAGATGCTGCGCGCGGGCGTGCGCTCGCCCTAGCGGGCGCTCAGCGCACCTGGAAGCCGGTCAGCCCCTCCGGGCTCTCCTCGTCGTCGTCGACACGGTCGACGTCGGCTCCGCGCGGGCCCTCTTGCGCCCAGTCGACCATGGCCGCGACCGCGTCCGGCGCGCCCTCGAAGACGGCCTCGACCGCACCGTCCGCAGCGGTTGCAGACCCACCCCGCAACGCCGAGCTCGACCGCCCGGCGGCGGGTCGAGTCGCGGAAGAAGACGCCCTGGACGTGCCCGTGCACGACGACGTGGCGCCGCACGGTCTCGCTCACCGTCCCGCCCCTTCGCTCCGCCGATGACAGACTGCCGGAGCGTTCGAGCGGTGTTCGAGGAGAGGTGACACGGATGACGGAGCCCGGCTGGGGCGTCGACTCGGAGTATGGCCGCCTCCTCGACGTGCTGCTCTGTCCTCCCGACAACTTCCACTGGCTGCCCGCCAGCGCGATCTCGCGCGCGACGCTGGCCAGCGGCCTGACGTTCAGCCGCGAGGACGCGCTGCGCCAGCACGCCGAGATGGTGAGCGTCTACGAGGAGGCCGGGGTGCGCGTGCACCTGCTCGAGCCCGATCCGGCGCTCCCCTACCAGGTGTTCGCGCGCGACTCGAGCATCAACGTCCCGCAGGGCCCGATCGTGACCCAGTGCCACCAGTGGTGGCGCCGCGGCGAGTACGCGCCGGTGATCCGCTTCTACGAGGAGAGCGGGATCCCGATCCACCGCATGATCACCGCGGCGCGCGCTCGAGGGCGGCGACTTCATGATCGTCGAGCCGGGCGTGGCGGCGATCGGCAACGGCGAGGAGCGCACCGCAGGAGCCCGCCGCCGACAGCTGGCCGGCTGGCTCGAGGCGGACGGCTGGGAGGTCCGGATCGAGCGTATCCCGCCTCACTTCCTCCACATCGACGTGCTCGCGGCGATGCTCGGCGAGAAGCTGGCGGCGGTGTGCGTCGAGCAGGTCGGCGGCCGGCTTCACGCGCTGGCTCGAGTCGAAGGGCGTCGAGATCGTGCCGGTGACGCTCGCCGACTCGCTCAAGCTGGGCGTGAACGGCGTCTGCCTGGGCGGCGACCGCGTCCTCACGAGCGCCGAGTCGAAGGACCTGAACGAGCGTCTGCGCGCCCTCGGCCTGACCGTCTACGACCCCGAGCTGGCCGCGTTCACGCTCGGCGGCGGCGGCGCGCACTGCCTGATGCAGGCGATCCGGCGCGAGCGGGTGCCTAGGCCGGCCAGATGCCACGGGGGAAATCGGGACCCCTGCGCAGCCGGCCAAGCCGGCTGCTTCGGCGCTCGGGGCGCGAGCCCCGGGCTGTCATCAGAGGGCGACGCGCAGCGTGCGCAGCTCGCGGTCGCTCGCGCCGCGCAGGCTGCCGCCGTGCGTCGAGCGTCTGCTCGATGTAGTCGAGCGTCTCCGCCGTCAGGCGCTCGCCGGGGAGCACGTTCGGGATGCCGGGCGGATAGGCGGCGAGCGACTCCGCGGCCACGCGGCCGACCGCCTCCGCGGTCGGCGACGACCTCCTGCGGGCCGAGGAAGGCCTCGCGCGGCGTCATCACGAGCTCGCCCCACGGCGGCGGCGGCGCGAACTCCTCGCCCGCGCGGGCGCCGGGCTGCTCGCTGACGCGTCCGACCGCCTGGCGGAGCGCGCCGACCAGCCGCTTCGCCGGCCAGGCCGGCGGGCTCGCCCATCCCGAACACGGCGACCATCACGTTCTCGCCGGCGAGCTCGAGGTTCACGTCGTCCTGCTCGCGCACGAGCCGCGCGAGCTCGAAGCCGCTGGCGCTCGTCCCGCGCACGTCGATCGCGAGCCGGAGCGGGTCGTAGTCGAACACGCCGGGCGCGCCCGCGAGCCGCTCGTCGAGCACGTCGAGGCCCGGGATCTCGCGCACCGCCGCGCGCACGCGGCGGCAGGGCGCGCGAGCGTCTCGCCGAGCAGCTCGTGCCCGCTCACCGCCGCGCTGCGGCGGGCGGCGTCGAGCGAGCCGAACAGGAGCGAGTTGGGGCTCGTCGACTCGATGAGGGTCACGCAGCGGTCGACGACGCTCCTCCTCGATCAGGTCGCCGTGGCCGAGGTGGATCATCGCCGACTGCGTGAGGCTGCCCGACGATCTTGTGGGTGCTCGAGATCACGAGGTCGGCGCCGAGCGAGAGCGCGTGCGCGCGGCAGGTCCTCGTGGAAGGCCAGATGGGCGCCCCAGGCCTCGTCGACGACGAGCGGCACGCCGCGCGCGTGCGCGACCTCGGCCAGCCCGGCGATGTCCGCGACCGCGCCGAAGTAGGTGGGCGAGACGACCGTCGCGCCGACCGCGCCCGGCGTCTCCTCGAGCGCCCGGTCGAGCGCCTCGCGGGGTCATGCAGTGGGCGATGTGCAGCTCGGGGTCGAGCTCGGGCGCGACGAACGTCGGCCGCAGCCCCGACATGACCAGCGCGTCGATCGTGCTCGAGTGGGCGTTGCGCTGGGTCACGACCTGCGCGCCGCGGTGGGCGAGCGTCAGCAGCGCCACGTGGTTGCCCTGCGACGCGCCGTTGACGAGGAACCAGGTGCGGCGCGCGCCCCACGCCTCGGCGGCGAGCCGCTGGGCCTCGACGAACGGGGTCGGCTCCACGCCCACGTCGATTCCCCAGGTGAGCGCCGGGATGTCGAGCGCGAGCGCCTGCGGGCCGATCGCCTCCATGAGCCCCGGGTCGGCGCCGGGGCCGCCCTTGTGGCCGGGCACGTGGAGGCGGCCGGGCTCGCGGGCCGCGTAGGCGCGCAGCGCGTCGAGGTAGGGCGTGTCGGACTGACCGGCGGACATCAGCGGGCCGAGTCTAGGTGAGCACGGCGAGCGCCGCCGCGACCGCCTGCTCGGGCGTGGCGACGCTCTCGACGCCCTCGATCTCCCAGCTGCCGAGCCCGACGACCGGCTTGCCGCGCCTTGAGCGCGAGCGCGATCTCGGAGAGCGTGCCGTAGCCGCCGCCGACCGCCACCAGGGCATCGGCGCTCGCGGACGACGAGCGCGTTGCGCGCCTCGCCGAGGCCCGGTCGGGATCGCCACGTCCACGAATCGGATTCGCGGCGGCGCGGTCGGCGCCGGGCAGGATCCCGACCGTCGTGCCGCCGGCCTCGCTCGCGCCGCGGCAGGCCGCCTCCATCACGCCCCCGAGCCCGCCGCAGACGAGCACGGCGCCGCGCGCGCGCGAGCTCGCGCCCGACCGCTCGGCCGCCGCGCTCAGCTCGGCCGCCGCGCCTCGCCCGGCCCGACGACGGCCACGTACGGCTGCGCGCTCAGGGCTTCGAGGGCGGGTCGTCGCGCAGCAGGGAACCCGGACGGGCGGCTCCCTCACGGTCTCGGCGTCGTGATCGACCGCCGCGCTCGGCCGGGAGCCGGGCCGCCGGTGGGCGTCGCGGCTCGATCGCGAGCGAGATGCTGGCCGTGGCGAGGAAGGCGCCGATCGCCATCAGGAGCGCGCCCGCCACGGCGAGCCAGATGCCGATGTCGCGGTCGGGCCCGTCGGCGCCGGCCACCGCCGGCGGGTCGTTGACGAGCTGGGTCAGCACCACACCGAGCGCGAACAGCGCCACGAGCAGCGAGACCGACGGGCGAGGCAGGCGGCTTCATCAGCCCCATCCCGCCCGCGAGCTGGAGGACGATCAACAGCGCGCAGACCACGCAGCACGATGTCCAGCACCTCGAAGACGGTGAACGCGGTGACCCCCTCGTACCAGTCGAGGAACAGGCTCACCAGCGAGGAGCACCGCGCCGATCGCCGCGACCAGCGGGCCGAGCGGGATGCTGGTCTGCCGGGGCGCGCGCTCATCGGGCGACGAAGTTGACGAGCTTGCCGGGCACCACGATTGCCTTCACGATCTCCTTCCCGTTGAGGCGCGACGCGAGCTTCTCCGAGCCGCGCGCGATCTCCTCGAGCTCGCTCCTGCGACGCCTCGGCGGGCGCCGGCAGCCGGTCGATCAGCTTGCCGTTCAGCTGGATGACGAGCTGGATCTCGTCGCCCACGAGCAGCGCCGGGTCGGCCTGCGGCCAGGGCTCCTCCCAGACGCGCCGGCCGGTCATCAGCTCGTACACCTCGGCGCCGAGGTGCGGCGCGAACGGGAAGATCAGCGAGCCGGCCGTCGCGATCGCGAAGCGCGCGTGCGACGGCGGGCACCGAGTCGCGCGCGCGGTAGATCTCGTTGACCAGCTCCATCACGGCGGCGATCGCCGTGTTGAAGGCGAAACGCGCCTGCATGTCGCGCGTGACCTTGCTCGATCGCCCAGTGCGCCTTGCGCACGAGCTCGGAGGGCTCGCCCTCGGGCTCGCTCGCGCCGTCGGGCGCCTCGGCGGCCGCCCGTCCAGAGCCGCGACAGGAAGCGGTACACGCCGCCCACGCCGTCGTCCTGCCAGTCGGCGTCGTGCTCGCGGCGCGGCCGAGGAAGAGGATGTAGCAGCGCGCGGTGTCGGCGCCGTAGCGGTCGATCACCTCCTGCGGCGAGACCACGTTGCCCTTCGACTTGGACATCTTGTCGCCGTCGCGCAGGATCATCCCCTGGGTGAAGAGGCGCGCGAACGGCTCCTGCACGTCGAGCAGGTCCATGTCGGCGAGCGCCTTGATGAAGAAGCGCGCGTAGAGCAGGTGCAGGATCGCGTGCTCGACGCCGCCGATGTACTGGTCGACCGGCATCCAGCGGCGCAGCACCTCGCGGTCCCAGGGCGCCTCGTCGTTGTGCGCGTCGCAGTAGCGCAGGAAGTACCAGGACGAGTCGACGAACGTGTCCATCGTGTCCGTCTCGCGGCGGGCCGGGCCGCCGCAGGACGGGCAGCTCGTGTTGACCCAGTCCTCCGCCGCCGCCAGCGGCGAGCGGCCCTTGGGCGCGTAGTCCTCGACCTCGGGCAGCATCACCGGCAGCTGGTCGTCCGGGACCGGCACGAGCCCGCAGCCCTCGCAGTGGACGATCGGGATCGGGCAGCCCCAGTAGCGCTGGCGCGAGAGCAGCCAGTCGCGCAGCCGGTAGTTGACGGCGGCGCCTGCCGAGGCCCGCGCTCCTCGAGCCAGTCGACGATCGCCTCGCGAGCCCTCCGGCGCGGGCATGCCGTCGAAGTGGCCGGAGTTGACGAGCCGCTCGTCCTCCGGTGCGCGACGAAGGCCTCGCCCTCGGGCGCAGGCTCGTCGCCCTCGACCACCCGGCGGATCTCGAGGCCGAACTTCTCGGCGAACTCGTAGTCGCGCTGGTCGTGCGCGGGCACGGCCATGACGGCGCCGGTGCCGTACTCCATCAGCACGTAGTCGGCCACGAACATCGGGATCTGCTCGCCCGTTCACCGGGTTCGTGACCGTGCGCCCGAGCGCGACGCCGGTCTTCTCCTTGTGCTCGTCGCCGCGCTCCTCGGCCGACTCGTTGAGCGCGCGGTTCACGTACTCGTGCACCTCCGGCGAGTCGTTCAGCCGGAGCACGTCCGGGTGCTCGGGCGCCATCACGAAGAAGGTCGCGCCGAAGAGCGTGTCCGGGCGGGTGGTGAAGACCGGGTAGTCGATCCCCAGCTCCTCGCAGCGGAACGACGACCTCGGCGCCCTCGGAGCGGCCGATCCAGTTCTCCTGCATCGTCACGACGTGGCGCGGCCAGTCGATCGTCTTCATGTCGTCGAGCAGGCGGTCGGCGTAGTCGGTGATGCGGAAGAACCACTGCTCGAGCTGGCGCACCTCGACCACGGATGCCGCAGCGCTCGCAGCGGCCGTCGATCACCTGCTCGTTGGCGAGCACGGTCTGCGTCGTTGGGGCACCACTTGACCGCCGCCTCCTTGCGGTAGGCGAGGCCGCGCTCGAAGAGGCGCAGGAAGATCCACTGCGTCCAGCGGTAGTAGCGCGGCTCGTGCGTGCCGAACTCGCGCGTCCAGTCGATCGAGATGCCCCACTCGCGGAACTGGCTGCTGGAACTCGCGGATCGACCGCCTCGGTCGACTCGCGCGGGTGCTGGCCGGTGCTTGATCGCGTGGTTCTCGGCCGGGAGCCCGAAGGCGTCGTAGCCCATCGGATGCAGGACGCAGATCGCCGTTGCGGCGCCGGAAGTGCGCCACCGCGTCGCCGACCGAGTAGGTCTTCAGGTGGCCGATGTGCGGCTCGCCCGAGGGGTACGGCAGCATCTCGAGCACGTAGGCGCTCGGCTGCTCGTGCGGGCCTCGTTCGACACCTCCCAGGTGTGCTCGTCGGCCCAGACGCGCTGCCACTTGGGCTCGATCAGCTTGGGGTCGTAGCGATCCGCCATCGAAGCGAGGAGGTTATCGGCGGGCGGCGGTCAGATCGGCACGAGCCGGGTGGCCGCCGCCTTCCAGCTCGCCGTCACCCGCGTGCCCGTGCTGAGGGCGAGCCGCTCGGCCGACGCCGCGGTGATCTCGGCGGCGAGCGGCTGCGGGCCAGCGAGCCCGAGGCGCACCCGGTTGCCCACCGTGGTGATCGTCACGATCTCGGCCGCGACGCGGTTCTGGGCCGAGCCGTGCGGGCTCTCGTCAGCGGGCTCGATCGCGATCTCCCAGGGGTAGACGCTCACGGCCACCGCTCCCTCTCCGCCGTCGGTGCTCGAGACCTCCCCGCCGCCGTCGAGCTCGACGTGCGTGAGGCCGTCCGGCCCCGCGCTCGCCACCCCCGTGAGCACCACGGCGCCCGTGAAGTCGGCCACGAACGCCGAGCGCGGCGCGGCCGCCAGCTCGCTCGGGGTGCCCTCCTGGACGATCCGGCCCGCGTCGATCACGCCCACCCGGTCGCCGAGCAGGGCGGCCTCGCCGAAGTCGTGCGTCACGAGCAGCGCGGGGGCGTCGACCTCGCGCAGCACGGCGGCGAGCTCGCGTGCGGCGGCCGCGCGCGTGCGCGCGTCGAGCGCGGAGAGCGGCTCGTCGAGCAGCAGCACACCGGGGTCGCGGGCGAGCACGCGCGCCAGCGCCACGCGCTGGCGCTCGCCGCCCGAGAGCGTTCGCGGCCGCGCGTCGGCGAGCTCGCCGAGGCCGAAGCGCTCGAGCAGCTCGTGAGCGCGCTCGCGCCGCTCGCGGCGCGGTCCGCGCAGCGGATAGGCCACGTTCTGCCACGCCGCTCAGGTGCGGGAAGAGCGCGTACTCCTGGAAGACGTAGCCGCAGCTGCGCTCCTCCGGCGGCACGTCGATCCCGCGCTCTGTGTCGAGCCAGGTCTCCTCGCCCGCCCTGACCCTGCCTCGGTCGGGCCTCAGCAGGCCGGCCGCCACGCGCAGGACGCTCGTCTTGCCGGCGCCCGAGAGCCCGGCGAGCGCTAGGCACTCACCGGCGGCGACCTCGAGCGACAGGTCGAGCTCGAGAGCGCCGAGACGGGTCTGCGCCTCAACGTGGAGCACGCGCCGGGCCCCAGCCGCCGAGCGCATCGTCTCCCTGCACGAGCTTCACCGCGAGGAGGATCGCGGCGGACACGGCGACCAGGATGGCGGACAGCGCGAGGGCCGAGTCGAAATTGGTCGAGAAGCGGTCGTAGATGGCGAGCGGGACGGTCTGCGTGATGCCCTGGAAGGAGCCGGCGAACATGAGCGTGGCGCCGAACTCCCCGAGCGCCCGGCCGAGCGCCAGCGCGCCGCCGGCGGCGAGGCCTGGGATCGCCGCGGGGATCATCACGCGCGCGAAGCCGCGCGCCTCGGAGGCGCCGAGCGTGCGCGAGGCGTCGAGGAGGGTGCGGTCGACAGAGGCGAACGCGGCCATCGCCTGACGCACGTAGAACGGCGAGGCCACGAAGGTGAGGGCCACCACGACGCCCGCGGTCGCAAGGGCGAGCTCGATGCCGGCCGCCTCGATCGTTCCCGCCGAGGATCCCGGCCGGCCCGACCGCAGCGAGCAGCGCGATGCCGGCCACGGCCGGCGGCAGCACCAGCGGCAGCTCGACCAGCGTCACCACGAGCGCCTTGCCGCGGAACGAGCGGGTGGCGAGCATGTAGGCGGCGGGCGTGCCCACCACGAGGATGATCAGCATCGAGATGCGTCGTCGTGCGCAGGCTCAGCCAGAGCGCGTCGAGGGCGCCCTGCTCACCCAGGCTCGATGATCAGGTCGCTCGGACTCTGGTCGACGAAGATCGCGACGCACGGGCAGGGTGAGGAAGGTGAGCGTGGCCGCGAGCGCGAGCGCCAGCAACACCGGGAACCAGATGCGGCGTAGCGTCACGGGGCGGGGCCGAAGCCGGCCTCCTCGAGCGCGTCGGCGCACGTGCCGTCCGTCAGCCCGTCCACGAACGCCTGGCCCTTTTCCGGCTGCTTCGCACCCTTGACGACCGCCGCCCCGTAGGTCACCTCCGGCTCGAGCTTCGCCGAGCAGCTCGATCGCCTCGAGCTCGTCGCCGGTCGCGTTGACGTCCGTCACGTAGACGAAGCCGGCGTCGGCGGCCCCCTGGGTCAGCTTGCCGACGATGCCCTTCACGTCCGGCTCGTTCGAGCGCACGTTGTCGAGGATCGCCTTCTCCTGGCCCGGCGGCAGCTTGGCGAGCGTCTCGCGCGTGTATTCAGCCGATCGGCACCGACTCCGAGCCGATCACGAGCTTGACCCCGTCCTCGCGTGAGATCCTCGATCGAGTCGATGTCGGAGTCCTCCGGCACCGCGAGCACGAACGTGTTGGTCGCGAACTCCACCGGCTTCTCGACGAGCCCCTCGTCGTACAGCTCGTCCGGGAGCCGTGTGTTGGCGGCGGCGTAGACGTCCGGCTTGACGCCCTGCCGGATCTGAGCGGCCAGCTCGTCCGAGCCGGCGAAGCTCAGCCGGACCTCGACGCCCTCCTGCTCTCCGAACTCGGGCGCGCACGCCTCGAGCGCCTCGGTCATCGAGGCTGCGGCCGACACCACGAGCCGCGCGTTCTCTGCCGAGCCCGAGCCTCCGCCGTCGTCATCGTCGTCGTCACCGCAGCCGGCGACCACCGCGGCGAGCGCTGCGAGAGCCAGCGTCAACGCGAGAAGGCGGCTCACCTGGTCCCACGCTCGACCATCACCGAGGTGGCCTTGACGGTCGCCGTGGCCGGAACTCCTGGCGCCAGGTCGAGCTCGTCGACCGCGTCGCGGGTGATGGCCGCGGTGACGAGGTGCGGACCGGCCTCGATCTCGACGAGCGCCATCACGCCGTCCACCTCGACCGACCGGACGACACCCGGGAAGCGGTTGCGGGCCGAGAGCTCGTCACCCGCGGCGTGGCGCTCGGGCCTGCCGCCGAGCCGCTCGATCTCGCGGCGCGTGACACGCCTCCGGTTGGCGTGGTCGCGCTTGGTGCGGAGCTTCCCGTCCCGCTCCCAGCGCCGCAGGGTGTCCGGGCTCACGCCCAGCGCGCGGGCGGCGTCTCCGAGAAGTAGGCCTTGATCGCGTGGCATGTGCCTAAGCATTGCATAGGCATTGTTGCCGGTGGCCGGCCTCGGGACGCCTGCGATAGTCGGAGCAGGTCCTGATGAGCGTCGGAGAGGAACGGGGAGCGGCGGACGAGGCGCCCGGCGGGGCGTTCGACAAGCGTGTCGCGCCGCTCGAGCTCTTCTTCGACCTGGTGTTCGTCTTCGCCCTCACCCAGATCACCTACCTGATGTCGGAGAACCCGACCTGGGAGGGGCTCGGCCAGGGGATGCTCGTGCTCGCCGCGCTGTGGTGGGCGTGGGGCGCGTACGCCTGGCTGACGAACTACATCGACACCGAGCAGGACACGGAGCGCCTACTGATGCTCGGCGCGATGGCCGCGATGCTCGTGGCCGCGCTCGCCACCCCGCACGCCTTCGGCGACGACGCGCTGATATTCGGCGTCGCCTACGCGCTGGTCCGCTGGCTCCACATCTTCATCTTCGCCGAGGCCAACGATGACGTCGATACCGCCACGGCGGTGCGGGTGCTCGCGCGCACGGCGCTGCCCGCGCCGCTGCTGCTGATCGCGGCTGCGTTCTTCGACGGGGCAGCACAGGCGGCGATCTGGATCCTCGCGCTCGCGATCGATTTCGCCGGCCCGTTCGTGTTCGGGGTGCGCGGCTTCCGCGTCTCGGCCGGGCACTTCGCGGAGCGCTTCGGCCTGATCGTGATCATCGCGCTCGGCGAGTCGATCGTCGCCATCGGCGCCGGCATCGCCGGGGTGGAGCTCGACGCCGGTCTGGTCGCTGCGGCGGTGTTCGGCGTCGTGCTGTCGGCGGCCCTGTGGTGGGCGTACTTCGACATCGCCGCGGTCATCTCGGAGGAGAGCTTCCGGCACCTGCGCGGCGAGGAGCGGCTGTTGATGGCGCGCGACGCCTACAGCTACCTGCACCTGCCGCTGATCGCCGGGATCCTGCTGCTGGCGCTCGGCGTCAAGAAGACGCTCGGCCACGTCGACGAGCCGCTCAAGACCGTGCCGGCGGTCGCGCTCTTCGGCGGCATCGCGCTCTACTACGTGGCCCACGTGGCTTTCCGCCTGCGAACCACCCACACGCTCAGCCGCGAGCGTCTCGTCGCCGCGGTCGTATGCCTCGCGCTCATCCCCGTCGCGACGGAGGTCGACTCGCTCGTGGCCGTCGGGATCGCTGCGGGGCTCGCGGCGCTCCTGATCGCGTACGAATCGGTGCACCATTCCGAGTTTCGCCGCCGGACACGGGAAACGGCCATTCATGGCCAGGGGTAGCTCCACCGCACGCCGCCTGCGCATTCACCGGCTGTTCACGAGTCAGCGCCTCAACATGCCTAGGCTCTGGCGCATGGGTGAACCCTTCACCCTCCGTGCCCGGTCCGCGGCCAACGGTCTCGCGGGAGAGAACGCGCGGGCCCGGATCGGGAGGGTTGTCGGCCTGCGGCCCGACTACGGCGACCTCTACGACCTGCTCGGGCGGGCGGGTCGGAACGTCGAGCTGTCCACGGCGCTCCTCCGCGAGTTGATGCGCAGCTGGCCGGACGGGAACGAGAAGCGCGCCGAGCTGATCGATCTCGAGCACGCCAACGACGCGGTCACGCACGACATCGTCCACCACCTCCACGCGCGGCTGGCGGTGCCGTTCGAGCGCAGCGACCTGCTGAGCGCTCGCATCCGGCCTCGACGACGTGGTCGACTTCGCGGAGGAGGTCGGCGACCTGCTCGGCCTCTACCGCGTCGAGGCGCCGATGGACCAGGCGATCGAGCTGGCCGACACGCTCGCGGCCGCAGGCTCGGAGGTCGCGCTCGCGCTCGGCGCACTCGACAGCAGCGCCGGACCTGGCCGAGGCGCACCGCCACATCGCCGAGATCGACCGGCTCGAGGACGAGGGTGACCGCATCCTCCGGGCCGGCCTGACCGCCCTGTTCGAGGGCGGCGTCGATCCAATGGCGGTGATCCGCTGGAAGGACATCTTCGAGCGCGTCGAGGACGCGATCGACGCTTGCGACGGCGTGGCGCACACGTTGCGCGGGATCACGGTCAAGCGGGCGTAGTGCCGCCGGATTAGCCTTCGGCGCGCATGCTTGGCGCCGAGAGCGATTCACCATTCGCGGGTCGTGTCGCGCTCGTGACCGGCGCGAGCGGCGGCATCGGCGCACGCCTGAGCGTCGGCCTGGCCCGCGCGGGCGCGGCCGTCGCAGTCCACTACGGCTCAAACTAGGCGGCCGCGGCGGACGTCGCCGCCGAGATAGCCGCTGGGGGAGGTCGCGCCATCACCTGCGGCGCGGACCTGCGCGACGTCGCCGCGCCCGAGCGGCTGGTCGCCGAGGTCGAGCGCGGCCTCGGGCGGGTCGACCTGCTGGCGGCGAACGCCGGCCTCAGCACGCCCGCGCCCTGGGAGGAGGTCGACGGCGACACCTTCGACGAAACAGTGGCGGTCAACCTCAGGGCGCCCTTCCTGCTCGCCCGCCGCGTCCTGCCCGGGATGCGCGAGCGCGGCTACGGCCGCATCCTTTTCACCTCGTCCGTCGCCGCGCTGACCGGCGGCATCGTCGGCCCCCACTACGCATCGTCCAAGGCGGGCCTCCATGGCCTGACCCACTTCCTGGCCGCGCGCGTCGCCGCGGAGGGCGTGACGGTCAACGCGATCGCGCCCGCGTTGATCGAGGAAACGGCGATGCTGCCCGGCGACCCGGGCGATCTTGCAAAGGTGGTGCCCGCGGGGCGGCTGGGCAAGCCGGCGGAGGTGGCCGACCTCGCGCTGGCGATGCTGGCGAACGGCTACCTCACGAGCAAGGTCGTGACGCTCGACGGGGGAATCCACCCACGCTGAACGCTGCCTATGCAGCCGCCAGCGGCATGTCTGCTGGAACGAGGCGAGCGAACGGACGCCCATGCCTCGCGATCTCGATCTCGTCGCCCTTCGCGGCTCGCTCGAGGTAGTAGCCGAAGTGGTTCCGGAACTGGTGCGACCCGATGCGGACGGGCGGCGCACCGACACTCGGCCCGTCAGTGGAGCTAGCCGGACTCGAACCGGCGACCCCTTGCATGCCATGCAAGTGCTCTCCCAGCTGAGCTATAGCCCCAGGGAACTCGAAATCAGATGCCAGGTTAATGCACGCGCGCTGGCCGTTTCTGGGAGGGCTCACTCGGAGGTGGAGCTCTCTCCGCTCGACGACCAGCTCGCGCGGAAGAAGGTAGCAGCGGTCTAGCTCGCCGCAGTACGCCGCCATCAGGTCGATCTCGCCCGCGAGATAGGACCGGCGCACATAGCCGTTGCCACTGCGCCGCTGGCTTTGGAGATGCACGCGCATCGTCGAGCCGTCTTCGGACAGACGGGCCCACTTGCACTGGACACGCAGGAGGCGACTGCCGACCTCGAAAGCCAGGTCGTAGCGCCCATGCTCCGCGATCGGTCGAAGGACCGAAACGCCGAGCTTGGTGGCCGCCGCGGCAATCGCCGTCTCCGCGATCGCCCCCTTCTGGTTGGTCGTCAACACGAACACATGTTCGCATTGAGACCGGACGGAAGCGGCTAGCCCACGCTCCGGGCCGGCGCCTCGCCCCAGAGCGTCTCGAGCCGGTAGTACTCGCGCGCCTCGGGGGTGAAGATGTGCACGATCACGTCCCAGTAGTCGAGCAGGATCCAGCGGGCGTCGCGGTCGCCCTCGCGTGCGGCGCGGCAGCAGCCGGTCCTCGTCGTGCTTCAGTTCCTCGTAGATGGCGTCGTGGATCGCCTTGGTCTGGCGCTCGGTGTTGCCGGAGCAGATGACGAAGAAGTCCGTGTAGGAGACGATCCCGCGCAGGTCGATCACGCGGATGTCGATCGCCTTGCGGTCCGATGCGACGGCGGCGATGCGCTCGGCGAGCGCGGCCGAGTCGAATTCCGCCGAGCTCATGCGCTGGCCGCCTCGACCTTCGGCCCGGTAGAGCTCGTGCGAGTCGATGTACTCCTCGACCTCGCCCGGCACGAGATAGCGGATCGGCTTTCCCTCGCGTACGCGCCGGCGGATGCCGGTGGAGGAGATCTGGATCACGGGCATGTCGAGCTGGCGCACCCGGTCGGCGCCGCGCAGGCGCGAGAGCTTGATCCCGACCGCGCTCGCGACTCGAGCCGAGCCGCTCGACCGCCGCCACCGTGGCGCGCTCGAGCACCTTCTCCGGCTCGTGCCAGGTCGGCAGGGACGCCGCCTGGTCGCCGCCGAGAATCAGGAAGAGCTCGTCGCCGGTGAGCTCGGACGCGAGCAGCTCGAGCGTGTCCGAGGTGTACGAGGGCCCCTCGCGGTCGATCTCGACGCGCGAGACCGCGAAGCGCTCGTCGCCGGCGATCGCCAGCTCGACCATCTCGAGCCGGGCCTCGGCGCCCGGGTCGTCGTCGAGCTCGCGATGGGGCGCCTGGCCGACCGGCACCCACAGCACCCGGTCGAGCTCCAGCTGCAGCAGCACCTCCTGGGCACAGACCAGGTGGCCCAGATGCGGCGGGTTGAATGCTCCTCCGAAGACTCCGACGCGCAAGCGCTAAAGCACCTATTCGAGGATCTGTCCGGATCCTTCGACCACGAACTTGTAGGTCGTGAGTTCGCGCATCCCGATCGGGCCGCGCGCGTGCAGCTTCTGGGTCGAGTTGCCGATCTCGGCGCCCATCCCGAAGACGGCGCCGTCGGTGAATCGCGTGGAAGCGTTCACGTAGACGCACGCCGCGTCGACCTCGGTCGTGAACGCGCGCGCCGCGTCGACCGAGCCGGTGACGATCGCCTCGGAATGGCCCGAGCCGTAGCGGTTCACGTGCTCGATCGCCTCGTCCGCGGAGTCGACCACCTTCACCGCGAGGATCAGCGCGTGGTACTCGGTCTCCCAATCCTCCTCGGTGGCGTCGGTGAGCGAGTCGGCCATGCCGCCCGCCAGCGACCGGGTGCGGCCGTCGACGCGCAGCTCGACGCCCGACTCGCGCAGCTCGCCGAGGGCGCGCGGCAGGAACTCGCCTGCGATGTCCGCGTGGACGAGCAGCGTCTCGGCCGCGTTGCAGACGGACGGCTTCTGCGTCTTCGCGTTGACGGCGATCGCGACGGCGTCGTCGAGGTCGGCGCTCGCGTCGACGAACACGTGGCAGTTGCCCGCGGCCGCATACATCACGGGCACGGTGGCGTGCTCCTTGAGCGCCGCCTTCAGGCCCTCGCCCCCGCGCGGGATGATCAGGTCGACGACGCCGTCCTGCGTCGCGATCTGGCGCAGCTCGTCGCGGTCGCCGCCCGTGACGATCGAGATCGCGCCCTCGGGCACGCCCGCGGCGCGAACGGCGCTGGACGCCACCTCCGCGAGCACGGCGTTCGAGTGGGCGGCGGTCGAGGAGCCGCGCAGCACGATCGCGTTGCCCGACTTGAGGCAGAGCGCCGAGCAGTCGATCGTGACGTTCGGGCGCGCCTCGTAGACCACGGCGACCACGCCGAGCGGGACGCGCACGCGCCGCACGTCGAGCCCGTTCTCGAGCCTGTGCCCGTCGATCGTCTCGCCCACCGGATCGGGCAGCGCGACGATCGAGCGCACGTTGCGCGCGATCGTCGCGACGCGGTCCTCGGTGAGCTTGAGCCGGTCGAGCAGGCCGGTATGGAGGCCCGCCTCCTCGCCGGCCTCCATGTCGCGCGCGTTGGCCTCGAGAACCTCGTCCATGCGCTCCACGAGCGCCGTCGCCATCGCCTCGAGTGCGGCGTCCTTCGTGCCTGTGTCGAGGACGGCGAGCTCGCGCGCCGCACGCTGCGCCTGGGCGCAGACGTCGGCGACTGACTGGGCGGTCGTGGCCATCGGGGCAAGGGTACCGGGCGCCGCGCCCGCCGCGGTCGGGATTCCGGCGGTTACGCGGGCGCCTCCGCGGCTACCGGCGCGCGCACGTGCAAACGCCCGAGTCCCACGGCGAGCGCCGCCACCAGCAGCGCCGCGACCGCCATCAGCGTCCAGGCGTCCGTGAACCCGGACAGCGGATCGCGGGCCGGCGCAGCCCCGAGCACGGCGACGAGCGTCGCGATCCCCAGCACCGCCCCGATCTGGCGCAGGCAGGCGAGCACGGCGCTCCCGGTGGCGAACTGCGCCGGCGGCAGCTCGGCGACCGCGGCGCTGCCCCAGGCTGCGAACGAGAAGCCGACGCCCGCGCCGGTGAGCATCGTCGGGCCCAGGTACTCCGACACGTAGCTGGGCGAGGCGCCGATGCCGGTCGCGAAGAGCGTGCAGCCGGTCGCGAAGAGGAGCGCGCCGGGCAGCGCCACCACGCGCTGGCCGAAGCGGTCGGCGAGCCGTCCCGCGATCGGCGCCGTGAAGCGCGGCCATCAGCGGCCCCGGCGTGACCGCGAAGCCCGCCTCGAGGATCGAGTAGCCCCAGACCTGGGTCAGGAACAGCACGTTCGCGAGCAGCAGCGCGTAGAAGGCGGCGGAGAAAGCGAACATGCCGACGTTCGCGACCGCGAACGAGCGCGCCCGGAAGAGCGCCGAGCTCGATCACGGGCGCCCGGTGCCGCGCCGAGCGCAGCACGACGGCCGGCAGCAGGAGCGCCGCCGCGCCGAGCGAGCCGAGCACGCGCGCGCTGTCCCAGCCCCAGTCGGGGCCCTTGACGATCCCGAGCGCGAGCGCGCCCACGCCCGCGACCATCAGCGCGCTGCCGAGCGCGTCCGGCAGCACGGCGTCCGGGTCGCGCGTCTCGCGCAGCACCCGGCGCGCCGGGATCAGGGCGAGCAGGCCGATCGGCACGTTCAGGAAGAAGACCCAGCGCCATCCGACCGCGTCCACCAGCAGGCCGCCGAGCGACGGCCCGAGCGCGGCCGCGACGGCGCCGGTGGCGCTCCAGATCGCCACGGCGGTGGCGCGCTTGTCGACCGGGAACTCCGGCAGCAGCAGCGCGAGCGAGGTCGGCACGAGGATCGCGCCCGCCGCCGCCTGCAGGATGCGCGCGGCCACGAGCAGCTCCGACCGAGGGCGCGAGCCCGCACAGCAGCGAGGTGGCGAGGAAGGCGACGACGCCGATCAGGAACATGCGCCGGCGCCCGACGAGGTCCGCCAGCCGGCCCGCCGGCACGAGCAGCGCCGCGAACACGATGTTGTACGCGTTCAGCACCCAGGACAGATCGGCCCGCGTGGCCTCCGCGAAGTCGCGCTCGATGTCCGGGAAGGCGACGTTCACGATCGTCACGTCGAGGAAGCTCATGAAGACGGCGACGGCGGTGACCGCCAGGACCTTCCAGCGACGTTCCACGCTCGAGCCTCCACCAGTCAGTTGCTTGACGCAACGCACCCTACACGAGTCAGTTGTTTCACGCAACGGAGCGCGCTAGGCTGTCCCGACAGTGCTTCCGCGCACCTACGACGACGCAGGTCTGCTCGGTCGCCCGCACGCTCGAGACGATCGGCGACCGCTGGACGATGCTCGTCATCCGCAACGCGTTCCTCGGGATGCGCCGCTTCGACGACTTCCAGCGCGACCTCGGCATCGCCCGCAACGTGCTGAGCGACCGGCTCGCCCGCCTCGTGGACGACGGCATCCTCGAGCGGCGGGCCTACCAGGAGCGCCCCGAGCGCTTCGAGTACCGGCTCACGCGAGAAGGGCATCGACCTCTGGCCGGTGCTCGTCTCGCTGATGAAGTGGGGCGACCGCCACGCGCCCGAGGAGGCCGGGCCGCCGACGCTCATCCTCCACCGCGGCTGCGGCGGCGAGATCGACGAGCGCTTCGTCTGCTCGGAGTGCGGCGAGCTCGTCGACGCGCGCAGCGCCGAGGCTAGGCCGGGGCCCGGCTCGGCCCGATCCTGGCCCAGCGCCGTCCTCTGAAGCGCCAGGCGAGCGTCGCGAGCCGCGCGAGGATCAGGCCCAGCAGGCCGAACCAGACGCCCACGATCCCCCAGTCGAACGCGAGCGACGCGAGCGTGATCGGCACGAACACCCCGAGCGTCGAGGCGAGCATCGCCCACATCAGGTAGCGCGTGTCGCCGGCGCCGATGAGGATCCCGTCGAGCGCGAACACCGCCCCGTTCGCCGGCTGCATGAGCGCGAAGATGAGCCAGATCTCCTGTGCGCGCTCGACCACCTCGTCGTCGCCCGTGAACGCGTGTGGCAGCAGGTCGACCAGCACCAGCATCACGACCGCGAAGACAGCCCCCCGCGACCACGGCCCACTCGATCATCCGCCGCGCGGCGCGGTGGGCCCCCTCGGCGTCGCCCGCGCCGAGCGAGCGGCCCACGATCACCTGCCCGGCGATCGCGATCGCGTCGAGCACGAGCGCCAGGAACACGAACAGCTGGAAGGCGATCTGGTGCGCGGCGAGCGAGTCGTCGCCGACCCGGGCGAGCACCGCGCCCGCCACGAGGAAGGAGCCGTACAGCGCCGCCGTCCGCACGAAGATCTCGCCGCCGATGCGCCCGAGCGGCCGCATCGCCGCGAGCGACGGCCGCCGCGAGTCCGCCGGGCGCGGCGAGCAGCGAGCGCGCGAAGGCCGCGCCCATCCCCGCCTGGGCCACGACGGTCGCCCAGGCCGAGCCGGCGAGCCCCCAGTCGAAGCCGTAGATGAACAGGAGGTTCAGCACCACGTTCGCGGCGTTCGCCACGACCACGATCACGAGCGGCGTGCGCAGGTCGGACACGCCGCGCAGATAGCCCTGCCCGGCGAGCGCGATCAGCGCGAAGATCAGGCCGATCGAGCCGATCCGCAGGTACAGGACGGCGAGGTCGCCCGTGCGCCCGTCGCCGCCCATGAGGTCGACGAGCGGAACCGCGAACCCGGCCATCAGCGCGGTCAGCAGCACGCCGATCCCGCTCGACAGCCAGAGCGCCTGCGCGGCGATCCGGCCCGCCGCCTCCTCCTCCCCCGCCCCGTGCAGCCGCGCCACCTGAGCCGTCGTTCCGTACGTCAGGAAGTTGAAGAGCGTGAACGCGCCGGCGAGCAGCGCCGCCGCGATCGCGAGCGCGGCCAGCTCCTCGGTCCCGAGGTGGCCGACCATCGCGGTGTCGGCGAGCAGGTAGAGCGGCTCGGCCGCGAGCGCGCCGAGCGCGGGGAGCGCGAGCTTGAGGATCTCCCGGTCGTAGGGCGAGCGGAGCGCCACGGGCGCCGCTACTCGAGCACGAAGTAGTCCCGGTGCACCGCTTCCTCGGTCGCCCGCGGGAGCAGCTCGCGCACCTGCTTCGTCTTCAGTCCCTTGATCCGGCGCAGCTCGACGGCCGAGTAGCCGACGATGCCCTTGCCGACCGCGCGGCCGTCGCAGCGCACCTCGACCGCGTCGCCGGCCTCGAACTCACCCTCGACCTCGACGACGCCGACCGGCAGCAGGCTCGTGCCACGCTGGCGCAGCGCGTGCTCCGCGCCCTCGTCGACGAGCGAGCCGGCCCTGCGTGGGCTTGGCGTACTTGAGCCACAGCTTGAAGCTCGAGACGCGCCCCGCCTGCGGGTGGAAGCGGGTGCCGCCCGGACGCCCCGCGAGCGCGGTGGCCACCGCGTCCCTGTCGACGCCGCTCGTGATCGTGACCGGGATGCCCGCGGCGGTCGCCATCTCGGCGGCCACCACCTTCGAGCGCATCCCGCCGGAGCCGAGCGGCGAGGTCGACATGCCGATCTCGTAGCCCTCGAGCTCGTCGACGCGGCGGACGTCCGTGATCAGCTCCGCCGAGCTGTCGTGGCGGGGGTCGGCGCTGTAGAGGCCGCCGGTGTCGGTGAGCAGGACGAGCAGGTCGGCCACGAGCAGGATCGCGACCTGTGCCGCCAGGAAGTCGTTGTCGCCGAAGGAGATCTCGTCGGTCGTCGTGGTGTCGTTCTCGTTGATCACCGGCACGACCCGCCAGCGCAGCAGCGTTCCGAGCGTGTGGCGGGCGTTCAGGTAGTGCGTGCGCGCCGACATGTCGAAGAACGTGAGCAGCACCTGGGCCGACGGCACGCCCTGCGCCTGCAGCAGCTCGTCGTAGTGGCGGTAGAGCTTGCCCTGGCCGACGGCCGACGCCGCCTGCAGCTCCTCCATCGCCGTCGGGCGCATCGGCAGCTCCATGAGGCGCATGCCGCGCGCGATCGCGCCGGAGGTCACGACCACGACGTCGTCCCCCGCCAGGTGGCGCGCGGCCACCTCCGCGCAGATGGCCTCCAGCACGGCCGAGCGGACCTCGCCGGCCTCATCCGCGACGATGCTCGATCCGAGCTTTACGACGACGGTCGACATCGCGGCCTTTGTATCACCCGAACGGCGCGCCGGGATCGAGCTCGAACGTGATCCCGCCGATCTCCACGTCGTCGCCCGGCTCGAACCCGGCGGACTCGAGCGCGCGGATCACGCCGAGCGTGCGCAGGCGCTCCTCGACGTAGCGGAGCGCCTCGTCGTTGTCGAGGTCATGGCGCGCGATCAGGCGCTCGACGCCCTCCCCCGCCACCCGGAACGCGCCGCTGGGCGCCCGCTCGATCCGGAACGCGTCCCCCCTCCCGGGGCGGTAGACGCGATGGGTGGCCGGGGCTCTCGGCCGGCTCGTCGTCGCCGCCTCGAGCGGGGGCACGTTGGCGAAGATCGCCGCCGTCAGCTCGTCGAGGCCCGTGCCGGTGGCGGCCGAGGTCGCGATCACCGCCCGGACATCCGCCCCGCTCAGGCGCTCCGTCCACTCCTGCCACGGCCGCGCGCGCAGTCTCCTCGGGCACCAGGTCGATCTTCGAGAGGCTGAGGATGCGCGGCAGCTCGGCAAGGCCGTGGCCGTGGCTGCGCAGCTCGGCCTCGACCGTCGCGTGGTTCTCGACCGGGTCCGACCCGTCGAGAGGGGCGATGTCGAGCACGTGCACGAGCAGGCGGCAGCGCTCCACGTGCGCGAGGAACTCGTGCCCGAGACCGGCGCCCGCGCTCGCTCCCTCGATCAGCCCCGGAATGTCGGCGAGCACGAGCTGGCGGTCGTCGCGCTCGAGCGTGCCGAGCACCGGCTCGACCGTCGTGAACGGATAGTCCGCCACCTTGGGCTGGGCGCGCGTGAGCCGCGCGAGCAGAGAGGACTTGCCGGCGTTCGGGAGGCCCACGAGACCGGCGTCGGCGAGCAGCCTGAGGCGCAGCTCGAGCCAGCGCTCCTGGCCGGGCAGGCCGCGCTCGGAGAAGCGCGGGGTCTGGCGGGTCGAGGTGGCGAACTGGCGGTTGCCGCGGCCGCCCGCCCCGCCGCGCGCCACCACGGCGCGCTGGCCCGCCTGCGCGAGGTCCCAGCGGTCGCCTGACTCCGGGTCCTCTGCGACCGTGCCCGGCGGCACGCGCACCTCGAGCGGGTCCGGCGTGGCCCCGTGCTTGTTCGCGCCCTGACCGTGCCCGCCGCGGGCAGCCTTGAAGTGAGCGCCGCGCCGGAACGAGGACAGGTCGCGCAGCGATGCGTCGCAGACGATCGCGACCTCTCCCCCGCGACCGCCGTCGCCGCCGTCGGGGCCGCCCTTCGGCACGTGCGCCTCGCGCCTGAAGGAGACGACGCCGTTGCCGCCGTGCCCCCCCTTCACGTAGATGCGTGCCCGGTCGTGGAACACCGCCGCGAGCTCAGGCCGGGCCGGGCCCGGCGGGCGGCGCCGGCGCCGACTCGGCCCTCGTGCCGATCAGGCGGGCAATCAGCTGACCGTCATCCGGGAACAGGCCGGCGGCCGGCAGGCGCTCGAGCAGCTCGGCGTAACCGGGCCGCGCATCGAACACCTCCCGCAGGATCGGGGTCGCCTGCTGCTCGCTCCCGTTCGCCGCGAGCGCGGCCCCGTGCCAGAAGGCGAGCTCCGGGTTGCCGGGCTCGGCCGCGTGCGCGGCGGCGTACTCGCGGAGCGCGCCGTCGGCGTCGCCCTCGGCGGCGAGCTGGTCGCCGACGTCGACGTGCGCGTAGGCGCGCTGGAGGCGAAGCAGCCGGCGCAGCTCTGCGAGCGGGTCGGGGTGATCGTCGACGCGCAGGTCGACGAGCGTCTCCTCGCCCACGCGGCCGCCCGCCGCTCGCGGCGACCACGAGCAGCGCGGCGGACTGGCGACCGCGCAGGTCGCCGCCCTCTCCCTCGGCGGCGTCCAGGGCGGCCAGCAGCCGCTCGGGCAGCTCGCCGCGGGCGGCGTCGTAGCCGCGCACCATCGCGGCCGGCACCGTGTCGCGCAGCATGATGTTCGCCTGGGCGCTCACCTGGTTGCCGAGCGCGTGCCCGGCATGGTCGATGCAGCCCTTGCCGGTGTGGACGGCCACGCGGCCGGCCCGGTCGACCATCGCGACCTGGCGCACGCCGTCCTGCTCGTCCGCCGACAGCAGCTGATGGAGCGACTCGGGCGCGCTCTTGCCCGCCCGCATGAGCTCGAGGCCGCTCGGCCCGTAGGACGGCTCGACGACCGACTGGGTCGCGACCGCGCCCACGCCGGCCTCGGCCCAGCTCACGAGCGAGCCGACCCCGAAGAAGTGCGACTGGACTGCCACGCCGAGCGCGCCGCTCGACGGGTCACGGGCGACGATCGAGTAGGTCAGGGCGGGGAGGCTACTCGGCCGGCTCGACCGAGATGACCCTGCCGCGGCGGCCGCTTGCGAACTGCACGGTCCCGGGGCGGGTGGCGAAGATCGTGTCGTCCCTGCCGATGCCGACGCCGTCGCCGGGCTTGAAGCGCGTTCCGCGCTGGCGCACGATGATCTCGCCGCCGCTCACCTGCTCGCCGGCGAACACCTTGACGCCGAGGCGCTTGGCGTTCGAGTCGCGGCCGTTGCGGCTGGAGCCGAGGCCCTTCTTATGAGCCATCCTCGTCCTCCTTCTTGGCAGCCGGCTTGCGGGCGCTCGCCTTGATCGAGCTGATCTCGAGCCGGGTGAGGTCCGCGCGGGCGCCGTAGCGGCGCTTGTAGCCGCGCTTGGGCTTGAACTTGAGCCCGTGGATCTTCTTGCCGCGCTCGTGCGCGGTGACGGTGGCCTGCACCTTGACCTTCGCGAGGTCGTCCCCGCCGAGCAGCGAATTGTCGCCGTCGGCGAACAGCAGCGGCTCGAGGTCGACCTTGTCGCCCTCGCTTGCGGACATGCGATCGACGACGATCGAATCGCCTTCCTCGACGCGGTACTGCCGACCGCCGACCTTTACGACTGCGTAGCTCATGACATGGAAACGGCGGCCACATGGGTGTGGACGCCGGTAGGCGAGTGTAGCGACTCGGAAGCGCCTCTAGCCGGTGCCGCCACGGCCCGGCCCGGCGGTGGCAAGCGCCCGCGCCGGCTCGGCCTGCCGGCGCGCCGGGGCGGCCCGTCTGCGCGATCAGGAGCCCGGTGGCGACGAGCCCGGCGCCGGCCAGCGCACGCCAGGTGATCGCCTCGTCGTAGAGCGCGGCGCCGAAGAGAAGCGCGCCGAACGGCAGCAGCATCGCGAGGAAGGACATCGCCTGGGCGGTGAGCTGGCGCAGGAGCACCGTCAGCGCGACGAAGGTGACCGCGGAGCCGAGGATCGCGAGGTAGAGGATCGAGCCGATCGACTCGGGCGTCCAGGCGAACTCGCCCCAGCTCTCACCGAGCGCCGACACCGCCAGCAGCAGCGCCCCGCCGCCGAGCATCCCCCAGCCGTTCAGCACCACCGGGTCGAGCTCCGCCGCCCGCAGCTTCTGGCGCGACGCCGCCGACGGCCGCGCCCAGCGGCGACAGCGCGAGCGCCGCCGCGCCGGCCAGCGCGAGCTCGTCGTCGCCGAGCTCGAGGCTCTCGGCGAAGGCGAGCGCGAGCCCGCCGATCGCCACCAGCACGCCGAACACGAGCCGCCGGCGGAGCGGCTCCTCGGGCAGGAAGATCCCGGCCGAGGAACGGCGGTGTAGAGCGGCAGCACGCCGAACAGGACGGCCGCGAGCCCGGACGGGATGTGCTGCTCGCCCCAGTAGACGAGCCCGTAGGCGAACGCGAACGGCGCCACGCGCGAGCACGGCGGCCAGCGCCCAGTCGGTGCGCAGCGGCCGCCGGGCGATCGCCGCGACGGTGAGCAGCACGACCCCCGCCAGCGTGAAGCGGGCGCCGGCCCCGAGCAGCGGCGGGCGAGTCCTCGAGGCCGAACTTGATCGCGACCCAGGTGCTGCTCCAGATGAGGACGAGCAGTGCGTAGAGGCCGATCACGGCGGCGCGGGACACCGGCCCAGGTTGGCAGACGTCGAGTTGCTGGTGGCGCCGTTCAGGGCAGGCCGGCCCCGCGAGGTCCAGGACGGCGAGGTCGCGTCGCTGGAGGACTTCATCGAGCGACGCGTGACCGCCGGGCCGCCGCCGACCATTGACTCGCTGCTTCGAACGCGGCTAGGCTGGCTCGCGGACTCGGGGCCGGCCACTGGCAGCCGGCGACACGACCATCAAGGGGGTCACCAATGGGTGCCCAGGAGAACAAGCGGGCCGCGCAGGACGGCTACGCGGCGTTCGGTAGCGGCGACGCCGAAGGCGCGATGGCCAACATCGACGACGGGGTCGCGTGGACTGTGCGCGGCGACAACGCGCTGACCGGAACCCACAACGGCAAGCAGGCGGTCGGCGAGCTGTGGGGGAAGCTCTCGGAGGCCGGCTTCAGCACGACGCCGCATGACTTCATCGCGGACGCTGACAAGGTCGTCGTGCTCACCACGGTGAAGCTCGACGGTGAGTCAAACGAGGCCGCTGACGTGCTGACCTACAACGACGACGGCAAGCTGATCGCCTTCGAGACGCTCGGCGACACGAGCGTCACCGACCGCGTCTTCGCGCGCTAGGAACGCTCAGCCGTTCTCGATGCCCTGCTCGACCGCCCGCGGCACGGCGGCCAGGCGCGCGGGGTCCGGCGGGGCGAGCCCGGCAGGCGGTCGAGACGGGCCTCACGCTCGCCGCTCAGCCGTCGTCGCGGTGAACTGTCTCGGGCGAGAACGCCGGCAGGCAAATAGCCACGTACTCCGCGGCCCCGCCCGGAGTCGAGTAGCGCACCCACTCGCCGGCGCGCACGAGCACCGCCTGCCCCGCCGCGACCTCGATCGTGTCGCCCTCGCTCTCGACCCGAAGCGACCCCGCCAGCACGACGGTGTACTCGTCGAACTCGGGACGCTGGCCGGGCTCGTGCCAACCGGCCGGTGAGCGCATGCGCGCGACGCTCGCGCGCTCCTCGCCGTTGCTCGCCCGCCCGGCGAACTCGTCGATCAGCTTCGGCGGCTCGCCGGCCGCCTCCACGCGCACGGGCGACTCGATCAGCTCTGGCATGGCGGGGAGCCTAGGCGACGACGCGCAGGTGCCGGTAGGGCCGACCGCGCAGGTCGCGGATCACCGCGTCGACGAGCCGCTCGTCGTCTCCGACCTGGCCGTCGGTCACGGCGTCGATCAGGCTGCGCTTGCGCTCCAGCACCTGCGCCATCGTCTCGTCGATCGTGTCCGGCGCGAGCAGGTACCAGGCCGTGACCGCGCTCTCCTGGCCGATCCGGTGGAGCCGGTCCTCCGCCTGGTCGTGACGCGCCGGGGTCCAGTCGAGCTCGAGGAAGGCGACGTTCGAGGCGCGCGTGAGCGTGATGCCCTGCGAGGCGGCGCGCATCGAGCAGACCATGAGCTGCGGGCCGTCCTCGCTCTGGAAGGCGTCGACCGCCCGCTGGCGCTCGACGGAAGAGTCCGCGCCCATGATGTGCACCGCGCCCGGGAAGCGGTCGAGGACGGCGCGCTGGGTCGCCACGTGCTCGGCGAAGATGACGATCGGCTCGCCGGACTCGAGGAAGTCGGCGATCCAGGCGAGCGCGGTCGGCAGCTTGCCGCGCGCGACGAGCTGGCGCAGGTTGTTCAGGCGGACGAGCTGCTCGGCGCGCAGCGCCGCCGCGACCTTGGCGTCCAGCGTGCGCAGGTCGAGCGGCAGCGTGTGGAGCCACGCGATCACGTCGTTCTCGGCGAGGCGGTACTCGTGCTCGTTCGAGAGCAGGATCGGCACCGTGTCGTGGCGCTTGGCGGGAAGCTGCGGCAGCACCTGCTGCTTCGTGCGCCGCACGTAGCAGCGGGCGCGCAGGTTCCAGTGCAGGCGGTCATCGCTGCCCGCCGAGCGGAAGCGGCGCGTGAGCCGCGCCCCGCTGCCGAACTCCTGAAGGCGCCCGAGCACCCGCAGCTGTGACACGAGCTCCTCCGGCCGGTTCAGGATCGGCGTGCCTGTGAGAGCGAGCCGCAGGGCGCCCTCTGGCAGGTGCTCGGCGAGCTCGAGGGCCGTCTTCGTCCGCTGGGCGCCCGGGTTCTTGATGTAGTGCGACTCGTCCAGCACGAGCGCGCGCGGGGCGCGCGCGGCGATCCGCTCGGCGTGCGCCTCGAGGATGTCGTAGTTGAGGACCACGATCTCCGCGCTCTCGGCCTCCGGCGTCCAGGTGGAGTCGGTGCGCCCCTCGAGGACGGCCACGCTGCGCTCCGGCAGCCAATGCGTGCTCTCGCGCGCCCAGGTCAGCTTCATGCTGGCCGGGCACACGACGACCGCCGGGAAGGCGTCGTCGGACTCGAGCGTCGCGAGCGCCTGCACGGTCTTGCCGAGGCCCTGCTCGTCGGCGATGAAAGTGCGCCTGCGCTCGAGCGCATAGCGGACCCCGGCGCGCTGGAAGGGATGCAGCTCGCCGCCTAGGACGAGCCCGTCGAGCTCCGCGTCCTCGGCGTACGAGAGCGCGACCGTCGCGGCGGCGCGCTCGTGCTCGGCGGTCAGCTCCTCGAGCAGCTCCCGGACGGGCGCGTCGATCCGCAGGGCCGGGTGCGCCACGACGAAGTCGCCGAGCGCGATTGCGAGCGCGGGGTCCGCGGGCACGCCCACGCCCCAGGTGGCGTCGCGGCGGAAGAAGCGGCCCGCGCGGAAGACGGGGCGGGCCTCGGGCAGCGCCTTGAACTCGCGCGCGGGAGCGGGGTCCCAGACGCTGAACAGGCACAGCTCCGGCTCGCCGCTGTCGCCGATCTCGAGCGTCAGCTCGGCCGGCGCGGGCACGAGCCCGTCCCGAAGCTCGCGCGCACACGGGCGGGCGAGGTCGTCGAGCTCGACCCCCTCGAGCACCTCCAGGCGCGCGGCGGTGAGAGCGTCGAACGGGAGGACGAGCCTGCCCTCGCCGAGGCTCGTGTCGCCCTCGAGGCTGGCGGGCGGCTCGCCCGAGACCGTGCGCAGCACGAACGCGCCCCGATCGCCCTGGGCGATGACGGTCACGAGCGCGCGCCAGCGGTCGGAGTCGCTCAGCCAGGCCAGGACCTCCGGAGCGGGCACCAGCTCGGGGAAGCGCGCGAGCAGCGCCTCGATCGTCTTGGCGAGCCGGGCGTCGGCCGGGACGCGCCAGTTGCGCCTGCGCCAGTCGAACCAGCGCCGCGGCAGCTGCTTCACCGCCTCGTTCAGGTCCTCGTTGAACGGGAAGTCGAAGACGAGCTCGGGCTCACGCGGATCCGCGAGCAGCCAGACCCGGCCCTGGGCCGGCGCTGACTCGGTGCCGGGCTGATCGCTCATCAACCAGACGAGACTAGCCACGATCGAATGCTTTTGCACAAGTTTGTCCGGAACGTGCGGTCAGCACCGTTCCGCGCCCGGCGCCGCGCGCTGCGGGATCCGGCCCGCTCCGCGTGCGCCCCGTCATCCACAGCATCAGCAGGGCCGCGCCGACGACGGCTGCGCCGCTGACGGTAGCCGCCACCTGCAGGGCGTCCGTGAACGCGTCGCGGGCCGCCGAAACGAGTCCGGGCAGGCTGTCGCCCAGCGAAACGGCTCCGCCCAGCGTGTCGCGTGCGCCCTCGGCAACTTCGGGCGCCACACCCGCCGGAAGCGCCTCGTCGATCTCGCGGCGGTACACCGCCGTCCCGAGCGCGCCGAGGATCGCGATCCCGAGAGCGCCGCCGAACTCCGAGCTCGTCTCCGAGATCCCCGCGGCCGCGCCCGCCCGCTCCGGGGGCGCCGCGCCGACCATGATGTCGGCGGCCAGGGTGTAGACGGGGGCGAGGCCCGAGCGCGAACACGACGATCCCGCCGACGAGCGTGGCGAGCGCCGTCGTCACCGCTCACCTGCGTCAGCAGCGCGAAGCCGCGCGCCCGCGACCAGCAGGCCGCCGGCCATCACGAAGGCCGGCCGGATCCGCTGCACGAACAGCGGGGTGAGCAGCGAGCCGACGATGAACGCCGAGGGCGTACGGCAGCGTCCACAGACCGGCCTCGAGCGGCGAGAGCCCGAGCACGAGCTGGAGGTACTGCGCGATGAAGACCGCGATCCCGAAGTTGACGAAGAAGCCGAAGGTGTTGGCGCTCGAGCGCGGCGTTGAACGCGGGCAGGCGGAAGAGCTGCAGGTCGATCATCGGATCGGCCAGCCGGCGCTGCCTGCGCACGAACAGCGCGCCGACCGCCAGCCCGGCGACGATCGAGACGGCCAGCGGCCGGCTCGAGGCCGTCCTCGGCGATCCGCTTGAGGCCGTAGATCACGGCGAGCACCGCGACCAGCGACAGCGCCGCGCTCGTCAGGTCGAGCCGGCCGGCGTCCGGGTCGCGGTACTCGGGCAGCAGCCGCGGCCCGACGACGAGCAGCAGCGCCATCACCGGCAGCGCCGGCAGGAAGACCGAGCCCCACCAGAAGCTCTCGAGCAGCAGGCCGCCGATCAGCGGGCCGATCGCGGCTCCGGTCGAGAAGCTCGTGATCCAGACCCCGATCGCGATCGTGCGCTGCGCGGGTCGTCGAACATGTTGCGGATCAGCGACAGCGTCGACGGCGCGAGCGTCGCGCCCGCGACCCCGAGCAGCGCGCGCGCCGCGATCAGCATCTCGGCGCTGGTCGAGAACGCCGCGAGCACCGAGGCGAGCCCGAAGGCGGCGGCGCCGATCAGGAGCAGTCGGCGACGGCCGATCCGGTCGCCGAGCGTGCCCATGGTGATCAGCAGCCCGGCGACGAAGAAGCCGTAGATGTCGACGATCCAGAGCAGCTGGGAGCTGGTCGGCCGCAGGTCCTCGCTGAGCGCGGGCAGCGCGAGGTTGAGGACGGTCAGGTCCATCGCGTAGACCAGGCACGGAAGGGCGATGACCGCGAGCCCGATCCATTCGCGGCGACCCGCCCTGGCCGGCCCGGGGGCGTTTCCTGTCCCTGTCGTTTCGAGAGTCATCGAAGTAATGACTCCGTGAGGTGGGAGGATTAACCGCCATGGCCCAGTTTCCTGCACCGACCGAAGGATTCGTGCTGACCCACTTCATCGTTTCCGAGGACGTCGAGCGCTCACGCCGCTTCTACACCGACGTCCTCGGAGGCGAAATCGTGCTCGAGGGCGAGCCGACGATCGTCGCGCTCGCCAACGGATGGGTGATCATCAACGTCGGCGGCGGCCCGACCGAGGACAAGCCGACCGTCACGCTCGAGACGCCACGCGACCCGGACCGCACAAGCAGCTTCCTCAACATCCGGGTGGCCGATATCGAGGCGATCTACGCGGACTGGAGTTCCCGTGGAGCCGAGTTCCTCACGCCGCCGCAGGACCGCGGGGCCGAGATCCGCTGCTATCTACGCGATCCGGACGGGCACCTGATCGAGGTCGGCCAGTCGACCCGCTAGGACCCCCCGCGGGCGGTCGCCACCCGCTCGACGTCCAGTCGCGGCAGGATGCGCTCCAGCCAGTTCGGGATCCACCAGTTGCGGTCGCCGAGCAGCTGCATCACCGCCGGGACGAGGACCATCCGCACGACGGTGGCGTCGAGGAATATCGCCGAGGCCAGCCCGATGCCGAACAGCTTCAGGAACGTGTCGGGCGCGGCCAGGAAGGCGAGGAAGACGACGACCATGATCGCCGCCGCAGCGGTTATCACGCGCGCGGTCTTGGCCAGTCCGTCGGCGACGGCCCGGCGAGTGTCGCCGTCCTTGAGGTACTCCTCGCGGATCCGCGAGATCAGGAAGACCTCGTAGTCCATCGAGAGCCCGAACAGGATCGCGAACATCATCACCGGCATGAACGGCGCGATCGGGACCTCGTGGTCGATTCCGATCAGCTCGCCGACGGTCCCGCCCTTCGAGACCAGCGTCATCACGCCGTAGGCGGCGCTCACCGAGAGCAGGTTCATCACCGCCGCCTTGAGCGAGATCAGGGGTGAGTGGAACGCGACCAGCAGGAGCAGGAAGGAGAGCCCGACGACTCCGACTATGAACACCGGCATGCGGTTCGTGATGAACTCGCTCTGGTCCTCGAGCGCCGCAGTCACGCCTCCGATGTCGGCGGTGATGCCGGCGGGCCCGAGCTCCTCCGGGACGACGTCCTCGCGCAGCCGGTTGACCAGCTCCTCGGTCTCCTCGTCCTGCGGGGAGCCCTCCGGGATCACCGTGATGAGCGCGGCGTCGCCCGCCGCGGTTGATCGTCGGGTCCGGGACGAATGCCACCCCGGGCTCGCTTCGCAGCCGCTCGGCGAACGATTCCATCTCCGCACCTGCGGACCGGTCGGGGAGCTCGGCGGCGATCACGAGCGGGCCGTTCGTGCCGGGCCCGAATCCCTCCGTGTTCAGGTCGTAGGCCTGGCGGGTCATCGTGTCCGACGGATCGTTGCCGGCGTCGGGGAAGCCGAGCCGCATCCCGAGCGCAGGCGCCGCCAGCGCCAGCAGCAGCGCGGTCGCGGCGATGGCGAATAGCCAAGGCCGCCGCTGGACCGTGTGGCTCCATCTGGCGGCGGGCGACTCCCGGTTCCCCTCCGTCTTCAGCGTCCGGCCGAGGAAGGGGATCCGCAGGCGGTCGACCCGGGGGCCGAGGTACGCCAGGAGCGACGGCAGCAGCGAGACCGATGCGAGCATCACGACCAGCACCGCCAGCGAGGCCGAGATGGCGACGCCGTACATGTAGGGCAAGCCGGTGAGGGCGAGGCCGAGGACCGCGATGACCACCGTGGCGCCCGCGATGATGACGCTGCGCCCGGCGGTGGTCACGGCCTCGACAACCGCGTCGTGGCGGTCCTTGCCCTCGCTCATGGCCGCGCGGAAGCGGGTGAGGACGAGCAGCGCGTAGTCGATCCCGACTCCGATCCCGATCAGCCCGGACACCGCCGTGGTCCAGTCGGGAACGTCGATGACGTTCGCGAGTAGGACGATCAGGCCCCCCGAGGAGATGCCGAGGCCGATCAGCGCGATCACGAGCGGCAGGCCTGCGGCGACCACCGAGCCGAAGGCGATCAGCAGGACGATCGCGGCGCCCAGGAAGCCGAGCCCCTCCGGGCTCGTCTGCGACTGGGCGGCGTAGATCGGATCCCCGCCGAGCTTGATCTGGAGCCCGTCGCCGTCGTTCGCCTCGGCGGCCTCGATCAGCTTCTCACCGTCCTCCTTGGGCACCTCCCAGCCGGGTACCGTGAGCGGAAGCGTCGTCGAGCCGATCTTCCCGTCCTCGGACACCCTGATGGGGGTGTGCCGGGCGACGTGCTCGACCTGCTCGGCCTCGCGCAGGAACGCGTTCACCTGCTCGCGCGCGGCCGGGCTGCGGGCGCCGTCCTCGTCCTTCCAGACGACGTAGATCTCCTGGCCCGAGTAGCCGTCGAAGCGCTCGCTCGTGATCTCGCTGGCCCGCTCGGACTCGGATCCGGGCGTGTCGTAGTCGGCCTGGAACTCGCCCGCGAGCGACGAGCCCACGCCGATGATCAGGATCGCCGCGACGATCCAGGCGAGCACCATCCGCCCGCGGCGGCGGTAGGCGACGTCGGCAAGCCGAGCTAGAGCACGAGTCATCTGGCGAACACCCTCTTCGTGTCGTCATCCGGGTTCAACACCCCATCAGACTGCCGGCGCAGGCGGAACTAATCGGTCGTCCGAAGCACGCGCTCGAGATTGTCGAACGCCTTGCCCCAGCCGCCCTCGTGCGAGCGCACGGCCTCCTCGTCCCAGAGCCCGCTGTGGGTGAAGCGGACCGTGGTCACGCCGTCCGTCTCCTCGAAGTCGAGCTCGATCAGCTGGCGCCTGTCGTCGCCGTCCCAGATCCAGGTGAACGCCAGCCGGGTGGGCGCCTCGATCTCCGTGTAGCGGCCACCGCCTCCGTACTCGACGTCCTCGTGCGGGTTGCGCATCACCACCCGCACCGCGCCGCCCACCCGCAGGTCGACCTCGGCCTCGGTCGTCTCCCAATCGTGCTCCGCGTGCCACCAGCGCCGGATCACCTCCTCGCTCGTCCAGGCGTCGAAGACCGCCTGGGCGGGCGCCCGGTAGGTGCGCTCCATGCGCAGAGTCGTGCTGTCGATCACGCGTGGGGCTCCCGCCGGCGTCTCACGTACACGGTGACCCACGCTCGCGCAAGCAGAAGGGCGGCGCCCGCGCCGGTCAGCGACGGCACGATCTCCTCGAGTGGCAGCGCGCCGACGTGGGCGATCACGCGTCGTCCCCGTACGCGTCGTGGTAGTTCCACCACTGGTACGGCGGGGCCTGCGGATAGCCCTCCGGCGAGTCCTCCCACTCCTCCTGGCGCCCGAGCGCCGTGATGTCGAGGTAGGCCCAGGTGGACCCCATCGCCTCGTCACCGCGGCTGTTGATGAAGTACGTGCGGAAGACATCGTCGCCGTCGCGGAAGAAGGCGTTGGTGCCGTGCCACTCGCCCACGCCGAAGTCGGCGTCGAAGTCGTCCGTGATCGTGTACCAGGGGATCTGCTCCCAGCCCATCTCGGACTTCAGCCGCTGGATGTTCTCCTGAGGCGCGCGCGACACGTACGCGAGCGTCGTGTCGCGCGCGTTCAGATGGGCGAGGTGCGCGACCTGGTCGGCGCCGAACGAGCAGCCGCCGCAACCACGCTCGGGATAGTCGTCCATGCCGGGGTCGAAGAAGAAGCGGTACACGACGAGCTGGCGGCGACCCTCGAACAGATCGACCAGACTCGCCGGCCCATCCGGGCCCTCGAAGCGGTAATCCTTCTCGACGGCCATTCGCGGCATGCGGCGGCGCTTGGCGGCGAGGGCGTCGCGGGCGCGGGTCAGCTTCTTCTCCTCGAAGAGCATCTCCTCCCAGGCGGCGTCCCATTCCTTCGGCGATACGACGGGCGGCGTGTTCATGCTCATTTGGACCCTTCCTCCTTCAGATATTCATCGACGACGTCGAACAGGCGTCCCCACAGCGCGCGCTGACGATCCATCCAGTCGGCGGCTTCGCTGAGCACGTCGGGCTCGAGTGAGAGCCGGTGCGTCCGGCCGACGACCTCGCGCCTTACGACACCCGTCTCCTCCAGCACCTTCAGGTGCTTGGAGATCGCGGGCTTCGACACTCCGAAGCCGCCGGTGGCCTCGCCGACCGTTGCCGAGCCCGCGGCGAGGCGCTCGACGATTCCGCGGCGGATGGGGTGCGAGAGCGCCTTGAACGGATCGTTAACCACAAGGTTAACTATATCAACCCGGCCGGGCCGCGCCCGAGCGGACGACGTTCTGCAGCGGCTCGCCGCGGGCGAGGCGGCCGAGCTGCTCGGCCGCGAAGCGCACGGCTCGCGCGTCGGCCGTCGCGCTGTCCCCTGCGTTGTGCGGCGTGATCGCGAGCGCCAGCTCCCAGAGCGGATGATCGTCAGGGAGCGGCTCGGGGTCGACCACGTCGAGGACGGCGCGCAGGCGGCCGGAGCGGAGCTCGGCGACGAGCGCGTCGGTGTCGACGACACGGCCCCGCGCGGCGTTGACGAGGAGGGCGCCGTCGCGCATTCTCGCCAGCAGGGCGGCGTCGACGAGCCCGGTCGTCTCCGCGGTGAGCGGAACGAGCACCACGACGGCGTCGGCCTGCCCGATCAGGGCGGGCAGGCCGGTCACGTCGTGCACGCCGTCGCGGGCGCGGCGGGCGACCCGTATCACCTCGACGCCGAACGGTCTCAGACGACGCTCGAGGCTCCGCCCGATCGAGCCGAAGCCGAGGATCAGCACCGTCATGCCCTCGATCTCGCGCGGGACGGCATCCGTCCAGCGGCGGTCCCGGGCGGCGGTGAACTGACCGTACGCATCACCGAGCAGGGCGCCGAGCACCCACTCGGCCATCGGGATGTCGCGCGCTCCGCGCGCGTTGCACAGCGTGGCCCACGGCGGAACCAGCGCCTCGATCCAGTCCGTGCCGGCCGAGAGCGACTGCAGGACCTCGAGCCGCTCGAGCCGCGGCAGGGCGTCCAGGGTCTCCCGGTCCGTCCAGTCGGGGAGGACGAAGGCCGCGGCGTCGAGCCCTTCGGGGAGGGTGAGTACCTCCACGCCATCCGGCGCGGCCCCCACGACCACCTCGAAGGCCCGTGCGGTGACGGAGGCGATCACGCCTCGCACGCTAGAGGGTGCGCTGCCGATACCTTGGGGCCGTGCGGATCGCGACCTGGAACGTCAACTCGGTCAAGCAGCGCATGCCGCGGCTGCTGCCGTGGCTGGACGAGCGGCGGCCGGACGTCGTCTGCCTGCAGGAGACCAAGCTCGCGGACGACGCGTTCACCGCGCTGCTCGGCAAGGAGCTCGCCGACCGCGGCTACGAGGTCGCGGCTGCACGGCGAGGCCACCTGGAACGGCGTGGCGATCCTGTCGCGCGTGGGGCTCGACGACGTGGTCGCCGGGCTGGCCGGCGGGCCGGGCTTCCCGCACCAGGAGGCGCGCGCGGTGTCGGCCACCTGCGGCGGGATCCGCGTCGTCTCGGTGTACGTGCCGAACGGGCGCGAGCCGGACTCCGAGCACTACCGCTACAAGCTCGCCTGGCTCGCGTCGCTGCGGGAGATGGTCGCCGCCGGCCCTGACGCGACCGTCGTCTGCGGCGACATGAACATCGCGCCGACCGACGACGACGTGTTCGATCCCGACGCCTACGTCGGCCAGACCCACGTGACACAGCCCGAGCGGGCAGCGCTGGCCGAGCTGCAGGCGCTCGGCCTGCACGACGTGGTCCGCGACCGCTGGCCGAACGAGCGGGTGTTCACCTACTGGGACTACCGCGCCGGGATGTTCCACCAGGACCTCGGGATGCGGATCGACCTGGTGCTGGCGAGCGCGTCGGTCGCCGAGCGCGTCGAGGCGGCGTGGGTCGACCGGCAGGCCCGCAAGGGCAAGGGGCCGAGCGACCACGCGCCGGTGATCGTCGACCTCGACGAGGCGCCGGACGGGGACATCGGGCCGGTCGTGCCACCGCCCTCGGCGCCGGTCACGAGGCGCGGCGCGAAGAAGCTGCCGCAGGCGTAACGGGCCTAGCCACGAACGCCGGGCTGGCCCGGTGTGAGTGGTCGGATTCAGTCCTTCTTGCGGTCGCGGTCGCGCGAGGGCTGCACGCGCTTCGGCTCGCCCGGCATCTTCGGGTAGTCGGGCGGATAGGGCATGTCGCCCTCCCCCGCCGCCTCGTCCCGCTCGTACATGTCGAGCAGCGGCTCGAGCGAGTGGGCGACGTCGTCGATCGCCGCGTGGCGGTCACCGACCTCGGCGAAGCGCGCGGGCATCGTCGCGACCGTGAAGTCCTCGGGCGCGATCTCGGCGAGCTCGTCCCACGTGACCGGCGCGGAGACCGGCGCGCCCGGCTTCGGCCGCACGCTGTAGGCCGAGGCGATGGTGCGGTCGCGCGCGTTCTGGTTGTAGTCGACGAAGATGCGCTCGCCGCGCTCCTCCTTCCACCACTTGGTGGTCACCTCGCCCGGCAGGCGCCGCTCGAGCTCGCGGCCGAAGGCGATCGCGGCGTGGCGGACGTCCGTGAACGTCCAGCGCGGCTCGATCCGGACGTAGATGTGGACGCCGCGGCCCCCCGAGGTCTTCGGGAAGCCGACGTAGCCGAGCTCGTCCAGGAGCGCGCGCGCCTCGGCGGCCACGCGCACGGCGTCGTCGAAGTCGGTGCCCGGCTGCGGGTCGAGGTCGAGGCGCAGCTCGTCGGGGTGGTCGACGTCCTCGTCGCGCACCGGCCACGGGTGGAAGGTGATCGTGCCCATCTGGGCCGCCCAGCCGACGACGGCCACCTCGGTGGGGCAGATCTCGTCGGCGTGGCGGCCCGACGGGAACTCGATCCGCGCCGTCTCGACGTAGTCCGGAGCGCCGCGCGGGATGCGCTTCTGGAAGAAGGCGTCGCCGCCGCCCTTCTCGCGGGTCGACAGGACGATGCCCGGGTGCACGCCCTTCGGCCAGCGCTCGAGCGTGGTGGGCCGCCGCGCGAGCGCGCGCATGATGCCGTCCTCGACGGCGAGGTAGTACTCGACGACGTCGAGCTTGGTGACCGCCGCCGAGCGCTCGGTCTCGGGGAAGATCACGCGATCGGGGCTCGAGACGCGCAGATCGCGCCCTCCCGCCTCGATCGTCACCGCCTCGGACTTGGCCATGCCCGGGAGTTGTACGGCAGAGCGTGAACGTTTGTCGATTCGCCGACGGGGAGTGAGGTCTCCAACCACGACTTCCCGAGGTTGTTGCGACCGCGCCGGGACTACCTGCGCGCGCGCGGGCTGATCCTGGCTTAGGGGCTGAATAGCGGGGCCAGCGTCTCGCCGGCCAGCGTCACGGCCTCCGGGTCGTGCACGTCCGGCCAGGGAGAAGGTCAGCCCCTCGATGCCGACGTCGCGGAACGCATGGGCGCGCTCGAGGATCTGCTCGGGCGTGCCGGCCGTCGTGGCGGCGATGCGCTCCTCCGGAAAGCCCGCTGCGCGCATCGCGTCGAGCTTGGCTCGCACGCCGTCCTCGGTCTCGGCGATCGCGAGCGTCATCATCGACGTCTTGGTGATCTCGGCCGGATCGCGCCCGAGGCGCTCGCAGTGGCCCTCGAGGACGCCGAGCAGGTGCCGGGCGCGCTCGGGGTCGCCGAACAGGTTGCAGCCGTCGGCGTACTGGGCGACCATCCGCAGCGTCTTGCGCTCGCCGCTGCCGCCGACGAGGATCGGGATGTCGCCGCGCAGCGGCTTGGGGTTGTTGTAGGCCCCGGCCACGGAGTGGTGGTCGCCGGCGACGGTCGCCTGCTCCTCGGTGAACATCGCGCGCGCGATCTGCAGGTGGTCCTCCAGGCGCTCGAAGCGCTCCTTGAGCGGCGGGAACGCGATAGCCGTAGGCGTCGTGCTCGCCCTCGAACCAGCCCGCGCCGATGCCGTGGATCGCGCGCCCGCCGGAGATGATGTCGAGCGTCGTGGTGATCTTGGCGTGCTGCGCCGGGTTGCGGTAGCTGACGCCGCCGACGAGCAGGCCGAGCGCGATCGTCTGCGTCCGCGCGGCGATGCCGGCGAGCATCGTGTTGCCCTCGAACATCCAGTTCTCGCGGCGGGCCGACCGGCGGGATCTGGTGGTAGTGGTCCATCAGCGTCACCGACGTGAAGCCGGCGCGCTCCGCCGTCGTGGCGATCTCGACGAGCTTCTCGAAGACCGCCTCCGGACCGACCCCGGGATAGTTGAAGTTCGGCAGGTGCAGATCCAGCTGGATGGGCGCTCGCATTGCGGCCACGCTACACGTCCGAAATCTTCAAGACGCGGGCGGCGGTCGCCGAGGATGATCGAGGGCATGAACGCTCAACTCGACCTAATAGGAATCGTCGTCGAGGACATGGGCCGCGCTCTCGCGTTCTACCGGGAGCTCGGCCTCGACCTCCCCGAGGACGCGGACGGGCAGCCGCACGTCGAAGCCACGCTGCCGGGCGGGCTGCGGCTCGCCTGGGACACCCGGGAGACCGTGCGGTCCTTCAACCCGGACTGGCGGCCGGCGGACGGCGGGCCGGCGATCGGCCTCGCCTTCCGCCTCGATGCGCCACCGGACGTCGACGCCGCCTACGAGCGTCTCGTCTCACTCGGATACGACGGTCACAAGTCGCCCTGGGACGCGCCCTGGGGCCAGCGCTATGCGCTCATGCTCGACCCGGACGGCAATTCGGTCGATCTGTTCTCGCCGCTGTAGGAGAGACGGCTGTGCGGTACTTTGGCCTCGGTGACGGACGAGGTCGTACTCGGCGATTCAGTCGACTGGACGCCGGCCACACCGCCATCGCGTGCCCCGCTGCTCGGCGCCCATGTCCTGCTGCGCCCCGTCGATGCGAGCGCCGACGCTCAGGCCCTCCATGCCGTCTCGCACGCGCCCCTCGGTGACCCAGGCACCTGGACCTATCTGCCCTACGGCCCGTTCGAGCACCCGGCGCATATGCGGCAGCTGGTCGACTGGGCGGAGTCCTCGGATGATCCACTCTTCTTCGCTCTGGTGAAGCTGCCCGATGAAAGTCCGAGTGGGCTCGCTTCGTATCTGCGGATCACGCCTGAGTTCGGCGTCATCGAGATAGGGCACATCTGGTTCGGAGCGCCGCTTCTGCGCACCACCGCCGCGACCGAGGCCATCTACCTCCTCGCTCGGCAGGCCTTCGAGGACCTGGGCTACCGGCGACTCGAGTGGAAGTGCAACGCGCTGAACACCGCCTCGAGACGCGCGGCCGAGCGGTTCGGCTTCCGGTTCGAGGGCGTCTTTCGCAAGCACATGGTGGTCAAGGGGCGAAATCGAGACACAGCTTGGTACGCCATCACCGACGACGATTGGCCGTCAATCCGGAAGGGTTACGACGCCTGGTTGTCCCCAGAGAACCTTGGACCCGGCTCGACACAAGCACGATCGTTGAGCGAGTTCATCACGGAAGCACGGCGATGACCGTGGCCGCCCGGCGCCAAAACGCTTAGAGCAGCTCGGCGATCCGAGTCGCGGCCCGCGTGGCGCCGTCCGTCTCCACCGGGCGGTAGTCGACTTCGCCACCGATCTCATCGGCTATCGCCTCGGCGATTACCTCGGGCGTCGACTCGTCGAAGTCCATTCGGCGCCCGGCCCCGTAGCGCTCGAGGCGGTGGCGGACGTGGAAGTTCTGCTCGAAGTGGTGGCGTAGGGGGAAGTAGAGGAAGGGGCGGCGCGCCGCGGTCAGCTCCATCGACGTCGTCAGGCCGCCCTGCACCACCGCGAGGTCGCACGCGGCCAGGTGGCGGTAGAGGTTGTGGACATAGGTCACCACCTCCAGCCCGGGGGCCGCCGGCAGCGACAGCGGGTCGATGCGTGGGCCGCAGACGACGATCATCCGCAGGTCGGGCACGCGCTGCTTCGCCTCGGGGAAGGCGTCGATCACGCGTCGCAGCAGGTGGCCGCCCACGCCCGAGCCGCCGACGGTGACCAGGCAGACCCGCTCGTCGTCGCCGTAGCCGAGCTCGGCGCGCAGGCGGGTGCGGTCCGCGAACTGCGCCTGGGTCGAAGCCGCTGACGTAGCCGGTGAAGTCGAAGTGGTCCTCGGTCCAGTCGCCGATCATCGGCAGGTCGGCGCCGAAGGACTCCTGGACCACGTCGTCGCGGTTGCCTACGAAGAGCGCTCGGTCGCGCACGCGCGGAAAGCGCTCGATGTGCTCGATCATCTCGGCGTTGTAGTCCGCGGTCAGGTAGCTCTCATGGCCGCCGCCGTCCTCCATCGGCAGCCAGCCCACGAAGTCGGTCAGCCACACGTACGCGCGCGCGCTTCTGTTCCGGGTTCTCGTGCAGGTAGTAGTCGAGTTCCCACGCCTCGTCGCCGATCCACAGGTCGTATTCGTGCTCGCGCACGATGTCGTGGAAGACCATGAAGTTGGCGACCAGGATCTCGTCCATGCGCCGCCAGGCCTGGAAGCAGTGCAGATCGTGCTCGGCCGACTCGGACTCGATGTGGCCCGACTCGTTCGCGAGCTCCGCGCTCAAGGGGTGGATCCGCTCGCCCTCGCCCTCGAGCACCTTGGTCACCGGGTGCTGGGCCAGCCAGTCGATCTCGAGGTCGGGCACGAGCCGCCGCAGCTCCTTGGCGATCGCGACGTCCCGCTGCGCGTGCCCGAGCCCGATCGGTGAGGAGATGTAGAGAGCGCGCTTCCGGCGGCTCTTCCCTCGGGTCCATACCGAGGACTTGGGAAGTGGCGGCTCGACGAAGTCGCGCAGCAGCAGGTTCACCTTGACCGGGTCGCGCGCGTGGGGGCCGTGGCCGGCTCCCTCGAGCGAGACGAGCTCGCCACCGGTGACGTCGGCGAGCGCCGCCCCGGCCGCGTGGGGGCGTACCGCGTCCTCGGTGCCGTGGATGACCATCACCGGACAGCGCACCCGTTCGCAGATCTCTCGAAAGCCCTCGGGCGGAGCAAGCCCGCGGGTGATGTGGATCATCGTCTTGGGGTCGGTCTCGAGGCCCCAGCCGATGCAGTCCTCGATCTGCTTGGTCGAGTGCGGCTCGGTGAACATCCGGCCGAAGAAGAACTCGAGGAAGCCCCGGTAGTCCTTGAGGAAGTAGTGCCGGTTGAGCTTCGCCCAGCCTTCGTCGGTGTCGTGCCGCTCATCGAACGGGTAGCGCGTGCGCTCAGAGTGCCCGGGGACGAACGGGACCGCAGGGCCGATGTAGGCGACCCCGTCGACGCGGTCCGGATGCTCCGCGGCCAGCAGGGTCGCCCACATGCGCTCCGGCGGAGAGAGCGACCAGGAGGGCGCTGTCGGTCCCTGTGGCGTCCATCACGGCGAGGGTGTCGTCCGCGAACTGACGAGGCAGGTAGGACTGCGTGCCGCTCGGCCGGTCGGAGCGTCCGTTGCCGCGTCCGTCGAAGGCGAGCACCCGGTGGTGGCGCGCGAAGTAGGGGATCTGCGACTTCCAGTGCCGCGAGTGGATGATCGACCACGTCGGCAGGAACAGCACGGTGCGCTCGCCCTCGCCATAGAGCTCGTAGAAGATCCGCACGCCGTCGCGCTCGACGTAGCCGTCCTCGTCCGGATAGCGGGCGCGCGACTGCTCGACCGGCCGCGGCTGAGCCGTGCGCACTTCCGTCGGGATGCTCATCGTTTCGCCTCCTGGAGGGACTCGAGCCAGCGCTCCACCATCTCGACCAGGTCGCGGTGACCGGCAGAGATGCCGGACAGGCGCTCGACCATGATCCCCTCGTTGAACGTCAGCACCAGGCTGACCACCGCCGCGAGCGGGAACTGCTCGCGGTCGAGCCCGTAGTCGTCGATCATCCGGTCGAACGCCTCGGTGAGCACGGCGCGCCACTCGCCGTTGACTTGCGCCACGCGCTCCGCGATGTCGGGCTGGTTCCAGCCCAGCGCCTGCAGCTCGAGCCAGATCTTCGGGTAGCCGGCGGCCAGGTCGGACTCGAGGATAGGCCATCGCCGTTCTCCACTTCTCGAGGCCGGAGATGTCGGTCCGCGCGTACATCTCGCGCTGACGTGCGATCAGGCGCTCGGTGAATCGTTCGAGCACGCGCACGAACAGGTTCTCCATCGAGCCGAAGTAGTAGTGCACGAGCCCATGGTTGGCGCCGGCCTCCTCGGCCAGGCGTCGAGTGCTGATCCCGCTGTAGCCGACCTCGATCAGGAGCCGCTCGGCGGCGTCCAGGAAGGAGTCCTCGGTCTGCGCCCGCGTCGACGGCTGAGACGCCGCCCTCAAGGATGCCTCCGCCGTCGACGGCGTGCGAGCCCCTCGATGCGCGCCCGCAGGACGAGCAGCGAGCCCGACAACAGCCCGCTCCCGATCGCCGCGGTCAGGATCAGCTGCTCGCCGGCGTGGTGGGCGATCAGCGTCATTGGAAGATCTCGGTCGTGCAGTCGCCGCCCTCGAGGCGCACCTCGTGCGCCCGCGCGGGGCCGCCGGGCCGCTCGTGGAAGTCCACGAAGAAGTCGCGGTCGACCTCCATCCCGCCGTCGGGGTCGCAGTCCACCTTGAGGAGCCACGAGCGCAGCTCGGGATAGAACTGGTTGTCCCAGGTCGAGTAGAGCGAGTTGCTGACGTAGAGCCGACGGCCGTCGAGCGAGAGCTGGATCATCTGCGGTCCGCCGTTCAGCTCGCGGCCGCGCGTCGTTCTGCCTGCCGAGCAGCCCGCCGAGCCAGAGCCGGCCGGTCAGCCGCGGGTTGGTGGGATCCGAGACGTCGTACTGACGCAGGTCGCCGTGCAGCCAGTTCGAGAAGTAGAGGAAGCGGTCGTCCATCGAGAGCGACCACGTCGGTGATCAGCCCCGGCACGCCTCCGGGCAGCGGCCAGCCCTCGAGCTCCTCGTTCTCGACGTCGATCACGGGCTCGGCCTGGTAGCTGCCGTTCGCGCGATGGAAGCGGACTATGTTGCTGGACAGCGTCGCCCCGACGAAGCCCTGGTCTGCCTCAGGGTCGTGCAGCCAGCGCAGCTCGAGCGGGACCAGGCCGGTCTCGCCGAGGTCGAGGGTCTGCTCGAGCCGCCGCTCGGCGAGGTCCCAGAAGTGCAACCGCTGCCCGTAGCGGCCGGCGCCGACGTCCTCGATGTCGAAGCCGCCCTCGTAGGCATTCGGCTCGCCGAACTCGGACGAGATCAGCACGTTCTTGCGCGGCTGGTACCAGAAGTCGTAGTTCAGGCTCGGGCTTGGGGCCGCCGTTCTCCCAGCGGCCCTTGACCTCGAAGGTGCGCGCGTCGAGTACCGCGAAGCCGCCCGAGCCGCCGCCGTCCGCGTCGCCGAGCATGCTGATCGACGATGTTGTCGCCCGGCATGCAGTGCACGGTGTGGGGCCGCGTGTAGCCCGTCTTCTCGACCAGCTCCTGCGGCTCGATCACCGTCTCGATGCGAGGCCGCCGCGGATCGTCCGCGACGTTCAGCACATGGATCCGCGACGAGCGAAATCCCGGCACGATCAGGTGCGAGCGATCCGGCCCGTGGCACGCCGAGCTGCAGCGGTTCCAGCCGAAGTGGTGGAGCTCGTCCCCGACGTTCGGCATCGGCGTCTCGCCAACGATCTCGCCGTAGCTGCCGGAGTCGGGATCGGCGTCGACCACAGCGACGAAGTCCGGCTCGTCGACACCGGTGCCCACGTGAAGACAGGCGAGGTAGAGGAACCGTTCCGGAGGGGCCTCCAGCGCTTCCGCGGGCGAGGCGTGGAAGGACTTGGCCATGGGAGTTCTCCTCTCTAGTGATACCCTCAGCGAGTATCTAAGGCAATCGTATTAGTCAGTTGACCAGATGGCGTTCCGAAAGTCAAGGGACACCACCACGCGAGAGAGGCGGGCGATGGCTTTTACGCGGATGAACATCTCATCGGGCTCCCCTTGGGAGTCGACATTCGGCTACTCACGGGCGGTCCGCGTGGGAAATCAGGTCTTCTTGGGGGGAACGGTGGGCAGGAACGCCGATGGCTCCGTGCCCGCAGGCCCCTATGCCCAGGCCCGGCGGGCGTTGGAGATCATCGAAACCGCGCTGAAGGAGGCCGGCGGCAGCCTCGGTGACGTCGTCCGCACGCGCTTCTTCGTCACCGACTTCGGGGACTTCGACGAGATCGCCCGCGCTCACAGGGAGGTCTTCGGAGAGATCCGTCCTGCCACCAGCATGGTCGAGACCGCGGCTCTGATCGACCCCGCCTATGTGCTGGAGATCGAGGCGGATGCAGTGATCGGCTGAGCTGCCGAGAGCGTCCTCATCATCGCTCGCTGAGCGCCTCTGTCGATCTGATCCCGCCGCTGTAGGCCTGGCGCCTACCCCCCTTCCGCAAGCCGCATGGCGTCGAGGATCGTGTCGTGCACGTCCGTGTTCCTCTGAACGCGGGCGAGCGCGCGGGCGCCGGGGCCGTTGGCTGTGAGCGGCGTGCTCCCTCCCGTGTGGCTGCCGGTCGTCCAGTCCACGGTGAACTCCAGGTCCGTGCCCGGCAGCGGGAAGGGCCCGTCCTCGGCGGAGAGCTCGTCACCGGACTCGTCATCGTCCTCGACGTTCTCGATCGCGAGCCCGCCGGTCTCGTGGTCGCCGGCCACCACCAGGAGCGTGCCGGGATGCGTTGCGGCGAACCGCAGCGCCACGTCGACCGCCCTGTCGAGCGCCTCGCCCGCGGCGATGACCTTCTCGGCGTTGTTGTTGTGGGCGAACTCGTCGACGCCCTCCTCCTCGACGAAGAGGAAGAAGCCGTCGCGATCGCGAGAGACGATGCCGAGCGCCTTCGAGGTCATCTCGTCCAGCGGGACCACCGGCTCGTACAGGTCGCCCTCGCCCTCCGGGCGCTGCTCGAACATCTCCTCGTTCGCGAACAGGCCGAGGAGCTTGCGGGCGCGGCTGCGCCTGAGGTCGTCGCGGTCGGATACGTACTCGTAGCCAAGGTCCTCCGCGCGCTCGATCAGGTTGCCGCGGTCGCTGCTGCTCTGCTCGCTCGGGTCCTTCGGCGGGTTGTCCGCGTAGGCGCCCGGGTCGCCCGGCGGCAGCCAACGGTCCTCACCGCCGCCGAGGATCACATCGGGCTTGCTTTCGTCAAGGAACTGGCGGGCGATCTCGCTCTGCTGCGCGCGATCGGGCACGTGCGCGCCGAACGCCGCGGGAGAGGCGTCGGTCACCTGCGCCGTGGTCACCAGGCCGGTGGACTTGCCGGCGGCCCGCGCTCGCTCGAGCAGCGTCGGCACGGATTCGCCGTCGGCGTCAACGCCGATCGCGCCGTTGTAGGTCCGCACGCCACTCGCGAACGCCGTCGCGCCGGCCGCTGAATCCGTGACGGGCTCCTCGGGATCCTCGGGATCGGTGCTGACGAGGCCCGCGTAGCGCAGCTGGTTCATGACGAGCTGGCCGTCCTTGCCCTTGGTGGCGAGGCGGATGAGCTCGCGATGCGCCACGCCCATGCCGTCACCGTGCAGGAAGATCACGTTCTTGGCCTTGCCCTGAGCGTTGTCCTGCCCTCCTCCGTTACCGGAATCAGCAGGGCTCGAGACCGCCACCGCCAGGGCCGTCGCCACCGAGGCCGCCACACCGGCCGTCAGGGCGGCCCGGCGCTCATTGCGCTTCCAGACTCTCATTCCGCTCCTCCCAGAGTTCTGCCGCGCCGCTGAATGCGCGTGGCTGAAGGGGCTATACCCGGGCCCACCGAACTCAGATCTTGCGAGCACAGATACATACCGGATAGACCGTTTGTTAAGGTGCGAGGCCGTCACGGCCCCAGCCGTGTCTGCAGGACTCGCAAACAGCACCCGCCCGGCTCTGTCCAGCCGTGACGGGAACCCCCCCCCCAACAAGGAGAAGTGCATGCCCCAGGCAACCCCCGGGCGGCGTCCGCGCCGCACCGGACTCGCACGCCGATTCGGCGGCCTCATCGTTCTGAGCGTGGCCGTCGCGGCCCTCGTTCCGGCCGCCGCCTCCGCCGCACCCGCCGACGCCGACAAGGACGGCCTCACAAACCAGGAGGAGAAGCAGCAGTACCAAACCGATCCGAAGAACCCCGACACGGATGACGACGGGCTCAAGGACGGCGAGGAGGTCAAGACCTACAAGACCAATCCGAGGAAGGCCGACACCGACCGCGACGGGCTCAAGGACGGCCGAGAGGTCAAGAAGCTCAATACCGACCCCCTCAGGGCCGACACCGACTTCGACGGCCTCAGCGACGGCGATGAGGTCAAGACGCACGGGACCAGCCCGACCACGTACGACACCGACGGAGACGGGCTGGACGACGGGAGTGAGGTCTACTTCAACATCGACCCGACGAACCCGGACACCGACGGTGACGGCTTCAGCGACGGCGACGAGTTCACCCTTTACGGCACCGATCCCCTCGACCCGAACAGCGTGCCCTGGCACGGCACCCGGCCGGATACGCAGATCGACTCCGCCTCGTTCAACGGCACCACACTGGAGGCCACCTTCTCCTCACCGACGGACCCGGAGGCGACCTTCCAGTGCCTGCTCCTCAAGCCTGGGTCGATCGTCTATGCCGACTGGCACGAGTGCCGGTCGCCGGTCGCGTACGACATGACGACCTATCAGGACTACTCGCCGGGCGAGACGGTCGCTTTCGCGGTCCGTGCGGTCGACGCCGATGGTGACATCGACCCCGAAGCGGCTTTCGAGTACGTCACTCCGTAGCCGGCGACGCACTGCCCGCCCGCTCCGCGGCGCACACCCGGTCAAGCCGGGTGTGCGCTTCGGGCGACCCCTTCCCTTGGCATCGGCGTCGCTCTGACTGACAATTTGCGGAGCCATGAACCCGGGGAGCAGCGGCGACGCGCCACCGAGCCGTTTCGACGTGCAATCGGCCGACCGGACATCCCTGGCCGTGTGGGTCGAGGGCGAGGGACCGGCGCTCGTCATGGTGCACGGCTCACTGCAGGATCACACCGGCTCCAGCGCCCTGGTGGACGAGCTGCGAAGCGATGTGGCCACGTTTTCGATGGATCGCCGAGGCTTCGGGGAGAGCGGTGATGCCACCGGCTACGCGGTCGAGCGGGAGTTCGAGGACGTGGCCGCGGTCGTCGACGCCGTGGCCGCTCGAACCGGTGGGCCGGTCGCGCTCTGGGGTCATTCCTACGGCGCCGGCTGCGCGCTGGGCGGCGCGGCTCTCACGCCCAACGTTCATCACCTCGTGCTCTATGAGCCGAGTCTCGGCCTCGTCTATCCACCGGGCTCGATCGAGGCGATCGAGCATCAGGTGGCTGCAGGCGAGATGGAGGCGGCGCTGCACCGGGTACTGGTCGAGGTCATCGGGATGCCCGAGGAGGAAGTCGCCGCGATGCGATCGGACGCCGAGATGGCGTGGGCAGCCCGGCTCGAGACCGTGCCGACCGTGCCACGCGAGTGCAGGGCCGAGAACGACTGGGCCTACAGGCCAGGCCAGTTCGACAACGTCACCGTCCCGACACTCATGCTGGCGGGCTCCGAGAGCGACCCGGTGATGGAAGACGCGACTGAGCAGGCAGCCGCAGCGATCGCCGACGTTCACATCCGCGTGCTCGAAGGGCATGGCCACTTCGCCCATCGGAGCGATCCCGTCCTGGTAGCGGCGATCGTCACCGAGTTCATCACGTCGTGAGTGCGGCTACGCAGACGTGCCTGTCACAGAGATTGGGCGAGCGTCGTCTCAGGTGGTGTGAGCAACACCCGCGAGTCGCTACGCCGCACAAAGACGATCCTGTTGACCACCTACAGGCGCGACGGCACACCGGTCGCCACCCCGGTGAGCATCGCGTTCGATGCCGATCGCATGTTCTTCCGCAGCTGGCACAAGGCTCACAAGACCAAGCGGCTGCGCAACAACCCCGGCGTCGACGTCGCTCCCTCGACTCTGGCGGGCAAGCCGACGGGCCCGGCCGTTCGCGCCCGGGCCGACGCTGCTCGAGGGTCACGAAGCTCGCGTGGCCGCGAGGGCGTTGGCCAGGCGTCACCCGCTCCTGCAGGCGCTGCTCGTGCCGGTCGCGCACCGCGTGATGCGTTACCAGACCCTGCATTACGAACTGAGTACGACCGAGCACCTCAATGCGGCAGGTTCGTCCAGGGTCACGTAGAAATCCCTCGGGTGCCCTACGTCTACCTGCTGAAGTGCGCGGACGACAGCCTCTACTGCGGTTGGACGACCGATCCCGACAGACGGCTGGCCGCGCACCGAGCCGGGACGGCGAGCCGCTACACCCGGAGCCGTCTGCCGGTGGAGCTTGCCACGGTCTTCGAGGTCGCGGACCGCGAGGCCGCGCTTCGCGAAGAGGCCCGCATCAAGCGGCTTCCACGCGCCGCCAAGCTGAGACTCGTGCGAGCCACGCGCTAGGCGACGTTCGTCGCTTGCGCTGCGATGGCTCTCCTGGGGCCACGTATGCTCCGGAGCTCGCGATGGCGCTCGTCAAGACCCAGGTCACTCAGGAGGTCGCTGACTACCTCGTCCGCCAGTCCCGACCGGACGCGGTGCTCGAGCGCGTGGCCCGCGAGACCGCGGAAATGCCCCATGCCGAGATGCAGACCACTCCCGACGAGGCGGGGCTCTTGACGATGCTCGCCCGGCTGGTCGGCGCCCGCGAGGCGCTCGAGGTCGGAACCTTCACGGGCTATGGAGCGATCTCGATCGCGCGCGGGCTGGCGGACGGTGGCCGGCTCACCTGCCTGGAGCTAGATGAGAAGTACGCAGCGATCGCGCGCCGCAATCTCGAGGACGCCGGCGTTGCCGGCGTGGTGGAGATCATCGCCGGACCCGCCCTCGAGTCGCTGCGCGCCATGCCCGATGAGCCGACCTTCGACTACGTCTTCCTGGACGCGGACAAGACCGGCTACCCCGACTACTACGAGGAGATCGTCCCGCGCCTGCTGCCCGGAGGGCTCCTCCTCATCGACAACGTGCTCCTCCGCGGCCGGGTCACGAACCCGCAGGACGAGCGTGAGCGAGTCATGGCCGGGCTCAACGAACGCGTGATGGACGATGAGCGCGTCGACAGCGTGATGGTCCTCGTGGCCGACGGGCTCACCTTTGTGCGCCGCCGCGGACGGGCCGGACATGCGGCTGGCGCGGCGCGGTAGCGTCCGCACCATGACGAGCTCCGCGCAGGAGGACGAGTCGCCGGCTCAACTGATCGACGCAAGGGTCAAGGACCTGGGTGACTGGCGGGGCCAGACACTCTCCAGGCTTCGCGCACTGATCAAACAGGCCGATCCTGACGTGGTCGAGGAGTGGAAGTGGCGGAAGCCGTCCAATCCAGGGGTTCCGGTGTGGTCTCACCAAGGGATGATCTGCACCGGCGAGACGTACAAGAACAAGGTGAAGCTCACGTTCTTCAAGGGCGCCTCGGTCGCAGACCCCTCGGGACTGTTCAACTCGAGCCTCGAAGGCAACACCCGGCGCGCGATCGACTTCCACGAGGATGATGAGATCGATGAGAAGGCCTTCGTGACCCTCATTCGAGCTGCCGTCAGCCTGAACGAGTCCTCGTCTCGCTAGGAGCGGACCTCTCGCTCAGATTCCGCGGCGGTCACGTGCCGGTGGCGCGTGCCCGAGATGTGCGACGGCCTTGTGGCGGCCTTGCCGCTGCGCCCAATGGATCGCTGGGTGGCCGTCGACCTCGGCATCGACCGGGGTCCCGGCGGCGAGCAGCTGGTCGATGACGTCCAGCCGCTCGTTCACCGCGGCGGCTCGCAGCGCGCACGCGCCGTCGAAGTCCGAGAGCCCGTCCAGGTCGTAGGACGAGAGATCGCCGATCCCAGCGGCCTCGATGATCGACTGTGGCCGCGCGCCCGCCGCGACCAGCAGATCGACGACCTCGGGATAGCCGAACGCCGCCGCGAGCCGCAGCGCGGTCTCGGGCGGGTTGTCCGTGAGCTCGACGTCGGCGCCCGCCGTGAGCAGCACACGCACGACGTCGGCATCTCCGTGACTGGCCGCGCAGATGAGCGGGCTGCCGTTCTTCGCCTCGTCGTCCTTGTCAGCGCCCGCGTCCAGCAACACACGCGCGAACTCACCCGTCCGCTCGTGGCTCGCGTACCCGTAGAAGCGAGCCATGCCGACGTACGTGAGGGGCGACGTCGGCTCAATGTCCGGCGCGGACACGAGCGCCGTCGCCAACGTCGGATCGTCCTGCAACGCGCGCCGCAGGGCATCCACGTCGCCTGCGTCGATCGACGCCCTAACCGCCTCCGAGGTCATCCGGGCAGGCTAGCTCGCCCGGGCACGTGGTCAGCCCCGGACAGGACCCGCGCCCCGGGCGCCCAGGCCCTACTCCGAAGCCGTCTCCGCCTTCTTGCGCGCGGCCGCGGCCGCCGCGGCGGCCGCGCCGGCGCCTGCGGCGCCCGTTCGACGACTCCGACCCGTCGGCGCTCGCCGCGATCGCCCTCGGGCGGGTTGACGAGCGAGGCCTGGGCCGCGACTGCGGCCCACCTTCTCGATCCGCACGAGCGTCTTCTCGCCCACCAGCGGCGCCGCGCCGAACACCGAGACGATGTAGCCGTCGAGCTTCGCGACCGCGTCGTCCTCGTTGTACATGTGCGGCTCCTCGATGTGGACGAGCACCTCCTCGCCCTCGCGGAACGGCAGCGCCCGCTCCTCGACGTCGTCGCGCGTGCCCTCGAGCACCACCTCGAAGAAGTCGATCGGCAGCGCCTCGGTGCCCTCGAAGTGGAAGTGGCTTGCCCCGTCTCCTTCTCGATCTCGTGGATCGGGCCCTCCACCCCGTGGCCGCCGACCAGGATCGACGCCACCTTCGGGTTGCACCCGGATCAGGAACGCGGGCGACTCGGGCCGCTCGGCGACCAGATCGCGGAGCCAGCGGTCGACCTCGATCGCCACCGTCTCCTCGGACAGCACCACGCCCTCGCCCTCGCAGGTGGGGCACGGCTTGGTGAGGATCTCGCGCACGCCGTCGGTCACGTTCTGGCGCGTCATCTCGACGAGCCCGAGCGGCGAGATCTCGACCACGTAGGTCTTGGTCCGGTCCTCGTCGAGCGCCTTGCGCAGCGTCTTCAGCACCGCGTCGCGGTTGCGCGCGCGCGACATGTCGATGAAGTCGATGACGATGATGCCGCCGATGTCGCGCAGGCGCAGCTGGCGCACGACCTCGTCGGCCGCCTCGAGGTTCGTCTTGGTGATCGTGTCCTCGAGCTTCGCGCCCTTGCCGCGGCCGGTGAACGAGCCCGAGTTGATGTCGATCACCGTCATCGCCTCGGCGTAGTCGATCATCAGGTAGCCGCCGCTCGGGAGGTCCACGCGGCGCTTGAGCACCGACTGGATCGCCTCCTCGACGCCGTAGCGCTCGAACAGCGGCTCGTCGTGGTCGTCGTAGAACTCGAGCCGCTCGAGCAGCTCGGGCGCGGTGCGGGTGAAGAAGGACTGCGAGCCGGTGGTGCTGCTTCTCGTCGTCGACGATCGCCTTCTCGAACTCGCCCGAGAAGATGTCGCGCGCGACGCGCACGGACAGGTCCGCCTCCTGGAAGACCATCGCCGGCGCCGGCGGTCTCCTTGGCGCGCTGCTGCAGCACGTCGTGGAGCTTGTGGAGGTACTTGATCTCGCGCTCGAAGTCCTCGCGCGTGGCGCCCTGCGCGGCGGTGCGGACGATCGCGCCGCCCTCGCCGAGGTCGGCCTTGGCCGCCGCGCGCCGCACGCGGTCGCGCTCCTTGTCGTCGAGCCGGCGCGAGACTCCCACGCCCTCGCCCTGCGGGCACGTACACGAGGTAGCGCCCGGCGATCGAGAGCTGCATCGACAGGCGCGGGCCCTTGGTCTTGAGCGGATCCTTGATCGCCTGGACGAGGATCTCCTGGCCGGGCTTGAGCAGCTCGGTGATGCGCTTGCCCTTCTGCCCGCGGCCGCCGCGGCCGCGGCGGGCGACCTCCACGCCCGGGAAGACGATGTCGTCCGCGTGCAGGAAGCCGTTCTTGTCGAGGCCGATGTCCACGAAGGCGGCCTCGAGGCCGGGCAGGACGTTGTCGACCTTGCCCTTGTAGACGTTGCCGACTATCGAGCGGTTGCCCTTGCGCTCTATGTAGAGCTCGGCTACCCGCCAGTCGTCCTGCTTCTGATTCTGGTTTTGCTTACTGCCGCGCCCCTCGGCGTTGGGCGCCCTGCGGGCTGCCCTCCGATTCCAGGATCGCGACTCTTGTTTCGCCACGGTCCACCGTGACGAGCAACTGCTTTCTCAAGGAAGTTTCCCTTCATGTCTGTCATAGGGCCTTGGCCGCAGCGGTCTCGCGCGCTTGCGCGTGTATCGACTGCAGAACCCCTATGGCCATCAATGTCGTTATCACCGACGAGCCGCCATAACTCATGAGCGGCAGGGGGATGCCGGTGATGGGCATGATTCCGATCGTCATGCCCACGTTGACGAAGACCTGGAACATCAAGCATGGCGGTGATGCCGCCGGCGACCAGTGCGCCGTAGAAGTTCTTCGCCATCGTCAGTGTCTTCAAAGCCTCGCCAGATCAGCAGGGCGAAGAGGGACAGCACGAGGGCCGCCCCGACGAAACCGAACTCCTCGCCCACCACCGAGAATACGAAGTCCGTGTGGTGCTCGGGCAGGAAGTCGAGCTTGCGTCTGGGTCGCTTCGTCGCCGCGACCGGTCTTCCCCCCGGAGCCGATCGCCGTCAGCGACTGGTTGATCTGGTAGCCCTCCTCGCGAGGATCCGAGGTCGGATTGAGGAAGGCCGTGAGGCGGTCCATCTGGTACGGCTTGAGCAGCTGCGACCCCGGCCGCGGGCGCCGCCACGACCACGACCACGATCGCCACCGCCGCCAGGCCCGCCGAGGCCCGCGAAGTGGGTCCACGGGGTGCCGGCCACGAACAGCACCGCCAGCGAGGATCGCCAGGTACACGAGTCCCGAGCCGAGGTCCGGCTGGGCGATCACCAGCATCGCCGGGACCAGCGCGAGCAGCACGATCCGGCTGGTGGTCTCGCGCTCGGTCAGGCGCCGCATGCGGTCGACCATGAAGGCCGACAGCGTCACGCACGAGCAGCAGCTTGCCGAGCTCGGACGCCTGGAAGTTGAAGAAGCGGGAACTCGATCGCGCGCCGCGAGCCGCGCGCCGAGAAGCCCAGCGCGTAGACGAGCAGGATCGACGCGATCAGGAACGCGTAGATGCCGAGCTTCCACTCGCGCAGGCGCGAGTAGTCGAAGCGCGAGATCAGGAACATGAACACGAGCCCGACGCCCGCGTACAGCGGCCTGGCGGTAGACGTAGTAGTTGGGGTCGCCGGGGATGTCGTCCTGGTCGCGGTGCCGACCGTGTAGATGCTGGCCGCGACCAGCCCGAGCGTGCGCCAGCAGCATCAGCGGGTCGATCCGCAGCACGCCGGACGCCGGCGTCGCGGAAGTCCCTGACCGGTGAGGAGGCGGAGGCGTCCATCAGTCGGGAGCGTCTCCCGCCCTCGACCAGCTGGCTCTCGTCGACGTTGAACAGCTCGGCGAGGATCAGCCGCGCCATCGGGCGCCGCCGTGTCGGCGCCGAAGCCGCCGGCCTCGTCGGTCACGGCCACCACGTACTTGGGGTTCGGGTACGGCGCCAGCGCGACGTACCAGGACTGGTCGGCCCGGCCCAGCGCCCTTCTCCGCGGTGCCGGTCTTGCCGGCGATCTCGATCGGGAAGCCCTCGAAGACCGGGGTCGAGGTGCCGCCCGGCTCGTTCGCCGCGCCGTAGAGGCCGTCGAGGATCGCCTGGCGGTTGGCTTCCGAGATGTTCGACCCGGCGCGCGGTCGGGGCCTCGAGCTGCTGGAGCGCGCGGCCCGAGGAGTCCTCGATCCGCAGTCCGAGCCGCGGGCCGCAGGACCTCGCCGCCGTTGGCCACCGCCGCGTAGGCCACCGCCATCTGCAGCGGGTTGGCCGCGATGTCGCCCTGGCCCGACGGAGAGGTTGATGTTGTCGCCCACCGTCCAGGGCCGGTCCATGAAGCCGCACACGCCCTCCGGGATCTCCTGGTCCGTCGGCTTCTTGCGCTCCTTGCAGCGCAGGAACTGCGCGTAGCCGCGGTTACGCCAGCCGGGGGTCGGAATGCGCCCCGGCAGCTCGTCGGGCAGGTCGATGCCGGTCTTGCGGCCCACGCTCGAGCCGGCGCGCCCAGCGCTGCAGCAGGAGACCGTCGTCCGGCGGTGTTCATGCGCTGGCCGAGCTGGTAGAAGAACACGTCGCTCGAGACCGTCAGCGCCTGACGCAGCGCGAGCGCGCCGTCGCGACGTCGCCGGCGTTCTTGAAGGTCACTGCGCGCCGACCGTGAGCGACCGCCGGGTCGTTCAGCACCGTGTCAGGGCGTGATCACGCCGCCCTCGAGCGCGGCCACCGCCGTGACGAGCTTGAACGTCGAGCCGGTCGGGATAGCCGCCCTGGATCGCGCGGTTGGCGAGCGGGGCGTTCTCGTCCTTGCGCAGGCGCGTGTAGTCCTTGGAGAAGCGGTCGGCGTCGAACGAGGGCGAGGAGCCGAGCGCGATCACCTCGCCCGTTGTCCACGTCCATGACCGCGAACGCGCCCTTGCCGGTCCCTCCGGCGAGCGCCTCCTGGCCGGCCCGCTGGACGTCGAGGTCGACCGACAGGCGCAGCTGGCGGCCCTGCTGGGGCCGGCGCTCGTCGCGCAGCGGCCGGCTGATGTTGCCGAGCGCGTCGACCTCCACCCGGTCGGCGCCGTTGATGCCGCGCAGGAAGCGGTCGTACTCGGCCTCGATGCCGGTCTGGCCGATGCGGTCGCCCAGCTCCACGCCGTTGTTGCGCTCGTCGTCGAGCTGCTCCTCGGTGATCTCGCCGACCGTGCCGAACAGGTGCGCGCCGATCTCGCCGTGCGGGTACTTGCGCACGAACTGGCGCTCGACCTCGACGCCCGCGGAAGCGGTCGAGGCGCTCGAGCACGTAGGCAGCGAGCGCGTCCGGGCACGTCCCGCTTGACCGTGGCCGACGAGAACGGCACGCGCCTTCAGGTCGCGCTCCGCACGGCGCTCGATCGCGGTCGGGCTTCATGCGCAGCAGCTTGCCGAGCCGCTCGTAGACCTCGCGCCGCTCGGCCGGGTCCTCGGACATCTTGTCCGGGCTCACCACGAGCGCGAGCCCGCTGCGGTTGTCCACAGCACGTCGCCGTTGCGGTCGACGATCTCGCCGCGCGGCGCCTGCACCTTGATCTCGCGCACGCCGGTTGTCGCGCGCCTCGGCCAGGTACTTGTCGCCCGACAGCACCTGCAGGTACCAGAGCCGGAAGAAGATGATCGCGAACGCCATCAGCGCGACGCCGCCGATCACCGCGACGCGGAACGCGAGCTGCGGCGTGAGTGTCGGGCGGCGCTCGTTGTCGAGGTACATCCCGGCTCAGACCTCCAGGCCGCGCAGGCCGAGTCGGGCCGGTCTCGACGCGGCGGCCGCCGGCGCGCGCTCAGCTCGAGCGGGTCGACGTGCCAGCACCGGGCGCAGCAGGCTGCGGCAGCCCGTGAACACCGGCAGCGCGATCAGCGTGTTGAGCAGGACGGTCACGACCATCTCGCGCAGCACCAGCGGGCTCACCGTGGCGCCGACGTCGAGCATGAACGACACGGCGGCGAACGCGAGCACCCAGGCGGCCGGTGGCCAGCCGCTCCGACGGCGAGCGGCATCAGGCCGTGGCTCGGGTCGCGCAGCTCGCGGAAGCGCCCGACGCCGTAGCCGACGGCCGTCAGCACGAGCGACGAGGCGCCCATCGTCGCTCCGCTGAGCAGGTCGAGCAGGAAGCCGGCGGCGAAGCCGACGGCGCAGCCGGACAGACGAGCCCGCCGTAGTAGCGCGACGGCGGCGACCACGAGCACGACGATGTCGAAGTGGCCGCCGAGGACGGTCATCTGGCTGAGCGCCGAGAGCTGCGAGCACGACGGCCAGCACGCAGCAGCAGGCCGACGCGCACGAACGCGCCCGGGAGTGAGCCTCACGGCGTCGACCACCCCGGCGGTCTGCGTCGGCGCGCCGCCTGCGCGTGAGCACCTGCACGATGTCGATCCGGCGCAGGTCGGCGAACGGCTCGCAGGTGCACGCGCTGGTAGATGCTCGACCTCGTCGAGGTCGACGTCGCTCACGCGGCCGATCGGGATGCCGCGCGGGAAGAGCGACTCGACCGACGGAGGTCCGGAAGCCGGAGGTGACGACGATCGGCGTTCTCGGTCACGCGGCCGCCGTGGACGAGGTCGAGCAGCAGGTCGCGCGGGTCGCCCACCTCGGGGCGCACGACGCCGGCGGCGCCGGCCGGCATCACCTGGGCGCCGACGCCGATCGAGGCGTCGGTGATCAGCGTGACCTCGGCGGTGCCGCCGGTGACGCTCGTGATCTTGCCGGCCAGGCCGCCGTTGGTCGGGCCGAGTCGTCGCGGCCGCCGCGATCACCGGCTGGTCGACCTGCAGCGCCGTCGCTCGGAGCCCTTGTCGATCTTGACGCTCGAGTACCAGACGTTGGGCGAGCGGGCGATCACGCGCGCCGTCACCGGCTCGGTGCCCTGCGGGAAGCCCTCCTCCTTGTGAGAGCCCGACGAGGCCCTTCAGCTGCTCGGCGTCGCGCTGCGGCGGTGCGCGCGCTCGGCGAGCTCCTGGAGCGCAGCGCGTCGACCTCGCTGCCTCGAGCGCCTCGTTCTCGTCCTTGGCGTCGACGGTGTCGCCGACCCAGCCGAACAGGTCGCGGACCGGCTTGAGCGCGCGGCTCGCGCCGGTCTCGATCGGCGCGAAGGTCTCCTGGGCGCCGCGCTGGAGCGCGTGGAAGAAGCCGCCGCCGGACTCGCCGAAGTAGGCGGTCAGGATCGCGATCGAGAGCGCGACGAAGACGGCGAGCCCTGCCCGCCGCCTGCGGATCGCCTTCCTGTCGTACACGCTAGGCGCGCCGTCCGGGGCCGCGCCGATTACCGCCGTCGGCTCGTTCGGGAATTCTTGTTGGCGCGGTGGATTGCCTCGAACTCCTCGAGGCTGCGACCGGAGCCCACCGCGACGCAGGTGAGCGGCGACTCGGCCAGGTGGGCCGGCATCTGGGTCTCGTCGCGCAGGCGCTCGTCGAGCCCCTGCAGCAGCGCACCGCCGCCCGCGAGCATGATGCCGCGGTCCATGATGTCCGAGGCCAGCTCGGGCGGGGTGCGGTCGAGCGTCTCCTTGACCGCGTCGATGATCTGCTGGAGCGGCTCCTCGAGCGCCATGCGGACCTCTTCGCTCGTGAGCACGATCGTCTTGGGCAGGCCCGAGACGAGGTCGCGTCCGCGGATCTCGGCCTGGACCTCCTCGTCGAGCGGGAAGGCCGAGCCGATCTCGAGCTTGACCTCCTCCGAGGTCTGCTGCCCGATCATCAGCTTGTACTCGCGCTTGACGTAGTTGATGATCGCCTCGTCGAGCTCGTCGCCGCCGATGCGGATCGACTGCGACACGACGATTCCGCCGAGCGAGATCACCGCGACCTCGCTCGTGCCACCGCCGATGTCGACGACCATGTTGCCGGTGGGCTCGCCCACCGGGAGCCCGGCGCCGATCGCAGCCGCCATCGGCTCCTCGATCAGGTAGGCCTGGCGCGCGCCCGCGCTGCAGGCAGGCCTCCTCGACCGCGCGCTTCTCGACCCCGGTCACGCCGGACGGCACGCACACCACCACGCGCGGATGCGCCCAGCGGTTCTGGTGCACCTTCTGGATGAAGTGGCGCAGCATCTGCTCGGTCACGTCGAAGTCGGCGATCACGCCGTCCTTCAGCGGGCGGATCGCCTGGATCGTGCCCGGGCGTGCGGCCGAGCATCCGCTTGGCCTCGATCCCCACCGCGTGCACCTCGCTGGTCCGCGAGTCGATCGCGACCACCGACGGCTCGGAGAGCACGATGCCGCGACCGCGCACGTAGACGAGCGTGTTGGCGGTCCCGAGATCGACGGCCATGTCGCGGCCGCCCATCCCGGTGAGATACGAGAAAAAGCCCATTCGCGCTGTGGAGGTGAGGATAAGCGCCGAGGCGGAAGCACACGGGCCCGGCGCCGCGTTCGGGAACGGCGCCGGCGACGCCGCCGGCCGGCGTGCACCAGTCTAGCCGACGGGTTTCGGCCTGCGGGAGGGGTGCAGGCCCCCGCCCGTGTGTGTCAGACGCCACGAAATGGCTGCAAAATGCGGCATCAGCCGAGCAGGTCCGGGACCATCGCCAGCAGCAGCGGGACGGGCAGGCCGACGACGTTCCAGTAGTCGCCCTCGATCTCCTCGACGAGCGCGGCTCCCTTGCCCTGGATCGCGTAGCCGCCGGCGGCGTCCGCCCACTCCCCCGCGCCCAGGTACCAGGCGACCGTCGCGCTCGTCGAGCTCGCGGAAGCGGACGCGCGTGACGGCCACGGCGCTCGCCTCGTTGCCGCCCTCGCTCATCGCGATGCCGCTCATCACCTCGTGGTCGCGCCCCGACAGCGCTCGCAGGACGCTCTCGGCCTCCAGCAGCGTCGCGTGGCTTGCCGAATGCCTCGCCGTCGAGCACCACCGCCGTGTCCACGCCGAGCACGCGCTCACCCTCGACCGCGCGCGCCTTGCGAAGCGCGTTCTCGCGCACGATCGCGCGCGGATCGCCCGCGCTCAGCTCCTCGACGTCCGGCGGCTCCACGCGGAACTCGACGCCGAGCTGCTCGAGGATCGCCCGCCGCCGGGGTGAGCGGGAGGCGAGGACGAGCACCCTCGTCAGCTCTCGAGCTCGGGGAAGAAGAGCCCGATCTCGCGCACGGACGACTCGCTCGAGTCGGAGCCGTGGACGAGGTTCGTCTGGACCTCGAGCCCGTAGTCGCCGCGGATCGAGCCGGGCGCCGCCTCGATCGGGTTGGTCGCGCCGATCACCTGGCGCGCCGCCTTGACCGCCTCGTGCCCCTCGAGCACGAGCGCGACGAGCGGGTCGCCGGTGATGAACTCGACGAGGTCGCCGAAGAACGGCTTGTCGCGGTGCTCGCGCGTAGTGCTCCTCGGCGAGCTCGTTGCTCACGGTCATGTGCTTCATGGCGACGATCTTCAGGCCCTTGCGCTCGAAGCGGGCGATGATCTCCCCGGTCAGGCCGCGCGCGAATGCGTCCGGCTTGACCAGGATCAGGGTCCGTTCCATTGGTCTCCTCTCGACGGGTTTTCACGGCCGGGCTCCCGGCCGGCGGCCTAGGCTAGCCTCACGCGCTCCGTGGCACTCTTCGCCGACGTGCAGAACGATGTGATCTTCGAGCTCGCCGAGGCGCTCGAGGTCCCGGTGCTCATCCTGACCGTGCTCGCCCTGGCGGTCGTGTTGGTGGAGCTGGGTGGCTTCTTCGTCGAGCTGATGCGCAGGCGCCGGCGTGACATGGAGCGGCTCAGGGCCGTTGCGGAGGGGACGCGCAGGGTGCTCGTCGAGGGCGGCGGCGAGGAGCGCGCGCGCAGAGAGGTGTCCGCGGTCGCGTGGAGCGCGTCGATGGGACGGACGCTCGCCCGGCTCGTCGACGACTGGGGCCGGCCCGACGCCGAGAGCATGATGGCCAAGGCGCTGGCCGAGCACGACTTCGGCTCGCTGCGGCGCCTCGAGCGCACCCGCATCCTCGTGCGCGTGGGCCCCGCGCTCGGGCTGATGGGGACGCTCATCCCGCTCTCCCCCGCCCTGGCCGGGCTCGCCGCCGGCGACGTCCAGGAGCTCTCCGACAATCTGCGCATCGCGTTCAGCGTGACGGTCCTCGGCCTCCTGATCGGGGCGATTGCGTTCGGCATCTCACTCGTGCAGGGACCGCCTCTACAGCCAGGACCTCTCCGACCTCGAGTTCGTGGCGAATCGGCTGACCTCGACCGGGCCGCTGATGGCGCTGCCGTCGCCGCGAGACGAGAAGGCCGCGGAGACGGAGAAGAAGGCCGCCGAGTCCGACAAGAAGCCCGGCGAGACCGACAAGAAGCCGCGAGCCGACAAGACCGGCGAACCGACAAGAAGCCCGCGAGACCGACAAGAAGCCCGGCGAGACCGACAAGAAGCCCGGCGAGACCGAGAAGCCCACCGCGGAGACCCAGAAGCCCTTCGCGGAAACCGAGAAGAAGCCCGTCGACGCCGAAGAGAAGCCCGTCGCGGATCCTGAGAAGACGACCGCCGCCGCGGAGAAGCCCGCCGAGGGCGACAGCACGACCGCCGACACCGGCAAGGAGGCGACGACCCCATGATCCCGGTCCACAATCGCGCCCGCCGCCACGCCGACCGCGGCGGCGACCCGCTCGACGGCCTCGTCAACCTCTTCGACCTCGGCATCGTGCTCGCGGTGGCCTTCCTGCTAGCGGCGCTCTCCTCGCTGAAGCTCTCCGACCTGCTGACGCAGGAGGACGTGACCGTCGTGCGCTCCGGTCAGGGCCAGAACACGGTGATCGTCAAGGAGGGCCAGCGCGTGGAGACGGTCAATCTGCAGGGCCGCCGCGTGGTCGGCGAGGGCCGCGAGATCGGCTCGGTCTACCGCCTGGAGGACGGGCGGACCGTCTTCGTCGAGCGGCCCTGAAGGCCGTTCACTCGCCGCGGGCGCGACGCGCGAGCGCCACGGTCGCGGCGCGCAGCTCGCCCGGCTCGCGCAACATCTCGGCGAACGGGATGCGCGTGGCGGCGGGCCCGCGCTCGGTGTCGAGGTCGAGGTCGAGCCCGTACCGGTCGATCGACGCGCAGGTCGCCGCGGTGGCGTCGGGATAGCCGCCCAGTGCCCGCGCCATCGACAGCAGGGCGTCGGCGTGGTCCTCGTTCAGGTGCCGGGCCGCGCCCGGGGCGGCCCGCACCACCGGATCGAGGTCCGGCGGCGGCGTACGAGGTGGCGTCGACCGAGTCCATGCGCCCGTAGCCGCCGACCCAGCGCACGCGGTCGATGCGCAGGACCCAGAGCGAGAAGTCGCGGAAGCTCGCGTACGCCTTGGCGGACGGCACGGCCGCGACGTAGGCCTCCTGCGCGGTGGCCGCCAGCTCGGGGCCCGGACGCTCGGCGGTCCCGGCGAGCGTGACGCGGCCGCTCGCGAGCACGTCGGTGCGCGGGTGCGGGTCGGCCACGACGAGGCTCGCGCGCGCGTCGCGCTCGAGGTTGCGCGCGTGCTCGGCGAGCCGCGAGACGAACAGGACCGGCGAACCGTCCTCGAGGCTCCCGAACGCGACGAGCGAGGCCCACGGGATGCCCGTCCTCACTATGGGTGGCGAGCGTTCCGACGTTCGTGGAGGCCACCAGCGCGCGGGCCTCCTCGGCCGGCGTGCGCCTCGGCGCCGGGGCCGTCTCCTCGAGTGGCGGAGGCGGCTGCGGGGGGCTGCCGGGGACGTCGTGCTCGAAGGCGGGAGGGGTCGCGTTGTCGCTCATCGGTCTCCTGTCATGGGCGCCGCGAGCCAGACGCCGAAGCGGCCGCGTTAGGTTACCCTAACTTTGCCTTAGGCTTCCCTAACCGACCAAGGAACGCAATGTCATCCGTAGCCCGCCGGGCCGCCTCACTCGCGGCGGCGATTCTTGCAGCGGCGCTGGTCGCGCTCGCCGCGCCCGCGGGCGCCGCCGCACCCAAGCGCATCGTCGCGCTCACGCCGTTCTCCGCGAACACGCTCGCCAGCGTCGGCGTCAAGCCGATCGCCATCGGCCAGTCGCTCGGCGGGCGCGAGCGCTTCCTGCCGTCGCTGAGGCGGGTCCGCGCGCTGCCGCTCGCGCACCCGAACGGCCCGAACATGGAGCAGCTCGCGAGCCTCGAGCCGGGGCTCGTGTTCTCGTCGCCGACCTGGCGGAAGGGCGCCCGGACGATGCGCAGCCTGGACATCAAGGTGGTCGAGGCCGACCCGCGCTACGGCCGTGACATGCTACGACAGCATCGAGCGGATCGCGGGCATCGTCGACCGCGAGAGCGCCGGCCGGCAGCCTCGTGCGCCGCATTCACGGCAAGGTCGCGAAGGCCACGGCCGGATACACGAGCCGCCCGCGCGTGATGCTCGTTCTGGGCGTCGGCCGCACGCCCTACGTGTTCCTGCCGAACAGCTGGGGCGGCGACCTCCTGCAGCGCGCCGGCGGCACGCCTCGTCACGGCGGGCGCCGAGTCGTGCGGACGGCTTCGCGCGCATCTCTGACGAGGTCGATCGTGGCGGAGGACCCCGACATCATCATCGCCGTCCCGCACGCGCAACGCCGACGATCTCGACGGCATCCGGCGCTACATGGAGTCGAACCAGACCTGGAAGCTGACCGAGCGCGGGCCGGAACGACCGCATCTACGTCTCGACCGACGACTCGCTGCTCCAGCCGGACATCGACATCGCGGAGACGATCACCCGCGTGCGCACGCGTTACCTGAAGAACCGCTAGTGGGCCACTGAGCGGCGCGCCGGGTAGCCCTGGTGGCCGGGCTCGTGGTCGCCCTGCTCGCGGCCGTCGGCGCCTCGCTGACGCTCGGCGCCGTCCACATCCCGCTCGCGCGACGTGCATCGACGCGCTGCTCGGCCGCGGCGAGGAGGGGCCCTGCGAAGCAGATCGTGCTCCAGCTGCGCCTGCCGCGGACGGTCGAGGCGATCCTGGTCGGCGCGGCGCTCGGCGTCGCCGGCGCGCTGCTGCAGGGCGCGCTCGCCAACCCGCTCGCCTCGCCCGACGTGATCGGCGTGACCGGCGGGCGCCGGCTTCGGCGCGATCCTGATCCTGCTCGCCTTCCCCGGCTCGATCGCGCTGCTGCCGGTCGGCGCGCTCGCCTTCGGGCTGCTCGCCGCGACGCTCGTGTTCGTGGTCGCCTGGATCGGGCCCGGACGGCGGCGGCGTCGGTCGGCTGATCCTGGCCGGGATCGCGATCAGCGCGCTGTTCGCCGCCGGGACGACCGGGCTGATGACCGCCTACCCGGACCGCGTCCAGTCGGCGGTCTTCTTCCTCGCCGGCGGGCTCGTCGTCGGACGGCTGGGAGGAGATGCGCGTCGATCTGGCCGTACTTCGCCGTCGGCTTCGCGATCGCGCGTCTGCCTGATCCGCCCGCTCGACCGGCTCGCGCTCGGCGACGACGTCGCGGCCTCGCTCGGCACGCGGCCGCGGCTGATCCGGCTCGCCGCCGGCGTCGCGGCCGCGCTGCTGGCCGCGGCGTCCGCGGCGATCGCCGGGCTGCTCGGCTTCCTCGGGCTCGTCGTCCCGCACGTCGTGCGGATGGCCGGCGGCACCGCGCGCCACGGCTTCGTGGTGCCGGTCTCGGCGCTCGGCGGCGCGGCGCTGCTGCGTGGCCGGCGACACGCTCGCGCGCACCGCTCAAGCCGCCGCTCGAGCTGCCGGTCGGGCCGTTCATGGTCGTGCTCGGCGTGCCGATGTTCCTGTGGCTGCTGCGGAAGGCGCGTCTGATGGCCGCGCCCGTGCTCGACGAGCGCCCGGCCCTCGACGTGGCGGCCTCGTGGTCACGATCGGCGGCACGCCGATCCTGCACGGCGCCGACCTGCGCATCGACCGCGGCGAGCTCGTCGCCGTCGTCGGGCCGAACGGCGCCGGCAAGTCGACGCTCGCGCGCGCGGCGGCCGGGCTGCAGAAGCTGGCCGGCGGCGAGCGTGCGCTGGATGGGCCAGGACGTGCGGCGGCTGCGCGGCCGCGCGCTCGCGCGGATGCGCGCGTTCGTGCCGCAGCGCCCGCGCGTGCCGGCCGGCGTGACCGTGCGCGACGCGGTCCGCATCGGCCGCTCGCGCGCACATCGGGCCGCTGCAGCGGCCGACGCGCGCGGACCGCGACGCCGTCGAGCGCGCGCATGGAGCGCGCGGGCGTCAGCGCGCTTCGCGGAGCGGCATGCTCACGACGCTCTCGGGCGGCGAGCTGCAGCGCGTCCAGATCGCGGTCGGCGCTCGCCCAGGACGCGCCGGTGCTGATCGCCGACGAGCCGACCTCGCACCTCGACCTCGGCGCCACCGTCAGCGTCGCGCGGCTGCTGCGCGGGCTCGCCGACGACGGCCTCGCGGTCTTCCTCGTCGTCCACGACCTGGCGCTCGCCGCGGCGGTCGCGGACAGGGTCGTCGTGATGTCGCAGGGACGGTCGGTCGCGGCCGGCCCGCCCGCGGAGGTGCTCGGGCGCGAGCGGCTCGCGGAGGTCTGGGACGTCGACGCCGAGCTCGAGACGGGTTCGCTTGGACAGACCGCGCTGCGCGTCGCGTGGCTCGGTGACGAGAACAAGACCGGGAGACCTGCCCCATGAAGCGACTGCTTGTCTGCATCGCCCTGGCCGGCCTGATGGCGGCGCTCGCGCCCGCCGCGGCGTCGGCCACCGGCACCACCACCATCGACCTGCGGGGCAAGGCGGTGAAGAGCCTCCGCGCGCAGGGCGTCAAGATCGGCGCGTTCGGCGGGGCGTCGGCGCGCCCGCGCCGTGTCGTGCTGCGGGTCGGCGGCGGCCTCGTGTCCTCGACCGCCCTTCTGAACCAGCGCGGCGGGCTCGTCCTGCGCAGGCGGGTGGAGGGCCGCAGACGGAAGGTCGAGCTCGGACGGCTGCAGGTGCGCCTCGGCGCGTCGAGCGAGATCGTGGGCCAGGTCGGCAGCCGGCGACTGACGCTCTTCGCGGTGAAGGCGCCGGCGACGACGCTCAGCCTCGACACGCCGAACGGGAGCGGCGAGCGTGCGCGGAGCCTCGGTGTCGCTGACGCGCGCGGCCGGCAGGCTGATCAAGAAGCGGCTGCGGCTGCGGCGGCTGCCGCGCGGCGCCTTCGGGAAGCTGACGGTCGACGCGCTCGTCACCGGCAGCGACGGCCCTGGACGGCGGAGGTCCCGGCGGCGGTTCCGGCGGCGGCCCCGGCGGCGGCAACCCGCCCGTGTCGGGCCCGCTCGGGGACGAGCCGCCGCTGCTCGCCCGCCCCGCGGGAGCGGTCGACCTGACCGGCGCGCAGATCACCTGGCGGCCGAAGCCGTCGTTCATCCGGTACGTGAACTCGGGCGAGGGGACCAGCGTGTTCGGCGGGGCGAGCGCCGATCCGCCGAGCAGCCCCGAGTGCCCGGCCGAGGGCGGTCGCGGCGCTCGTCTACGCGTTCCACTATCCCTTCACTCGCGGGCTGGTACGACCCGCCGAGCGAGGACCGCCGGTGTTTACTTCGGCGGTGGTGTCCGCTTCAGGTACACGGCGCACGGCATCGACCTCGACACGAAGGAGCCCGAGATCGAGATCAACGGGGCGAGCTCCCGCGCGATCTTCCGCTTCGACGGCCGCGGCGACACCAACCCGGGCAACAAGCGGGCCGTGATGGTCAACCTCGACCTGGCCGCGGCCCCGCCCGGTCGAGGGCCCGGGCACGGTCTCGTACGAGCGCATCCCGGGCACCATCCCGGCGTCGGGCGGGTCGCAGTCGGTGTTCGCGGACTTCTATGCGCCGGGCGATACCTTCGGCTGCGTGTCGGTGTCCTTCACGTACGGAGCGGGCCCGTAGCGGTGCGGCGATTCGCTCTCCTGCTGCTGGTGCTCCTGCTCGCGGCCGCGCCGGCAAGCGCGCAGGCGCCCGACGAGCTGCTCGATAGAGCCGGAAGGCGGCGACCCGGTCACGCTCGCGATCTCGGCGCTCGGCGAGCCGGACGTGGTCGCGCGCCCGTACCTGCTCCCCGGAGCTCCCGCGCCCGTGCCGATCACCGGCTATTCGCTCGACCTGGTGCTGAAGGCCGCGAACGTCGACCCGTTCGCATTCGGCGAGCTCACGATCCAGGGAACGTCCGGCGCGGTGGTCGTGTCGCGCGACGAGGCGACCGGCAGGACGACCTTCCCCGAGGGGCCGCCCGTCTTCTATCTCGAGAACGGCGACGCGCGCTTCCTGCGCCCGGCGGGGGCGGCCGGCGAGCCCGCCGAGCTTGCCGCGGGCGGGCCGATGACGGTGGGGATCGCGGCGCTCGAGGCGCTCAGCGTGCGCGCGAAGGCATCCCCGCGGAAGATCAAGGTCGGGATCCGGTCCGGTTCACCGCGACGGTGAGCGGGGCGGCGGCGGGTGAGACCGTCAAGATCAACTGGACCTTCGACGACGGGCGCTCGGGAAGGGGCAGAGAGGTCACCCACCGCTTCCGCAAGCCGGGCAGCTACGACGTCGTCGTCGGCGCCACCACGGAGAACGACGAGCGGGGCGCCGACGACATCGTGTCGGTGCGGGTCGGCAAGGCGCCCGAGGGTCCTGACCGCAAGGGCGGCGGCACCAACCCCGATTCGGATGCGCCCGACAGCGGAGCCGGCACGGGCACGGGCGGTACCCCTGCGGCCCCGGTCACGCCCGTCACGCCGGTCACCCCCGCGGCGCCGGTCACGCCAGTCACCCCGACCAGCCCGTCGACCGGCTTCGAGCCGGTGGAAGCCGCCCGCCCCGACCCCCACCCCGCCCGAGCCGAAACCGCCCCCGGCCGAGGAGACCGGTGAGGAAGCGGACGGCCTCGAGCCGGTCGAAGGAATCGAGCTGGCCGACCTTGCAGCGCTCTCGAGTCAGGCGGGCCGCGAGGCGGTCGAGGCCGCTCGCCGCGGCCGGGAGCAGGACGAGGACAGTGATTCCGGCGCGTCCCCCGTCTGGTGGGTGCTCGCAATCGGCGGCCTGCTGGGCCTCGGCGGCCTGCTCGAGGTGAGCAGGCGGCCCGGCCGCCGCGCCGCCTGAGCGACGCGGCGGCGGGCATTTGGGTCCGCCTACGGCCCGATGAAGGCCGCGGAGAGGTGGATCTGGTTCTGACTCGCGTCGAGCGCGAGGTCGCCGCCGGAGGTCTGGGAGACGCTGAGGAACACCTGGTCGCCGGCGTTCAGGCGCTCGGTGGTGGCCACCGACTGGCGGGTGGTGTCGCCATCCGCGGCGGCGACGCTCGACGACGCCCGGATGCCGCCCTGGCCGGTCGGCGAGGTCGGGCCATGCAGGTAGAGGTTGCGCACCCCGACGTCGTTGGCAGTCCAGCGCACCGCCCCGGTGAGGATGTACGTGCCCGTGACAGGGACGGTGAGGACCCCGGGAGCCGCCGGATCGAACATGTTGCCGATGTCGTACTGCTCGGCGGTCGGGTCGCCGAAGAGCACCTGAACCGCGCCGCCCATTCCGCCGGCGGCGGTGGGGATGATCTGCGTGTCGGTCGTCCGCCGCACCCGCGCGGCCGGAAGCTGCGCGAGCTGAGCCGGCGGCCCGGGGGGGCGGGCGCCCGGGCCCGCCGGCCCCTGGGGTCCCTGAGGACCGGTCGGGCCCCGGTCACCCCTTGGGCAGCTGGCCGCGCCGGAAGTCGACGGCGCGCAGCGAGCGGTCCCGGACCTCCTCGGAGCGCACGGCGCCTTCCTTGATCTGCTTTGCACCGATGCTGTCCTTTGCCAGCCCGACGGCGGCCACCGAGGTGCCGCCGAGAGCGATGAAGAGGGCCAGCAGGCCGATGTGATGCCGACGGAGATACTTCGTCAATGAGCGCATAGTTAGGCGACCCTAACACAGTTTTAGGGCTCCCTAACCGGTCACCTGAGAGACGGCTCGTGCGCGCCATATTCACACGGTTCCCACTGGACAACAAACCGTACTGACTGTACTTTTCGCTGATCGGCTGCAAGTTCCTGGGCCGGTGCGAACAGGAGGAGGAGAGGGTGCAGCGAGTGGGGTTCGGCGATCCTAGTCTGGGAGACGTCCGTCGTGAAGGGGTTTCTGCGCTGGTGTGCGCTGTGGCGCTCGCGGGCGCGGTGCTGCTGTCGCTGGCGCTGAGCGCGCCCGCGTTGGCGGTCTCGGACACGGTGGGGACGCAGTCGGGGGCGGTCAAGGGGCAGGTCAACCCGACCTTCCGGTCCTTCAAGGGGATCCCGTTCGCGGCTCCTCCCGTGGGTGAGTTGCGCTGGCGCTCGCCGGAGCCGCCGGCGGCGTGGAGCGGTGTGCGCGACGCGCTCGTGCCGGGCTCGCGCTGCCCGCAGGGCGTCAGCAAGGCCAACCGCTTTCCCAGCGCGAATGAGGATTGCCTGTATCTGAACGTGACGACGCCGGCGACGGACGCCACCAACCTGCCCGTGATCGTCTATCTCCACGGCGGGACCTGGCTGGTCGGCGCGGGCAGCGACTACAGCCCCGAGGAGCTCGCGGCGACCCAGAACGTGGTCGTGGTGACAGTCAACTACAGGCTGGGCGCCTTCGGTTACCTGGCGCTGCCTGGCTTCGCCAAGGAGAACCGCTACGGCAGCACGGGCAATTACGGCTTTCAGGATCAGCAGGCCGCGCTGCGCTGGGTCAAGAGCAACATCGCGGGCTTTGGCGGCAACCCCGGCAACGTCACGGTGGCGGGCCAGTCGGCCGGCGCGTTCAGTGCCTGCGCGCACATCGCCTCGCCGCAATCGAAGGGCCTGTTCCACAGGGCGATCATGATGAGCGGTCCCTGCACGTCGGCGATCTCGGCGATAGCCGGAGTGGACGCGCAGACGCGCGCGAAGCGTTTCGCGGCGCGCGAGAAACTGGGCTGCAAAGGGGCGGCGGCGGAGGTCGTCGCCTGCATGCGCTCGAAGTCGACCAGGGAGCTGCTGGCGGGCTACACCACCAGTGAGGTCGGCGGGCTGTTCACCTTTGTGTTGCCGAGCGTCGACGGCCACTACGTGCCGATGCCGCCCAGGCGGGCGATCCTGACCGGGCGCGCCAACAAGGTGCCGGTCATGATCGGCACCACCCACGACGAGGGCACCGCGCTCGCCATCGCGGGGCCCGAGATAACCGGGAAGCCGCTCAACAACGACACCTACAAGCAGGAGATCGCGCGCTATGCCACGCTGTTTTCGCCTCTCGATCACGTGCCGGGTTATTCAGGGCTGATCGGCGAAGTTGCCGCGCAGGTGTATCCGCTGCGCAACTACCCGACCCCGCCCGGCTACGACGCCTACGAGTCGCCCGCGCACCTGGGGGTCGCAGCGCTGATGGGAGACGCCATCTTTTCCTGTTCGACCAAGAACACCTATGCGCTCACGGGGGCGGCGGGATTCCCCACCTACGCGTACGAGTTCAACGACCCCGCCGCGCCCATCCCACTAGTGACCCGGGTGCCGACGCTCGCCTACCACGTCTCCGACGTCATCTACGTATTCAGCAAGAAGATCGTCGGCATCCCGCTACCGATGACGCCCGCCCAGGCGACGCTGTCTGGGCGCATGCAGTCCTATTGGGGCAACTTCGCCAGGACGGGTAACCCGAACGGGTCGGGCCTGCCGGGGTGGCCGCGCTTCAGCACCGGGCGCGGCCAGGTCATGAACCTGGCTCCGAACGACCAGACGATGAAGCCGTTCAGCGCGAGCGCGTTCGGGCGTGACCACAAGTGCTGGCTGTGGTCACCCTTCGATGTCATCCTGCCCCCGCTGTTGACCCTGCTCGACCTTCTACCCGTGCCGGGAGCGCCGGGACTGCGGCCTGAGGGGGACGACTATCAGCCGCCCGCGGACGTGCCGCCGACCGGGCCGCCCACAACCCCGCCCACCAACCCGCCGACGAACCCGCCGACCAACCCGCCGACGAACCCGCCGGGCAATCCGTACACGGACCCGTTCGCGGGGCCAGGAACAACACGGCGGCCCGAAGGTCAGGCTCTCGCGCAAGGCGGTCAGGATCAGCAGCCGCCGTGTCGGGGCGATCCGGATCAGTTGCCCCGCGCGTGAGCGCGACGGCTGCCGGATCACGGTCGCGCTCAAGCGCAACGGCCGCACGATCGCCAAGAAGAAGATGGTGCTCGCCGGCGGCGAGTCGAGACTCGCCAAGCTCAAGCTCTCACGCAACGCTTACACCGCACTCAGAAAACGCGGCAAGCTGCGCGTCAGAGCACTTGTGATCGCTCGTGACGGGGCCGGCAACCAAGCCCGGCTGGCCGTGACGCTCACGCT